>OZ255706.1:0-662850 GCA_965277025.1 Methylomarinum sp.
CTGGATAAAGCAGGTTATGCTGAAAGGTGGCCGCTCGCCACTGGCCGCGAAGATCACGCGGGTCGAGATCGATGCGCTCACGGCCCGGGTTGTTCAGTTCCACGGCAGTGACATACAAACGCCCTGCCTGCCAGCTGGCCAGTGGCGTAGCCTTGATATAATGCCCACGGAGCAAATGGCGAATGGGCGTTCTGGATACTGACACGCGATGAATGCCCGGCACTTTTTTGAGCAAGCGTTTCGGCGCATAAAGCTGATGGGCGGCAAAACGGGTCAAGGTAACATAGCCTGGCGCTTTGCGGCGCTTGTGGGATTTTCGGGTGGCTTGTCTGCTGCTTCCCGTGGCAGGTTCATCCTGTTTGGGCAGAATGTCGACCGGCATCGCGGCATGTGTGGTCTTTTTCGCCTGAAGATCGATCAGGTAGATGTGTTTGCCATTGATTTCCCGCACCTCGATACGCTGAGTCTCAAACGGTTCTTTGGCCAGCCAGTAAACCGTCCCATGATTGATCTGGGTGCGGAGCTTCCCGGCCAATGCGGTGGGAATACCCGCCCGGACACCGGATGGAAATGACACCAGCCGTTCTTTACCAACAGGCAACGTGATTTTTAACGGATGCTTGTCCCAGAACAGCCGTTCAACCCGCTGCGCCGAAAAACCGGTCAGACTGACCGTTATCAATAAAAATAAAAGCGTGAAACGGTTAATCACTGAAATTCTCCTCGGGTTATTCCGTTGAAGGGATGGTTGCGGTATCTGAAGTAGTTTCATCCGGGTTAAGGTCGCTTTCACCCAATTTGGCAGGTCCCGGCGGTTGAAAACCATCGAGTGCCAGTCCCCAGGGGTTCTTTTCAGGATCGACATTAAAACGCACGACCCGGATCGGATAGCGGATTTTGATGTTTTTTACTTCCATGCCGCGGACAAATTCCTGAATATGAAAGTCCAGCCAGACCACCCAGGTGTTTGCATCGAGTATATCGACCCTGCGTTCTTCAAAGCCCTGGCCCGGAATGGGTTGTATAGCCCGGGTACGCCCGGCCAACTCCCCTTTTTGGCCGCGAATCTCCAGATCGTTTTTTAAATATTCCAGGTATTGAGGGGTTAAAAAGGCCGATAAATAAGAAATCTGTTTGCCGTAGTCATCAGCGCCGTTTTTATCCCAGCGGTTAAGTTGCTGAAAAATGTAACCGGCGAAGGCATAGACATTGGCGGGTGAAATGTCACCTGGTTTCAGGGACGCCCCGGAACGAATGTCCGGGGGTATATGAATGATAAGATCGCTTTTGGCGTTGTTCCAGCCCCGCCACAACAGCAGGTTGATTAACACCAGAACACCAGTCACCGCTCTCAGTGTGGTGATATGCGATTTTAATGATGTGTTGAGATCCTGATAGCGCATAAAGGGTTATTTGGGTCGGTTAAAAGAAAGGCGGGTTCGGCCCAGATCCCAGTGGCCACCGCGTAAAATCAATGCGGACTTTTTCAGTCCGGTTTTATGAAAGAAAATCTTCAGTTTTTGCTGGTAGTAATAATCCGGCCTGCCGCGTTTGATGCGCTGGAACAAAGTGGAACCAGAAAAGACCGTGGCCAGAACCCACAGGGCGGAAAAGCCCAGGCCCATCATCACCGCCCCGAACAAGGCGGCGATAATGAAACTGAGCGGCAGCCAGAACAGCACCGCGCACAATAAAATCATGCCCAGCTCGCTGTTGGTGCTGCCCCGGAAGATGACCGGCTCCGGATTGCGCCGGTCAGCCAGTGTTTCGGTTTGATGCTCCATCAGTTACACAATCGTGTTAGCCGCTTCGGTGAGCAGATAACTGATAAAGACCATGACTCCTGCGGCGACAATCGCGGTCAGGCCCACTTCGCCCCATTCCGCTCGTCCTGCTCTGGCTTCGTTGAACTTGGCAATGGTGATCCACGCGAACCATAAAAACGCCACGGTCGCCAGTACCAGACCGATCACCAGTCCAGCATCTTTCGAATAGCCTTTGATGAGCGACAGCCAGTCGCCTTTAGGTTGACCGGTACTGGGGGCGACAGGCGTTGGCAGTGCCGCCTGCACATTGAAACTGGCACTTGTCAGCCAGGTGTATAACGCGATAAAAGGTTTTGATAAGTGTTTTCTCACTGTTTTTTCCTCGTCAATCAGGTTGTGATAAAAAAGCCGATAATAAGGGCGACAAGCGCCGCCCGGATGGTAATAAATAAAAAGTCGTAAAAATCTCCTTGCCCGTTCTTCCACGAGCGTAGTTGCGAATAAGCGATCCAGGCCAGCCATAACAGATAGATGACGGCGAGGATTCCGGCGATCAGCTTCAACACGACAGCCGGTGCAAAACCGCCGGTTGAGTTGCTGAACGCCGAAATTTGAGCTGAGGTCATAACGGTGTCCTCTTAACAGGCTGTTGAAAAACTGAATTTAACCACTAGAACACCACAATATATAGTGATAGATAAAAAAATAAAACACCAGATGTGGTGTTTAAGTTTTCAATTTTTGTAAAAATCAACAACCTGTTAATGACGGTAATCGCCCTTCAACGGCGGAAAATGCGGGGGATGGGTTTGGGGGGCATACAAATGTTCGGTAATACCGGCTTTGATGCGCTGTAAGTCCAACAGCAGCCAGTCGTACTGAAAGCGGATGCGGCTGTCAGGATCGGCCTGGGAGCGAGCTTCATTGATCAACGGTTTAATGGCGTCCAGTTCATGGATGATTTTGGCCAGAGCCTCCCGTTCGGCATCGGTGTCGGCAAATGTGGCGGCTGGAAGCCCGAGTAAACAGGCGAGAACCAGAGCTTTTGCTTGCATAAATGTCCCCTTCAAAAAAACAATTAACTTGAGGGGGATTATTTTGAAATTGTCAAAAAAAAGCTATGAAAAACCGTCCTCAGATTTCAGACGGTTTTTTATGCGTTTTTACGCAGCGAGTATTGGGCAATGTATAATATGAATACAGCTATTCATTATTGGAGAGTGTTATGGCGACATCAGTCAGATTAAATCCTGAAATTGCGCAAAGGCTGAATGATTTGGCCGCCAAAACAGGCCGGTCAAAAGCCTTTTATTTGCGTGAAATTATCGAAGCCGGGCTTACCGATATGGAAGATTATTATTTGGCGGCCAATACGCTTGAGCGAGTCAGAAAAGGTGAGGAAGCCGTTTATTCGTTAGACGAGGTGGAAAAGTCGCTTGGCCTGGACGATTGAAATTACCGGTACGGCCAAAAAACAACTGGCAAAACCGGACAAAAAAGAGGCCAGGCGAATTATGCGTTTCATCAAAGAGCGCTTATCGGTGCAGGATGATCCGCGTAACACAGGAAAAATGCTAAAAGGGCCGCTGGGTGGATTATGGCGTTATCGAGTAGGTGACAACCGAATTATCTGTGATATTCAAGATGACGTGTTGTGCGTCCTGGTTTTGAAAGTTGGAAAACGCAGCGAGGTTTATCGGTGAAAAAATTCCAGCTAAAGCAGCTTGTGGTTGTTAAGTTAACGGGGATTCTTTTAAAAGAGTCGATAAAAAACCATCCTCAGATTTCAGACGGTTTTTTTCACCATCGGCTCGGTAAAGTTGGGCGACAATTTGAATTAATCATGATTAATCAGTATGATTAGTTATGACTAAAGATGGAGGATCGAATATATGGCCAATTCCAATACTAAAGTCGTGACCGCGCATGTCCCTCTCCAGCTGGCCGACAAAAGTAGATCAATTAGCTAACCGTCTGGAACGTTCGCGAGGGTGGATTGTCAAGCAGGCATTATCCGCCTGGGTTGATCAGGAAGAACGGTATCGTTTGACACTTGAAGCACTGGCGGATGTGGATGCGGGTAATGTTATCGATCATCAAAAAGTTCAAGCCTGGGCTGATAGCCTGGATACGAATCAACCACTCTCCATCCCCAATAAATGAAACTGCAATGGACAAGCAAAGCACTCTCTGACCTGACACATAGAGAGCGCAGGTTCAAGATTGGCGTCAAAGCGATCTTCCCGGCGAATCAGACTTAGTAATTCATCACCAATTTCATAGCACAAGGCATCCGAAATAATCACATAAACCTTTTTATCCTTATTTAAGAATGGCTGAACACAGCGGTGAAAGAAGTCCTTTTGCAGCAGCACCGGAGGTGCGGCCCATCGGTTGGCAGCATCGACATAACCCTGCCAACGATCATTCAGCTTCAGCAGATAATTGTTTGAATACAGGTTTTCAATCTGCTCGATTAATGCCCCCATCAGGGTTGACTGTCCTGAACGGCGAACATGGTACACAACCTTCCGGTAGAGCTGATCGAGCCGGAACCATGAATGAGAATAACGCTCTACGCCATCAGCCAAAGAGACCATGTCCAATGTGGTCTCATCGAGCAGTTGAACAAACTGCGCCGCATAGTCCACCGCCTCGTAGAGATGCCGGAAGTCCTGATACCAGTGCCCCTGGCGTCGCTGGCGGGCCCAAAGCGCCACGTCGCCGGTGAAGACCGTCCTATCCACCACATTTCTAACCAACTCGCTGATGATCTTTTTATCAATCAACCGGAAATAATCCAGATCAATCAGCGTACGGAAATCCCTGCTGTTGAGATCCTGCTCGATACCAAGCAGATCCGCACACTCATCAGAGAGGGATTCAAAGGACGCCTCATACTGACGGCTGTCTTTCCATCGCTTCAGAAACACCAATGAATCCGAAGCCAGAAGTACCTCCCCATCTGTGCCCATGGCATAGCATGATTTGAACAGCTCGATGACAAAATCCCGGATACCGGGTGATTCAGACTGATAGCCATAGGTCCGCTTCATCTGCCCCCAGAGAAAGGCATCCAGACCACAGCGGGTTATCAGTTTGAACTTGTCATCGCGCCCTTCAGACAGCTCCGCCAGCAGACTCTCCAACACCGTGTCCAGTCTGGGTTCAGCACTGGTACACACACCCAGCATCTTCAGCCGAACCATCCCGGGGGTATCATCAGGTTTCAGTAAACGTTTCAGACTTTCCTTGCGCTTGACTGCTTTAAAGAACTCCTCATGGGCCTGCACCACATCGGCAAATTCGAGCCCCAACTCCAGCTCGCTTAGCCATAGCCCGACCTGGTCGGTACGGAACTCGCCCTGTGCAAGCTGCACATCCAGGAGCCAGTTATCAAGGTATTCAGGCTGCGGCCCTTCACGATAGAGCAAAAACTTCTGTTCCGTCTCCTCACGTAACAGGCGATATTTCACCCCGAACTCGTTGTTGGCAAGTTCCAGTTTCTCGATTCCCGGCAGCTCAAGCGCCTCAAAATCACTACGCAACTCTTTTTTCGCGTCATACCAGAAGATGATGCGGTGGCGTTCGAAGAGTTTGGTCAGGGCTTGGGCGATGCGATCATTCATGGAATAAAACTTGAACCACGAATGGACATGAATGGATACAAATGTTGTGTTTGGATAATTTATCTGTACATGACAAAAATTAACTTATGACAAATGAGTCTCATGTATTCCAGTGACAAAAGGTATGGGTTGCAAAAGAGCAATCACTTTTCTAATCATCCTTTTTGATTGAGATAAGACATTAAACAACGTTGAGCGGATACAATCTAATCCATATCGAAACAGGCTTTGCGCGAGCCGCTGATGTGTTTTGGTTTTTATTGGTAACTCGCAATCATGTTTCCATTCGCCTGCTTTATGTGACCAACAGAAAGCAATAACGGGAAGTACCAACAATTTTTTGATCCGAAGATAACCGACTACACGCGTTTCCTCAAGTTTGAATCCCCGTCCTTTTAAACAGCCGAAAAGCGTTTCGATTTCCCAACGCAAGCCATAAATTTTAATCGCATCAGGGTTCAAATGCTGACATAGGGGGTGATCAAGACGCGGATTGACAGGAAGGCCACCAATATCTCCGTTCTCGCAGCCATCGGCGTTCGTAGAGATGGGCAGAAGGTCTTGTTATCACTGATGAACATGGGCGGCGAGAGCGCCTCCGCCTGGCGTCAGTTCATCAATAATCTGGATGCGCGCGGGCTGCAGCGGCCCGAATTTGTCATCGTGGACGGAGCGCCGGGACTGGAGGCCGCTCTCGTTGCCCTCCGGGGCGAAGACCTGCCGATCCAGAAGTGCACGGTGCACAAGCATCGCAACCTTCTGGCCAAGGCTCCCAAGCGTATGCACGATGAACTGGCCGAGGATTACCGCGACATGATCTACGCCAAAACGGTGAATGAAATTGCCACCCGCCGCAAGGCATTTCTGCGAAAATGGCGGCTGAAATGCAAGGCCGTCGCTGACAGCCTGGAAGAAGCAGGAGATAAGCTGTTCACCTTCACGCGCCTGCCACAAGGCCAGTGGAAATCGGCCAGAACGACAAATGCGATCGAACGCCTGAACGAGGAATTCCGCCGCCGCATCCAGACCCGGACCGTGCCAATGCTGCTCCGGGCCCTGATGGCCTCGGGGCAGATCGTCATGCGAAAGGTCGATGGCCGGGAAACGCTCGCTCAGCCCGTCGCCGACGCCACCCTTGACCAAGCCGCCTGACCGGCGCATAACTCAACCCGCCCGGAGGTGCCTGAAATCAATTTCCACAACTTTCGAGACACAACCTAAAGCGTTTCGGCTTTTCGTTGAAACACTTGTCATGCCCTGCCAGTGAGGCAGCGATTGCGCAGCAATGGCGTTCACTGGCAGGGCATGATCCAATATTAAGTCGAAACGCTATTAAGACAGTGGCACCTTAAGTTGATTGGGTATTGGGCGAGACTTGCCAGTATTTGGCAATATCGATATCCTGCTGCGGTTGTGTGGCAGCAGATGACTCTGTGTACTGTGTGGCCATGTCCTGTATCAAGCGTTCAACGTTAGCCGCAGTCTTCTGATTAGGCAAGTTGTACCGTGTCGCCGTGCCTGCTCTTTGAGTCTGGTCAATTGTATCTGCCTGGTCTCCTCCACTGGGGCGTAAACCTTCTTCAACGAAACTATTCAAATTGATCTGCTGATAGCTTGCCGACTTGTAGTAATCTTTAAGGACCACTGTAAGTAATTCGCCGTCTCTGGCAAAGGGCGAGTGCCCCTGCACCACCTCTACGGAATATTTTTCCATATTATTCGCACTGATATGGCCATCTTTCGCAACGAAACTATTCAAATTGATCTGCTGATAGCTTGCCGACTTGTAGTAATCTTTAAGGACCACTGTAAGTAATACGCCGTCTCTGGCAAAGGGCGAGTGCCCCTGCACCACCAGATGATCGCCCTCACGCGCAAAGTTCGCGTCAAAAACAGAAAATGGCAGCCAGACGGTATCAGCCATGCCATCGGCATTACTGGAATCAACCACTTTTATGCCGCTGGCGATTACATCAAAGATAATATCATCAGAACCATCACCCCCGATGATATGATCCTCGCCGCCTTTCGAGATAATGATGTCATTCCCCGAACCGCCTTTCAGAGTATCATTTCCGAAAGCACCAATCAACGTATCGTCCCCACCGCCCCCGATTAACACATCGCTGGTTTCCGCATCAACAGAATTCGCGACAATCCGGTCAGCAAACTTCGTTCCCCGTACCACTGCCTTGCCCAACGGTGTTTCAGAACGTTCACCGTCTTCTTGCAACATAAGCACCCCCACATCTGACAAATAGGCTTGACCATTTTCGTCCACACCTATCTCATAGAACACGCCACCTTCGTCAATCAGACCGATGTGCCGATGAGCCTCACCAAGCAAGAAGTCTTTCACGCGCACAGATGGAACACCCTTCACACCAGCCTTCGGAGAAAGGATAACATCGTCACCCTCTGTGCGTAGCTCGATCAGATGCCGCGGAAGATTGTACAAAAGATAATCTTGCTCGTAGGTCACGTCGGTCATCCGTGTACTTCCATCCCCCACGGTATTTACGATTACCACTTCTCCCGCATCGCTTTCGGGTTCTCCCGCATCGCTTTCGGGTTCTCCCGCATCGCTTTCGGGTTCTCCCGCATCGCTTTCGGGTTCTCCCGCATCGCTTTCGGGTTCTCCCGCATCGCTTTTGATCAGGTATGTATCTGCGCCCGTCCCACCGATTGCAGTAGTACCATCGTGAACAATCAAAATATCATCGCCGCCCTTTCCGAACAGCCAGTTATTCCGGCCTCCATTGCTGTCCAAAACATTGTCCTGATCATTACCGGTAATTGTCTCCTCAACGTCCAGATCACTGCCAGTAACCTTTTCGAAATCGACGATGTTGGCCAAAATCTCATTTCCGAGGGTAACCTTTCCAGTTTCAAGATTGGTCTGCAATTGAACCCCGCCAGCGCTTGAAAAATCGCACTTCAGGACAAGCGTATCGTCACCGTCTTTGCCATAAAGATTGGCCGTCGTCTCCATCGTCTCCATGTCGTCCTTTATGAGGATGAACACATCATCGCCCGTCCCACCGATTGCAGTAGTACCATCGTGAACAATCAAAATATCATCGCCGCCCTTTCCGAACAGCCAGTTATTCCGGCCTCCATTGCTGTCCAAAACATTGTCCTGATCATTACCGGTAATTGTCTCCTCAACGTCCAGATCACTGCCAGTAACCTTTTCGAAATCGACGATGTTGGCCAAAATCTCATTTCCGAGGGTAACCTTTCCAGTTTCAAGATTGGTCTGCAATTGAACCCCGCCAGCGCTTGAAAAATCGCACTTCAGGACAAGCGTATCGTCACCGTCTTTGCCATAAAGATTGGCCGTCGTCTCCATGTCGTCCTTTATGAGGATGAACACATCATCGCGCGATCCGCCGATAAAGTATTTATAACCGTTATACACAACGAAGTGGTTTTTTCGGTCATCATAGCCAATTGCATAATCGTTTCCTCCCCCCAGATTGAAGAAGGCAACCGCTTCATCCGATACCTCATCATTAACTGGCGTTTCCACACTCCGAGCGTTCGAAACACCGGTCCGAACATTTACCATGTCGTCTTGGTCCTCCAGACCGGCCAGAGTCCAGTATTTCAACTCGCTCTGTACAACGCGTATCTTAAACCGAGTTTTGCTTTTGCGTATCACCGAGTCAACATCTTCCGGTTTCACCCGATCTTTAAGGACCTCCCATTTATACTCGTAGCTTCTAGTACTGCCGGTTCGACCTCCACCTCCTTCCCGAATATAACGGACTTTGACCTCGACACGTCGATAATAGTGCTCTTCCAAAATGACATCACCGCCCGGCGAATAGATAACCTCATGGATTCCAGGCTTGGACGGGTCTGTCTCCAAAATCTTTTCGTTAGCTTCTTTCAGAAGCTTTTTAATTTGGATATTTGCAGCTTCCAGCGTCTTTGCTTTGTTCGCACGGTTTTCGATATCCGGATCAACATCCATCCCCCAAAAAGCCAACCAGCCATTCCGCAAACGCTCATACGGCGTTAATTCGATATAATCGTCAATGTCGTCAATGACACGGACTGCGTTGTAGATCGAGCCCCCTAACGCCAAAAGGGCTGCAATGATCATCCCTGCAATGACCACAGGTCCACCCGCAGAAGAGGCAGCTAAAACTGCAGCTGCAGTCCCGGTCACAATACCCACAACCGCGCCGGCTACCGACAGGGTACCATTGACGATCAGATCGATGCGATGTTTGCCAGTTGCCGAGTCGAGTTTGCTGAACGCTTCATAGGCCCCGTAGATGTCAAAACCAGACCCCAAAACAGCCAACACCGCGCCGCCAGCTTTTGCTAATGCCTTACCGATACCAGAAACTGTGCGCCCGACAACTGACGCCGCTCTGCCAGCTTTTGTTAATCCCGCTAATCCCTTACCGATACCAGCACCTGTGCGCCCGACAACTGTGCTCTCGACAACTGTGCGCCCGACAACTGTGCTCTCGACAACTGTGAGCCCGACAACTGACGTCGATTGGGTTCCGCTACTCGCCAGTTTTGCGCCAGTACGGACCAGTTTTGCGCCAGTACGGATAAGTGACGGTGCTACACGATTTATACCTCTTTCCAGAAAGTTTGAACCCAGATCATACACAAGCCCGCCAATATTGACACCAAGCTGTATATCTAACTGTTTCTGGTTCTCCGCAGTCATCTCACTGCTCTTTCTGCGTCTTAAATAGTTGACTATACCGCTAACACTTTGGACATATCCAAAGCCCGTACCGGCAAGCCCAATACGTTGGGAGATCTTGAAAAGCCTTAAACCCGTTCTTGATGTCAGCTGGATTGTCTGAAGATGAGACCACAGCCGAGGGTTTATCGACAAATCAGACGCGCTGACAAACTTCTTTACCGAATTCAGTGCATTCAGGGCCAGATATTTATCTCGGCTGTTTCCAGGACCCAATAGAAGTTTTCGTGTATTGCCACCTTCCCGGTCAATGAGCTTGCGAAGCAGCTGAACATTCCGCTGCATCTGTGTATCGGAAGCGGAAGCGGTATTTACACCCACAAGGCGCTTTACAAGATACTTCGGCGAAAACTTCAGCCTGGCCTGGATCTCAGCGCTGCTGAGATCCATCGCAGATGTTATCCGCTCGCCATCTCCGGTTATCCGCTCGCCATCTCCGGTTATCCGCTCGCCATCTCCGGTTATCCGCTCGCCATCTCCAGTTATCCGCTCGCCATCTCCAGTATCGCCACCTTCCCGGTCAATGGGCTTACGAAGCAGCTGAACATTCCGCTGCATCTGTGTATCGGAAGCGGTATTTACACCCACAAGGCGCTTTACAAGATACTTCGGCGAAAACTTCAGCCTGGCCTGGATCTCAGTGCTGCTGAGATCCATCGCAGATGTTATCCGCTCGCCATCTCCAGTTATCCGCTCGCCATCTCCAGTTATCCGATCGTCATCTCCAGTTATCCGCTCGCCATCTCCGGTTATCCGCTCGCCATCTCCAGTTATCCGATCGTCATCTCCAGTTATCCGCTCGCCATCTCCAGTTATCCGCTCGCCATCTCCAGTTATCCGCTCGCCATCTCCAGTTATCCGCTCGCCATCTCCAGTTATCCGCTCGCCATCTCCAGTTATCCGCTTGCCATCTCCAGTTATCCGCTCGCCATCTCCAGTTATCCGCTTGCCATCTCCAGTTATCCGCTCGCCATCTCCAGTTATCTGCTCGCCATCTCCAGTTATCCGCTTGCCATCTCCAGTTATCCGCTTGCCATCTCCAGTTATCCGCTTGCCATCTCCAGTTATCCGCTTGCCATCTATAGTTGCGCCCAGATCGTATAATTCGACAGCTGAAAGGGTTACGCCCTCGACCTTAACGTTGCCAACATCCACTAGTCGATCACGTTCTGTACGATAGGCATCACTGCTCAACAGATTTTCGAAATCTACAAAAGCCTGTTTTCCATTCAGCCGCGCCTGGTTCAAATGGTAGACGTCAAAGGTGATTTTCCCACTGTCATCTTTTCTGACACCATAGAAATCTGCCAGCGTACCGTCCCAATTGCCGTATTTGCTCTTTTGGTCCAGATGACTCTTGATGACTTTCTTCAGCGCCAGAGCAGAATCCGCCTGCGTTGCACCTTGCAGGGAGACTTCTGCAAGGTTTGGATCATAAAAGAAATACCTGGGCTGTCCGGCAATCGTTTTTTTAGCAACAACCAGCTCGTGATTGCCAGTGTTGAGCTGATAGTAGGCATCACCTGAGCTTCTTTCGAGCGCGGAAGTGATTTGATCAAGCGTCATGATAACCGGAATATCCAGAACACCCCATTCGCCACCAGCATGAAGGTAACCGTGTTCAGCATGAAGGTAACCGTGTTCGTGTAATCCGCTTACCAGATTACGGAAATCCAACGTTCGGGCCGCTTCCCGCAGCTCAATCCCTCCCTCACGAGATTGCTCCTGGATAAGCCGGGAAAGCGTGTCCACACCGTTCAGGAAGCGATCTTTCAATCCTTCTCCATTGTCGTTTGACAACGTAAAGAGATATGCCAGAGCAAGCTCGTTGCCCTCACCGCGGGGAACAGCGCGAAAAAGCGATTGCGGCGCATCGTGAACGTGATGAACCGTACCAAATGCGTTCTTCCTGACAACCCGGTTGAATCCAGTAGTGGCTTCAGAAACCAATCCGTCCCAGCGGATACTCAATTTGTCCCAGCGGATCAGTTCCTCGATCTCCGCGGCGAGCATATCGCCGCTGCCGGCACTGGCACCTCCTTCGCCGTCCCGGCCCGGCAGCTTACTCTGGCGAAACCAGTCCGGCAGCTTACTCTGGCGAAACCGGCCCGGCAGCTTACTCGGGCGAAACCGGCCCGGCAGCTTACTCGGGCGAAACCGGCCCGGCAGCTTACTCGGGCGAAACCGGCCCGGCAGCTTACTCTGGCGAAACCGGTCATCGCTCAGCTTCAGCTTCGTGGCATACTTGTTGGCATAGCGGGTTAAGTCTCGAAAGTCTTGGAAATTGTTTTCAGGCATTTTGGCCTGGATCCCAGCGCTGCTGAGATCCAGCGCAGATGTTATCCGCTCGCCATTTCCAGTTATCCGCTCGCCATCTCTAGTTGCGCCCTCGACCGTACCGTTGCCAACATCCACTGGAGCATGTCGCACCAAATCGAATTCACCGTCCCGACCGAACGCATTCGCTTGCTGTTTCTGGTCCTCCGCAGTAATCTCACTGCTCTTATTGCGTCTTAAAAAGCCCGGACTGGCAAGCCGCCCAATACGTTGGGAGGCCTTGAAAAGCCTTAAACCCGTTCTTGATGTCAGCTGGATTCCCTGAAGCTTAGACCACAGCCGAGGGTTTATCGACAAATCAAACGCGATAAACTTCTTTACCGAATCCAGTGCCTTCAGGGCCAGATATTTATCCTGGCTGTTTCCTGGACCGAATAGAAGTTTTCGTGTATCGCCACCTTCCCGGTCAATGAGGTTGCGAAGCAGCTGAACATTCCGCTGCATCTGTGTATCGGAAGCGGAAGCGCTATTTACACCCACAAGGCGCTTTACAAGATACTTCGGCAAAAACTTCAGCTTGGCCTGGATCTCGGCGCTGCTGAGATCCAGCGCAGATGTTATCCGCTCGCCATCTATAGTTGCGCCCAGATCGTATAATTCGACAGCTGAAAGGGTTACGCCCTCGACCGTAACGTTGCCAACATCCACTAGTCGATCACGTTCTGTACGATAGGCATCACTGCTCAGCAGATTTTCGAAATCTACAAAAGCCTGTTTTCCATTCAGCCGCGCCTGGTTCAAATGGTAGACGTCAAAGGTGATTTCCGCACTGTCATCTTTTCTGACACCATAGAAATCTGCCAGCGTACCGTACCAATAGCCGTATTCGCTCTTTTGGTCCAGATGACTCTTGATGACATTCTTCAGCGCCAGAGCAGAATCCGCCTGCGTTGCACCTTGCAGGGAGACTTCTGCAAAGTTTGGATCATAGAAGAAATACCTGGGCTGTCCGGCAATCGTTTTTTTAGCAACAACCAGCGCGTGATTGCCAGTGTTGAGCTGATAGTAGGCATCACCTGAGCTTCCTTCGAGCGCGGAAGTGATTTGACCAAGCGTCATGGTACCCGTGATATCCAGAACACTCCGTTCGCCACCCGCATGAAGGTAACCGTGTTCGTGTAATCCGCTTACCAGATTACGGAAATCCAACGGTCGGGCCGCTTCCCTCAGCTTAATCCATCCCTCACGAGATCCCGCCTGGATAAGCCGGGAAAGCGTGTCCACACCGTTCAGGAAGCGATCTTTCAATCCTTCTCCATTGTCGTTATCGACTGCCAACGTAAAGAGATATGCCAGAGCAAGCTCGTTGCCCTCACCGCGGGGAACAGCGCGAAAAAGCGATTGCGGCGCATCGTGAACGTCATGAACCGTACCAAATGCGTTCTTCCTGACAACCCGGTTGAATCCAGTAGTGGCTTCAGAAATCAATCTGTCCCAGCGGATACTAAAGTTGAATCCAGTAGTGGCTTCAGAAATCAATCTGTCCCAGCGGATACTCAATTTGTCCCAGCGGATCAGTTCCTCGACCGCCTCGTCGAGCATATCGCCGCTGCCGGCACTGGCACCTCCTTCGCCGTCCGGATCCGGCAGCTCACTCTGGCGAAACCGGTCATCGGTTCTCCCTTGATCTGCTAACAACAACCAGGCGTCAGAGGTTATCAGGGACTCGAAGTTTTCCTTAAATTGGTTATAAGCCGTTTGCAGATCCGAAATCACCTGATCCGGCGCATCGACTGCCCTCAATTGTCTGACTACATTTTGAAACTCTTCCCGAGATGCAATCGACCCGTCATCTTTGATTCTGAAAACTTCGTGTAGTTCTAGCATGAGTTCCGCCGTAACTGTTCGCCGCCTTTCGACCCAAGTGATATCGTCGAGATCGGCGAGCGTATCATCAATCTCATCAATCTCGGCCAGCAAGCTTCCTACGCCGCTGTCGATTGTATCTTGGTTGAACTTATTGATAAGAAGTTGCAAACTCGGGTTCTCACCCAGCTTGCTGGCATAGCGGGTTAAGTCTCGAGAGTCTTGGAAATTGTTTTCAGGCATTTTGGCGCTGAGATCCAGCGCAGATGTTATCCGCTCGCCATCTCCAGTTATCCGCTCGCCATCTATAGTTGCGCCCTCGACCGTACCGTTGCCAACATCCACTGGAGCATGTCGCACCAAATCGAATTCACCGTCCCGACCGAACGCATTCGCTTGCTGTTTCTGGTCCTCCGCAGTAATCTCACTGCTCTTATTGCGTCTTAAAAAGCCCGGACTGGCAAGCCGCCCAATACGTTGGGAGGCCTTGAAAAGCCTTAAACCCGTTCTTGATGTCGGCTGGATTCCCTGAAGATGAGACCACAGCCGAGAGTTTATCGACAAATCAGACGCGATAAACTTCTTTACCGAATTCAGTGCCTTCAGGGCCAGATCCTTATCCTGGCTGTTTCCAGCACCGAATAGAAGTTTTCGTGTATCGCCACCTTCCCGGTCAATGAGCTTGCGAAGCAGCTGAACATTCCGCTGCATCTGTGTATCGGAAGCGGAAGCGCTATTTACACCCACAAGGCGCTTTCCAAGATACTTCGGCAAAAACTTCAGCTTGGCCTGGATCTCGGCGCTGCTGAGATCCAGCGCAGATGTTATCCGCTCGCCATCTATAGTTGCGCCCAGATCGTATAATTCGACAGCTGAAAGGGTTACGCCCTCGACCGTAACGTTGCCAACATCCACTAGTCGATCACGTTCTGTACGATAGGCATCACTGCTCAGCAGATTTTCGAAATCTACAAAAGCCTGTTTTCCATTCAGCCGCGCCTGATTCAAATGGTAGACGTCAAAGGTGATTTTCCCACTGTCATCTTTTCTGACACCATAGAAATCTGCCAGCGTACCGTACCAATTGCGGTCTTTGCTCTTTTGGTCCAGATGACTCTTGATGACTTTCTTCAGCGCCAGAGCAGAATCCGCCTGCGTTGCACCTTGCAGGGAGACTTCTGCAAGGTTTGGATCATAAAAGAAATACCTGGGCTGTCCGGCAATCGTTTTTTTAGCAACAACCAGCTCGTGATTGCCAGTGTTGACCTGATAGTAGGCATCACCCGAGCTTCTTTCGAGCGCGGAAGTGATTTGACCAAGCGTCATGGTACCCGTGATATCCAGAACACTCCGTTCGCCACCCGCATGAAGGTAACCGTGTTCGTGTAATCCGCTTACCAGATCACGGAAATCCAACGGTCGGGCCGCTTCCCTCGGCTCAATCCATCCCTCACGAGATCGCGCCTGGATAAGCCGGGAAAGCGTGTCCACACCGTTCAGGAAGCGATCTTTCAATCCTTCTCCATTGTCGTTTGACAACGTAAAGAGATATGCCAGAGCAAGCTCGTTGCCCTCACCGCGGGGAAAAGCGCGAAAAAGCGATTGCGGCGCATCGCGAACGTGATGAACCGTACCAAATGCGTTCTTCCTGACAACCCGGTTGAATCCAGTAGTGGCTTCAGAAATCAATGTGTCCCAGAGGATACCCGATCCGTCCCAGCGGATCAGTTTCTCGACCGCCTCTTCGAATATTTCGGCTCTACCGGCACTGACACCTCCTTCGCCGTCCCGGCCCGGCAGATCACTCTGGCGAAACCGGTCATCGCTCAGCTTGTTGGCATCGCGGGTTAAGTCTCGAGAGTCTTGGAGATTGTTTTCAGGCATTTTGGCGCTGAGATCCAGCGCAGATGTTATCCGCTCGCCATCTCCAGTTATCCGCTCGCCATCTCCAGTTATCCGCTCGCCATCTATAGTTGCGTCCTCGACCGTACCGTTGCCAACATCCACTGGAGCATGTCGCACCAAATCGAATTCACCGTCCCGACCGAACGCATTCGCTTGCTGTTTCTGGTCCTCCGCAGTAATCTCACTGCTCTTATTGCGTCTTAAAAAGCCCGGACTGGCAAGCCGCCCAATACGTTGGGAGGCCTTGAAAAGCCTTAAACCCGTTCTTGATGTCAGCTGGATTCCCTGAAGATGAGACCACAGCCGAGGGTTTATCGACAAATCAGACGCGCTGACAAACTTCTTTACCGAATTCAGTGCCTTCAGGGCCAGATATTTATCTCGGCTGTTTCCAGGACCGAATAGAAGTTTTCGTGTATCGCCACCTTCCCGGTCAATGAGCTTGCGAAGCAGCTGAACATTCCGCTGCATCTGTGTATCGGAAGCGGAAGCGGTATTTACACCCACAAGGCGCTTTACAAGATACTTCGGCAAAAACTTCAGCTTGGCCTGGATCTCGGCGCTGCTGAGATCCAGCGCAGATGTTATCCGCTCGCCATCTATAGTTGCGCCCAGATCGTATAATTCGACAGCTGAAAGGGTTACGCCCTCGACCGTAACGTTGCCAACATCCACTAGTCGATCACGTTCTGTACGATAGGCATCACTGCTCAGCAGGTTTTCGAAATCTACAAAAGCCTGTTTTCCATTCAGCCGCGCCTGATTCAAATGGTAGACGTCAAAGGTGATTTCCGCACTGTCATCTTTTCTGACACCATAGAAATCTGCCAGCGTACCGTCCCAATTGCCGTCTTTGCTCTTTTGGTCCAGATGACTCTTGATGACTTTCTTCAGCGCCAGAGCAGAAACCGCCTGCGTTGCACCTTGCAGGGAGACTTCTGCAAGGTTTGGATCATAAAAGAAATACCTGGGCTGTCCGGCAATCGTTTTTTTAGCAACAACCAGCTCGTGATTGCCAGTGTTGAGCTGATAGTAGGCATCACCTGAGCTTCTTTCGAGCGCGGAAGTGATTTGATCAAGCGTCATGATAACCGGAATATCCAGAACACCCCATTCGCCACCAGCATGAAGGTAACCGTGTTCAGCATGAAGGTAACCGTGTTCGTGTAATCCGCTTACCAGATCACGGAAATCCAGCGTTCGGGCCGCTTCCCGCAGCTCAATCCAACCCTCACGAGATTGCGCCTGGATAAGCCGGGAAAGCGTGTCCACACCGTTCAGGAAGCGATCTTTCAATCCTTCTCCATTGTCGTTTGACAACGTAAAGAGATATGCCAGAGCAAGCTCGTTGCCCTCACCGCGGGGAACAGCGCGAAAAAGCGATTGCGGCGCATCGTGAACGTGATGAACCGTACCAAATGCGTTCTTCCTGACAACCCGGTTGAATCCAGTAGTGGCTTCAGAAACCAATCCGTCCCAGCGGACACGCAATTTGTCCCAGCGGATCAGTTCCTCGATCTCCGCGGCGAGCATATCGCCGCTGCCGGCACTGGCACCTCCTTCGCCGTCCCGGCCCGGCAGCTCACTCTGGCGAAACCGGTCATCGCTCAGCTTGTTGGCATCGCGGGTTAAGTCTCGAGAGTCTTGGAGATTGTTTTCAGGCATTTTGGCGCTGAGATCCAGCGCAGATGTTATCCGCTCGCCATCTATAGTTGCGCCCTCGACCGTACCGTTGCCAACATCCACTGGAGCATGTCGCACCAAATCGAATTCACCGTCCCGACCGAACGCATTCGCTTGCTGTTTCTGGTCCTCCGCAGTAATCTCACTGCTCTTATTGCGTCTTAAAAAGCCCGGACTGGCAAGCCGCCCAATACGTTGGGAGGCCTTGAAAAGCCTTAAACCCGTTCTTGATGTCAGCTGGATTCCCTGAAGATGAGACCACAGCCGAGGGTTTATCGACAAATCAGACGCGCTGACAAACTTCTTTACCGAATTCAGTGCCTTCAGGGCCAGATATTTATCTCGGCTGTTTCCAGCACCGAATAGAAGTTTTCGTGTATCGCCACCTTCCCGGTCAATGAGCTTGCGAAGCAGCTGAACATTCCGCTGCATCTGTGTATCGGAAGCGGAAGCGCTATTTACACCCACAAGGCGCTTTCCAAGATACTTCGGCAAAAACTTCAGCTTGGCCTGGATCTCGGCGCTGCTGAGATCCAGCGCAGATGTTATCCGCTCGCCATCTATAGTTGCGCCCAGATCGTATAATTCGACAGCTGAAAGGGTTACGCCCTCGACCGTAACGTTGCCAACATCCACTAGTCGATCACGTTCTGTACGATAGGCATCACTGCTCAGCAGGTTTTCGAAATCTACAAAAGCCTGTTTTCCATTCAGCCGCGCCTGATTCAAATGGTAGACGTCAAAGGTGATTTTCCCACTGTCATCTTTTCTGACACCATAGAAATCTGCCAGCGTACCGTCCCAATTGCCGTCTTTGCTCTTTTGGTCCAGATGACTCTTGATGACTTTCTTCAGCGCCAGAGCAGAATCCGCCTGCGTTGCACCTTGCAGGGAGACTTCTGCAAGGTTTGGATCATAAAAGAAATACCTGGGCTGTCCGGCAATCGTTTTTTTAGCAACAACCAGCTCGTGATTGCCAGTGTTGAGCTGATAGTAGGCATCACCTGAGCTTCTTTCGAGCGCGGAAGTGATTTGACCAAGCGTCATGGTACCCGTGATATCCAGAACACTCCGTTCGCCACCCGCATGAAGGTAACCGTGTTCGTGTAATCCGCTTACCAGATCACGGAAATCCAACGGTCGGGCCGCTTCCCTCGGCTCAATCCATCCCTCACGAGATCGCGCCTGGATAAGCCGGGAAAGCGTGTCCACACCGTTCAGGAAGCGATCTTTCAATCCTTCTCCATTGTCGTTTGACAACGTAAAGAGATATGCCAGAGCAAGCTCGTTGCCCTCACCGCGGGGAAAAGCGCGAAAAAGCGATTGCGGCGCATCGCGAACGTGATGAACCGTACCAAATGCGTTCTTCCTGACAACCCGGTTGAATCCAGTAGTGGCTTCAGAAATCAATGTGTCCCAGAGGATACCCGATCCGTCCCAGCGGATCAGTTTCTCGACCGCCTCTTCGAATATTTCGGCTCTACCGGCACTGACACCTCCTTCGCCGTCCCGGCCCGGCAGATCACTCTGGCGAAACCGGTCATCGCTCAGCTTGTTGGCATCGCGGGTTAAGTCTCGAGAGTCTTGGAGATTGTTTTCAGGCATTTTGGCGCTGAGATCCAGCGCAGATGTTATCCGCTCGCCATCTCCAGTTATCCGCTCGCCATCTCCAGTTATCCGCTCGCCATCTATAGTTGCGTCCTCGACCGTACCGTTGCCAACATCCACTGGAGCATGTCGCACCAAATCGAATTCACCGTCCCGACCGAACGCATTCGCTTGCTGTTTCTGGTCCTCCGCAGTAATCTCACTGTTCTTATTGCGTCTTAAAAAGCCCGGACTGGCAAGCCGCCCAATACGTTGGGAGGCCTTGAAAAGCCTTAAACCCGTTCTTGATGTCGGCTGGATTCCCTGAAGCTTAGACCACAGCCGAGGGTTTATCGACAAATCAGACGCGATAAACTTCTTTACCGAATCCAGTGCCTTCAGGGCCAGATCTTTATCCTGGCTGTTTCCTGGACCGAATAGAAGTTTTCGTGTATCGCCACCTTCCCGGTCAATGAGCTTGCGAAGCAGCTGAACATTCCGCTGCATCTGTGTATCGGAAGCGGAAGCGCTATTTACACCCACAAGGCGCTTTACAAGATACTTCGGCAAAAACTTCAGCTTGGCCTGGATCTCGGCGCTGCTGAGATCCAGCGCAGATGTTATCCGCTCGCCATCTATAGTTGCGCCCAGATCGTATAATTCGACAGCTGAAAGGGTTACGCCCTCGACCGTAACGTTGCCAACATCCACTAGTCGATCACGTTCTGTACGATAGGCATCACTGCTCAGCAGATTTTCGAAATCTACAAAAGCCTGTTTTCCATTCAGCCGCGCCTGGTTCAAATGGTAGACGTCAAAGGTGATTTTCCCACTGTCATCTTTTCTGACACCATAGAAATCTGCCAGCGTACCGTCCCAATTGCCGTCTTTGCTCTTTTGGTCCAGATGACTCTTGATGACTTTCTTCAGCGCCAGAGCAGAATCCGCCTGCGTTGCACCTTGCAGGGAGACTTCTGCAAGGTTTGGATCATAAAAGAAATACCTGGGCTGTCCGGCAATCGTTTTTTTAGCAACAACCAGCTCGTGATTGCCAGTGTTGAGCTGATAGTAGGCATCACCTGAGCTTCTTTCGAGCGCGGAAGTGATTTGATCAAGCGTCATGATAACCGGAATATCCAGAACACCCCATTCGCCACCAGCATGAAGGTAACCGTGTTCAGCATGAAGGTAACCGTGTTCGTGTAATCCGCTTACCAGATTATAGAAATCCAACGGTCGGACCGCTTCCCTCGGCGAAATCCATTCCACACGAGATCGCGCCTGGATATACTGGGAAAGCCTGTCCACACCGCCCAGGAAGCGGTTTTTCAATCCTTCTCCATTGTCGTTTGACAACGTAAAGAGATATGCCAGAGCAAGCTCGTTGCCCTCACCGCGGGGAACAGCGCGAAAAAGCGATTGCGGCGCATTGCGAACGTCATGAACCGTACCAAATGCGTTCTTCCTGACAACCCGGTTGAATCCAGTAGTGGCTTCAGAAATCAATCTGTCCCAGCGGATACTCAATTTGTCCCAGCGGATCAGTTCCTCGATCTCCGCGGCGAGCATATCGCCGCTGCCGGCACTGGCACCTCCTTCGCCGTCCGGATCCGGCAGCTCACTCTGGCGAAACCGGCCCGGCAGCTTACTCGGGCGAAACCGGCCCGGCAGCTTACTCGGGCGAAACCGGCCCGGCAGCTTACTCGGGCGAAACCGGCCCGGCAGCTTACTCGGGCGAAACCGGCCCGGCAGCTTACTCGGGCGAAACCGGCCCGGCAGCTTACTCTGGCGAAACCGGTCATCGCTCAGCTCGTTGTCATAGTGGATTAAGTCTAAGTCTTGAAATTCCTGGTAATAGTCTTTAGGCATTTTGCGGCTCTTTTGAAAAATGAATGGGTAAATTATAATCTAGAAGTTACGCATTGACAGGCAATGTTAAACTATAGGTTTAAAAAATCCCAAAGTCAATGCAAGGCAAACCTTGATAAGAGAAATAACACGCCCCTCAACAGCCTGCTGTACATTACCCATGTATATTGGTTTTTTCTCTGTACATGACAAAAAATATTAAAAGCTGGCGTAGCTCGTTGAAATGTAATTAAATACCGCATTTTGTTTTAGCGAATATGAATAACGGGACATTACAAATCAACGAGCTGACCGTCATATTAACTGATCACTTTCAATGGAACAAGGCAAGAATCGTTTGTTTTGTGGGTATGTTAATTGCTTTGATGGCAGTTAGCACGGTCAATCTGGCCCAGCTCGCCGTATTCTTTCCCAGTCGGGCAAAAATTTCCTCACGATATCGACGGATGCAACGATTTTTCAGTGACCATTGGCTGGATTACAATGAAGTCGCTCATTTCATCATGAAACTGTTTGGTTTCACTGATCAGGATTACTATCTGACGTTAGACAGGACGAATTGGAAGTGGGGTAAAACCAATATTAATCTGCTGGTGCTTGCCGTGGTTTATCGGGGTGCCGCCATTCCTGTGTATTGGTTGCCTTTAAACAAGCGGGGCAACTCTAATACGAAGGAACGTATAGCGCTGATGAAACGCTTTATTGCGCAGTCTGGCCGACATCACATCAAAGGTCTTTTGGCTGATCGGGAGTTTATTGGAGACGAATGGATGGGCTGGTTGTTTGAGCAAGAGATTCCCTTTTATATCCGTATTCGCAACAACGCCAGGACAACCAATGCCCAAGGCCAGCGAATACGCGTAGAGCGTTTGTTTTATGGGCTTAAGCCGGGTAGCACACGACACCTCTCAACAGCGCGCTATTTGGGAAATTGTTCAATTTATCTCAGTGGGTTACGGCTGAGTGATGGTGAGTTATTAATCATCGTCTGTCAGCATTTGAACCCTGATGCGATTAAAATTTATGGCTTGCGTTGGGAAATCGAAACGCTTTTCGGCGGTTTAAAAGGACGGGGATTCAAACTTGAGGAAACGCGTGTAGTCGGTTATCTCCGGATCAAAAAATTGTTAGTACTTCCCGTTATTGCTTTCTGCTGGTCACATAAAGCAGGCGAATGGAAACATGATTGCGAGTTACCAATAAAAACCAAAACACATCAGCGGCTCGCGCAAAGCCTGTTTCGATATGGATTAGATTGTATCCGCTCAACGTTGTTTAATGTCTTATCTCAATCAAAAAGGATGATTAGAAAAGTGATTGCTCTTTTGCAACCCATACCTTTTGTCACTGGAATACATGAGACTCATTTGTCATAAGTTAATTTTTGTCATGTACAGAGTTGGCCATTAACAGAAATCCGCCAAAAGGCGGAAATAAAGCCTCGAAAGGGCAATATAAACAGGCTGATACCGGAAAACTTGGCTAACGATCATCGCAAGAATTGCCACCCCGCATGATGAAATGTTGTAGAGTTCCTTGTGGAAGATGGCGGTTAAAGACTGCGCTTTACTTTGGAGCCTTGGAGCCCGACTGCTAACGTAGCCTGCCATGGATGACTCGAACCCCGGATTGCTTCTTTAAGAGCGAATGTTAAAAGGGCCGTTGACGATTTACATCGCCCTCAGGCAGATCATCCAGGCAACCGCCACCTTCCAGGCTCAATCATAGAGTAAAGGAGGAAGAAATGGAACTCACTGCAATACACAAGCGAGTCATCGGGTTGGATGTTCACCAAAAGCAGATTACCGCCTGCGCCATGGTTGAACAGGCCGAGGGTGGTATTCAGACAGAGCATCGGCAGTTTGGCGCATTCAAACGTGATCGACGTGCATTAGCCGATTGGGTGCAGTCTGTCGCACCGGATGAGGTGGTGATGGAACGCACCGGCATCTACTGGAAAAGCCCATATGCAGCTTTGGAACATGTGGGTATTTACGCCAGGGTCGTCAATGCCCGGCATGTGAAGAATGTGCCGGGACGCAAGACGGACATCGGCGACGCGCAATGGCTGGCGATGCTTTCCCGTGCCGGACTGCTGCGCGGTTCATTCGTGCCACCGGAAAAGATGCGGCAGTTACGCCTGATTTCACGTCAACGACAGAAGTTGGTGTCGATGCTGTCTGCTGAGAAGAACAGACTGCACAAGGTATTAACCGACGGCGGCATCCGGCTTGGCGTGGTGGTCAGCGATGTACATGGGCAATCCGCGCGCGCCATGGTTAACGCGCTGATTGAAGGACAGCCTGCGCATGATGTGTTGAAGCTGGCCAGCAATCGTCTCAAAGCGCCGCGCGCCGATATACTGGAGGCGCTGCAAGGTGAGTTGAGCGAGCACCATCGCTTCGTACTGAATGAACTGATGCCGCATATTCAGGATTTGGAAGCACGCATAGCCAGATTCGATGCACAACTGCTGGCCGGACTGGAGAAGGAGAAAACGGTTTTGCAATTGCTCCAGACTATTCCCGGTGTTGATTTGATTGGAGCAGCCATGCTACTTGTTGAGACCGGAACGGATATGACTGTCTTTGGCAGTGCGGATCGGCTGGCGTCATGGGTGGGCATATGCCCCGGCAACAACGAGTCTGCCGGCAAACGCAAATCAGGACGAACGCGAAAAGGAAACCCATATGTGCGTCGCCTGCTTTGCGAATGCGCCCATGCCGCCAGCCGAACCCGGTCGGTTTTCCAGGCAAAATATACATCACTGGCGATTAGGCGAGGTCACCAACGCGCCATCATTGCGCTGGCTCACAAACTTTTGCGGACATGTTACTTCATGATTAGTCGCGGCGAGTATTTCCGGGATTCGACCATCGACTACGAAGAAATGGCTGTCAAACGCAATGCACCACGCTGGATCAGAGCGCTGATAAAATTCGGTTATATAACACAACCGGGGTAAGCCAGCCTACTTCATTGAATATGGATAAGCAGCCTTTTCACGGCTGAGAACTCCTTGCGCATTCGATATGGATCATTTCATGTTAATAGCTGAAAAAGCCCGGGAGAAACCAGCCGGTCGGGTAGGTCTAAAAGCCCGCTTAAAGATTCCGCCTTCACTTGTGGACACATCGCCAGCGCTCTGGCTTTTTCAGATTTGGTTGTCAAATCGACTAATTGCCACAAATTCTCGTTTGACAGCTTTTTGGACTCCAGTTTGTTCAGTGCTTTTAACAAAATCTTGCTGACTGGTAAATCATACAACGATTCCAGCATGGCCAATCTGGATTCTGTCATCATGCGCTGATACACGACAAGCCGCAGGGAGAACGGCAACTGTTCCATATTGGCCAACCGCCAGACAGCGAAGATATAAGACAATCCGACATGCTGTTGGTCTTGCTGCAAAAATGCCTCAACCTCCGGAATATGCCGCATGGCTTCAAGCGCCAGATATTGCAGCTTAGGACATTGGCCTGCCAGTAACCGAACATTTTCTGGTATTTCCAGCAATAGCGTCATCAAGGACTGCTGCATTAGCTGATAATCGTCATTGTGCTTGATTGACAAACTAAAAGACTGGCCGGTAGATGAGACAAATGAAAGATTATTGGCTAGATTCAAACCCTGTAATAATTGCTCATTGACCTGTCCATTTTGATTAAATAATCGATAAGGCAGACAGACCCGGCGCAGCGTATCCGTTTCCTCATCATGCCGCCAGCAGCGAAAACCGGATGACCAACGCTCCAGAATATAACACTGATGTTTTTTCAACCGCAGTGTTATGCTTTTTTGTAGTAATAGTCCAGTATTAGAAAAAGACATACTCTTGTTCATTCCGCGTCGGACAGTAGGAGATGAAAATGCTTGTGTGGATTGTTTACATCGGAGTTTTTATACTCTTGAATGACTTTTTTGGCAACGGTGCGATTGCCTTGTTCTGGACAGTTTTTGTGCTGTTTTTTCACTGGTCGCTGAAAATGTTGCTCGCCAATCGTAATATTTTTCGATGTTACTGATTTTATTGGGCATTTCCTGGTTGTTTAGGGAGGATGACGATTAACATCTAATCATTTCCCAAATAACCAGTTATATATGAGCAATCCTGATCCTATATCACCGATTATGCCTAAACAACCGGATGATTGCTGTTTTGATTCTACCGTATCTTCAAGTTCATCTGCCAACAAATCAGATGATTGTACTGAATCCTTCAGCTTATCATGCAGCAAATCAAATTCATCCGGCATATCTAATTCCAATTCAATCATCAACTCAATTACACCACTCTGATTCTCTTTCTCATTGGGATGACAATATAGATCTGTAAAGTGGACCCCATTGTCCAGACAAATTATTAGAGAATTTAAGATAGAACCCTCATAACAGTCAGGCTCAATGGCTCTGGCCCATATTTTCACCCGGCGTCTGCCTGGCAGTGCCGGCATTATATTTATCCACGATTCTAGCGCCACCTCCCGTGGCGAATTGATAAACCCTGTCTGGCGTTTCATAGCCTAACGACTGATGCGGTCGTTCGCTGTTGTAAAAGGCAAAGTAGTCCGTTAACCCCGCTGACAGTGCTTGCAGGTTGCCGTATTGCTTCAAATAAACTTCTTCATATTTCACTGTGCGCCAGAGTCGTTCAACAAAGATATTGTCCAGGGCCCGTCCCCGGCCATCCATGCTGATGGTCACGCCATGCTGACTCAATACCCCGGTGAAGTCCGCGCTGGTGAACTGTGCGCCCTGGTCGGTATTAAATATCTCCGGTGTGCCATAGGTCTTGATGGCCTGCTCCAGACAATTTACGCAAAACGCGCTGTCCATGGTATTGGAAAGTTGCCATGCCAATACTTTTCGGCTGTACCAATCCATGATGGCCACCAGATAAACAAATCCTTGCGGCAGCCGGATATAGGTGATGTCGGTACTCCAAACCTGGTTGGGGCGTGTCACCTCGACGCCTCTTAACAGATAGGGATAGACTTTATGCTCAGGATGCGGCTTACTGGTGTTCGGGCCCGGCGCCATGCCGACCAGCCCCGGTATGCGCATCAGCCGCTGAACCCGTTTGCGGTTGACCTGATGGTTAAGGCCGCGTAAATACTTTGTCATACGGCGTGAGCCATAAAAAGGATGCCGGGTATATTCTTCGTCGAGCAACCGCAACAGTTGCTGATCTTCAGCAGACACCGGCTGTTGTTGGCGTTTTTTCTGTTCATGGATTACTGAGCGGGTAACGTTCAATAACTGGCATTGCCGACTTAACGCCAACTCATCTTTTTGATCCACCCAGCTTTGACGCGTGATCATAGGCTGATCCCGGACTTTTTTTAAGCCAATCCAGTTCCATATTCAACTGCCCGATTTTGGCGTACAGACGGTCCGGATTGTCTTGCGCCTTCACCGCTTTCGGCCCGCGTTTGCCTTCAAACAGGCTTCCCGCATTGGCCAACAGTTCCTTTTTCCATTGGCTTACCTGAGATGGATGGACTTCATTCTCTTGAGCAATCTCATTGATCGTTTTGATGTTCTTAACCGCTTCCAGCGCGATTTTGGCCTTTTGCGCCCCGCTAAAGGTTTTCCGTTTTTTTCGCTCATTTTTTGTACCTCTTTTTTCAATAGTCATAGTTTAAACTATTGTCCGGATTACGGGGTCCACTATAGTTTAAGCCTTCTTCCAGACTGGTTTTTGCTTTCCCAGCCTAGCTTTTCAATTTTCGACACATCCAGCAATTTTCTCGGTGTGCCATCCGGCTTGGATGTATCAAATATTATTTCCCCTTGAAAGTCTGTCACTTTTGCAATGGTTTCGACTAATTCTTTGATCGTACAATCTGTTCCTGTTCCTACATTGATATGGGAAAGCATCGGCTGAGTGACTTGATTATATTTTTCTTTGTCCAGATTCATGACAAAGACAGAGGCCTCGGCCAAGTCATCAACGTAGAGAAATTCTCGCATGGGTTTACCACTCCCCCATGCGGTTACTTGGGATTTATTGTTGATTTTGGCTTCATGAAAGCGCCTGATTAAGGCTGGGATAACGTGAGCGTTTTCAGGGTGAAAATTATCATTGGGGCCATAAAGATTGGTTGGCATGATACTTCGATAATCCCGGCCATATTGGCGGTTGTAGCTTTCGCACAGTTTAATACCAGCTATTTTGGCAATGGCATAGGGTTCATTAGTGTTTTCCAGTGTTCCTGTCAGCAGTGCTTCTTCTTTCATGGGCTGCTGGGCTAATTTTGGATAAATACAGGATGATCCTAAAAACAGCAGTTTTTGAACATTATTCTGATGAGCGGCATGGATGATATTGGCTTCTATCATCAGGTTTTGGTAGATAAATTCAGCGGGGTAGGTGTTGTTGGCATGGATGCCGCCGACTTTGGCTGCCGCCAGATACACCTGATCAATTTGGTTGTCGGCAAAAAATTGATTAACCGCTTGTTGGTTGGTCAAATCCAGTTCGCTTCGGCTGGCGGTGACTAAATGATTACGTTCATCTTTTTGCAGTTGCCGCATGATGGCCGAGCCGACCATGCCATTGTGGCCTGCGATAAAAATTTTGGTCATATCATCCATGCCTTTTACCGTTCTTCATATTCTAATCTAATGCTCTGTTGCCACTGGACAGGGTCAATATTTCTTGAGTTCAACAAACCCGCGATTTTTTGAAACCGCTGCTTATTTGCTCTGGTTTTCTTTTTTTTATCTTCGAGATCATCGTCAAAAGGCAATACTAACAGTTCAATATTTTTATCAACGGAGCAGTTCTTGTTGTAATTTCCTTGCATATTTCGCTAAATTTTCCTGTGTTTCGATTAATATCTCATAACTTTTAAGTGCAGTCATTAAAGCTTGTCTCTGTACATGACAAAAAATATTAAAAGCTGGCGTAGCTCGTTGAAATGTAATTAAATACCGCATTTTGTTTTAGCGAATATGAATAACGGGACATTACAAATCAACGAGCTGACCGTCATATTAACTGAGCACTTTCAATGGAACAAGGCAAGAATCGTTTGTTTTGTGGGTATGTTAATTGCTTTGATGGCAGTTAGCACGGTCAATCTGGCCCAGCTCGCCGTATTCTTTCCCAGTCGGGCAAAAATTTCCTCACGATATCGACGGATGCAACGATTTTTCAGTGACCATTGGCTGGATTACAATGAAGTCGCTCATTTCATCATGAAACTGTTTGGTTTCACTGATCAGGATTACTATCTGACGTTAGACAGGACGAATTGGAAGTGGGGTAAAACCAATATTAATCTGCTGGTGCTTGCCGTGGTTTATCGGGGTGCCGCCATTCCGGTGTATTGGTTGCCTTTAAACAAGCGGGGCAACTCTAATACGAAGGAACGTATAGCGCTGATGAAACGCTTTATTGCGCAGTTTGGCCGACATCACATCAAAGGTCTTTTGGCTGATCGGGAGTTTATTGGAGACGAATGGATGGGCTGGTTGTTTGAGCAAGAGATTCCCTTTTATATCTGTATTCGCAACAACGCCTGGACAACCAATGCCCAAGGCCAGCGAATACGCGTAGAGCGTTTGTTTTATGGGCTTAAGCCGGGTAGCACACGACACCTCTCAACAGCGCGCTATTTGGGAAATTGTTCAATTTATCTCAGTGGGTTACGGCTGAGTGATGGTGAGTTATTAATCATCGTCTGTCAGCATTTGAACCCTGATGCGATTAAAATTTATGGCTTGCGTTGGGAAATCGAAACGCTTTTCGGCGGTTTAAAAGGACGGGGATTCAAACTTGAGGAAACGCGTGTAGTCGGTTATCTTCGGATCAAAAAATTGTTAGTACTTCCCGTTATTGCTTTCTGTTGGTCACATAAAGCAGGCGAATGGAAACATGATTGCGAGTTACCAATAAAAACCAAAACACATCAGCGGCTCGCGCAAAGCCTGTTTCGATATGGATTAGATTGTATCCGCTCAACGTTGTTTAATGTCTTATCTCAATCAAAAAGGATGATTAGAAAAGTGATTGCTCTTTTGCAACCCATACCTTTTGTCACTGGAATACATGAGACTCATTTGTCATAAGTTAATTTTTGTCATGTACAGAGACCATAAATAACAATTAGTTATGTAATCAAATGCCAATTATGGCAACGAAACAATGCGGCCTCCAGGTTGGATTAAATCAACAGCCTGTTAACTTATTAACCAATGAACAAATTTCATCTGCACCTTTACCCGATAATAATTTTTTTAGTCTATGAGACAGTTCTACTCTACTCTCATATGTTGCGTTTTTTAATACTGTTTTCAACGCGGACTCCCAGTCTTCGTCATCATATGAAACGGCTCCCAAAGACAAATTATGACAATTGTAATATTCCCAATTTCCCTGCTGGTCTATTCCTGTTCTAATTAAATAAGTAGGTATTCCTAACCATGCAAGCTCATTTAAGGTCTGTCCAGCAGCAGAAACAGCCACATCGACGGATGCCATGATTTCAGCCATTGCCACAGTACCTAACCTCCCATAGATCTGAGAAGTGTTCGCAACTAATTTTTTTGCGTAACTACTCAGCGTATTTTACCAAAAGCATCAGGTCACTGAGTAAATTCCGGTAATTTCCCCTTAAATACCAGTACCAACGCTTCAGAGGCACTGACATGATGTTTACGACAAGTGGATAGATATCCCCGAATACGGCAGAAGGTGATGGCACCCTGCTCACTCCTGAAACACCCCGATATTTTTTGCTGCACCCTGGTCATGCGGATATCATTCTCACCGGGATTATTAGTAAATGGCACATCTATTTCTCTCATAAAGCGTAAGACATCATCCGGGTAATTGATCAGCCGTTCCAGTAAGTTTCTGGATTTACTGCGCTTGAGGCGCCCACGTTTGGGTTTACCGGGCAACGGGGTTGGTGGCGGACATTCAATTTGTGCTTTCTCTAATAAATCTCGATATCGTCGTCGATAACAGGCCGCTTTTCTTGCTTCAAGCTTCCCCCCTGCATCATCGACGACCTGATTGATCTTTTTTAACCGGGTTTCCATTTCTTTGGCCCACTGCTGTCCATCCTGCTCCCGGGCACGGGTCAGTTCACGCAGATGATGCGCATTGCACAAGGCATGAGTGAAGGGGGACTTGTAGTAAGGCTTCCAGTGATCGTGGCATAAAATGCCATGAAAGTCAGGCAGGATGCCAATGACATCCATCGCTTCCTTGCCCCGTTTTACATGGGGAAAATAATGTGTCCATAAATCATTAGAAGCACAATGCAACCAGTACCTGGCGCCATTGATGTTAATGCCCGTTTCATCGGCATGTACAACAGAAGCTGCCGCCAGTCTTTGCTTGCAAATCGGCTCAAAGGATGCCAGCTTCTCAAAGGCTGGTTGATTGAAATTAACCAGCGAACCTTCACTGATGGGGATCTGTAATTGATCGGAAAAATAATCCTTGATGCGCTGGCAGGGCAATAATTGGTACTGCGAAAGATACACGGCGTGCGCCTTGAGTTGGTCACCATATTGCACGGCTTTTGTTACGCCCTCGGGAAAAGGAGCAACAAACCGACGACCTTGTTCATCGATAAGCCTTTGCGCACGATATTCCGTCACAATCCGTGAAATATCAATATCAAATACCTGCCGGGTTTCAAAGCCATCTGCCGTGTAGCTTCCGGCTGGCAAGGTACGGCGATCAATCTTGATGGAGATAACGTCATCGGGATCATCGACTTTAACCAGCGTGGTGCCAATATGCCCTTTCTGTCCACCACCTGGTTTTTTTGATCCGGCCCGTGCTTTCCTTTTACGATCAGGATCACTTGATGGCGGCCTGGAACTGTTACTGCTGTTAAGTCCGAGCCGATGCATCAAGAGCGTGACCAGCAACAACAATATCTCCAGCGAAGACCGCAGCGCCGGAGATAAATCGGCTTCATCTTCAATCAGCTGCCGGGCATGGGTAATGGCAGCCTCTACATCAATGGAATCAATCTTCAATGAAACGGCCTGTGGGTTTAAGTACAGGACTCTTGTCTCATGGCTTTTGAAATACGAATTTTTGCCTCTGTGTTGCCCGTCATCGTATTTTAGAAATGCACGGCAGCAGGGCTATCGGGCATTGCTTATAAGGCAACACGCCTCAACTAACGCAGGCTAATACAGTAAACCTCTTGCGCCACAGGGCCAGCGCATAAAAACTCACCCAAATATCACTTGAGCCCTGAAGTCATCGCTGAGGGCTGCCTTGAAGCGCTTGCGCTTAATGCTCAGGCGCGACGGTTCGCGCTTGAGCCAATTGAGCGCCAATTGGCGGATGATAGTGAAGTTGCCCGGTGATTCGCCCTTGCGAATTCGTGACTCGTCTTCACGAAACGTGACATCCAATACCCAATGCAGGCTGTTCTCCACGCCCCAGTGGGAGCGCACAGCGTTGGCGAAGGTTTCAACACTATCAAGCGTGGTGATGTAGTAGCGACGCTCAATGGTTTGTCGTTCGCCGATCTGGCGTTCACACGCCACCATGCCAATGCCCTTGAGTCCTTGCCAGCGCCGGGGCGAAGGCAAGGTGTCCAGACAATCAGCCAGGTAGTAGCGGCGCTGTTCAATCCGGCCGTGTCCGACATCGACCTGTTCGTGGTGGCCCAGTAGCGCCTGACCGTCCTCAACACCGCCATCCACCGCCACGGCAAAGTAATCCACGATCGCTTCATGCAAGGACTTCTGGTTGCCCTTGACCGCCAGGGCGTAATCAGCCCCTTTCTCGACGATCTTGCCAGCAATCTTTTCCTGGCATCCCATCGCGTCAATGGTCACGATGCAGCCTTTAATTTCCAGCATGGCCAACAGTCGGGGAATGGCGGTAATTTCATTGGACTTCTCCTGTGTTTTGACCTGACCCAGGGAGAGCCCCGTCTGGCTTGCCCAGGCGCTGACCATGTGGATCGCGCCCATCCTGTCCTCCTGATCAAAGGACCGGCGCGCCGTTTTGCCGTCAATGGCAACCACTTCCCCCTCGGTCAGTCTGGCGACACTTTGCACCCAGCGACTGAAACAGGCGCTGACTTCCTCGGCCGGCAACCGTGACATCAGGCGGGCAATGCAGTCGTGCGAGGGGATTCCGTTTTCCAACGCTATCCATTGCCGCAGCCAGTCTTGTTTCTCTTTGCCGAAGGCTTCTATGGCCTCCCGGCCTTCAGCGCCACTGACCACCGCGCAGATGGTCAGTACGATAATATCCAGCAGTTGATGACGCTTGTGGCGTTCAATTCGCGGGTCTTCCAGGCTTGAAAAGGCTTCTTGCAGGCTCAGGGACATTTTGATTCCTCATACAGTTTTGCATGAATGATACTGAACTCGCTGTTTTAACAGGATCTTTTTATGCGCTGGCCCTGTCTTGCGCCAGGTGTTGCCGTTAGAAAATCAAAAATAACGCTAAAATCGTGTCAAGCAGTTTTTTTACTTATTTACGCTGAGTAGTTACAATATAATCAAGTCACTCAGCCGATGCTTTCCCATATCAATGTAGGAACAGGAACAGATTGTACGATCAAAGAATTAGTCGAAACCATTGCAAAAGTGACAGACTTTCAAGGGGAAATAATATTTGATACATCCAAGCCGGATGGTACACCGAGAAAATTGCTGGATGTGTCGAAAATTGAAAAGCTAGGCTGGGAAAGCAAAAACCAGTCTGGAAGAAGGCTTAAACAAAACCTATCAGTGGTTCTTACAACATAACGATAGTTATAGGCATGCATAAGTTAATGGAAATAAAGAAGGATACAGGCAGAATCTTATAATGTTTAATCTCTGTACATGACAAAAAATATTAAAAGCTGGCGTAGCTCGTTGAAATGTAATTAAATACCGCATTTTGTTTTAGCGAATATGAATAACGGGACATTACAAATCAACGAGCTGACCGTCATATTAACTGAGCACTTTCAATGGAACAAGGCAAGAATCGTTTGTTTTGTGGGTATGTTAATTGCTTTGATGGCAGTTAGCACGGTCAATCTGGCCCAGCTCGCCGTATTCTTTCCCAGTCGGGCAAAAATTTCCTCACGATATCGACGGATGCAACGATTTTTCAGTGACCATTGGCTGGATTACAATGAAGTCGCTCATTTCATCATGAAACTGTTTGGTTTCACTGATCAGGATTACTATCTGACGTTAGACAGGACGAATTGGAAGTGGGGTAAAACCAATATTAATCTGCTGGTGCTTGCCGTGGTTTATCGGGGTGCCGCCATTCCTGTGTATTGGTTGCCTTTAAACAAGCGGGGCAACTCTAATACGAAGGAACGTATAGCGCTGATGAAACGCTTTATTGCGCAGTTTGGCTGACATCACATCAAAGGTCTTTTGGCTGATCGGGAGTTTATTGGAGACGAATGGATGGGCTGGTTGTTTGAGCAAGAGATTCCCTTTTATATCCGTATTCGCAACAACGCCAGGACAACCAATGCCCAAGGCCAGCGAATACGCGTAGAGCGTTTGTTTTATGGGCTTAAGCCGGGTAGCACACGACACCTCTCAACAGCGCGCTATTTGGGAAATTGTTCAATTTATCTCAGTGGGTTACGGCTGAGTGATGGTGAGTTATTAATCATCGTCTGTCAGCATTTGAACCCTGATGCGATTAGAATTTATGGCTTGCGTTGGGAAATCGAAACGCTTTTCGGCGGTTTAAAAGGACGGGGATTCAAACTTGAGGAAACGCGTGTAGTCGGTTATCTTCGGATCAAAAAATTGTTAGTACTTCCCGTTATTGCTTTCTGTTGGTCACATAAAGCAGGCGAATGGAAACATGATTGCGAGTTACCAATAAAAACCAACGCTGCCCGCCATGGAGAGCGAAGCGAAGGCGGGTAGTCCCCGGTAGCCGCGAGGCGACACGGGATACCCGACGTGCCGAAGGCGCCAAAGGGGATCCCAAGGGAGCATCCGAACGCGGCGTCCAGTCATATGGGAGGCCGGTGTGTAGCCGCAACGAGCTTGCGATGTTGTGGCGGAACGCCGGGTGACCAGGACGGCCGGGGCACCAATGAGTTGTCGAAGATCGAGTCGATTTTGGGGACTTGGATGTCCCAAAATCTTTCACGAGATCGAAGACTCGCTTGAACACATCAGCGGCTCGCGCAAAGCCTGTTTCGATATGGATTAGATTGTATCCGCTCAACGTTGTTTAATGTCTTATCTCAATCAAAAAGGATGATTAGAAAAGTGATTGCTCTTTTGCAACCCATACCTTTTGTCACTGGAATACATGAGACTCATTTGTCATAAGTTAATTTTTGTCATGTACAGAGATGTTTAATAATCAAACAATACTCATTACTGGTGGTACAGGGTCATTTGGTAAAAAATACACCCAAATAATACTTGAAAAGTATTCACCAAAGAAAATTATCATCTTTTCTCGAGATGAACTAAAGCAATTCGAAATGCAGCAGAACTTCAATGATGAATGTATGCGTTATTTTATTGGTGATGTTCGCGACCAATCAAGGTTGTTTGAAGCCATGGAAGGGGTCGATTATGTCATTCATGCAGCTGCGATGAAACATGTGCCGGCGGCAGAATATAATCCAATGGAATGCATAAAAACCAATATTCATGGTGCTGAAAATGTGATAAAAGCAGCTATTCATAACAACGTAAAAAAAGTCATTGCACTTTCAACCGATAAAGCGGCGAATCCTATTAACTTATATGGTGCGACCAAATTAGCTTCTGATAAATTGTTTGTGGCAGCGAATAACATGGTGGGCAAACGAGAACTCCGTTTTTCTGTCGTCCGATATGGCAATGTTATAGGTTCCAGAGGGTCGGTCATTCCTTATTTTCAAAAATTGATCGCTGATGGTGCGAAGGCGTTACCGATTACGCATCCAGAAATGACAAGATTTATGATTACCTTACGTCAAGGTGTCGAATTTGTGTTGAAAAATTTTGAAAGGATGCAAGGGGGTGAAATATTTGTTCCTAAAATTCCTTCAATGTATATGACAGAGTTAGCGGCCGCGATAGCGTCTGATTTACCTCAAAAAATTATAGGTATCAGACCTGGGGAAAAATTACATGAAATTATGTGTCCTGCTGATGATAGTCATTTAACAATTGAGTTTGATGATCATTATGTCATTTGCCCGACAATTCAATTCTCACATCAAGCTGAGTACCAAAAAAACAGGCTAAATGAAGAGGGTAATTTTGTTAAGCAGGGGTTTGAATACAACTCAGGAAACAATTCAGAATGGTTAACTCATACAGAGTTGATGTCCATGTTAGCTGAAATTGATTAACTGTGAAAAGGAAGTTTGCTGTTCGGGTTTCAAATGTTGCTCTTCGTGGATTATCCATGGTGAGCAAGTTTTTTCTTATTTTTGCTCTAGCAAAGCTTTTGACGTCAACGGAGCTTGGGCAGTTTGGGTTAATGGTCTCTACAGTAATGTTTTGTGTCCTTATAGTTGGAGCTGATTTTTATACCTATTCACAGAGGGAGTTATTAGCAAGGGAGCAGGAAGATTGGTCATTTGTTATTCAGCAGCAGATAAAAGCCCAGCAGTTTTTATACTTCATTTTTCTTCCTTTAGTTCTAGGTGTTTTTATCTTTGGACTTATGGATTGGCAATATGCTGGCTGGTTATTCTTATTGCTTCTTCTTGAACATACTGCTCAGGAAATAAATAGGCTGTTAATTGCTATGCAAAAGCAGTTATTGGCAAGTTTGATTTTATTTGTAAGAACTGGGTTATGGGTGCTTATTATTATCCCAATGATGTATTTTAATGATAATTTAAAAACTCTTAACACAGTATTTATTTCATGGAGTTGTGGGGTATTTATAGCTATTATACTTGGTGTGGTAAGCATACGTCAGGTGTTGCCAAAATGGGAAAAAGTTTCTCTTGACAGAAAATGGATTAAACGAGGATTGCAAGTAGGTTCAATTTTTTTGATATCAACATTGTGTATGAAGGGCTTGTTAACATTCGACAGATATTTTATAGAATCATTAACTTCAACTAATATTCTTGGTGTATATGTATTTTATATGGGGCTTGTAATGGGGGGGTTCAATATATTAGAGCCTGCTGTTTTTTCATTCTTGTATCCAAAAATGTTAGCAAGTTATAAAAATAATGAAAAAAAAGAATATAAGGCTCATGTTAAAGAACTAATCTGGTCGACCTTGCTGGTAAGTTTGTTAATCGCATTTGCCCTTTTAGCTTTGGCACCAACAATTGTAAACTGGATAGGAAAACCCATTTATTCAATGTGCCTGGATATCCTGCCTATTTTGATTTCTGTTGGGTTTGTTTATACCGTCGGATATATTCCACATTATATTCTTTATGCAAAACGCGGCGACAAATGGATTGTCACAGCCCATATATCGGCAATGATCATATTTCTCGGTTCTGTCAAATGGGGTTATTTAGGGGATGGCATTAGACTGGTGGTTTTTTCCTTGTTAATTGCATTTATCTGGATGTTTATTATAAAAACAATGGGCTGTTTCATGTCAGACAGAACTGAGAATTATTTAATGGAAGTAAGATAATAGGTGAAATATCAAATGATCCCATATGGAAAACAAGATATTAATCAACAGGATATTGACGCGGTAGTTAATGTTCTTCAATCAGATTTTTTGACACAAGGCCCGCAAGTTCCTTTATTTGAACAAACAGTTATTGAATACTGTGGAGCAAAATATGGCGTTGCTGCTAACAGTGCTACTTCCGCATTACATATTGCTTGTTTGGCATTGGGGTTAGGTAAAGGGGATCACTTATGGACATCACCCAATACCTTTGTTGCTTCGGCAAATTGTGGCTTATATTGTGGTGCACAAATTGATTTTGTTGATATCGACCCAGAAACCTATAATTTGTGCCCGGATTTTCTTGAAGAAAAACTAAAAAAAGCGAAACAACTTAATAAGTTACCTAAAATTGTGATTCCCGTTCATTTTGCAGGGCAGTCCTGTGATATGGAAAAAATTCATCAATTAAGCCTGGAATATGGATTCAAGATTATTGAAGATGCCAGTCATGCCATTGGTGGAAAATATCTGAATACAAAGGTGGGCAGTTGTCAGTATTCAGATATAACGGTTTTCAGTTTTCATCCTGTCAAGATAATTACAACCGCCGAAGGTGGTCTGGCAACAACAAATAATGCTGAATTAGCAGAAAAAATGCGTTTGTTGAGAAGTCATGGCATTACCCGAGATGCGGAACAAATGACTGGGCAGCCTGAAGGTAACTGGTATTATCAACAAATCGGACTTGGCTTTAATTACCGGATGACAGACTTGCAAGCCGCATTAGGAATCAGTCAGATGAAACGGCTCGATGAGTTTGTTGAGAAACGACACCAACTACAACAGCGGTATCATAAGTTATTACAAGATTTACCAATAAAGTCTCCCTATCAATCTAAGGAAAGTTATCCGGCACTACACTTATATCCAATACTGTTAGAGTTGGAAAATATTGGTAAAACACGCTCTCAAATATTTGATGAACTAAGACAAAAAGGTCTTGGGGTCAATGTCCACTATATTCTTGTTCATACTCAGCCTTATTACAAAAACATGGGGTTCAAAAAAGGAGATTTTCCACAAGCAGAAAAATATTATGATCATGCCCTAACACTTCCTCTGAATCCCGGTTTGAGTGATGAGCAGCAGAACTATGTCGTAGAAGTTTTAAAAGAGGTTTTGCTGTGAATTTGTGTGTAATACCTGCCAGAGGTGGAAGTAAGCGGATTCCTAGAAAGAATATTAAAGAATTTAAGGGTAAGCCAATAATTTCTTATGCTATTGAAACAGCTTTAAATTCAGGTTTATTTTCTGAAGTGATGGTTTCTACAGATGACCGTGAGATTGCTGATATTAGTATGGAATATGGAGCTAAAGTCCCATTCATGAGAAGTGAAAAAAATTCAGACGATTTTTCTGGGCTGGGAGATGTTGTTTTTGAAGTGTTGAATAAATATAAAGAGGTTGGTCGAGAGTTTAAGCATGGGTGTTGTCTATACGCTACATCACCATTAACAACAGTTTCTAGATTGAAGCAGGGGTTTGAACTATTGACGAATAATTCTAGATTTGATGTGGTTTTTCCCTTAGGTCGTTTTAGTTCACCTATATGGCGGTCATTTAATATGAAAAGCGGAGGAGAAGTTGCTATGAACTTTTCTGAATATGAACGAAGCCGATCTCAAGATTTGCCTGAATCTTATTATGATGCGGGACAATTCTATTGGTTTAATATAATTAATATGGAAACGTTAGAAAATAAGAATACTTTTGGTGAGAAAAAAGGAGCAGTAGTTCTTAATGACATGGAGGTTCAAGATATTGATGATATGAATGATTGGTTGATAACAGAAATTAAATATGAATATCTTATCCGAAATGAGGGGTATAAATGCTCTGTCTTACAGAAGAAATGAAATATCGTATTGATCATGACAAACTGAATGATGCATTAAGTGCGGCTGATTTTTTGTCTGATAAATTTGTAAAAACTGGAAGATATATTGTTGATGAAACATGGGGGGCTGAGGGCTTACTGTACCTTGCAGAATCTTCTTATGCTTTGATGAATGTCTACGAACTTACTAAAGATGTAAGATATATAGATGCTGTAAAGGCTATATTGGATGAGCTACGTGAGATTCAAAAGCCTAGTGGAGGATGGTCTCTAGAGCTAGCTAAGCACGGAGATGGTATTGGTTTTAAGGTTACAGATGAAATCCGAAGGCTTACTGCAGAAATAGAAGATTTACCTCCAACAGTTGCGATGCTTAAAACAATTGGTGATTATTCCAAGATGACATGTGATGAGAGTTATCTTGATGTAGGACACAGAGCATTTAGCTATTTGATGAAGTTCTGGGATACTGATTATGGTTCATTTCGGGAGAAAGAAAATAATGAACTTATGGCATTACGCTCTAATCCGAGAAGTTATCATATATTTTCTATTTTGGGTATCCAAGCATGGCGAGACTATGCGCCAGAACAAGTTGATGAAATTCTTCCTATAATAGTAGAGTTCGTTAAAGGTACATTTGAAAGTTATGACTCTGAAACTATGCCGTTAGTTTATGGGTTGCATATTGCATTATTACTGCAATATTGCGATATAGACTATATAGAGAATGTCATTAAGCCAGGAATAGACAAAGATTTACTATATAATGAAACTTTTAGAATTGATGCGCCAAAAGGTGCTTATGGGCATAGAGATGGATTGCGCGGTATTGTAAAAAGCGAAGCCCATATTCGAAGTGCTGTAGGTATAGCTATTGCAATGAAGTTTTATGATCTAAAAACTAATACACGAACATATCGAAATACAAAAGTTTATCAAGATATTTCAAACTGGATACAAAGTATGAGAGGAGATGGTTTTTATTATGAATTTGAAATGCTAAATAATAAAGAGAAACTGGGATATGGGTCTCCAGGTCAGTATTTACCAATTTGGTGGATATTAGGAAAAATTTAAAATATGAGCCTTCGCAAACTAACTAAGGATGATCTTCCTCTTGTACTTACCTGGAGAAATAATTTATTAGAAGTAAATCGCTCTATATACAACAACCATATATATAACAACCATGAAATGAGTGAAGATGACTATCTAGCAAGGTTTGTTTATATGGAGCATGATCCTCAAACACGTTGGTATATTCATCAAGATAAAAATGGTAACGCTGATGGCATTGTGTATTTCACCCATTATTATCCGGAAAATCGCAGTTCGTTTTGGGGCTTTTATACAGCACCGGATGCACCGGCTGGAACTGGAGCAAAACTAGGTCTGGAAGCCCTAGATGAAGCTTTTAATGCACTGAAATTACATAAACTTAATGCCGAAGTACTTTCTACCAATGAACGTAGTCTTCGATTTCATGACAAACTGGGATTTCATCGTGAAGGAACTTTTCGGGATTTTTATTTTGACGGTCAAAAATATGTCGATGTTGTCCGATTCGGCATTCTGAACTCAGAATGGCAAGAAAAGCGTTTTGAAATTGAAAGCCGAATTGTCAAGATTGATGTTATATCTGAAAAGGCTGTGAAGATGAGTGCAAGGTTTAGAATCATGATTCTCTCAGATAAAACGTCGTGCATTATCCCGTATATAGACGATCTGGTTGAAGAGTGGCAAACCGCTGGCCATGAATGTTTTGTTGCATATACAGTTGATGATGCTATTCCGGCGGACTTCTGCTTTTGTCTTAGCTTTGGAGAATTAATTTCAGCTGATGTCCGAAATCAGTATAGACATACATTAGTTGTACATGAAAGTAGCTTACCTAAGGGGCGAGGTTGGTCTCCAATGAGTTGGCAGATTTTAGAAGGTAAGAATAATATTCCTATAACTTTGTTTGAAGCTGTGGATAAAGTCGATGCAGGGAAAATTTACCTACAGGAATGGATTAAACTTGAAGGTACTGAACTGGCTTCTAAATGGCGTATATTACAGGCGGAAGCAACACTACGACTCTGTAGAAAATTTATTTCTGGTTACCCTAATATCTTAAATAAGGCGCAATCTCAAAAAGGCGAGCCGACATTTTATCCTCGACGCCGCCCTGAAGATAGTCTGCTTGATCCAGATAAAACACTGGCAGAACAATTCAATTTATTACGGATTGTTGATAATGAGAGATATCCTGCATATTTTAATCTGAATGGGGATGCTTTCATTTTGAATATAAAATCTAAAAAAACTAAAGAAAGCTAATATGAATAAAATTGTTATTGATGGTCATGAGGTAGGAAGTGACTGTTGCTACGTTATCGCTGAAATTGGGTCAAATCATAATCAGAGCCTTGAACTTGCATATGAAAGTATTGATGCAGTCATAGAAAGTGGTGCAGACGCTGTTAAGTTTCAATCTATTAATGTAGATGAACTTTATTATCAACCCTCAGAAGAGACGAAGGCTTTGCATCAAAAGATTGATATGGATGAAAAGTGGCATGGACTTCTTTCTGAATATTGCCAAAAAAAAGGAATAACATTTTTTTTCAGCTCCTACCTATCTTAAGGCTATCGATATTCTGGAGGAAATTAATGTTCCTTTATACAAGCTGGCCTCTGCTCAAATAGGAACTTTTCCACAACTTGTTGAGAAAGTTGCTGCGACTGGCAAGTCGGTGATTCTCTCCACTGGTATTGTGACGATGGAGGAGTTAACTAAAGTCATTGAAATTTTTAAACGTAACAATAACGATAAATTTATCATTTTACATTGTAATAGTATCTATCCAACTCCGTATGATAAGGTTCATCTGAACATCATGAACCGATATCGAGATGAGTTTGGTTGTATTGTGGGATTCTCGGATCATACTCCGGATATATATATTCCTATCGCAGCAGTGACATTGGGAGCAAAGGTGATTGAAAAACATTTTGCTCTTGATAAAAGCTTGCCGGTACCTGATGCACCATTTTCATTAGAACCGAATGAATTTAAAAGAATGGTTGAAGGAATCCGTGCGGTAGAACAAGCCATTATCGATGATAATAGAGAAGAACTACAACCAGAAGAAAGTCAGTTTAAAAATAGTATTTTGTATAGGCTTGTTGCTAATAAACATTTAGGAGCAGGGCAGCCTCTCAAAGAAGATGATTTTAAATTCTTACGTTATCCAGAGGGGATAGATTGTAGAGATTTGAAAAATTATGTGGAAGAGAATGCTGTTTTTAGTAGAAATATAGCCAAAAATCAGATGCTTTTCACTGATGATATAACCAAAGGTTATTAGAAATGTCATATCTTCGTAGAAAAAAAATATTAGTGATTGGATCTGGTTGGGAACAATACGCTTTGTTTGAAAAAATTAAAGAAGCTGGGCATAAAATTATTGCAACACATCCAACTATAAAAGCAGACTCTTTTAAGCTAGCAGATATAACTTACGTTAAAGATAGTCGTGATATACGTGCCCACATTACAATAGCCGAAACTCATAATGTCGATGCGGTAATAACCGATAATTGTGATTATTCTCTATATACGGCTTCTGTGGTGGCGTCAAAGTTCAGATTGCCCTTTACATCAGTCAAATCAGCGTTGTTCAGCAATGATAAGTTTTCTCAGCGAGAAGCATGTAAAAGATTTGGGATATTACAGCCTGAATTCTATAAGGTCAGGACTCCACAAGAAGCTGTAGCATCAGCTGCTGAAATTGACTACCCCGTTGTAATAAAACCTGTTGATAGTCGGGGTACTTTTGGGGTTACCATTGTTCATAATGCAGAAGAGCTTATGGATGCTTATTTTGATGCAGTTAGTCATTCACCCAGCTTGACATTGATATGTGAGAAATTTATTGAGGGCGAATTAGTTACAGTCGATGGATTTTGTTTCTCAAATGGACATCAATCACTTACTGTCGCCTCACGTAAATTTGCTGAGGGAAAGAAGCCTATAACTAAGAGCGTTTCCTATCCATCTCTGCATGATGATGAACTAAAATCTCGGTTGCTGAAAAATCATCATCTTGTTGTTGAAGCTCTGGGTTATAGTTTTGGTCATACTCACGGTGAGTATTTTGTAACTAAGGATAGCGAAATATATCTTGTTGAATGTGCAAACCGTGGTGCTGGTGTTTATACATCATCGACGATTAATCCACTTATTACAGGGATTGATTTGAATCAGATTTTTCTGAATCAAGTACTTGGCTGTGATGACTTTCAGATTGAGCATGAAAAGAAAAACTATATGCAGAGAGCGGCAATATTGTTATTCCTAGACTTTAAAGTAGGAAAGGTTATTAAAAGTATAAATTTCAATGAAGTAAAAAAACTGGATTTTATACGACGGTTTCGAACTATTTATTCAGAAAAACAAATGGTTGAGTCGATAGATAATTGTGCAAGTAGACATGCTATGTTAGTAATAGATGGTTCTGATATCGGTGAATTATCCTGTAACGTCGATATTTTTCAATCAATGTTCAAAGTGGAATATTACTAATATGGTCACAATTATTGAAAATACAGTTCGAGATGGATCATATGCGGTTAATTTTCAGTTATCACAAGCAGAGTCCAATTTTATAGTAAAAGGATTAGATAAGCTTGGTTTTGAATATATTGAAGTTGGTCACGGATTGGGACTTGGTGCTGGTAAGAGTACTCACACGGGATTAGCAAAAGAAACGGACGAAACCTACATCAAAGGGGCTAAATCTGTAGTCACGAATTCTAAGGTTGGTGTGTTTTATATTCCAGGAATAGGAAAACTTGATGATATACGTATGGCGGTTGAGTTAGGAGTCGATTTTATTAGAATTGGTGTAAATATAGACCGATACAATGATATGCTTACTGCCGCAAAATTGGTCAAGGAAAGAGGGCTCTGGTTAGGTTTAAACTTGATGAAAAGTTATGCTGTAAAGCCCTATGAGTTTAGTAAAATTGTTATGGATATTGATGGATGGGGACTTGCAGATGCAATTTACTTGGTGGATTCTGCGGGAGGAATGACACCAGATGAAGTATTTAATTACATTGGATTAACAAGAGAATATATTACAACTCCTATGGGATTTCATGGGCACAATAACTTATCTTTGGCAGTGGCAAATTCTTTATCAGCAGCTAAAGCTGGGGCAGAATTTGTTGATTCGTAACTACTCAGCGTAAATAAGTAAAAAAACTGCTTGACACGATTTTAGCGTTATTTTTGATTTTCTAACGGCAACACCTGGCGCAAGAGGTTTACTGTATTAGCCTGCGTTAGTTGAGGCGTGTTGCCTTATAAGCAATGCCCGATAGCCCTGCGGCCGTGCATTTCTAAAATACGATGACGGGCAACACAGAGGCAAAAATTCGTATTTCAAAAGCCATGAGACAAGAGTCCTGTACTTAAACCCACAGGCCGTTTCATTGAAGATTGATTCCATTGATGTAGAGGCTGCCATTACCCATGCCCGGCAGCTGATTGAAGATGAAGCCGATTTATCTCCGGCGCTGCGGTCTTCGCTGGAGATATTGTTGTTGCTGGTCACGCTCTTGATGCATCGGCTCGGACTTAACAGCAGTAACAGTTCCAGGCCGCCATCAAGTGATCCTGATCGTAAAAGGAAAGCACGGGCTGGATCAAAAAAACCAGGTGGTGGACAGAAAGGGCATATTGGCACCACGCTGGTTAAAGTCGATGATCCCGATGACGTTATCTCCATCAAGATTGATCGCCGTACCTTGCCAGCCGGAAGCTACACGGCAGATGGCTTTGAAACCCGGCAGGTATTTGATATTGATATTTCACGGATTGTGACGGAATATCGTGCGCAAAGGCTTATCGATGAACAAGGTCGTCGGTTTGTTGCTCCTTTTCCCGAGGGCGTAACAAAAGCCGTGCAATATGGTGACCAACTCAAGGCGCACGCCGTGTATCTTTCGCAGTACCAATTATTGCCCTGCCAGCGCATCAAGGATTATTTCTCCGATCAATTACAGATCCCCATCAGTGAAGGTTCGTTGGTTAATTTCAATCAACCAGCCTTTGAGAAGCTGGCATCCTTTGAGCCGATTTGCAAGCAAAGACTGGCGGCAGCTTCTGTTGTACATGCCGATGAAACGGGCATTAACATCAATGGCGCCAGGTACTGGTTGCATTGTGCTTCTAATGATTTATGGACACATTATTTTCCCCATGTAAAACGGGGCAAGGAAGCGATGGATGTCATTGGCATCCTGCCTGACTTTCATGGCATTTTATGCCACGATCACTGGAAGCCTTACTACAAGTACCCCTTCACTCATGCCTTGTGCAATGCGCATCATCTGCGTGAACTGACCCGTGCCCGGGAGCAGGATGGACAGCAGTGGGCCAAAGAAATGGAAACCCTGTTAAAAAAGATCAATCAGGTCGTCGATGATGCAGGGGGGAAGCTTGAAGCAAGAAAAGCGGCCTATTATCGACGACGATATCGAGATTTATTAGAGAAAGCACAAATTGAATGTCCGCCACCAACCCCGTTGCCCGGTAAACCCAAACGTGGGCGCCTCAAGCGCAGTAAATCCAGAAACTTACTGGAACGGCTGATCAATTACCCGGATGATGTCTTACGCTTTATGAGAGAAATAGATGTGCCATTTACTAATAATCTCGGTGAGAATGATATCCGCATGACCAAGGCGCAGCAAAAAATATCGGGGTGTTTCAGGAGTGAGCAGGGTGCCATCACCTTCTGCCGTATTCGGGGATATCTATCCACTTGTCGTAAACATCATGTCAGTGCCTCTGAAGCGTTGGTACTGGTATTTAAGGGGAAATTACCGGAATTTACTCAGTGACCTGATGCTTTTGGTAAAATACGCTGAGTAGTTACACTTCAACAACATAAAAGCCAAAATCATACATCTTGCCCAAGAGGATGAAAACATAGAGGTATTATGGCTCTATGGCTCCCATGCGAAAGGCACGGCTCATGAACAAAGCGATATTGATTTGGCGGTTATTTTTAAAAGCTGGGAACATGACGTGATCGAGCGTCGGCTTCGACCTGAATTACTTGCACTTAAATGGCAACGGGTCTTAAACTTGAAAGAAGGGCAAATCAGTGTCCTGGATATGAGCATCGCGCCAATACCGATTGCCATGTCCGTGCTTCAGCATGGGCAATTGCTGCTCAGCAAGAATTATTCGCGCCAACTTCAGGAACAACAGCGCATCATGTCAAAGTGGGAAAATAGATTATCTCTATCATTACCAGTACCAAACCTCTACGCCTTATTTGATTTTGCCGGAATGGGGCGGGATGCCTTAGAGATGAAATAAAATGCTTAATGTATTGAAAATGAAAACAGACGTAGGTTGTATATTTGTAGCAACAGAACCATCCTAAAGTATTATGCAATTGAAAAATAAAGAGACTGAAATTTGGCGCTAAAAATTAAAATGGGCTTTACAATCGACTCTTCCCTTTATTGGTTTTTATGAATAATTCAAATGATGTGTGCTGGAAACAGCGGTTTTCAAACTTTAAAAGTAACTACCCGGCGAAAATAATAAAAAAGACTTGACAGGGTTTTCGTGTTAATTTCCCGATTTCAGGCTGATGCCCGGTTACCCTGCAAACCAGGCTCTTATGAGCAGCATTAAGTCAGTTTTGATGTATAATTTGCTACCATCTCTTTAAGGATCTTGGGTAACTGTTTATCGGTAAAATCATGCAAAAAACCAAAGTAGATGACATGCTGATCGAAATGATCAGCCCCAGAATCAAGGAAATTGAAGAAAAGTTCAGTCGCGGTGAAGGGCTTGATCAGGAAGACATCAATACCTTGCTGCTCAAGTCGCAATACAATCATATCAATCATCTGGACATCAAGCTTGATGAAGTCACGGCGGATGTGGCCAGTTTAAAAAACGAATTCAAGTTGCTGGAAACGCATGTTAACGCCAGGTTGGACACCTTTGAGAAAAATATAGAACTCAAAATAAGCGAGGCCATCAATACCAATATGCGCTGGTCGATTGGCATGATCGCCCTGATCGTTACCGTTTTGAAATTGGCGGATATGTTTGTTAAATAATTGAAACCTGACGAATTCAAGCCTTTTCCTTCAATTTTTGAATGATAAACTTCAACAACATAAAAACCAAAATCATACATCTTGCCCAAGAGGATGAAAACATAGAGGTATTATGGCTCTATGGCTCCCATGCGAAAGGCACAGCTCATGAACAAAGCGATATTGATTTGGCGGTTATTTTTAAAAGCTGGGAACATGACGTGATCGAGCGTCGGCTTCGACCTGAATTACTTGCACTTAAATGGCAACGGGCCTTAAACTTGAAAGAAGGGCAAATCAGTGTCCTGGATATGAGCATCGCGCCAATACCGATTGCCATGTCCGTGCTTCAGCATGGGCAATTACTGCTCAGCAAGAATTATTCGCGCCAACTTCAGGAACAACAGCGCATCATGTCAAAGTGGGAAATAGATTATCTCTATCATTACCAGCATCAACAAGCTATTTATGGATAATACCTACCTCTACTCGATGCGGGAACATCTGGCTGAACTGAAAATGGATCTGCACGGCCTCAGCGAAATACTACAACAACGCGAATTAAACAGGTATGAATATCGCGCCGCGGAACGTACTCTGCAAATAGTGATAGAATCCTGCATCGGTATCGCCAAACATTGGGTTTATGCTATTACGCAAACCGCGCCAAGTGATGCCTATGCTGCTTTTGAAACCCTGTCGCAACAAGGCGTCATCGGAACGAAAAAAAACGAATGGCGTAAAATTATCGGCATGAGAAATGCCCTGGTGCACGATTATCTTAATATTGAGCCTGAAATCATCAAGCAAGTCATTAAAAAGCGTTACTACAAAGCCTTATTTGATTTTGCCGGAATGGGGCTGAATGCCTTAGAGATGAAATAAAATGCTTAATGTATTGAAAATGAAAACAGACGTAGGTTGTATAGTTGTAGCAACAGAACCATCCTAAAGTATTATGCAATTGAAAAATAAAGAGACTAAAAATTAAAATGCGCTTTACAATCGACTCTTCCCTTTATTGGTTTTTATGAATAATTCAAATGATGTGCGCTGGAAACAGCGGTTTTCAAACTTTAAAAAAGCATTAAACCAGCTTAGTGATGCTGTCGATCTGAGTCAACAGCGGGAATTAACTAAGCTGGAAAAACAAGGCGTTATTCAAGCCTTTGAGTTTACGCATGAGCTGGCGTGGAAGGTGCTCAAGGACTTTTTAGAAGATCAAGGTGAACAAAATATTAAAGGCTCCAAAGATGCTACACGAGCAGCATTTAAAGTATCGTTAATTACGGCAGGGGAGCAATGGATGGGCATGATTCAGAGCAGAAATATATCTTCGCACACATATGATGAAGCAACGGTTGAATTATTGGTAAAGACCATAATTAATGACTATTTTCCTCTTTTTAAAGCGTTGAAAATCGAAATGGAAAGTTATTAAAATGGGTGCGGATAGCCATGAAAAAGAGATTGCGGGACTTAAACCGGCAACTATAGAAAAGCTTGTAGGTGTGTTTCAAAGGCATGAAGCTATTGATTCTGTCATTCTCTATGGTTCTCGAGCAAAAGGAACTTATAAAGAAGGTTCGGATATTGATTTATCAATAAAAGGGCACATGCTTCCATTTGCTGAATTGATGCAAATAGAAGATGAAATTGATGACCTTTACCTGCCGTATGAAATAGACCTTTCTCAATATGAGCAACTAAAAAATCCTGACCTGATTGATCATATTAATCGGGTTGGTATTGTTTTTTATAGCAAAAATAAAGGGAGCCTTATAAATGATCTATCAACCGAACCTGATGAGTCTATTGATTTATAGCATCATGTAAACAAACTAAAATTACAGGCAAGTCATTAAAAAGCGTCACTACAAAGCCTTATTTGATTTTGTCGGAATGGGGCTGGATGCCGTTGAGATGAAATAAAATGCATCATAAAAAAGAAATTTTGCAAAAGCGTTTTAAAAAACTGGACAACCATTACAGTGCTTTAAAAGACTACAAGCAATTAATAGACAAAATTTGCATACAAAAAGATATTTTTCAAGTAGATGTATTCCAAAGACTCGATATCCAGGAAAAAGCATTGTTAGATGCTTATTTGAAGCGTTTTTCTTCTATTCAGGACTTTTTAGGCGCAAAGATATTCTCTGATTTACTCGATATATCCGGCATTAGTTGTGGGAAAATGAGTGAAGTTTTTTATCAGATGGAAAAAGGTAACTACTCAGCGTATTTTACCAAAAGCATCAGGTCACTGAGTAAATTCCGGTAATTTCCCCTTAAATACCAGTACCAACGCTTCAGAGGCACTGACATGATGTTTACGACAAGTGGATAGATATCCCCGAATACGGCAGAAGGTGATGGCACCCTGCTCACTCCTGAAACACCCCGATATTTTTTGCTGCACCCTGGTCATGCGGATATCATTCTCACCGAGATTATTAGTAAATGGCACATCTATTTCTCTCATAAAGCGTAAGACATCATCCTGGTAATTGATCAGCCGTTCCAGTAAGTTTCTGGATTTACTGCGCTTGAGGCGCCCACGTTTGGGTTTACCGGGCAACGGGGTTGGTGGCGGACATTCAATTTGTGCTTTCTCTAATAAATCTCGATATCGTCGTCGATAACAGGCCGCTTTTCTTGCTTCAAGCTTCCCCCCTGCATCATCGACGACCTGATTGATCTTTTTTAACAGGGTTTCCATTTCTTTGGCCCACTGCTGTCCATCCTGCTCCCGGGCACGGGTCAGTTCACGCAGATGATGCGCATTGCACAAGGCATGAGTGAAGGGGTACTTGTAGTAAGGCTTCCAGTGATCGTGGCATAAAATGCCATGAAAGTTAGGCAGGATGCCAATGACATCCATCGCTTCCTTGCCCCGTTTTACATGGGGAAAATAATGTGTCCATAAATCATTAGAAGCACAATGCAACCAGTACCTGGCGCCATTGATGTTAATGCCCGTTTCATCGGCATGTACAACAGAAGCTGCCGCCAGTCTTTGCTTGCAAATCGGCTCAAAGGATGCCAGCTTCTCAAAGGCTGGTTGATTGATATTAACCAACGAACCTTCACTGATGGGGATCTGTAATTGATCGGAAAAATAATCCTTGATGCGCTGGTAGGGCAATAATTGGTACTGCGAAAGATACACGGCGTGCGCCTTGAGTTGGTCACCATATTGCACGGCTTTTGTTACGCCCTCGGGAAAAGGAGCAACAAACCGACGACCTTGTTCATCGATAAGCCTTTGCGCACGATATTCCGTCACAATCCGTGAAATATCAATATCAAATACCTGCCGGGTTTCAAAGCCACCTGCCGTGTAGCTTCCGGCTGGCAAGGTACGGCGATCAATCTTGATGGAGATAACGTCATCGGGATCATCGACTTTAACCAGCGTGGTGCCAATATGCCCTTTCTGTCCACCACCTGGTTTTTTTGATCCAGCCCGTGCTTTCCTTTTACGATCAGGATCACTTGATGGCGGCCTGGAACTGTTACTGCTGTTAAGTCCGAGCCGATGCATCAAGAGCGTGACCAGCAACAACAATATCTCCAGCGAAGACCGCAGCGCCGGAGATAAATCGGCTTCATCTTCAATCAGCTGCCGGGCATGGGTAATGGCAGCCTCTACATCAATGGAATCAATCTTCAATGAAACGGCCTGTGTGTTTAAGTACAGGACTCTTGTCTCATGGCTTTTGAAATACGAATTTTTGCCTCTGTGTTGCCCGTCATCGTATTTTAGAAATGCACGGCAGCAGGGCTATCGGGCATTGCTTATAAGGCAACACGCCTCAACTAACGCAGGCTAATACAGTAAATCTCTTGCGCCAGGTGTTGCCGTTAGAAAATCAAAAATAACGCTAAAATCGTGTCAAGCAGTTTTTTTACTTATTTACGCTGAGTAGTTACGTTGAAGTTTATCATTCAAAAATTGAAGGAAAAGGCTTGAATTCGTCAGGTTTCAATTATTTAACAAACATATCCGCCAATTTCAAAACGGTAACGATCAGGGCGATCATGCCAATCGACCAGCGCATATTGGTATTGATGGCCTCGCTTATTTTGAGTTCTATATTTTTCTCAAAGGTGTCCAACCTGGCGTTAACATGCGTTTCCAGCAACTTGAATTCACTTTTCAACTCTGCAAACTCACCTTTTAAACTGGCCACATCCGCCGTGACTTCATCAAGCTTGATGTCCAGATGATTGATATGATTGTATTGCGACTTGAGCAGCAAGGTATTGATGTCTTCCTGATCAAGCCCTTCACCGCGACTGAACTTTTCTTCAATTTCCTTGATTCTGGGGCTGATCATTTCGATCAGCATGTCATCTACTTTGGTTTTTTGCATAACTTCGAATATACAGGAAACAATAAGAAATAAAAGTCCATTTTCTTTATCTATCAAATAGAGATATTAATTTGAGAAGTCAGTTCCATCCAACCAATAAATATTAGGCAGCGCATAACCATTAAACCGGTTGGCCTTGACCAGACTGTAGGCTCCAACATTTCGAAAAACAACGGTGTCGCCTATTTTTGTCTCGGCATGTAATGCGTATTCGCCGAACACATCTCCAGCCAGGCAGGTTGAGCCGGCTAATATAACATTTTTATCGCCGTTTTCAGGAAAACATAAGTCAGGTGGTTTCTGATACTCGAAAATTTCCGGATGATGATTGACCGAACTGTCCAGGATTGCAAGTTTTTTTCCATCGCTGTCAAAACAATCGATGACTTTAGTGACTAAAAAACCGGCATCTCCAACGATGGCTTTGCCGGGTTCGATGTAGACATCCAGCTCAAAATTACGCCGCAACGCCTTCACCAATTGTATAAAAACCTCAGGCTGTTTTATTTTGGGAAACAGATAGCCGCCGCCCAGGTTTATCCATTTCAACTGTTTGGCATTTTTTTGCAACCAGGTCTGTAGCCGCTCTACCGTACATAATAAAGGAGACAAGTCAGTGGCGGAAAATACGGTATGACAATGTACTCCTTGGATATTATCCTCTAACGGCTGTTGTTCTAATTGACAAATATCAATACCTAACTTCGAGAATGGCCGGCAAGGGTCGTAACGGTCATCATCAAGAAATGACATTTTGGGATTGATGCGAAGGCCTAATGAAATGCCGTCCAAAAAACCTTGCGCCTGTTTTTTTTGCGATAAGGAATTGAAACTGACATGGCTACAAAGCCTGGATAATTCCGGGCATTCATTTACCCTTAATCCGGGCGTGGTTAAATGAACTTCACCCGCCTCAGGCAATATTTCTCTGGCGAGTCTGGCTTCAAACAGGGAACTGACGGAGAAACCATCGACATAAGGCAAGGCGGTTTGCAATATTTTCGGCAAAGACAAGGCCTTGATCGAGTAGAGCAGCTTGCAACCGCTGGCTTGTTTTATATCGGCCAGAATCTGTAAGTTATATTCCAATTGCCGCTGATCAAACACCATGGCAGGCGTTTCGACATCCAACTTATCAATATTCAACATCATTCTTTCCTTGAATAAACAGCCTTTTCTGTAATCACATAATCCATAAAAACATCATGTCGATCCATCGGAACTTGTGGAGCCAATTGACTTTCAAAACACACCCCGACCAGGCAGGCATCATCACGAACTTGCAGCAACAATCGATCGTAATAACCGGCACCATTACCCAGCCGGCCACCCTTTTTATCAAACACGACACCTGGCACCATAATCAAGTCCAGCGTTTGCGGATCGATTTGTTTACCCGGCTCAGCCCACCTTTGTCTAGGCGGCTCTAAAATACCCCACATACCCGGCACCAACTCATCAAAATCAGTCAGCCGCCAGAGGCCCAGTATTTTATTTCCTGATTCATCTTTTGTGCAATAAGGCACGACAACCTGCTTACTGGTGTTCAATTGAGCTTGCACAAACCTCTGGGTGCAAACTTCTGTCCGACAATGCAGATAAAACATTATCGTCTCGGCCGCTTGATATTCATCCAGTGCAAAAAACTGCTGACAAATCTGCCGACTGAGATGCTCTTTATCGGTTTGCTGGCGTCGCTGCCGGTAACCCCATTGTCGTAACTCATTTTTATTCATTTGTAACTACTCAGCGTAAATAAGTAAAAAAACTGCTTGACACGATTTTAGCGTTATTTTTGATTTTCTAACGGCAACACCTGGCGCAAGAGGTTTACTGTATTAGCCTGCGTTAGTTGAGGCGTGTTGCCTTATAAGCAATGCCCGATAGCCCTGCTGCCGTGCATTTCTAAAATACGATGACGGGCAACACAGAGGCAAAAATTCGTATTTCAAAAGCCATGAGACAAGAGTCCTGTACTTAAACACACAGGCCGTTTCATTGAAGATTGATTCCATTGATGTAGAGGCTGCCATTACCCATGCCCGGCAGCTGATTGAAGATGAAGCCGATTTATCTCCGGCGCTGCGGTCTTCGCTGGAGATATTGTTGTTGCTGGTCACGCTCTTGATGCATCGGCTCGGACTTAACAGCAGTAACAGTTCCAGGCCGCCATCAAGTGATCCTGATCGTAAAAGGAAAGCACGGGCTGGATCAAAAAAACCAGGTGGTGGACAGAAAGGGCATATTGGCACCACGCTGGTTAAAGTCGATGATCCCGATGACGTTATCTCCATCAAGATTGATCGCCGTACCTTGCCAGCCGGAAGCTACACGGCAGATGGCCTTGAAACCCGGCAGGTATTTGATATTGATATTTCACGGATTGTGACGGAATATCGTGCGCAAAGGCTTATCGATGAACAAGGTCGTCGGTTTGTTGCTCCTTTTCCCGAGGGTGTAACAAAAGCCGTGCAATATGGTGACCAACTCAAGGCGCACGCCGTGTATCTTTCGCAGTACCAATTATTGCCCTGCCAGCGCATCAGGGATTATTTTTCCGGTCAATTACAGATCCCCATCAGTGAAGGTTCGCTGGTTAATTTCAATCAACCAGCCTTTGAGAAGCTGGCATCCTTTGAGCCGATTTGCAAGCAAAGACTGGCGGCAGCTTCTGTTGTACATGCCGATGAAACGGGCATTAACATCAGTGGCGCCAAGTACTGGTTGCATTGTGCTTCTAATGATTTATGGACACATTATTTTCCCCATGTAAAACGGGGCAAGGAAGCGATGGATGTCATTGGCATCCTGCCTGACTTTCATGGCATTTTATGCCACGATCACTGGAAGCCTTACTACAAGTACCCCTTCACTCATGCCTTGTGCAATGCGCATCATCTGCGTGAACTGACCCGTGCCCGGGAGCAGGATGGACAGCAGTGGGCCAAAGAAATGGAAACCCTGTTAAAAAAGATCAATCAGGTCGTCGATGATGCAGGGGGGAAGCTTGAAGCAAGAAAAGCGGCCTGTTATCGACGACGATATCGAGATTTATTAGAGAAAGCACAAATTGAATGTCCGCCACCAACCCCGTTGCCCGGTAAACCCAAACGTGGGCGCCTCAAGCGCAGTAAATCCAGAAACTTACTGGAACGGCTGATCAATTACCAGGATGATGTCTTACGCTTTATGAGAGAAATAGATGTGCCATTTACTAATAATCTCGGTGAGAATGATATCCGCATGACCAAGGTGCAGCAAAAAATATCGGGGTGTTTCAGGAGTGAGCAGGGTGCCATCACCTTCTGCCGTATTCGGGGATATCTATCCACTTGTCGTAAACATCATGTCAGTGCCTCTGAAGCGTTGGTACTGGTATTTAAGGGGAAATTACCGGAATTTACTCAGTGACCTGATGCTTTTGGTAAAATACGCTGAGTAGTTACATTCATTTAACGATAACCAACTTATTATATCGACTAAAAATAGTGCGCATAGGCTCTGTTATGAAATGCCTTTTTCTTCTATACTAATTAGCCGTATCAGTACGCGAGGTTATCATGGAAAAACCATTTATTTTACATATGCTGACAACAGCAAAAAACTTGAGCCCTTTTGATGTCAATATGGCGCTGGATGCCGGCTGGGTTTCCGCCGTTCCCTACATCAATGTTGAACCCAGTGAAGTTCGTGGCTTGGTGCAGGATGCCATTTTTTCCCGCAGCCCAAAGGGCTTGAAACGTACAGCGATTTTTATCGGTGGCCGGGAAACCAAACAGGCCATGGACATGTTGAAACTGGCTAAAAACTCCATGGTACCCCCTTTTGAAGTATCTGTCTTTGCCGACCCTAGCGGCGCATTCACTACTGCAGCCGGCATGGTGGCTATTACGGAAAAAACATTGCTGGAAAAGTTTGACACCAACCTGGAAGGTAAAAATGTTTTAGCCCTGGGTGGTACTGGACCAGTTGGCCAGGCCGCCGCTGTCATCGCCGCTAAAGCTGGCGCCAATGTCCGTATTATTGGCCGACAGCTGGATAAAGCCGAGCGTATAGCCGTGTTATGTAGTGAAGAATTTGGTGACGGTCAAATCACCATTGCGGCCGGAGCAGATGCTGACAAGGGCGAATATATCAAGACCGCCGATGTCGTTTTCGCCACTGGCGCCGCAGGCATTCAGCTGCTCAGCAAGGAACATATTGCTTCTGCCACACAACTGAAAGTTGCAGCGGATGTCAACGCTGTGCCACCTGCTGGTATTGCGGGTGTAGATGCATTTGACAACGGAAAAGCGATAGAAGGTTCAGTCTCGGGTGCTGTCGGTATTGGCGCACTGGCGATTGGAAATGTTAAATACCAAGCGCAAAACAGATTGCTTCGCAAAATGCTTGAAGCTGAAAAGCCCGTTTATTTACATTTTGAACACGCCTTTGAGGTTGCCCGGGACTTTATCAAGGAAAATAAATAACTCCCCCTTGTAACGGTAGTTTTCAGGCTTTTTGAAAGATATTTTTTATCCGGAGATTCCATAATGGAAAAACGCAGCATCCTGCATATGCTCGACCCTATGCTCAACAACAGCCCGTTTGATATCAATATGGCGCTAGATGCAGGGTTTGATGTGCTCATGCCATATTCCAATGTCAAACTGGACATTGTTTATAACTTAACCCAGGATGCTATTTTTTCGCGCGGCCCATCCGGCGTCAAGAAAAACGCCATGTTTATTGGTGGCCGTGATATCGGCCTGGCCATCGATATGCTGGACAGCAGCAAAAGAGCGATGGTGCCACCTTTTGAGATTTCCGTTTTCGCCGACCCCAGCGGTGCATTCACCACAGCCGCGGCGCTAGTCGCTTGTGTGGAAAAAGAATTGCAGGACAAACATAATCTCTCCTTAAAAGACTGTAAGGCGCTGGTATTTGGCGGCACGGGACCTGTCGGCATTGCAACTGGCGTTATAGCGGCTCTGCAAGGCGCAAAGACAACATTACTGGATCATTTATCGCAAGACACCGCTGAAGATGCCGCTAAAGAATATGGCCGCCATTTTAAAGTCGACTTACAGGCCGGCGTTGCCAGTAACGATGAAGAAAAAAAACAACTTCTCGCCGATGCCGATATCGTCTTTTGTACAGCAAAAGCCGGTATTCAGGTCTTAAGCACCTCTGTTTTAAAAGAAGCTAAAAAATTAAAAGTCGCCGGTGATGTCAATGCAGTACCGCCAGCCGGTATCGAAGGAATTGGTATCAATGATCTTGGCAACCCCATAAAAGGACTGCCTGAAACAGAAAATATTGTTGGTATAGGTGCTTTAGCTGTCGGTAATATTAAATACCAGGTTCAACACCGCTTATTAAAATCCATGTTGAACACAAAGAAGCCTTTGTTTCTGGATTTTCGTGAAGCTTTTGATGAAGCCAAAAAGGTTCTGGACCCTACTGAGGAAAAAACTCAAGCAGAAGAATCTAATTCGAGCTTGCTTAGCCAATCAATCTCCTGTGGCAAACAATTTTGGCAATGTATAAGCAAGGCGCTTAAATCTGACGCCTAAAACCGTCAGGGAGTCGCTGCTTTATTCGCCACTCAAAGCGATACACAAAAGGAAATTCTCATAAAGCTTCAGAGATGCAGACAAACCTGAGATGATTTGTCAGCATCTCTTATAACAATGATTGTCTAATTTCAGGCCAACTCGACGAGACTTATCCGCTATTGACCGATGTTGTTCAAACGCTGATACTTTACAGCAAGCCGGGTAAGCTCGACATCATTTTTGACGTTTAGCTTTTCATACAAGCGAAGCGATACGTATTGATTGTTTTATCGCTTAACTCAAGAATCCTGGCCATCTCCTGAATACTCTTTCCTTGTAAAATAAGGTCTGTCACTTCCGACTCGCGCTGTGACAACCGGATAAACGGTGATTCGTTATCATCCACCTGCTGAAAAGCCAGATTTTCAGCAATATCGGCGCTTAAAAAGCGTTTGCCCAACATAACCTGGCGTATCGCTTCAACCATTTCCTCAACCTTGGCTCCTTTGGATACAAAGCCTTTAACACCAAGTTTCAGTAATTGCTGCGGTAATGGGCCATCATTATAGATTGAGACAATGATAATTTTGACATCCGGGTACTTCTTCAAAATTCGTCTACAAGCCTCAACCCCACCAATTCCGGGCATACCAATATCCATCAGTACGACATCAGGTAAACGCTCTTCCACCAACTCTACAGCTTCTTCTCCTGAACCGCAGACAGCAACGACCAGAATATCGTCAAAGGAATTTAACAAAACTTCGAATCCCGTTCGAACAAGCGCATGATCATCAGCAAGCAGCACTTTAGTGATCACAGACACAAACACTCCACCTTTTCATTAACAACCAACATCCTTTTCACCTTGTAAGATAAAACTGACAAACAAAAGTATAGCCAGACTTTAGCAATTATTCTTCTTTTTTCAGCAAATATTCAACCATCCAGCGCGGATCTTCTTCAGACAAAAAATCTTCCCATGGCGGCATAGCCGTTCCTGGCCTGCCTTTTAAAATAGTCTGAATTAATTCCCTGTCTGGTTTATTCTTTAAACTGTCTGGCAACAACGCTGGACCCAAGCCGCCTTTCAATGTCAAGCCATGACAAGAACCACAGTCTTGGTACAACAAATCAGACAGTTCTTTCTGCCTTTTTGTTAAAGGGCCTGTATAAGCTACCGAGCATTGTAACAAGCTTAAAAGCAGAAAAAATACAAAACGTTGTTTCGACAAGCTATTGCCACCTTAGCCATCTTGACTGAAAGAGTAGAGTTCACCTGTTCATGGTTTGAGCCGGGCATAATAAGCACTAATATTGGCAATATCTTTATCCGATAATGACCCGGCGATATTATTCATGATCTCCGACTTTCTCACTTTATCACGATATTGCTTGATAGCCATTTCCAAATAATCCCGGTCACGTCCATTCAGCGACGGAAAAGGCGCGCCATCTGCCGGCTTTTTCAAACCATGACATTGTGAACAAACCTGTTGGGCAATATTTTTACCCGCATAAACATTCGCCGCTATCGCTGAATGATGCACCAAAAGCGAAGCCCCTAACAATAAAAACAAGACTAATCCTTTCATAAACTACTCCATCTCATCCGGAGATAATCCACGGGTAATGTATTTTACCCGGCCATGGGAAAAAATACCGGCTGGACTTTCCATAGAAATAGAGGCGACCTTAGCCAGGGTGTTCGCATCATAAACAACGACTTCATCACCCGAATAGCCCGCGCTGACATAAAGATATTTGCCATCGGCGCTATACTCCGGGAAATAGGCATGCCCACCGACATCCAATGTTTTCACCACTTCCAGCGTATTTTTATCGATCAGCTGAATGCTTCTGGCTCGCCGGTCTTTAGTAATGATATCGACGGCGACATATGGTGCATTTTCATGCGCTGCGGGTGATTCTGTCCCCCCGGAGACGGGAATCTGTTTGACCACTTCCATTCTATCCAGATCCCATACGCTGACGACTGTTTTATCGCAGCTTCCAAAATTGGTGCCGAAACCAAGCACTCTGCCGCCAACTTTTACCGCCGCACCGCCGCCAACGTGCGGCACACAGCCAGCTGGCAATTTTTTGATCAGCTTGCGCTGTTCCAAATCAATAGCCGCAACAATACTGTCGTCATACGAAGCGACCATCAGTTTTTTGCCCTTATGGGTTAAAAAAGCATCATGCAAATGGTGGCCGACATTTTTTATTTTTGTAACAGGAAAGTCTTCTTTCAAATCCACTATCCAGACCTGTCCGGCATTTTCCAGCGCAATGGCGAAAATATCGGCAAATGGCGTACCGATTATCATGCCTGAATCGGAAGAAACCATTTTTCCATCCGGATCCACGCCTTCCAGCTCAAAAGTTTTTAACGGCTCCAGGGTATCGGCATCCAGAATCACCGCATTATGCGGCACGAATGAACCCGCCATAATATATTTTCCATCTCTGGAAACACCCATGCCGGGTCCATTAAAGCCGGTTTTGATGCTACGCACCGCTTGCATGGAATAGAGATCAACCTTGAAGATTTCGGCTGTATCGGTTTTAACATAAGCCCAGCGTGGATTGGCCGGGTCAAAATCAATGATATGCGCTGCGGTTCCTGTCGGTATTTCACCAATAACCTGATGCGTTTTACTGTTAATGAAAACCGCTTTGGAACCCGCCCCTCTGCCATACTTGCCACGTGCAGCAACTCCGATAACATCATCCATATCATCTATTTGATAACGGGGCTTTGACGGTAATATCGATTCTAGAAGTTACGCATTGACAACAGATCGAAATTTTGGGTTTAAATGATTCATATTTGGCATAAAGGTGTCGATAAACGAAGCCATAACATCGTTGAATAAATTCCGCTGTACGCTATAGCAATTATTAATCACGTCTGCAAAGCTCAATTTTTGTAATTGAACAAAGCCACAAATTGCAGAAAAAATATGATTATTTATTGCTCTTTTATTGCGAACCTGGAACCGCTCAATATTACACACCTGCTTTATTGCCCGATGATATTGCTCAATCTGCCAATGCCTATCATGTTGTTCGGTAAATGCTTTCTTGTCAAAAACAGCGGTTTTTTCTTCATCAGGTAGTGAACTTATGTAATGGCGAACTTGTTCTTTCAAGGTCGTCCGAAATAATTTCACATACCCAAAATTTTTGAGCCAAACCATTAAGCCGTCTTCCGGGATTTCACCCTAATCCCCAGATAGAAAGCTCTAAAAATGGAAAGAGCCCTGGTTGTATAATGGTTTGCGACGAAACAATCCATCACCCAATGGGTGCACCTGAGGCTTATGAACATCTTACCGTATAAACTGAGCAAAACAAACGATCAACTGACCTCGCGCGCCGGTTTACTCACCATCGCGCACTTGATGCAATCGCTGCAGCTGGGTGAACATATTGATCAGGTATTCCCACTGCCCAAAAGCAATCGGGGAATCAAGCCATCGGCTTATCTTGAAACTCTGATTCTGATGCCGCATGAGGGCAGTTTTCACCTGGATGATGTGCGTCACCTCCATGACGAAAGCGCGTTGCTTTCGGTGTTGGGGATGAAACAAATGCCAAGGTCCTGTGCGCTGGGCGATTGGTTGCGATGCATGGGGCGCCAGTCAATCGCTTTCAGCGGCTGGAAAGCGGTGAACCGGCGCATTCTGGCAGCCGCTTTGCAGCGTAAAAAAAGCATTACGCTGGATATTGATGCCACCGAAATCATCGCCAATAAGCGTGGGGCGCAATGGACCTATAAGAAAAACCGCGGTTATATGCCAATGGTCGGCCATATCGCTGAGACCGGTCAGGTTGTGGCGTGCGATTTCAGGGCGGGTAATGATTCGCCAGCGAAAGAAAACCTGGAATTCATCCAACATTGCCAAGACAGTTTGCCGAAAGGTGTTCATATTAAAAAACTACGCATCGATGCGGCAGGCTATCAACAAAAAATTATCGAATACGTCGACCAACAGCCCATTCAATACGGCATTCGGGCAAAAATGAGCCGGGCGGTTAAAGAACACATTGAACAGTTGAGCGAAACCAATTGGCGGCCCATGACTCACCGCAATGGCGAGGTTAGCCAAAGCCAGCAAACGTATCGCATGCTGCATTGTATCGGCGATTATGATCAGCCGTTTACCCTGGTCATTCAGCGAATCCCCCTGAAAGGTCAGGCCTCACTGGACCTGGATGATGCGGATGGTCAGGAACAACTGGAAGACAGTCGCTACATATATCGCGCCATCGCCACCAATCGGGATGATCTGTCAGACAGCGACATCATCCACTGGTACAACCAGCGCGGCGAAGACAGTGAAAACCGCATCAAGGAACTGAAACACGACTTTGGTGGCGACACGCTGCCTTGTACAGATTTTGACGCGAATGCACTTTATTTTCATATCTGCGCACTCTCCTACAACCTGTTTGCGCTGATGCGGCAACTCTTGCCGGAAAAGTTGGCGCACCATCGCGCTATCACTCTGCGCTGGCGTCTTTATGGCATCGCCGCCAAAATCACCCGAACCGCGCGTCAACTGATCATCAAGGTCAAAGACTGCCATCGACGCCTGTTTGAGCAGGTACTAACTGCACTTGGGTCGATAGAATCACCGCCGATATAGAACATAAACAATAATAAACAGCATTCACGCACGTCGTCCCCAGGACAGGTGCGCTTTTAATCCAGCGCATTCGCCGAAAATAGCGAATTCGGCTGCGATAACACGAGGATTTGACGAAAATTGAACGAATAATCGTTGCAAACATCCCGATTATCGCCCCGGCGCAGGCTGATATCAGCTTTTTTGTGGCTGAGAGCCGAGGTTGATGGGTCTATTTGGGGATTTGGGTAATTGCCTGACTTGAACCCATGAACCTTTTTCAACAGAGACTAATCGATTACCTTCCACTGCAAAGAATAATCCTGTCTGATGATTTCTTGTCAATTTAAGATTATCCACGCAACTGTACCAGCTATCTCCTGTTACAAAACCAGGTTCTAGTCCCCAAGCTAATACTTCGGTCAGCATGTCTTGAAAATAGTCATTTTTTGTCTTTCCTTCCGCCTTATCGACCACCCGGAAATTCAGTGGTTGGTGTTTTCCTTGAATGTCTGTGTAGTACAACGTGATAAGATTGATTCCCTTGACTGCTCTATGATGTTTTCCCGACCAAAAATAACTGACATATGCCATATATTGGCTATAAGGTTTATCAAGAACACTATCGTCAACACTCAAGGTTCCGCCCTTTAAATTCAGGCTTGCGCTGGCTTCATTGTATAAATCTCGCCCAGTGTAATGCTCCCGATTTAGAAATCGATTTACGCTATCATGTGATATTGACATGACTTCGCCTAATCGTCGACAACTAGCTTGTTTCGGCTCACTTAATAAAAACATGGGTAATGTACAGCAGGCTGTTGAGGGGCGTGTTATTTCTCTTATCAAGGTTTGCCTTGCATTGACTTTGGGATTTTTTAAACCCATAGTTTAACATTGCCTGTCAATGCGTAACTTCTATCTGAATCTTTAACATAAACTTTCAGCGAAGCCTTCATATCCGCTATTGTCCAGGCTGGATTTGGCTGCTTCGGTGTTGCTTGAAGATGTTTGATCAGAGCACGTATCTCTTCATCATCAATTTTGCCGAAAAATGGAGGCATCAAGGTTTCAAAACTACCGGTCATAATCAGCGTTCGAAGTGCTGTCGGGCTGAGGCCATTCAAGGTATCCTTGTTCAGCGGAGGGGCCAGATAACCACCATGGTCCGCGCCATGACAACTGGCGCAATTATCCATATACAACTGATGCATATCTTGAGGTCCAGCATAACTACTTATGCTGAAAAAAAAGACAGCGCCGCTATGGCTAACGGTAGTTTTTTTATTATTTTCATAGTTTTCTCTTTATTTCCAAACTGACAGAAAGCACAAACTCAAAGCTTAATAGTCGAAATTATCCTCAATCACTACTTCCACTACTTCTGAATATTCCAGTTGCCCTGCACGAGGATTGGCATCTTTTAACGCTTTGCCAATAACAACAAACATTGAAATAACATGATCATCTGGCAAATTGATCATTTCGGCCACTTCATCAAAATCAAAACCATCCATCGGACAGGAATCATAGCCCATGGATTTGGCCGCCAGCATCAAGGTTTGCGCGGCAATACCACAAGACCGCATGGCTTCGTCACGCTGAACCTGATCCTTACCTCGATAATACTGATCAATGGCGGGCAAAATAAAATCTTGCACCTCTTCAGGCGCATTGCGCCAATATCGCTCTGGCTGTTTTTCCCAGGCTTTTAAATCAGCACAAAGAACAATCAATAAAGAAGCATCGGTCACTTGTGCTTGATCCCAGGCGGCCGCACGAATTTTTTCCCGTAAAACCTTGTCTTTTACCACAACAAAGCGCCAGTGCTGGATATTGAAAGCAGTCGGCGACAACATGGCTAACGAAAGCAATTGCCGGGTTTCTTCCTCAGCAATCTGGTAATCGGGGTCATAAACCTTTACCGAACGACGTTTTTGTATCGCTTCTAATGTATCCATTCTGTCTTTAACCTTGTTGTTGATGATAGGAGACAATGCGTTCAACTTCATTCCTGGAGCCTAAAATCACAGGAACCCGCTGATGTATGCCTTCCGGCTGTATTTCCAGAATCCTTTGCCGCCCAGTGCTGCAAGCTCCTCCGGCTTGTTCGACAATAAAGGCCATAGGGTTAGCCTCGTACATCAATCTCAAACGCCCTGCCTGCTCCGGATTTTTATTATCATAAGGATACATAAAGATGCCGCCGCGAGTCAAAACCCGATAAACTTCAGCCACCAGGGAGGCAATCCAGCGCATATTGAAATATTCTCCCCGAGGCCCATTGACGCCTTGCATACATTCATCGACATATTGTTGAACAGGCGCTTCCCAGAATTGTCGGTTGGACATATTGATGGCAAACTCATTACAATCTTCAGGGATTTTCATATCTCTATGAGTCAAATAAAATTCACCCACTTCCTGATCCAAAGTAAAGCCATTTACCCCGTTACCTGTCGTCAGCACCATAATCGTTGATGGTCCATACAAGACAAATCCGGCGCAAACCTGCTGAGTGCCTGGTTTCAGAAAATCATCCAGACCAGGATCCGGTTTATCATCGTAACGAAGAATGGAAAATATCGTTCCGACCGTCAGGTTCAAGTCAATGTTGGACGATCCATCCAACGGATCGAACAAAGCCAGATAATGCCCTTTTGGCGCGCTTTCCGGTATTTTGATCCATTCCTCGTCTTCTTCCGACGCCATCCCCGCCAGATGACCATTCCACCTCAGGGTATCGTTCATAATGTCATTACTGATAATATCCAGTTTTTTCTGCACTTCCCCTTGAACATTCTCAGATTCAGCATTACCCAATACACCGACTAAATCGCCTTGATTGACCAGATGCGAAATCTTTTTGCACGCCAAGGCTATATCATTAAGTAATAAAGTAAAGTTTCCAGAGACACCTTGATGCACTCGTTGCTGTTCAAGGATATATTGGGTTAAGGAGATTTTTCCAGGCATATGTTTCCAACACAAATACAATTGTTAAGAACGTTGACTAAGGAATCGCTGATTTATTCGCGAGTCCCATGACACATGGAAGTGTCATTAAAATCAATAGCGCCAAGCTATTGATTTTGTAAGCAAAGTGGAAATCGCATTTCAACTTTGCGTCAGCTGACAAATCATGGATGATTTGTTCAGCGCTTCCCTAAGGATTAATTGAAGTCATCAGCAGATTTCAAAAAAAAGCCGGCTCAACAATGTTGAACCAGCTTTTAATATGATCATGCAATCGCTATTAAAGCAGATTTAAAGCATTCAGATCTGCAAATGCCTGGACAATACGTTTGACCATGCTGACCTGACCTGCACGCTGCCAGACGCGTGGATCATAGTATTTCTTGTTTGGTGCATCGTCGCCAGTTGGGTTGCCAATTTGACCCTGCAAATAAGCTTCATGCTCTTTGTAGTAGTTCATGACACCTTCCCAGGTTGCCCATTGCGTATCGGTGTCGATGTTCATTTTAATCACACCGTAACTGATTGATTCTGCGATTTCTTCCGGTGAAGAGCCTGAACCGCCATGGAAAACAAAGTTTAATGTATTCTCAGGCACACCATATTTCTCGGAAACATACTTTTGTGAATCACGTAAAATAGTAGGTGTTAATTTAACGTTGCCTGGCTTGTAAACACCATGAACATTACCAAATGATGCAGCGATAGTAAAACGGTGACTGATTTTGCTTAACTCTTCATAAGCATAGGCCACTTCTTCCGGTTGTGTGTATAACATGGACTGATCCATATCAGTGTTGTCCACACCATCTTCTTCACCGCCTGTACAACCTAATTCGATTTCCAGCGTCATGTTCATTTTAGACATGCGCTCTAAATATTTAGCACAGGTTTCAATATTTTCTTTCAGGCTTTCTTCAGACAGATCGATCATATGCGAGCTGAATAAAGGGCGACCTGTTTCAGCAAAAAACTTCTCACCGGCATCCAGCATTCCATCGATCCATGGCAACAGTTTTTTAGCACAATGGTCGGTATGCAGAATAACCGGCACGCCATAGTGCTCTGCCAGGTTATGGACGTGTTTTGCCGCTGAAATTGCACCTAAAACGGAATTACGTTGGCCTTCGGCAGGTAAACCTTTACCTGCATAAAATGCCGCCCCACCATTGGACATCTGAACAAAAACAGGCGAGTTAGCTTCAGCTGCAGCTTCCAATACTGCATTAATAGTATCAGAGCTAATGATATTAACCGCTGGCAAAGCACTTTTGTTGGCTTTTAGGAATTCGAAAATCTTTTGTACATCATCACCTGTTACAACACCAGGTTTAACGATATCAGATAATTTTTGTGTCATTTTTTAAAAAATCCTGAGTAGACATATACCAGTTAATCTTTGGCATATTATGGGAATTTCATTAAAAAAGAGGGAAACCGAGAAACTCAGCTCCCTCTTTACGAAAAACTTAAAACTGCTTAAGCTTCCAGTTCCGCCAAACGGTCGGCTAATAATTTTTCCAATGTTTCCAACGCTTTTGAAAAACCTTCAATCCCTTCTGCCAATTTCTCATTAGCCATACGATTTTCTTCATGCATCTTGTCAAAAGTTGCTTTTTCAATAGACAGTTTTTCAATATCCATTGTTGCCGCTTTAGCTGGATCCAGTTTTCTTTCCAGCTCACCTTCAGTTGACTTCAGCTCAGCTAACAATGCAGGCGCAATAGTCAGCAAATCACAACCAGCCAGTTCGGTAATCTCACCAATGTTACGGAAACTCGCTCCCATAACTTCAGTTTTATAACCAAATTTTTTGTAATAGTTATAAATTGTGGTAACTGAAACAACGCCTGGATCTTCTGCATGTGGATAAGAATCACAACCAGTATCTTTTTTATACCAGTCCAGAATCCGGCCCACAAATGGAGAAATCAAGGTAATACCACCTTCCGCACAAGCAATCGCTTGATGCAAACCAAACAACAAAGTCAGGTTACAGTGAATACCTTCTTTTTCCAGAACTTCAGCTGCCTTGATGCCTTCCCAGGTTGCCGCGATTTTAATCAGAATTCTGTCTTTTGAAATACCTGCTTTTTCATATTGAGCAATGATTTCACGCCCTTTTTGGATGGTTGCATCGGTATCATAAGAAAGTCTTGCATCAACTTCAGTTGAAACACGACCTGGAATGATTTCCAAAATCTTCAAGCCAAAAGAAACCGCCAATTTCTCAAAAGCCAATGATGCGACATCTCCTGCAGAGGCGCTAGCGCCTAATTCTGCACGTGCGGCTTTTAAAGTATCATCAACAATACCTTGATATTGAGGCATTTGTGCTGCCGCCGTAATCAATGAAGGATTTGTTGTTGCATCACGGGGTTTAAAAGTTTCAATTGCTTCAATATCACCTGTATCAGCAACAACGACAGTCATTTCACTGAGTTGTTCAAGTAAGTTCTTTGCCATAATGATAGTACCTATCTGTTAATGTTAAAAAGTTCAATGGGTTAGCCTACAAACTCGGCCGCCTAAATCCGTTATTGGTCTATTGTACTATACCTGGTTCCACGACTAAAATTTATACAGGAGTGTTTATTGCTATCGAACGCTTTTGAGTATTCCGTCTTTAGAAATTCAAGGCTTTTCGATTTAACCTATGCGTCGAACTTATACAGGCCGGAGATTCGCTATCGGCGATAGCGTTTTGGGAATGAGATATAGCATCAATGGGTCTGACTGGAAAATCTTATACATCCCAGACAGACCCTCGTTGTTGAAAAGTTAACCTTTCTTTTTACGCAGATATTTTTCGACACCTGTCGCTTTTTCTTCAGCCAATTGTCTTGATCTGACTACTTGTTTAGCTAAATACTTTGCTACACCAGTGCTTGGCAAAGACTTTTCCTTATTTTGCAGATATTTGGCAACCCGAGTCGTTTTAGGCTGTTTTTTAGCCAAATACTTTTCAACTCTTGTCGCACCTTCAGGAGCATCAGAAACAGATGCAGCTGCTGCCGGCGCAGCACGACGACGAGGAGCCTTCGATTTTGGCGCTGATGCCTCAGTAGCATTTTTTCTATAAAAGAAAAAGCCCAAAACAGCCAACACAACGATACCAATCAACATAGTCTGATCCGAATCTTCTTCTGCTGCACTTGTCGCTGCTTCAGATGAAGATGAGCTTGATGAGCTATTAGCAGTTGTTGAACTTGTACGTGATGAACTAACAACTACATCTTCTTTATGTTTGTAGCTGGAATCTTTATATAAAACTTTTGGCTCGAATGCAGCCGCTGGAAAATTTGGATCTGCTTTTGTTTGACCAGACGCACTTGAGGATGGAGCAGATTCAGAATGCTTATAGCCAGAATCACTATATAAAACTTTTGGTTGAAAATCAGCCGCCGGATATTCATCCGAGGTTGCATGAGCCATTAAAGGGCTTAACAACGCCGCAATTAATGCACTTTTAGTAAGAATTGAGTTTTTCACCATATTCACCTTTTTTTTGATTTAGCAGAAGATCTTTTATTTAATCTGTATAAAAAACCTTACCGCCAAGTAGAATGTGTTACGTTTTTGAGGAAGCACTGACTTTCCATTCCTTGAATAATCAGTGCTTCCTTAAGTAATTAAATTACAAAACGTCTTTTACATGTTTGACGACATTCTCAACGGTAAAACCGAAGTGCTCCATCACAACAGGACCAGGAGCCGATTCACCAAAGGTGTCAATTCCAACAACTGCACCATCTAAACCGACATATTTATACCAGTAGTCGGTGACACCCGCTTCAACTGCAACACGTTTTACACCTGGAATCAAAACACTATCTTTGTATGCTTGATCCTGTGCATCGTATACATTGGTAGAAGGCATGGAAACAACACGAACCTTAACCCCGTCCGCATCCAATGCTTCTTTGGCTTTAAGCGCCAAACTGACTTCAGAGCCGGTTGCAATGATGATAGCATCTGGCTTGCCCTCTGCATCTGCAATGACATAGGCGCCTTTACGAATTGCCGCGATTTGCTCATCAGTTCTTTCGATAAAAGGTACACCTTGACGAGTCAAAACCAAACTGGTTGGGCCATTTTCACGCTCTACCGCCATCACCCATGATACCGCGGTTTCAGTCGTATCCGCAGGACGCCAAACCACCATATTAGGGATCAAGCGCATTGCTGCAGTATTTTCAATTGGCTGATGCGTCGGACCATCTTCACCCTGACCAATTGAATCATGTGTCAATACCGCAATGGTGCGAATCTTCATCAACGCTGCCATCCGTAATGCACTCTTCGCATAATCAGAGAACATATGGAAGGTTCCGCCAAATGGCAACAATCCACCATGTAAAGCCATACCATTCATGATGGCGAACATACCAAACTCACGAACACCATAAGAAATATAGTTGCCCGGCTCTTTGCCATCTACATGAGTAAAGCTATCACAGCTGGTCAGGTTAGAACCAGTCAAATCAGCCGAACCACCAATAAACTCAGGCAGAGTAGGCGCCAATGCGGCAATACATTTTTGCGAAGCCTGACGGGTTGCCAGATTTTCTTTCTTGGCATTCATATCGGCAATCAGTTTCGCTGCCGCCTCTTCCCAATCATTAGGCAAATCACCTGCCATACGACGTTTGAATTCAGCCGCTAATTCTGGATATTCTTTTTCGTAAGCGGCAAATTTTTCATTCCAGTCGCCTTCCAGTCTTGCACCTTTCGCAGTTGCATCCCAACCTTCATAAACATCTTCAGGAATTTCGAATGGTTCGTATTCCCAACCCAGTTCCTTACGAGTTAATGCAACTTCTTCTTCACCCAAAGCAGCGCCATGACAGTCATGACTACCTGATTTGTTAGGTGAACCAAAACCAATGATGGTTTTACAGCAAATCAAAGAAGGTTTATCGGTAACTTTTTTAGATTCCTCAATCGCTTTATTAATTGCATCAGGATCATGACCATCAACAGAAACAACATGCCAGTTATAGGCTTCAAAACGCTTGACGGTATCATCGGTGTACCAGGCATCGATATGACCATCAATAGAAATATTGTTGTCATCCCAGAAAGCGATCAATTTGCCCAGACCCCATGTACCCGCCAACGAACAGGCCTCATGAGAAATACCTTCCATCAGACAGCCGTCACCCATAAATACATAGGTGTAATGATCAACGATTTCATGCCCAGGATTGTTGAACTGATGTGCCATCAACTTTTCCGCCATGGCAAAACCAACACCGTTTGAAATACCTTGCCCTAACGGACCTGTTGTTGTTTCAATACCTGGCGCATAACCGTATTCAGGGTGACCCGCACATTGTGAATGTAATTGACGGAAAGATCTCAATTGCTCCATTGGCAGGTCATAACCTGTCAAATGCAACAATGAATAAATCAACATTGACCCGTGACCATTAGACAAAACAAAACGGTCTCTATCTGCCCAGTTTGGGTTTTTTGGGTTATGTCTTAAATGATCATTCCATAAAACCTCAGCAATATCCGCCATTCCCATAGGGGCGCCTGGATGGCCAGATTTTGCTTTTTGTACTGCATCCATGGTCAATACACGGATTGCATTTGCTAATTTACGACGCGAAGCCATACGGTTCTTCTCCTAAAATATTATCGTTAACAGTATAAACACTGTTGTTTGCTATTCTTCACTTTGTTTTCAACACGGACAAAAGCGGATAGCATAAGGCTATCCGCTTATAAATCATTCCATGTTGGCGTGTCTTTCTCTCATTTTCTCTTCTGGAATGCCTTTTTCCCAAATCATATGGGCCACAATGGCTTCCAGAAAGCATAAGGTAGACAACTCAAAAACAGTTCCCATTGGCATGCCTTTGACTTTTTCGTAAAGATCTTCTTTGCCAATCTGGAAAACGGCATCAGCTAAATCGCCAATTGTTGATTCTTTTCTTGAGCAAATCAGTACAACTTTTGCGCCAACTGATTTTGCTTTCTTGGTGAATGAAATTAACTGTTCTGTTTCACCCGAACCTGAAATCACAATCAACAGATCGCCTGCCTGAATGCTTGGTGTAACAATCTCACCAACCATATAGACAGTATATCCACTGTGCATCAGGCGCATACCCAGAAAATTACCAACGAGTTTTGAACGGCCTGCCCCAGAAATAAAAATGCGATTAGCCTCATCAAACATTTTCACGAGCTTATCATGATATGTCTCGTCAGTTGCATCCAGAATCTCTGAGATTTTATTGATAACTAATTTCTGATTTTCTTTTTGCCACATTGTTTTATGCTCCTGCAGCATCTACCAATTCACGAATTTCACGAGCAGATTCTGCTGGTGATGGCGCGCCATAAATAGCCGCACCTACCACGATGATGTCTGCGCCTGCTTCAACAACGCCCTGAACTGTTGCTTGCTTGATGCCACCGGCAACTGAAATGCGAACATCCAGACCCAAATCTGCGATCAATTGCAAATCAGCAAATGGTGTTTGGCCGGCTGCCTGGGCATCCAAACCTGTATGAACACCAACAATTTGTGCGCCTGCAGCGGCAGCTTCTCTGGCACATTCCGCTTTATCAGGTACATTGATCAGGTCAACCTGTACTTCAGCGTTGTGTGCTTTAGCCGCTTTGATGACACCGCTGATAGTCGCTATGCCAGAAACACCCAATACAGTACAAATGTCTGCGCCAGCTGCGTAGAAAGGTGTTGCTTCGTATTCACCCGCATCCATGGTTTTCAAGTCAACCAATAAAAGATGCTCTGGGAAGCGAGCTCTTAATTCTTCAACCAGCTTGAGGCCATTGTATTTGATACATGGTGTGCCGATTTCGAAAATATCAACATAAGGCGCAACCTGCTCAGCCAAGCTGACTGTTGCATCAAAATCCAGTGAATCTAAAGCCATTTGAATTAATGGTGTTGCCATGTTATATGCTCCGTTGTGTTATAAATTTGTTTCAGTCTTATTTCGATGAAGAACTTTAAAACAGAAAAGGCAAAGATGTCAATTTTTCAAATCCTTGCCAAATCAGTGAAAATCATCTAATTATAATGATTACATCAGCAATCAAATGTCGCATTTTCCGCACACATTACGAATTTTTCGTAAAAGCTCATTGATAAATACAATACTGTGATCATTGGAAGTCATCTATTTTTCCATTTGAAATCAACTTGAGCCATCCCTAACACACAAACTGACCACATCTCGCTTTAATGTTGCTCAACCACAACACTACTGTGATATTTACGTGCTTTTTAAGAAAAAGCGTATTTAATTTTGAGCGTTATTTTTTTCTTAAATATCGCTCAACACCCGTCAACTGTGTTTCTTTCTGACTATCTTTTAGCGCTTTCTGTGCTAAATATTGTTCAACCCTGGATTGCTTCTTTTCAACTTCTGATACCTGCTCGGCCTTCTGCTGCAAATATTTTTCCATACCTGTCGCCTGAACGGTATCGTCAGTTATTTCGTCAGCCGGTCTCACTTCTTCCTCGCGCCTAGCTGCTTCAATATATTTTGGTTTCAGAATAGACAGTTTAAGCAGATATTTCTGAACGCTACTGATCTTAACCTTACCATTTTGTTGTGTTTCTTTCCTGGCCAGATACTTTTCCACTCGTGTAACAGGCTCATCAGCAGACGATTGCAGCCCCTTTCTGACCACATATTTATCTACACTCGTCAATGCCGGCTTTGGTGCAATTGATAATCTCAACAAATACTTTTCAACCCCTGTTAATGAAGGAGCTGAACTTGCCAGTGTTCTTTTTTTAGCGACATACTTGCTGACACCAGTAGTGACATGCTTCTTTTCTGATTCTGCTCTGGCCAGATATTTGGCTACACCCGTTGATGCAGGATCGAATGCCACATCTTCCTGGCTATCATCTTCAACTGGCTGTGGATTTTCCGCCGCTAACTTCGCTGCCTCTTTTTCTGCCTGGAGATATTTCTCAACCAATGCCTGAGCGGCCTGTTTTTTTAAGGCAATTTCTTTTTGCCATAAAAACCTGGCCACTGTCGTGGTCGGCAAACTATCCTGAGCTTGTTTTTCTTTATTTCGCAAATAAACCGCAACGCCAGTCAAAACTACTTTCGGCTTCAGACTTTGCTTGACAACATAACGCTCGACGCTACTGATGACATTTTTCTCTTTCTGTAAAACATTATGCCTAGTAATATATTTTGCTACCCGTGTCACCTCAGGTTTATTAGATAAAATTCGCTTGGCGACATACTTGGAAACACCGGTAGCTGGGTCATGAGGATGTTTTTTCAGATACTTTTCCACGCTGGTGATGGCGGATTTTTCATTAAGATATTTTTCAACGCGGGTCTGTTCATTTGCTTCAGACATTTCAACTTCTTTACCAGAACCTGCATTTTCATCAAAGGAAAGCTTTGTCAGCGAACCAAACAACCCATGTATTAAACTATTTTTTTTCACCCGTAACCCCTTTGTTTTTTATTTTCTCTATTAACAAGCCCTGCACCATCAACTGTTTCAGCCTAAGGATGCATCAAGCCGTTCAAAACAATTTCGACAAAAAGTGACGCGCTAAAATCACGCGCATCTTTGTCGAAATTGTTTTGGCTAAGTGAAGGAATTGCCACTTTCCAGCGTTTTCCTAAGAAAAAAAGGGCGAAACATAGCGTTCGCCCTTTTTACATCGCTAGACTGTACCCTGCATGGTTAGACCATCCAAAGCAGCCCAATGACAATTGCCGCAGTAATAATTAAACTGCAGCAGCATCAACCAATTCACGAATTCCACGAGCAGATTCTGCTGGTGATGGCGCACCGTAAATAGCGGCACCAACAACGATGATGTCAGCACCTGCTTCAACAACACCCTGAACAGTTTCTTGCTTGATGCCACCGGCAACTGAAATGCGAACATCCAGACCCAAATCTGCGATCAATTGCAAATCAGCAAATGGTGTTTGGCCGGCTGCCTGGGCATCCAAACCTGTATGAACACCAACAATTTGTGCGCCTGCAGCGGCAGCTTCTCTGGCACATTCCGCTTTATCAGGTACATTGATCAGGTCAACCTGTACTTCAGCGTTGTGTGCTTTAGCCGCTTTGATGACACCGCTGATAGTCGCTACGCCAGAAACACCCAATACAGTACAAATGTCTGCGCCAGCTGCGTAGAAAGGTGTTGCTTCGTATTCACCCGCATCCATGGTTTTCAAGTCAACCAATAAAAGATGCTCTGGGAAGCGAGCTCTTAATTCTTCAACCAGCTTGAGGCCATTGTATTTGATACATGGTGTGCCGATTTCGAAAATATCAACATAAGGCGCAACCTGCTCAGCCAAGCTGACTGTTGCATCAAAATCCAGTGAATCTAAAGCCATTTGAATTAATGGTGTTGCCATATTATATGCTCCGTTTGTTACAGTTATTGTTTAGACATAATGTTCAACTAACTGCAAACTCTAAAACAGTTAGTAGGTTAATGTCAATTTACAAGCCACTCTCTTTCGAATCAGCTTTCCCGTCTTTACCCGAAACCCTTAGACAAATTACTGTTAAATCAAAAGTTTTCTTGTTTTTTTAATGCATAAAAAATAAAAAAACTTCAGATCGCCATTTACTAGGAGGCTATCGGATTATGGATGATTCTACTGCGACAGAGGAAAAATCCACTCGATTTCCCACTCGTCTCGTCACGAACCCCATAACCCGACCACCTCCCAGGCTTTTATCTAAAGATGACGATATCATTCAGCCAAAGTTTATTTTATCGTATTTTTCAGCCGATGCTAATGATACCATTCCAATAGCCTGAAAATCGGCTTTAAAAATTAACACACTTTCTCGTTAACGAAAACCCTATGAATCCTTTTTCTAATATTAATGGCCTGATAATCGACATGGATGGTGTTTTATGGCACGGTTCTGAGCCCTTACCTGGCTTGAACGATTTTTTTGATACCTTGCGCCAGCGTTCCTTGCCTTTTGTGCTGGCAACCAATAACGCCAGCCTTACCGCAATACAATATATCGCAAAACTCGCTTCATTTGGAGTTACTGTCTCAGAAAATGAAATCCTGACCTCAGGCATTGCAACCGCCTCTTATCTGGCTGAACATCACCCGCCGGAACTAACGCGCATTTATGCGATTGGCGAAAGCGGCCTGCTGGAGCCACTGATTGAGCAGGGTTTCGAATTAACAGGGCTGGATGAAATTCGCGACCCCTTGCAAAACATTGGCCCTGACCTGGTTGTCTTGGGGCTTGACCGCACTTTGACCTGGCAAAAACTTTCTACCGCTACCTTAAACATCTGTAGCGGCGCCCATTTTTACGGGACCAATGCTGATACTTCCTTACCGACCGAAAAAGGTATTACTATTGGTAATGGCTCTATTTTAAAAGCCATTGAAGCTGCCACAGGACGCAAACCAACCACAATAGGCAAACCCAAACCCATAATGTACCAGCAGGCCATGAAAATGTTGCATACCAGCCCAGAAGAAACGCTGGCGATTGGTGACCGGCTGGATACTGATATCCTGGGTGCAATTAATGCTGGAACCCGTAGCATTCTGGTTTTTTCAGGCATTTCCACTCAGCAGGATTTAACACAATCAAGCTATGCCCCCACTTTAGTCATGCAGGATATTCGCGAAATAACATTGGCATTAAAAAATTTGTAACAAGGAGCAAATCCCATGAAAAAATTCATCAACGACACCGATACCTTACTCGATGAAAGCATTCTAGGTTTTGGCAAAGCCCATGCCGACATCATACAACTCCATACCGAACCCACTTTTATTCGGCGAAACAGTGAAACAACACCCGGTAAAGTCGTATTGATTTCAGGAGGCGGTTCAGGTCACGAACCCTTGCACACTGGCTTTGTCGGCCTTGGAATGCTTGATGCCGCCTGCCCTGGACAAATATTCACCTCGCCTACCCCTGATCAAATGCTGGCGGCGGCCGAATCGTTCGAAAATGGTGGCGGTGTTTTATTCATCGTTAAAAACTATGCCGGCGATGTAATGAATTTTGAAATTGCGGCCGTAATGCTGGACGCGCCAAATGAAAGTGTTTTGGTCGATGACGATGTTTCTCTACCTAAAGACCATAGCACCGGGCGACGCGGCGTAGCAGGCACCTTGATAGTTGAAAAAATCGTTGGCGCCGCCGCCGAACAGGGTTACGACCTGGCCGCCTGTAAAGCGCTCGGCGACAAGGTCGTGCAATCCACCGCCTCAATGGGTGTAGCGCTAAGTAGCTGTACCGTCCCCGCCCTTGGCAAACCAACTTTCGAGTTGGCGGAAGACGAAATGGAAATGGGCGTCGGCATCCATGGAGAACGCGGCCGTGAAACCTTAAAACTCGCCCCGGCCAGCGAAATCATCAAACATCTGACCCAAGCGATCGATGAAGACCTCAAACCCCAAAAAGGGCAGCGGATTTTATTGCATATCAACGGCTTTGGCGCCACACCATTGCTCGAACTGCATCTGATGTACGACCTGGCTGCCCAGCATTACGAACAACAAGGCGTCGAGATCTGTCGTTCTTTAGTCGGTAACTTTACCACCTCGCTGGACATGGCCGGCTGTTCGGTCACAGTCACATTACTGGATGACGAAATGCTGTCACTGTGGGATGCTCCGGTCAATACCGCCGCTTTACGCTGGAAGTGTTGAACGATCTCCATTTATTCGTTTGTCGCCCGCAAAGCGTGTGCGTTTTTCACTTTGCGGGCGGTTTCTTTTTATAAATGCCGTTCGATCACTTCGCTGACTGCTTTAATCATCAGCTGAGCAGTTCTTGCCCCGGCATCGATATGGCCTTTACTGCGCTCTCCCAAAAAAGATGCCCGGCCTTTGGTTGCAATCATATCCCGAGTGGCTTCAACGCCTTTTTCGGCCTCCTTATTCAAATCGGCTAACAAGCTTTTTAAATCCTCTTTCGCCGCCACACCTTGCTGTAATTTTTTCGCAACCGGAACGAGAACATCCAGCATGGTTTTCTCGCCCACATCGGCACGGCCACGTTTCTTGATCGACTCAACACCCGCCATGAATGCTTCAGCAAACACATTGGCATCAACCGTTTTGTCTTTGGCCGTTTTTGCCATGGTCACCAGAAAACTACCGTACAATGAACCGGAAGCGCCGCCAACCTTTGACATCACTATCATACCCATTTTTTGCCAGGCATCCGGCCAATCCAGCTTAGCCAACTCATCCTGTTTTTCCTTTAATGCTTCCAGCCCTCGCTGCAAATTGTAAACATGGTCGCCATCGCCAATAGCCTGATCTAATGCCGTTACTTCATCGACATTATCATTGATAATCTGCTCCATTGCCGCAATCATTTCCGGTAATAAAGTTGCATCTATTGCCATTTCAAACTCCTCTATTGTTTTTTCTTGAGCATACTCCCGCAGCATTTTTCTGTCCAGCCACTATAAATCCCTATCCCCATACCCTGCAACAGCCTATATTGCCAATTTCAAACGACAATGCTACTCTCCACCCATGAACTCAAACGCATCACATATCGACGTTTTATCTGTCGGCCATGCCTGTTACGACCTGATTTTTCAAATTGACCACCACCCGGCAGCGGATGAAAAAATTTTCGCCGAACAACATCACAGCTGTGGCGGTGGCCCGGCCGCCAATGCAGCCATTGCCGTTTCCCGCCTGGGCTATAAAGCCGCATTTGCGGGCTACCTGGGTAATGATTTTTATGGCGACCAGCATGTGCAGGAATTGCGGCAAGATAATGTCAATTATCAATTACTCGCACGCGGCGACAACCCCACTCCAGTTTCTGTCATTCTGGTCAAACCGGATGGCAAACGGGCGCTGATCAATTACAAAGGCCAAACCAAAGCCTTGGCGCAAGGCTCTGTCGATTTCAATCACCTTCGCTTTAAAACGGTTCTGTTCGATGGTCATGAACCCCATATCTCTGTTGAATTAGCCGAATATTGCAAGTGACACGCCATTCCCACCGTACTGGATGCAGGCTCTGCTCATACCGGTACGCTGGACCTGATGAACCGGGTCGATTACCTGGTCTGTTCGGAAAAATTCGCTCGTCATTTTGCCAACAGCCCGGAACAAGCCCTCAAAATACTCAGCCAGCATGCTGCGGTTGTTATCATTACCTTGTGTGAGCACGGTCTTATCTGGCAAAACCATAACCAACATGGCCGGCTTCCTGCTTTTGAAGTCAACGCCATTGACACGACCGGCGCCGGCGACGCCTTTCATGGCGCATTCGCCGCAGCCATCGCCCAAAAGACACCTTTTTTAGATACGCTACATTATGCCAGCGCCGTCGCGGCACTGTGTTGTACAAAAATCGGCGCGAGAACAGGTATGCCTACAAAAACCGAGGTTGAAGCTTTTTTAAGGAATCGCTGATTTATTCAGGCGACAGAATTGGCGGCATCCATCCAATGCCCGGCTTGCCGTTGCAGACAGCGACCTATTATAATGGCCGGCTGTTTTTTGGAAGTAGTGGTAAAAATGTTGGCACAATACGATCGGTGTTAACATCTTATCTTCTACTAGCTGCCGACAACCAATATTTAAGTATTTTATGGTCAATAAAACATATAAACCTTGTGTTCTGGTCATTTATGGCGGCCTGGGCGATTTAGCCACCCGCAAACTGATTATCTCCTTATTCCGACTGGAAAAAGCCGGTTTGCTGGAAAGTGACAGTAAAATTATCGCCGTTGACCGGCTGGACAAAACAAAAGACGAATTTGTCGACATCGCCCACAATAGTCTGGAAAAGTTTTTGAATGATGAAATCGATCCGCAACTCTGGGAAAAATTCCGCCAGCGGCTCAATTACCTGAAAATCGATCTGATGCAACAGGCCGAATACAGCAAGCTGAAAACAGCCATCAGTCCAGACACTCATGTGCTGGTCAACTATCTGGCCGTATCACCAGTATTGTTCAAACACATCTGCCATGGCCTGGATAAAGCCGGTGTTCTGAATGATGAATCGCGCATCGTCATGGAAAAACCCATCGGCCACGATTTGAAATCCTGCATTGAAATCAATGATGCGGTTTCCGAAGTATTTAAAGAAGAGCAGATTTTCCGTATTGACCATTATCTGGGCAAAGAAACGGTATTGAATTTGCTGGCCCTGCGTTTCGCCAACTCCATTTTTACCACTAACTGGGATCATAACAGCGTCGATTCCATCCAGATCACCGTGGCTGAAGCTGTCGGTATCGAAGGCCGCTGGGATTATTTTGACCACACCGGTCAGTTACGTGACATGCTGCAAAATCATTTATTGCAGATTCTGACCTTTGTCACCATGGAGCCACCGGTTGACCTGGAGGCAACCAGCATTCGCAGTGAAAAAATCAAAGTATTAAAAGCCATGCGTCCAATCAACGCCAATAATGTTGAACAAGTCACCGTTCGCGGCCAGTACGCCAAAGGCTTTCAAGGGGCTGACCCGGTTCCAGGCTACCTGGAAGAAGAAGGCGCCAACCCCGACAGCAGTACAGAAACCTTTGTCGCTTTGCGCGTCGATATAGACAACTGGCGCTGGGCCGGCGTGCCGGTTTATTTGCGCACCGGCAAACGCATGAACTACAAGCGAACCGAAATTGTTATCAATTTCAAACCATTACCGCATAATATCTTCCCGCACAGTTTCAAGAATTTACCTGCCAACAAACTGATTATCCATCTGCAACCCAATGAAGGCATCGAGATTGAAATTCTCAACAAGGTTCCGGGTATCGATGGTGATATCAAATTACAAAAAACCAAACTGGATTTAAGTTTCTCAGAAGCATTCAAGGCAAGCCAGATTTTTGGCGGCTATGAAAGATTGATTCTGGAAGCCTTGCGTGGCAACCCTACTTTATTTTTAAGCCGGGAAGAAATCGAACAAGCCTGGGCCTGGGTTGACTCTATCCAGATCGCCTGGAAAAACCAGAATATTCACCCCTCACCCTATCCGGCTGGCACCTGGGGACCCATCACCTCCGACAGCCTGTTGGCACGCGATGGGCGCGCCTGGGAAGCATAAGGAACTATCATGGTACAACAATCTTTATTCAAAACGAGAGACGAACTTTTTAACAGCCTGGCTTTAGCCTGCCAGCGTCACCTGGACAAAGCGCTAATGGAAACCGGCCAAGCCAGTTTTCTGGTCTCAGGCGGCAGTACGCCCGCGCCGCTCTATCAAACCCTGTCTCAATCCGAACTGGACTGGCATAACATACATGTCGCACTGGTCGATGAACGCTGGGTCGACCCTGATCATGAAGCCAGTAACGAAGCCTTGATCAAACAAACCTTACTGGTCAACCAAGCGGCTGATGCGCCTTTCACCCCGATGAAAACGGCCGCTGAAACTGCAATCGAAGGACAGCAAGAAACTGAACAACGCTACCGGCAACTGCCTCAACCTTTTACTATCGCCATATTAGGCATGGGTAACGATGGCCATACCGCTTCACTCTTCCCTCATGCGGAAGGACTCGAGCAAGCTTTGTCACCGGAATACAAGCAGCTCACCGTAGCCATCATGGCTAAGCAAAGCGATGTAACCGGCCCTAACACCGAACGCTTGAGCCTGTCATTACACGGTCTGCAACAAGCCAAACGCCTGGTTTTATTATTGACTGGAGAAGAAAAACTGGTCGTTTTCAAACAGGCTCTCAAAGCCGGTCCCGTCGAGGATATGCCGGTTCGCGCCATCTTGCAACAAACCCAAGTATCGGTCGAATTGTACTGGGCGCCTTAACCCCAACGAATTCGTCCCTAGACCCTTGCCTTTGGCAACTGGAGAAAAATATGCATCCGACCATTGAAAAAATCACTCAGGAAATTATCGAGCGCAGTCAAAAAGATCGCACGGCCTACCTGAATTATATTGACAAACAGGCGGAAAAAGCCCCCATCCGCTCTCATATGCAATGCGCCAATCTGGCGCATGCCTTCGCGGCCTGCCCGGTCGCTGAAAAACAGGATCTGGCTGAAACCCCAAAACCCAATATCGCAATCGTTACTTCTTATAATGATATGCTGTCGGCGCATCAACCTTATAAAGACACCCCCGACATCATCAAGGAAGCGGTTCGCGAGGCCGGCGGTGTCGCCCAGGTCGCTGCCGGAGTTCCGGCCATGTGTGATGGCGTTACCCAGGGACAGCCGGGCATGGAACTCTCCTTGTTCAGCCGCGACCTGATCGCCATGGCCACCGCCATCGGCATGAGCCATAACACCTTCGACGGCGCATTATATCTAGGCGTCTGCGATAAAATCGTTCCCGGCCTGTTAATCGGCGCGCTGAGCTTTGGCCACCTGCCCGCCGTATTCGTTCCGGCAGGCCCGATGCCGACCGGCATCAGCAATAAAGAAAAAGCACGCGCCCGTCAGGCTTACGCCATCGGCAAAATCAGCCGCCAGGAGTTACTGGAAAAAGAGGCAGCTTCCTATCATTCCCCTGGCACTTGCACCTTCTACGGCACCGCCAACAGCAACCAGATGATGATGGAAATAATGGGACTTCATTTACCCGGCAGTTCCTTCGTCAACCCCAACACGCCGTTACGCGATGAACTGACCCGCCGAGCAGCGCAACAGGTATTAAAGTTTACCTCCATGGGTGATGATTATCGCCCAATTGCCCATATGGTGGATGAAAAAGCCTTGGTCAACGCCATTATCGGACTGTTGGCAACTGGTGGTTCGACCAACCACACGATGCATTTGATTGCCATCGCCCGCGCCTCCGGTATCACCATAAACTGGGATGATTTCGATCGCTTGTCGAAAGTCATTCCACAATTGACCAAAATCTATCCCAACGGCCCTGCCGATGTAAACCAGTTCCATCAGGCAGGCGGCATGAGCCTGCTTATTGCGGAATTATTAAAACACGACTTGCTGCATGCCGATATCCTGACCGTGGCCGATGAAAAAGGCATGGAAAGTTACACCAAGGAACCGATTCTGACCGGTGTCAAACTCACCTGGGTTCCTTGTCCTGAAAAATCCCGTGATCCTGATGTGATTAGGAGTGTAGAAAAACCATTCAATCCGATGGGCGGCCTGCACGTCATGACTGGCAATTTAGGCCGCGGTGTATCCAAAGTATCTGCCGTATCTGAAGATCACCAGGTTATCGAAGCGCCGGCCGTGGTATTCGATGACCAGGAGGACTTTCTGGCGGCATTCCAACGCGGTGAGCTGGAAAAAGATTTCGTCGCCGTCATCCGTTTCCAGGGGCCGCGCGCCAATGGCATGCCGGAACTGCATAAACTGACGCCACCGATGGGCGTCTTGCAAGATAAGGGTTTCAAGGTCGCCCTGGTCACCGATGGGCGTATGTCTGGCGCTTCCGGTAAAGTGCCGTCAGTCATTCACCTTTGCCCGGAATGTGAAATGGGTGGTCCACTGGCAAAAGTACTGGATGGCGACATCATCTCCCTGAACCTTCAGAGTGGTGACATCAATGTTCTGGTGGATGAAGCAGAATTCAATGCCCGCACTCCAATTCCAAACCGTGCCAATAACCATCATTATGGCATGGGCCGGGAAATGTTCGGTCATTTCAGACTCGGCGCATCGACTGCGGAAACCGGCGCATCCAACCTGTTTCCGGTCGATTGAGTACATCTCAGTTCTACGCCGGTTAAAAGCCGGCAACTGACAAAACCTTACCTAGAGAAAACACATGACAGCAATCAAAGACATCATGAATGCCTCACCGGTTATTCCGGTGATGGTCATCAACAATCTGGAACATGCAGTTCCTTTGGCTCATGCCCTGGTAGAAGGTGGGCTGAAAGTCCTTGAAATCACCCTGCGCACCCCCGTCGCCTTGGAAGCCATTCGATCAATCAAGGCTGAAGTCCCTAACGCTATTGTTGGCGCGGGCACTATTATCAATATCGATACCCTCAACCAAGCTATCGATGCCGGTTCTGAATTTTTAGTCAGCCCCGGCGTCACCAACAGCCTGATCAATCACGCCATCAATTCCGGTGTGCCAATTTTGCCAGGTGTCGCAACGCCTAGTGAAGCAATGAAACTGATGGAAAAAGGCATTACCGCCATGAAATTCTTCCCGGCGGAAGCCGCCGGCGGCGTACCCATGCTTAAATCCATCGGCGGGCCTTTACCGCAGATCACGTTTTGCCCTACCGGCGGCATCAACCCGGAAAACGCCAAACAATATCTGGCGCTAAACAATGTCGCCTGTGTCGGCGGCTCATGGATGGCTCCAGCCAATCTGGTAGACGCCGAAGACTGGGACGAGATCAAAAAACGTGCTGAACAGGTCAGCATAATCACCGCTTGATTCTGTGATGACTGGCTTTCTGACTTTCGCTGACCCCGGCGAGAGTCAGAAAACAATCAGCTTATGAATATTGCTGGGCCTTATTCATTTTTTTCCTATGCATCAACGGTAACTTCACTGGCAACAGGTTCTGCCTGTTTCAACACGGTTTCTGTCGCCAGTTTTTACAAATCAGGTGGATAGATAATCATTTTCAGCTTGGCTCGTCCACTCTCTTTTATTGTCCAGTCGATTGAAGCGTTTGACCTGAACCGTTCGGTCAAAACCACCGCCAGCACTCTTAATTTATCATGCGGCATCAGCGCTTTTGCACTTTCATTATCGGCAACTGCGGTATAAAAGGCATACTCGTATTCTGATAAGCCAAGTTCACTGGCTTGTGTATCCATGCCAATGATTTCCTTGTTTAGCTTAATCAGATGGAATGGACACCGCCTTCCCTTGACCGGCATCGATGTGCCATAGTTAAGGCAAGTTTTTTAACTAAAACGGAAGGAGGCATCCATGAAACAGATTAGCGTATTAGGCATTGATTTGGCAAAAAATGTTTTTCAGCTCCATGGTGTTAACGAACGAGGCCAGGTGGTACTGCGTAAACAATTGAAGCGCAGTCAAATACCGGCATTAACGATGCGGAGGCTATTTGTGAAGCGGTTACACGACCCGGCATGCGATTTGTTGCGGTCAAAAGCCCTGATCAGCAGGCGGTTTTTCATTGTCACCATGGCAGGCAGTTGCTGGTGAAACAGCGGGTGGCGCTGGAGAATCACATCCGAGGCGTTTTGCCGGAGTTCGGGATTGCGCTTCCTCGAGGCGTGAAAAACATCAAGCAACGCTTACCCGAGATTCTGGAAGATGCTGAGAATGACTTACCGGTGGATGTTCGGGAGCTGCTGGATACCCTGCAGGAAAGTCACACTTACCTGGAATCCCAGATTGACCGGCTGACCAAAACGATAACCGCCTGGCACCGACAAAATGCGGTCAGCCAACGCCTGGAATCTATTCCTGGAATCGGCGTATTGACGGCCACGCTGCTGGCCGCTTTGCTGGGTCAGCGTGGAGAAGGTTTTGCCAATGGTCGTCAGTTGGCAGCTTACCTGGGCCTGGTGCCCCGGCAATCGTCCTCGGGTGGTAAAGAGCGATTGTTGGGTATCAGCAAACGGGGGGATGGTTACCTGAGGAGCTTATTGATCCATGGCGCTCGAGCGGTCATTCGGCATGTCCGCAGGCGACAAGCGCTGGGTCAGCCGGGTGGTCATGCCCGGGTAGAACAACTGTTGACCCGTTGCCACCCTAACGAAGTGGCGGTTGCTCTGGCGAACAAGATGGCGCGAACTGCCTGGGCGGTAACGGCCCGGCAAACCGTCTGGCAACCCATGTACGAAACGATAGAAAGGCGCATGCCGGCATGAGATTCTGCCGGGTGGATTAATGCTTAACAAACAAGTGGCGAATTTTTCGCCAGATCTTCCCTGATCTGTCGAAAAATCCGCGAGAGACATAACCGATTTCAGGAGGCATACAACACCTGTCAACGATTGCATAGACAGTTTATGGCGAAACAGGTCAGACCGCGGCGGGTCAAACCCGGGGAAGCGCTTGAAGCACCGACTTCTTTGTTCAGACAGGGCCCCGCCGGCGAATTCCATAGAGGCCAGGAGTTATAAATACTCCAACAACAGGCCGGATGTAAGACTGCAACTGATTTTTATTTCGTCAGAATTGTACTTGCAAAACTGGCGGTGTCCATGTAAGCGCTTCCATCACTTCGGCAGCCGTCAGCACCTTGTTTTGATATTTCTTGATAGCATTTCCATCAGTGATTTGCTTTTGACCAGATTTTTTCTGAAGCAGGATTTCAATTCATCATTGAGTAATTTTTTCAGCACCTCCAAAACAATATTTTTATGCTCCATGCCTTTGAATTCCTATCCATTTATTTAAACTATTATTCATAAAAACAATTGAACTTAATCACAATTAAGTAAATTTCTTCTCTGTACATGACAAAAAATATTAAAAGCTGGCGTAGCTCGTTGAAATGTAATTAAATACCGCATTTTGTTTTAGCGAATATGAATAACGGGACATTACAAATCAACGAGCTGACCGTCATATTAACTGAGCACTTTCAATGGAACAAGGCAAGAATCGTTTGTTTTGTGGGTATGTTAATTGCTTTGATGGCAGTTAGCACGGTCAATCTGGCCCAGCTCGCCGTATTCTTTCCCAGTCGGGCAAAAATTTCCTCACGATATCGACGGATGCAACGATTTTTCAGTGACCATTGGCTGGATTACAATGAAGTCGCTCATTTCATCATGAAACTGTTTGGTTTCACTGATCAGGATTACTATCTGACGTTAGACAGGACGAATTGGAAGTGGGGTAAAACCAATATTAATCTGCTGGTGCTTGCCGTGGTTTATCGGGGTGCCGCCATTCCTGTGTATTGGTTGCCTTTAAACAAGCGGGGCAACTCTAATACGAAGGAACGTATAGCGCTGATGAAACGCTTTATTGCGCAGTTTGGCCGACATCACATCAAAGGTCTTTTGGCTGATCGGGAGTTTATTGGAGACGAATGGATGGGCTGGTTGTTTGAGCAAGAGATTCCCTTTTATATCCGTATTCGCAACAACGCCAGGACAACCAATGCCCAAGGCCAGCGAATACGCGTAGAGCGTTTGTTTTATGGGCTTAAGCCGGGTAGCACACGACACCTCTCAACAGCGCGCTATTTGGGAAATTGTTCAATTTATCTCAGTGGGTTACGGCTGAGTGATGGTGAGTTATTAATCATCGTCTGTCAGCATTTGAACCCTGATGCGATTAAAATTTATGGCTTGCGTTGGGAAATCGAAACGCTTTTCGGCGGTTTAAAAGGACGGGGATTCAAACTTGAGGAAACGCGTGTAGTCGGTTATCTTCGGATCAAAAAATTGTTAGTACTTCCCGTTATTGCTTTCTGTTGGTCACATAAAGCAGGCGAATGGAAACATGATTGCGAGTTACCAATAAAAACCAAAACACATCAGCGGCTCGCGCAAAGCCTGTTTCGATATGGATTAGATTGTATCCGCTCAACGTTGTTTAATGTCTTATCTCAATCAAAAAGGATGATTAGAAAAGTGATTGCTCTTTTGCAACCCATACCTTTTGTCACTGGAATACATGAGACTCAATTGTCATAAGCTAATTTTTGTCATGTACAGAGATTATTTTTACAAGGAAAGGGTGTAGATTTCGCTCAACGCATGGTCGCAGGTACCCAAAGCCTGTTATCCAATCAGCAAGTTGATTTATTACAACAAGCATTGAAGTTTAATGACTTCACTTCCCTGCAAACAGTAAAGTTTAGTCTGTTTGCCAGCGGTCGTATCACAGCTTTGCCATTAGTAGAAAAAAGCCAAGAAGCAACAAGCCAAAAACGTACTGATTCATTAACCCTGGCTCAAGACTTCATAGAATACAGCCAATTAGAGCAAGCGATGGCTGAATTAGAACAGGGCTTATTTCAATCTGATCGGGAAGATATTCAGCAACTATTACTGGATTTATACCGCTCGACTAAAAGTAAGTCACGTTTTTCAAAAACTTATCAGCAAGCCCAAGCTAAAGGAATATCCTTAATTCCTGATTGGTCCGTATTGCAACGATTTTTTTCTGATCAATCATCATGAACCGGTCAGCACCTAGCGAGTCTGCACTGAAACTCGTAATTCATGGCGTTCCTGAACAAACCGAAAAAATTATGCGACTATTTTTTCGGCAAATATCCAAAGAATTCATTGTCAGTGAAACTATTGATGATGCCGATATTCATCTTGTTGATTTGGACTATAGTGGAAGCTATAACATATTATCCAAACTTCAACGCAATCAAAATCAATGCGTTTTTATCGTTGCCTCTTTGACAGAACGCCGTCTCGATTCGAATATAATCTTTCTAAAAAAACCACTGACCAAAGAAGCCACCCTATTGGCATTAAAACAAAGTCAAGTGCTACTTGAAAAAGGCACTACGACAGACCAAAAAGACACAAATGAAAAATCAGCAGCTAATGATTCCGGATCTACAAACAAAACTGATCCATTAAAAAAGACTGAACAACCCACTGCCGAGCAAAAACCAGACAAACCCGTTAACGAGAAGTTTTTTTCCAATTATATCGGCCTAATAAGCGGAGTTGACTTCAGCGATCCAGAGCAAGTAACTCAAGCATCCTTTTCACCCAAAAATTACTTTTTTTGTTATGTCTATAACGCGATAAAACCCGCCCATAAAAAAGGAATGGTTCTGGAAATCAACGCGGGCTGGAAACCCCTGATTATTTTTCCACACAGCAAGGAAATATGGCTGGATGCAACGGATCACCAACTGAGAGCATTCGCCAATTTAAAAATGAGCCCATCTTCCGAGACTAATATCAGCTTCTCGGCAGTCAATATCAGAGAACTGCCAACCAACAGGCAGGATGAAAAGTTTCAATCAGAAGATAGCTTGTTGTGGAAATTGGCGCTATGGACATCTAAAGGTCGTTATCCGACTAATATGGACCCTAACAAGCCAATTATTTTAAAACACTGGCCAAATTTAACCCGTCTAATCGTCACTCCACATGCGTTACGAATTTGTGCATTGTTAATCAAACAACCCCAATCCATGCTGGATGTCGCTAAAACCTTGAATATTGATCCTCAATATGTTTTTGCCTTTATTACTGCTTGCAGCTCTTTAAACCTTATTGCGCAAGTAGACAGTCCCCCTGTACAAAAAAAGTCAGAGAATAAAAAAACCAACAGCTTATTAACAGGCTGTTGAAAAACGCCCCTATGCCTCCGGCTCCAGCCCTTCATTTTGGGTTAAATTTACCTCTGGATGGCCTGATTAGCCAGGTTTTCCGGTATCAGCCGGTTTATATTGCCCTTTCGAGGCTTTATTTCCGCCTTTTGGCGGATTTCAGGCACAACGGTGCCTACGCAGTTGAATAACGCCATTGTAACAGGGTCATCAGGCGGGTCAGGTTATACGCTGCGAAGGTGAATACGGTTTGTGCAGTCACTTTTTTCACTCCGCAAAATCGGGTTTGACGTAATCCCCCAACAGTTTTGCTCCAGCCAAAGACTTCTTCGATCCGTTTACGGATTTTGAGACTGCTGGTATAGCCTGGGTGTCGGGTCGTCCGCTTGTCAATCGCCGAACCTTCCGCTTTTTGAGTTACATGCGGGGTCACCTTCATGGCGCGAAGCTCGGCAACGAAGTTTTGGGTATCATAGTTTTTGTCGCCGCCTCCCGCCCGGCCGTTCCTGTCGCCTGGGTCACTTCAACATCGATGACCAAGCCATGGCGATTTTCCATGAGTGCATGGCCCGGAAAAGCGAGTTGGGCTTTATCGCCCTGACTTTTTTTATACATCCTTGCTTCCGGGTCCGTTGTCGATTCATGCGTGTCGTTACAGCGTTTCTCGCCTTTGAAGTTGACACTCGGATTGCGGGTGGAATCCTCCGGCGGCCGGCTCGAACCGTCTTTGGCCTTAATGCTTTTCATAGAAGTCCAGGCCTTGATTAGCGTGCCATCAACCGAAAAGTGTTCATCTGAAACTAAATCCTGCCATTCGGCCAGGCACAGCACACGATCAAAAAACAAACGACTGACGCGCTCATTCAGAAGCCTGTCACGATTGGCGCTGAACGTTGAATGATCCCAAACCTCATCATCCATTGATAAGCCGACAAACCAACGATACAGCAGATTGAAATCAATGTGTTCGATCAGTTGCCGCTCCGAACGAATGGAAAACAGGATTTGCAACAAACTGGCACGGAGTAAACGCTCGGGAGGAATTGACGCCCGGCCCCGTCGGGAATACAGGTCATCGAACTCCTCATCCAAAGTAGTCAATAGAATATCGACCAAATATCGTAGTTTGCGTAAAGGATGATCACCCGGAATTCTAGATTCCAGCGTCCGATAACTTAATAACTCGTTTTGGGTATAATCAATGCCGCGCATAACAAATAAAAAATCGGGGAATATCAAATGGATTGAATCATTTTACCATAAATAACAATTAGTTATGTAATCAAATGCCTATTATGGCAACGAAACAATGCGGCCTCCAGGTTGGATTAAATCAACAGCCTGTTAATGGGAAATACGTATTTTTTAAATAGCAATCATACTAAATCTGAAAATATGATTCACTGGATTATTGACTACCAGAGCAGTGTTCCTTCATCAGAACAGTTTGCAGGCATTCATTCAGATACTGAACCCCATACTTTAGCTGAGTGGAAAAATGCTAAAAAATCAGGTAACTGGGGTTTTGTTGAAAATTTAATGGATCAATATGTTACTCTGCTTTCCAAGCTGGAACCGATCATTCATAGCCACGAAAGTAATCTAGAGTTCTCGGCTGCTATTCAGTGGAAATATAATGAATGGGCTGAACAAGGCTTACTAACTTCTGGAAATGCTGCTATCTTAGGCAGCTATTTAGATACTCTTGTCCCTATGGTGTATGCAACAGATTCAATTTTCAAAATTCAGCAAAGATCAGAAGATGAGTTCTCAAAAGTACCGACAATCATTGGTATTGATGTACAAAGCTTTGATAATTACTCTGAAATATTATACGTACAAAAAACGTTAGATTACCACAATAGAAAAAATGATAATTACATAGTAGAAGTTACGCATTGACAGGTAATGTTAAACTATGGGTTTAAAAAATTCCAAAGTCAATGCAAGGCAAACCTTGATAAGAGAAATAACACGCCCCTCAACAGCCTGCTGTACATTACCCATGTATATGGGTTTTTTATTAAGTGAGCCGAAACAAGCTAGTTGTCGACGATTAGGAGAAGTCATGTCAATATCACATGATAGCGTAAATCGATTTCTAAATCGGGAGCATTACACTGGGCGAGATTTATACAATGAAGCCAGCGCAAGCCTGAATTTAAAGGGCGGAACCTTGAGTGTTGACGATAGTGTTCTTGATAAACCTTATAGCCAATATATGGCATTTGTCAGTTATTTTTGGTCGGGAAAACATCATAGAGCAGTCAAGGGAATCAATCTTGTCACGTTGTACTACACAGACATTCAAGGAAAACACCAACCACTGAATTTCCGGGTGGTCGATAAGGCGGAAGGAAAGACAAAAAATGACTATTTTCAAGACATGCTGACCGAAGTATTAGCTTGGGGACTGGAACCTGGTTTTGTAACAGGAGATAGCTGGTACAGTTGCGTGGATAATCTTAAATTGATAAGAAATCATCAGACAGGATTATTCTTTGCAGTGGAAGGTAATCGATTAGTCTCTGTTGAAAAAGGTTCATGGGTTCAAGTCAGGCAATTAGAAATCCCGGAAGACGGCTTAATGGTTTGGCTCAAAAATTTTGGGTATGTGAAATTATTTCGGACGACCTTGAAAGAACAAGTTCGCCATTACATAAGTTCACTACCTGATGAAGAAAAAACCGCTGTTTTTGACAAGAAAGCATTTACCGAACAACATGACAGGCATTGGCAGATTGAGCAATATCATCGGGCAATAAAGCAGGTGTGTAATATTGAGCGGTTCCCGGTTCGCAATAAAAGAGCAATAAATAATCATATTTTTTCTGCAATTTGTGGCTTTGTTCAATTACAAAAATTGAGCTTTGCAGACGTGATTAATAATTGCTATAGCGTACAGCGGAATTTATTCAACGATGTTATGGCTTCGTTTATCGACACCTTTATGCCAAATATGAATCATTTAAACCCAAAATTTCGATCTGTTGTCAATGCGTAACTTCTACATAGGTACTTCTGTAAATTATTATTCAAAATTATATAAAAAATCTCAAGAATAAAGCATTCATATTCCCAATCATCTCAACTTAACTGTAACCGTTCACGCCCCCACAGTCACAATTTCCAGCTTTTGTTCTGAAACAGGCAGCCTGTAAGTCACTTTCTCTTCAAAAAGTCCTTGAGTACAAATTGTTCTCAGCGTTTGATACAGGTTAATATTTAAGCGTCTGCAGGTCTCAATCACAGACAATATCATGGCTCGGAACTGGGTGCCGCGATGCGATTGACTGAAAAAACTGATTTTTCGCCAAATTACATAAGGGCGTAATGATCTCTTCGCGGCATTATTAGTTAAGGGGGTACCCGGATGTGTCATAAATGTCCAGAGCTTGGCATAATCCTTGAGCAGTTTTCGGCAGGTGTTGCCGGTTTTGTTTTTGCCATGGATTAACGCCGTCTGTTGTAGCTGGCTTTCGAGACTTTCTCGAAGTCGGTCGAGCCCCTGTCGATAGTGCTGGCTTTGATATTGGCTTTGTTGCCAGCGTTTGGCGCATCGCACCACCAGACGGGCTATTCTCAGCAGTTTTTGACCATCTTCGCCTGCCCGCCCTTGTCGTTGGGCGATTTTTTCGAGATTTCGGATGATGTGCGCCCAGCAGTATTGGTGTTTGTCTGTTGTATAGTCATTGTAGGCACCATGACGATCGGTGACCAGCACGCCGTTAAATGTACCCGGCAGTTCTTTGGCCGCCCCTTTGCCACGGGAGTAGTGAATCAGGAAATAAGCTGCCTGAGTAGTCGAGAGGGACCAAAGCCAGTAAACACTGCGATTCCTGTAATGCCGGGTTTCATCGGCATAGCCAGGATCTGCATTGCGGACACTTTCACCAATCTGATGATAAACCGGAACCAGCCAGTTGTTGAGTTTTTCCTGGCTTTGACTGATCGCCCCCAGACTGAATTCAAGTCCCCACTGTTCCTGCAGCAGACTTTCTATTTGTCTCAAGGTCAAATGGTAACGCCCATTCATCAGACTGATCCAGGCGATAAGCCCAGGCCCCATTTGACCTGTGGGCACCGATTGTGGAAAATGCGCGGTCCGCCGTTCTCCGCAGCGTTGACAGCATCCGGTATAGCGCTGATGTTCGGTGATTTCATAGCGGACTTCAGGCACATCGAAAACCTGATGACGCTGATAGCTGTCGATGTGAATCAATCCCCCACATTCACAGCGTGTGTCCGGGTAGTAACGCTTGATCGTATCGACCTGGTCTTCAGGCAGTAAGGCCCGCTCATACTTTTTGTGTCCGGTCTGCGCGCCTTTCTGGCGACCTGTCGCCGCTTTTCTTTTGCGTTCCGCCCGTTTTTTGGGGCTGTCTTGAGAGGGTGGGGAAGATGAGTTGTCGGAACCGGTATTCAATTGTTCTTCCAGTTCGTCTTTCCAGGCCTGTAATTCGGCGACGACTTCCCATAGCGACAAAATCACCTGATGAGATTCTTCCAATGTGTCAGGTAACGGTGGGGCTTTCGTTAAATCCAGATGCCTTTTATTCATAAGGGGGATTTTCTGACTTTTTTTGATGTTTGGCAAGGCCTGTGAACGGTTACACTTAACTCACCGAAAACACCATACTGTTAATTTATATGCATGTTTTCGGTGAGATTTTGATCAACCAGGTTGCGGCTTTGACGTGTTGGAGACAAATTTATTGAAGCCCGATTCAGTGATAGAGTCATAACGAGCGACGGCGGTGTTATGTTGATAAGAGCAGTTGTTATCCGTAATACACGCCGTTTTCGACTGCTATTTTCAAGTCATTATCCTTATCAATCATTATTCCAGACAATCAACCAACGCCTTTGTCCGGATTACCGCTAAGACAGTGCTGTTCCCAGCATGCTATAAATAATGGGGCAAGAGTAAAGTGTCCTGAACAATTGAAATAACAGGTTAAATGGCTTCTTGAACCTTCAAATTATCAACATTATCACTATTCTTTGGCTACGTATGCAGCTTGCGGATATTTTTCTTCGGGGGGTGATGAAATATTCGGGCTAGGATAGAATAGTCTTGATATTGATTTTTATGCCTTGCCTATAAGATGAATTTCTTAAATACATTATGAAACAAAAACTACGTGATTTTATTTTCCAGGAACTGGTTTTCGTCCCCGATCCGCAGCAATTTTCTGATGAGGATGACTTGCTGGAGGCCTGTTTGGACAGTATGGGCATTATGCGCCTGATTATGTACATCGAGGATCAGTTTGGCGTGACCTTGCCGGATACCGAAATCGAACCGGACAATGTGAAGAATTTCAATGCGCTGGCCGCCTGGATAGAACGTCACCAAACATCATGACAAAAGCTGACGAAGACATTATTGAAAGCTTGAATCCGGCAGATTATTTTACCCTGGCGATGGATCAGGAAATTCGTAATGATGGTCTTGCCGGTAGTTATGCTTGTGTTGCCTTGACCTTGAACCAGAAGCCGGATGTTGATGAACTGACGCGACGTATTCAGGCGTTTTTTCAGCAATTTCCAACCGCTAATGGACGGCTGATACAAAAAGGGCGGCGCTTTTACTGGTGTAAAGCAGATCAGTCTCCGGTGTTTTTACATCAGCACCAGCAAACAGATGATGCACTGGATGAAGAGGTTTTTCATCATCAGCTGTTAGTGTCCCTGCTAAATGAAAAAATAGCGCGGGAGTCTCTACAACCAATCGAATTTTATTTGATTAGCAGTGCCGGAAAACATACGTTTTTTTGCCGATGGCTACACCCTTTTTGTGATGCACGCGGAGCGGATCTGATTCTGCAATACTTATGTTGCAGCGATGAAAAACAACGCCAGCAATTCGGCCAGCCGGAAACAGAGCCGCTGGTCAATCAACAGCTCAAGCGATTTCGCTGGTGGCAAAAACTGGGCTTGTTGCTAAAAGGAAAACGTTATATCGACCGGCTGGACAGTTTAAAAAGCATTCAAACCTTCAAACCTGAAAAACCAGCCAAACGCCTGGATTTTGTTATTTACCGCGCTACTGAAGAGCAAACCCAAACAATCCAGAAACTGGGACGTAAACACTGTGGTTTGACCGGTACAAGCCTTTATTACATAGGCTGTTTAATGCGGGCCATGGACCGGCTGAATCCAGACAGTGAAGGTGAAGCCTATTGTGCACCCTATGCATTCAATTTGCGTAAACAACGGGTTTTGACTCCCGTTACTGGCAATCACGTCTGCGCCTTGTTCGCCCAAGCGCCGCGCACAATTATTCGCGACCGACAAGCACTGTTTGAGCACCTTAAACAACAAAACCAGCTGGTTATCCGTCAACAACTGGATTACGCGTTTTTACCACTGATGTGGGCGGGCAGTTGGCTATCCTTGGAAGAATACGGCAAAACCCTGCGCTTGTCTTATGGATCGGGCGAGGAAAGAAGCTCTTTCTGGTTTTCCGATATTGGTACGATTGCGCTGAACAAGGCCGACTTTCCCGGTGCTGAAATAGATGCGATATATCATGTCTGCCAGGTAACCTCTCCGCCTTCGCTGGCCTTCTTGACCGGTATTTATCAAGGCCGCCTGAATTTGAGTTACAACTTTATCGAGCCATCAATTTCCCGTGATGATATCGAAAAACTGCATAGCTTGATGCTGGAAGAATTATTGAATGAGGCGTCATAATTTGATTCCCGTGGCACAAGGATAAGGCATTGGCTTTTTAAGCAAAAAGAAAATTGCACAACACTTTGTGGGCGCTGACAGTATGGATGATTTGTTCAGTACTTCCTTAAACAGTACATTTTTTACCTTCACTCGAAATTATCATCATGCCCTTACTGAAAGACTTTCTGCAAAAATGCCAACAGCAGCCGGAACAAATTGTCTTCAGTGAACAAGACCGGCAGATTACTTATGCTGAATTAATCAAGAATATTCAAGCCCTCAGCGCGTTATTCCAGCCGGAACAACGCATTGCCATTTTTATGGACAGAGGGATTGATGCGGCAACGACACTATTGGCAATTTTATATGCGGGAGGCTGTTATATCCCCCTCGATACAAAAAACCCGCCAGCACGACTGCAATACATTATTGATGACGCACAGCCTCATGCCCTTATCGGACATGGCGCACGGCCCGATTGGCTGGCAGCATCCAAAGACTGGATAGACTTTGACCGCCTGCCTGCTGAACTAGGTCAATTTATCCAGCCTGAAAACGAATCCCTCGCCGCTATTCTTTATACTTCAGGCTCCACCGGCCACCCGAAAGGTGTGGCGCTAAGTTATCGCGCACTGAGCAATTTTTCCCGTTGGGCGGCAGATACCTTTGCGCTTTCTTCCAGTGACCATATCGCTTCGCTGGCACCGTTTTATTTCGATTTGAGCATCTTCGATTTGTTCAGCAGCCTGCAATGCGGCGCGCAAATATGTTTTGTTCCTCAGATGCTAAGCTTGTCGCCCAGCCGCCTGAGCCAATGGCTGAGTGACCAGTCCATCACAGTTTTTTATACAGTGCCTTCTATATTGAGCTTTCTGGCCTTGAAAGGCAACCTGACGCAAACCCCTTTGCCGAATTTACGCTGCCTGCTGTTTGCCGGTGAAGTCTTTCCCTCACCAATGCTTAAAAAACTGACCGGCCTGCTGCCGGCTACCCGCTTTTATAACTTATACGGACCAACCGAAACCAATGTCTGTTGTTACTGGCCGGTCGACCGAAAGCGTCTGAATAATGACCAGGCCATTCCGATTGGCCGGGCCGCAGCGAACGCAACGCTAAAGATCAACCCCGAAAATCAGGAATTACATGTTAAAAGCGACAATAATTTTTCCGGCTATTGGCAGCAAGGGAAACTACAGCCGGTTTCTCTTCATGAAGATTTTTATCCTACCGGGGATAAGGTTTCAATCAATGAATATGGAGAATATTGTTATCACGGCCGCCTGGACCGGATGCTGAAATGTTCGGGTTACCGGGTGGAACCAGCGGAAATCGAAGCGGCATTCTGCCAGCATCCCGCCGTCATGCAATGCGCCGTGGTGGGAATAGCCGACAATGCCGCAGGACACCGCCCGGCCGCCGCACTGGTCTTGAGCCAGGAAACCCCATTGACGGAAATCATGCAACCCTTGCGACAACAACTGCCCGCCTATATGCAGCCCTGTCAGGTCAAAGTTTTAAAGCAGCTTCCCCGGCTTTCCAATGGTAAAATCGATTACTTGTCCATAACCAACATGTTTCAAGCCTCATGAAAAATTTACCCCCCGCAGGCGACGCCAAAGCCTCTCGCCAGCGTCTTGACTATCTGGGCCGAAAAAATTTGTTCAAACACGCCATCAGTAAAGATGCCGGCGGCCTGGGCGATAGTTTCGCCGATTTGCTCGACGCCCACCGGCAACTGGGTGGGACCAGCCTCGATGCCGGCTTGATTCTATCTGTCAATGCGCATTTATGGGGCAGCGTGTTCCCGTTACTCCTGCATGGAAACGCTGAACAACGCCAGCATTATTTACCCAGACTGCTGCATGGCGAATGGATTGGCGGCCACGCCATTACCGAGCCACAGGCCGGATCAGACCTGAACGCCTTGACTGCGACCGCGCAGCTTACCGATGCCGGTTTTTTACTGAACGGCCATAAACGCTTTATCACCAATACGCCGATCGCCGACCTGTTGATCGTCTACGCCAGACTGGATAGCAGCTTAAGTGCTTTCATCATCGAAAAAAACGACCCCGGCGCCGGGTTTCTTGACAAACCGGAAGTCAGTGCTTGCAAAACGGCGACGATGGGTGATGTTATTTTAAAGAACTGCCTAATTCCGGAAAGCCGCCTGTTAGGTAAAGCCGGCGCAGGCAATCTGCTGATTCAGCAAGCGCTGGAATTGGAACGCGCGTTTATTTTTGCCGGCATCAGCGGCATTATGGACTGGCAGCTGAAAACCGCAGTCGAGCACAGCCGCCAGCGTGTCGTATGCCAGGCTCATCTGGGGAAAAACCAGGCCATCAGTCATAAAATTGCCGACATGAAATTGCGACTGGACACCCTCAATCTTTGGCTTGATGAATGCGCCCGTTTGAAAGACGATGCGCAACGCATCACCCTGGCCAGTGCGCAAACCAAACTGTATGGCGCCGAAAGCTTTGTAGCCTCCAGTCTGGATGCCATTCAGATACTGGGCAGCGCCGCCCTGATGGGCGATCATCCGTTGAAGCAATGTCTCGATGACGCCTTGGCCAGCCGGCTGTTCTCCGGCAGCAGCGAAATCCAGAAAAACATTATCGCCGCCCTACTCGGTACCGGAGATGGCTACCGCCTGCCACCCTTATGAAGCACGACAAAAATTTCGACACCCTCATCGACCGTTTCGAACGCAAAGTGTACGCCACCGACAAAGGCCAGTGGCGCTTGAAACTGCTAAAAGAGGACTTACAGAATTTATATCAACAAGCGCCACTGAAGGTTTGGGATGTCGGCTGTGGCTTCGCCCAGATCAGCCAGTAGCTGGCAGGACAAGGACACCAGCTCACCCTTTGCGATATTTCCAAAAAAATGTTGGCGCGCGCCCAGGCAGGCTTTGAACAAGCAGGCCTTGAAGCCGAATTTCATCACCAATCCGCCCAGATATTGGCCAGTCAATTGGACGAGTTCGACCTGGTTCTGTTTCACGCCGTACTCGAATGGCTGGCCGACCCCTTGCACACGCTGAAAACCATCGCCGGCAAAGTTAAAAGCGGAGGCCACTTATCCCTGCTGTTTTACAACCGCAACGCCATGATTTACAGCAATGCGCTGAAAGGCGGCTGGCGCATTCCGAACCTGTTGAACGACAGCTATTTAGGCAAAGGCCACCGCCTGACCCCGCCAAATCCGCAATATCCACACGAGGTACTAAACTGCCTGACGCATAAGGGTTTTGAAGTGATCCAGCATACCGCCATTCGAGTCTTTCACGACTATCTTAACCCCGACGCGCTGGCGCGCAAACCGACAAAAAAGCCTTGTTTGACCTGGAATACCGACACTGCCGCCAACCCACCTTCCGCAACATGGGCCGCTATGTGCATTTTCTGGCGCGGAAAACAGTCTGATTGAATATGCTCACTTGGCAGGAGACGATTATTTTTTCCCTTAATGTCTCTGGCCTCATTAATTTGCTAACTGGAAAGACTAACCAACCGCTACAACAACCGACACCAACTGTCAGCTTTTTTTACAACTTGAATCTCCAATTTATCCAAGGGGGCTGCTCACGCCCTGATCCAAAACATGAGAATAAATCATCGTTGTTTCCTGATCATTATGTCCCAACAGCGCTTGAATAGTCTGAATATCCATTCTGTGCTAAAACAGATACGTAGCGAAACTATGACGAAAAGTGTGAGCGCTGACTCGCTTGGTTATGCCTAATATTTTAACAGCTGGCTAAATGGCTACGTTAACCAGGGATTAATCGACATGATGTCGCTGTTTGACGCCTGAACGGGGATCTATTAACAAGTTTTTATCCGAACACATATTGTCAGCCCCCCCCCTCTTATCTGCATCCAGATATTTTTTACTCCTGTTATTTTTCGGGGAGATTAAAGCTTGATCAAGCTGTAATAGGTTCTTTCGGTATGAAAAATTGTCAGGATTTTTTACATATTTGTCTGGCAACGGAAACCAATTTTAATATTTATTTTTTAATTCAATAGCTTACAAATAAGGTATAAATACTGCTTGAATAAAAAAGTCGGGTAGATTTTCCTGAAAAATAGGCTGATATCTGTTATTGGGTAGGATCTGCTTGATAAGTGATAGTTTTGTGAGTAGGGGTTGATCTGAGCTATTCAAAAGTCATTAGTTTCGGTTTTTTTATCGATGTACTAATAGGCACTTTCCTTGCCTATCTTATTTCGCCAATTGATGACCCGAAACAGTTTGTAGATCTGATGAACCTATTTGGGCTGTTTCTGGATTTTATTGGTGTTGTCTTGCTATCAGATCATTTCCTAAATATTCCAGGTCGTTATAAACACATTACATGAAGTGGTTCTCTTTACGGTATTGGTTATACCGTTTATGTTGACCATCGGTGGGGTTGCTTACTCAATGCTAGCATTTGGCTTTGCTTGGGACATATCCAATATTTGGGCAAGTACGGTTGGTGTAGTGGCTCTGTATAGGATCGACTCCATCGCAGATGCATTGCAATTCAAATTTATGGAAAACTCAGTTATGAGAGTTTCATATTATGGCTGGTTTCTTCTTGCCGGCTTGGCCATGCAAATATATGCGTCTATTACACATCTTGGTATCACATAACCAAGGCGTAAAGCTGACGTTGGGGTTGCTGGTGCACCCCGTTACGGCTTACCCCTTCCGTTAGGTTCACATTAAAACGTAAACCTGCGTTTTCAATAATAAAATTAAATTTGGGTGTCTTACAATGAAGAAAATTATGCAAAAATTCAATTTATCAGTTGCTATTATCATTTTTCTTACCATCAGTTACCCTACAGTATCGAATGCTGTAATAATCCTAACAGCAAGTGAAGATTCAGGGGTGCTTGATGGTGATAGTAGAAACAACCCGTTTCCAGGGATTCTTTATTCCGAGCTAGACACTTCTCGTGCAGGTAATATTTGGCTAAGTGTATTGAAATTTGATTTAACCCCACTTTCTGGAATGTCGATAAGTAGCGCTTCTTTCGAGCTTACATCAATTTTTAACCATAGTTCCAGCACTTTTGCTCACGAAGTTTTTAGCTCTAGTGATGATAGCTGGACTGAAAATACAGTGACGGGTCTTAATCGCCCGTCAGATTCTACTTTAAGCTTATTAGACTCAATAAATATTGATGGCAGCTCACAGACATATTCATGGAATGTACTGGCAGGAGTGATTGGTTCGTATGGAATAAACGGCACTAACAATTTTTTGACATTATTGATAAGACCTGAACTTTCTCAGGCTGGAAACGGAGGGTTTGGGCCTCACTTTAATGATAGAGAGGATCTTTCAGGGTTTCCACGATTATTGATAAATGTTAATCTTGTGCCTGTACCTACAGCCGTTTGGTTGTTTGTTTCTGGTTTAGTTGGGCTTATAGGTATGAGAAAAAATAGTCTATTAACATTAAAGTGTAAATAATATTGCTTTTCAACAATTGGTATTCGATTAATATAAATGGAGGGTTAAAGAATGAATAAAATAAAGAGTAGTTTGTTATTATGGCTCCTATTGGTAATGGTCTCATCGTCCACACAAGCCACAATGGTTACTTATTCGTTAACAGGCTGTTGAAAAACGCCCCTATGCCTCCGGCTCCAGCCCTCCATTTTGGGTTAAATTTACCTCCGGAGGGCCGATTAGCCAGGTTTTCCGGTATCAGCCGGTTTATATTGCCCTTTCGAGGCTTTATTTCCGCCTTTTGGCGGATTTCAGGCACAACGGTGCCTACGCAGTTGAATAACGCCATTGTAACAGGGTCATCAGGCGGGTCAGGTTATACGCTGCGAAGGTGAATACGGTTTGGGCAGTCACTTTTTTCACTCCGCGAAATCGGGTTTGACGTAATCCCCCAACAGTTTTGCTCCAGCCAAAGACTTCTTCGATCCGTTTACGGATTTTGAGACTGCTGGTATAGCCTGGGTGTCGGGTCGTCCGCTTGTCAATCGCCGAACCTTTCGCTTTTTGAGTCACATGCGGGGTCACCTTCATTGCGCGTAGTTCGGCAACGAAGTTTTGGGTATCATAGTTTTTGTCACTACCCACTGTGGCACCCGCTTTTTTGACACTGCGTTTGATCATTTTTGTCGCCGCCTCCCGCCCGGCCGTTCCTGTCGCCCGGGTCACTTCAACATCGACGACCAAACCATGGCGATTTTCCATGAGTGCATGGCCCGGAAAAGCGAGTTGGGCTTTATCGCCCTGACTTTTTTTATACATCCTTGCTTCCGGGTCCGTTGTCGATTCATGCGTGTCGTTACAGCGTTTCTCGCCTTTGAAGTTGACACCCGGATTGCGGGTGGAATCCTCCGGCGGCCGGCTCGAACCGTCTTTGGCCTTGACGCTTTTCACAGAAGCCCAGGCCTTGATTAGCGTGCCATCAACCGAAAAGTGTTCGTCTGAGACTAAATCCTGCCATTCGGCCAGGCACAGCACACGATCAAAAAACAAACGACTCACGCGCTCATTCAATAGACGGTCACGATTGGCGCTGAACGTTGAATGATCCCAAACCTCATCATCCATTGATAAGCCGACAAACCAACGATACAGCAGATTGAAATCAATGTGTTCGATCAGTTGCCGCTCCGAACGAATGGAAAACAGGATTTGCAACAAACTGGCACGGAGTAAACGCTCGGGAGGAATTGACGCCCGGCCCCGTCGGGAATACAGGTCATCGAACTCCTCATCCAAAGTAGTCAATAGAATATCGACCAAATATCGTAGTTTGCGTAAAGGATGATCACCCGGAATTCTAGATTCCAGTGTCCGATAACTGAATAATTCGTTTTGGGTATAATCAATGCCGCGCATAACAAATAAAAAATCGGGGAATATCAAATGGATTGAATCATTTTACCATAAATAACAATCAGTTATGTAATCAAATGCCAATTATGGCAACGAAACAATGCGGCCTCCAGGTTGGATTAAATCAACAGCCTGTTAACCACTGAATAAAACAATATATAGTGCTAGATAAAAAACCATTATTTCCAGTTGACCGAAAAAAGCGTCACTTTTTCTACTAACGATCATCGCAAGAATTGCCACCCCGCATGATGAAATGTTGTAGAGTTCCTTGTGGAAGATGGCGGTTAAAGACTGCGCTTTACTTTGGAGCCTTAGAGCCCGACTGCTAACGTAGCCTGCCATGGATGACTCGAACCCCGGATTGCTTCTTTAAGAGCGAATGTTAAAAGGGCCGTTGACGATTTACATCGCCCTCAGGCAGATCATCCAGGCAACCGCCACCTTCCAGGCTCAATCATAGAGTAAAGGAGGAAGAAATGGAACTCACTGCAATACACAAGCGAGTCATCGGGTTGGATGTTCACCAAAAGCAGATTACCGCCTGCGCTATGGTTGAACAGGCCGATGGTGGTATTCAGACAGAGCATCGGCAGTTTGGCGCATTCAAACGTGATCGACGTGCATTAGCCGATTGGGTGCAGTCTGTCGCACCGGATGAGGTGGTGATGGAAAGCACCGGCATCTACTGGAAAAGCCCATATGCAGCTTTGGAACATGTGGGTATTTACGCCAGGGTCGTCAATGCCCGGCATGTGAAGAATGTGCCGGGACGCAAGACGGACATCGGCGACGCGCAATGGCTGGCGATGCTTTCCCGTGCCGGACTGCTGCGCGGTTCATTCGTGCCACCGGAAAAGATGCGGCAGTTACGCCTGATTTCACGTCAACGACAGAAGTTGGTGTCGATGCTGTCTGCTGAGAAGAACAGACTGCACAAGGTATTAACCGACGGCGGCATCCGGCTTGGCGTGGTGGTCAGCGATGTACATGGGCAATCCGCGCGCGCCATGGTTAACGCGCTGATTGAAGGACAGCCTGCGCATGATGTGTTGAAGCTGGCCAGCAATCGTCTCAAAGCGCCGCGCGCCGATATACTGGAGGCGCTGCAAGGTGAGCTGAGCGAGCACCATCGCTTCGTACTGAATGAACTGATGCCGCATATTCAGGATTTGGAAGCACGCATAGCCAGATTCGATGCACAACTGCTGGCCGGACTGGAGAAGGAGAAAACGGTTTTGCAATTGCTCCAGACTATTCCCGGTGTTGATTTGATTGGAGCAGCCATGCTACTTGTTGAGATCGGAACGGATATGACTGTCTTTGGCAGTGCGGATCGGCTGGCGTCATGGGTGGGCATATGCCCCGGCAACAACGAGTCTGCCGGCAAAGGCAAATCAGGACGAACGCGAAAAGGAAACCCATATGTGCGTCGCCTGCTTTGCGAATGCGCCCATGCCGCCAGCCGAACCCGATCGGTTTTCCAGGCAAAATATACATCACTGGCGATTAGGCGAGGTCACCAACGCGCCATCATTGCGCTGGCTCACAAACTTTTGCGGACATGTTACTTCATGATTAGTCGCGGCGAGTATTTCCGGGATTCGACCATCGACTACGAAGAAATGGCTGTCAAACGCAATGCACCACGCTGGATCAGAGCGCTGATAAAATTCGGTTATATAACACAACCGGGGTAAGCCAGCTTACTTCATTGAATATGGATAAGCAGCCTTTTCACGGCTGAGAACTCCTTGCGCATTCGATATGGATCATTTCATGTTAAGAAATCACTGATTTATTCGCTATTCCGTGTGGCACAAGGATGTGCCGCTAAAACCGATAGTGCAAATCATTGATTTTGTAAGGGAAGGTAATTCGTATTTATACTTTGCGGGCGCTGACAGTATGGACGCTTTGTTCAGTTCTTCCCTAAGCAGTGCATTCACTTTTTGTGATAGGTGATGAAATCGTTATATTAATCTGATCATTTAAATAAAACTAAGGAAAAAAATGATAAAAATTATAGCTGTATTTATTTTATCTGGTTTGTTTTCGAGTCAAGGGCAGGCCAAACTTATCAATCGCGGTGGAGGGATGATTTTCGACACGGTGTTAAATATTACTTGGCTGCAAGATGCCAATTATGCAAAAACATCAGGATATAGTCCCTTTGGTTTGATGAGCTTTGATGATGCTAATACTTGGGCTAACAACCTTAATTACGGTGGGTATGATGATTGGCGTTTACCAACTATGCTAGATACTGGAAATCCAGGTTGTGATTTTAGTCATAGCGGGGGAACTGATTGTGGTTGGAATTCTCTGACGTATGATGAAAAAACGGGGAAAGTATATTCAGAATTAGCTTATATGTTTTATGATAACTTAGGTAATCTTGCTTCACATGCCCCAGGCAGTGGTGAATATCTTGGTGGTGATGTGAATTGGGGAGTGGTAAATACTGGACCATTCCTTAATCTTCAGGTTGAAGTATGGCAATCATATTGGACTCAAGTGGAAAATGCTATTGATCCGGATTCTATAGCATGGGGTTTTACCACTTACGATGGCTATCAAGGCGACAACTCCAAGGGAAATGGATTTTATGCTTGGGCTGTTCGAGCTGGTGATGTATCCGTTTCTCAAGTTCCACTACCACCAGCTGTATGGCTGTTTGGCTTTTCTCTATTCGGTCTTTTCAGCTTTAAAAGAAAAAGAGTTGGGTATTAAATCAAAATCAGTTAAAACGTCGTTAATATAACGAATAGGGTTTGTAGCGGCCTAATAAACCTGTACAAACAGATAGGCGTTTATAACACCCATGTAGTGGTCTGGCATTTCGTGACGCTACTAACAGGCAGCCAGTAGCCAGCCAGTAGCCCGGATGAAGCTTGCGGAATCCGGGATAATCGGAGCCACAGCCTTCCCGTATTCCGCGTTGCTTCATACTGGCTACCGGAAATGTTTTCAAAGAGAAGCTTGGGGTCAGATCTTGCAATCATGCATGTCGGTGGTTGATCTTCTGGGTATAGACGCCGTTGATCTGCCGCATGCTGACCAGCAGATTGCCTACTGGCGTTTATGATAATAGTTGTCCACGACAATTGCACCGCAAACAGCCCCGTGTACTCGACTCTGAGTGATCTGGCATTTCGTGAAGCTACTAACAGGCCGTATGATTGATTACAAGATCTGGCCCTGATACCCAGTTGCTTCTTGAAATTTATCAATTATCCAGGGCAATGCATAACATCAGCAAATAATTTACCGTCTGAATCAGTTATAATTAGGGTTTTTCCCGATTTTTAGACACTAAATGAGTACAGTAAACAGCGAAAAACTCTCCAGCGCCCGTTTTAGCGAAGCTACCGATGAATTTGTCGAAATTTTCACAGCTTCAGTGGATTTTGACCAGCGCATGGCGCAAGAAGATATTGAAGGCTCGTTGGCCCATGCCAAAATGCTGCACAAAATCGGCATTCTGACTGATCAGGAACTGGCCGATATCGAGCAGGGCCTGACCCAGATCAGTGAAGAAATTCAAAACGGTCAGTTCAACTGGTCGATCAAACAGGAAGATGTTCATATGAACATCGAAGCCCGTCTGACCGATCTGATCGGTATCGCCGGCAAAAAACTGCACACTGGCCGTTCCCGGAATGATCAGGTCGCGACCGATATCCGCCTCTATTTACGCAAGGAAGTTCAGCTTATCTTGAAACAGTTGACCCGCCTGCAGCTGGCTTTGCTGGATCTCGCCGAACTGGAAGCCGCCACGGTCATGCCCGGCTTCACCCATTTACAGGTTGCCCAGCCGGTGACCTTTGGTCATCATTTAATGGCCTGGTTTGAAATGCTCAAACGCGACCGCGAACGCCTGAACGACGGCCTGAAACGCATCAACATCATGCCGCTGGGCGCAGCGGCTCTGGCTGGCACCAGTTACCCCATCGACCGGGAAATGACCGCGCAGTTGCTGGGTTTCAGCCAGCCTTCGGCCAATTCTCTGGATTCGGTCAGCGATCGGGATTTCGCCATCGAATTCACCGCAAGCGCCAGTTTGATCATGATGCATTTATCCCGCTTTTCCGAAGAACTGGTGCTGTGGTCCAGCGCCCAGTTTGATTTTATCGACATGCCCGACGCCTTCTGTACCGGCTCATCGATCATGCCGCAAAAGAAAAACCCCGATGTGCCGGAATTGGTGCGAGGTAAATCCGGCCGTGTCACCGGCCATCTGATTTCCTTGCTGATGCTGATGAAAAGCCAGCCATTGGCGTATAACAAAGACAACCAGGAAGACAAAGAGCCTTTGTTTGACACCGTCGATACCCTGTATAACTGCCTGCGCGCCTTTGCCGACATGATGCCGCATATTAAAGCCAAAAAAGACAAAATGTACCAGGCCGCCCGGCGGGGATTCGCCACGGCCACCGATCTGGCGGATTATCTGGTGCGAAAAGGCATGCCATTCCGGGATGCGCATGAAGTCGTCGGACAGGCGGTTAAACTTGGGCTTGAAAGCAATCGTGACCTGGCGGACTTGAGATTATCGGACTTGAAACAATTTTCTGACCTGATCGAACAAGATGTCTTCGATATTTTGACATTGGAAGGCTCGGTCGCGGCACGCAAACATATCGGAGGAACCGCTCCCGATACTGTCAAGGCGGCAATCAAGACAGCACGCGCCGAACTCGGTCAAGGTGAATAAAACCATTATCGACCTGCTCCGCCATGGCGAAGTCCAGGGTGAAACCTGTTTCCGTGGCAGTCAGGACGACCCGCTCACGCCGCAAGGTTTGAGGCAAATGCAGCGGCAAACAGCCGGGCTGCGCTGGGACACGATAATCAGTTCGCCTTTACAACGCTGCCAGGCCTTTGCAGAAAAACTAAAAAACCAGGAGAACACTGCGCTGAACATCAGTCCGGCTTTTCGAGAAATCCATTTTGGCGACTGGGAGGGGAAAAGCGCCGAACAAATCAGCCAGAATCACGCCAGGCAATTACAACTGTTTTACCAGGATCCTGTCAACCACCCGCCCCCTTCAGGCGAGCCATTTAAGGACTTCGAGCATCGGGTCATGCTGGGCTGGCACACGCTGCTCAAAGAACGCCAGAACCAATACGTTCTGGTTATCACGCACGCCGGCGTTATCCGTCTGTTGTTTTCACAGATATTTAACTTACCGTATAGCCAATGTTTTCAGTTTGAAATTGCGCCGGCGCATTTGACGAGGCTTACTGTTTTTCATCACGCCGATGCCGAGGATTTTATTCAGCTCAATTTTCATCAGGCAGCCACATAGCGCCAAAAAGAGTTTTTTGCTGGATAAAGCGCTTGGCTTCACGAACAACCCGCTCCCAAGCCAAACCCCAAAAACCCATTACAATTAACTTGATCCTGCTTTGTTGAAGCGGAGCTTCTGGATAAGGGTTTCCCAGGCCGAAGCTTGGGAACCAGTAATCAGCAATCAGCCCGCCAAAATACAAGCGGCATGAAAAAGCCTGATATTCACTAAACGAATATCAGGCTCAAGCAGAAATGACCATATTTCTACAGCGCTACACCAGGCTCAACAACACACCGGCCGCCACTGCTGAACCAATCACTCCTGCCACATTGGGGCCCATGGCATGCATCAACAAGAAATTATGTGGATTGGCTTCCAGACCCATCTTGTTCGCCACCCTGGCCGCCATTGGCACCGCTGAAACACCGGCCACGCCAATCAGTGGATTGATAGGCGTATCGCTGAATTTATTCATCACTTTCGCCATCAACACGCCGCAGGCTGTGCCGATGCAAAAGGCGATTGCGCCTAAAGCGAGAATTCCCAGCGTTTCAACGCGCAAAAACGCTTCCGCACTCAGTTTTGAACCGACCGACAATCCCAAAAAGATAGTGACGATATTGATCAGTTCGTTCTGTGCGGTTTTACTGAGCCTTTCCACCACGCCACAGGTGTTCAGCAAATTCCCCAGACAAAACATGCCGACCAATGGCGTCGCCGATGGCAACAGCAAGATAGTTAAGAACAACAACATCAGGGGAAACAAAATCTTTTCCGTTTGGCTCACAGCGCGTAATTGCTGCATTTCTATAGCGCGCTCTTCTTCGCTGGTCAATGCCCGCATAATCGGCGGCTGAATCAGGGGCACCAAGGCCATGTAGGAATAAGCAGCGACCGCAATGGCACCGAGTAAATCCGGTGCTAATTTGGAGGCCACATAGATGGCCGTCGGACCATCCGCACCACCGATAATGGCGATAGCGGCCGCATCTTTAAAACTGAATTCCATGCCGGGAATCATATTCAGCGCCAAAGCGCCCAGCAGAGTGGCGAAAATGCCAAATTGAGCCGCCGCGCCCAGAAACAAGGTTTTGGGATTGGCCAGCATGGGGCCGAAATCAGTCATTGCGCCGACCCCCATAAAGATCAACAGCGGAAAAATTCCGGATTTAATGCCGAAATAAAGATAGTGTAAAATACCACCTTCCCCCCCCATATCGACAACGGGAATATTCACTAATACCGCGCCAAAACCAATCGGCAACAGCAATAGCGGCTCAAAACCCTTTTTGATCGCCAGATAAAGCAACAGAAAGCCCACCGCCATCATGGCGGCTTGTCCTGCTGCAATGTTGTAAACACCGGTGCTTTGCCAAAGAAGCGTTAAATTTTCCATATTCCGTCCTTTTATAAAGTAACCAAAGTATCGCCAACCGATACCTGATCGCCTTCTTTAACATTAATGGCGCTTACCACGCCATCAGCTTTCGCCCTGACTTCAGTTTCCATTTTCATCGCTTCCATAATGATCACGACATCGCCGGCGCTGACATGATCACCGACATTGACGTTTACCTTCAACACTGTTCCCGCCATTGGAGCTGTGACCACCTCGCCACTGCCAGCAGGCGCCGTCTGGCTGGCGGCAGCCGGTGCTGAAACAGCTTGCCCGGGTGCCGCGTTGTGCACCTGAAGATCCTTGCCGTCTGACCCTACGACCACGTTATAATTTTTGCCGTTGACATTGACGACATAACTTTCAACCGGTAATTCACCGGCGGCCTTACGCGCGAAAACCTCCGGATCAGGCGCTGCTTCAAACGCTTCAGGATTACCGCGATTTTTAAGGAATTTCCAGCCGACCTGGGCGAACAATGCGTAAATCAATGCATCATCTTCTACCGCCTCTGACAGTTCAACCCCCTCTTCTGCAGCTTTTTCCTTAACTTCGGCAATCAACTTGTCCATCTCAGGCTCCAGCAAATCGGCTGGACGACAGGTGATTGGTTCGGCGCCATCCAGTACCCGCGCCTGCAGTTCTTTATTGACAGGAGCGGGTGTTTTGCCATATTCACCTTTTAAAACACCGGCGGTTTCCTTGCTGATGGTTTTATAGCGCTCACCGGCCAGCACATTCATCACCGCCTGGGTGCCCACGATCTGGGAAGTGGGCGTCACCAATGGCAAAAAGCCCAGATCTTCTCTGACGCGGGGAATTTCTTTCAATACCTCGGCAAATTTGTCCGCCGCGCCCTGCTCTTTCAGCTGACTTTCCATATTGGTCAACATACCGCCAGGCACTTGAGAAATCAGAATTCGCCCATCGACGCCTTTCAGGCTGCCCTCGAACTGGGCGTATTTTTTACGTATTTCACGAAAATAATCCGCAATGGGCTCAAATTGCTCCAGATTCAGGCCGGTATCGCGCTCCTGACCCTGCAGGCTGGCTACAATCGTTTCGGTTGGACTGTGGCCATAGGTCATGCTCAATGATGAAATGGCGGTATCGACATTATCGATACCGGCATCGATAGCTTTAATTAACGTGCCGACACTCAATCCGGTCGTTGCGTGACAATGCAAATGGATCGGAATATCAACGGCTTTTTTCAGCTGTGAAACCAGGTCATAGGTAACATAAGGCGTCAACAGACCCGCCATATCCTTGATGCAGATTGAATGCGCGCCCATATCTTCGATTTCCCGGCCTTGCTGCACCCATTTTTCAATGGTGTGAACCGGGCTGGTGGTGTACGAAATGGTTCCCTGGGCATGCGCATCGGTATTCAACACGGCTTTGACCGCCCGCTCGATATTGCGCATATCGTTCATGGCGTCGAAAATGCGGAATACATCGATGCCATTGACAACACAACGCTCGACGAATTTATCCACCACATCATCCGCATAATGGCGATAACCCAAAATATTCTGTCCACGGAACAGCATTTGCTGTGGCGTCTTCGGCATCGCTTTTTTCAGCAAACGCAATCTTTCCCAGGAGTCTTCACCCAGGTAGCGAATACAGGCGTCAAATGTTGCGCCTCCCCAAGATTCGATAGACCAATAACCAACCTGGTCCAATTGTTCACAAATAGGCAACATATCCCCGATACGAAGACGAGTCGCCAAAATCGATTGGTGCGCATCTCGCAGCACAACTTCAGTAATGCCTAATGGTTTTGCCATTTTTTCTCCCGGACCTTTTTGGGTCTGATGTTGTTTTGCACCTTGTGAGTGAAAACAGCATATTTTTAATAATAGGGGACGCCGAAAATCATCCCTGATTTGTCAGTGTCGCAAGGAATCGCGAATAAACCAGCGATTCCTTCTTATGAATCAAGCGTTCGACCGGTCATCCATACAGACGGTCATTGAATGTTTTTTTCGCGATATTGCTTAACCGCAATACTGATGGCTGTTACGATATTGGGATGAATGCCCACTGGCTGGTTTTGCCCCATTCCGCCTGAGAACTCCGTCTCCGGGAAAAAATGTTCAACTACTTTTCTCAACATGGCTACCGCAAACACCAGGAAAGCCAGGAATGAAAAGACGATCAGCATGCCGCTGAACATCAGTTCCACGCCTCCAATTAACATCTCACGCATATCACAATCTCAAAAGTGAAAATTCTCCGCATGATACCCAAAATCCGATCACTAAACAATATTGACAGTCTCCTTGTCTTACAATTTAAAAATATAATCAATCGCTTATGCATCGGGCAATTTTGCTTTTCTGGCGTATTTTCGTGTAAGGTAAGGGGTTTCATTAAGGGTTTATATAATGTTAGACCCTGATTTTTTTGGGGTGAAATACTTTACATGACTTCAAGCATCATCACCGCAGCATTATTCATGGTGGCGTTAGGCACAGTCCTGGCAGTCATTCTTGCCATTGCAAATAAAAAACTGTTTGTAAAAGAAGACCCGCGTATTGAAGAAGTTGACGAGATGCTTCCGCAGGCGCAATGTGGCGCTTGTGGCGTTCCCGGTTGCCGCCCTTTTGCCGAGGCGGTAGTCGCAGGTATAAAAAATCCGTCGGACTGCACCGTCAACACCCCGGAAGGCAATGCCAGAATCGCTGAATACCTGGGGGTTGACATGGCCCCGAAAGAAAAAGTCGTCGCCCGGCTGGCTTGCGCCGGTGGCACCCATGTCGCCTGCACGCGGGCTAAATACGAGGGCATGAAGTCTTGCCAGGCAGCTGCGGCCGTTGCCGGAGGCGGCAAAGGTTGCAGCTGGGGTTGTCTGGGATTGGCCGATTGCGCCGAAGTCTGTGATTTTGACGCCATTTTCATGGATGATCATGGCCTGCCCATCGTTATCGAAGATAAATGTACCGCTTGCAATGATTGTGTGGTGGTGTGCCCGAAAGATCTTTTTTCATTGCATCCTGTCAGTCACAAGCTGTTTGTCGCCTGTAAAAGTCTGGCCGAAGGGGATGAAGCACTGGCTGAATGTGAAGTGGCCTGTACCGGTTGTGAAAAATGCGCCATCGATGCTCCGCCCGGCCTGATCGAAATTAAAAATAACCTGGCCGTGATAAACTACGAACTTTACGACCAGATCGAAGTCGACAGAACTCCTATAGAGCGTTGTCCAACCGGTGCAATCGTCTGGATAGACAGCAAATATGGCACAACCCGCTCCAGTGTCGGCAAAGAAGCAAAACGTTCACATCGTAACGAACCTCTGCCGTTGGGTTAAACCGGCTTTCAAAAACAAACTAATCTCCCCCTTGTTAAATTGAGGAATCGCATGGCTTTTTTTGGTAAAGCAAAAGAAACGAAAGAGTTTAAATATCCTGGTATTCGTGTCGCAATGGATGGCAGTTCCGCTGTTTCTCATTGTGAAAGAGAATCCAGCGATGCTGCCGGTGCTTTTCCCATTACGCCGGCCACCAATATGGGGGAACAATGGGCGGAAGCGGCCAGTGACGGTCATCTGAATATTTCCGAAAAGCCATTGATTTTCATTCAGCCAGAAGGCGAACACGCCGCCGCTGGCATGACGGCCGGCCTGTCTTTAAGTGGTTTGCGCGCCAGTAATTTTTCCGCCTCGCAAGGCATCGCCTATATGCACGAATCGCTGTATGCGGCGGTCGGCAAACGCCTGCCTTATGTCTTGAATATCGCCACCCGGGCCATCACCAGGTCTTCCCTGAATGTCCATTGTGGCCATGACGATTATCACTGCATGGATGATACCGGCTTTATCCAGTTATTTGGCAACAGCGCCCAGGCAGTTGCCGATTTGAACATCATTGGCCGGAAAATCGCCGAATTATCGCTCAACCCGGTGGCCGTCGCACAGGATGGTTTTTTAACCTCACACCTGATCGAGCCACTGAATTTACCGGAACGCGAACTAATCAAAGAATTTCTTGGCATGCCGGATGATATTATCCCCACACCCACTCCGGCGCAGCGAATTTTATACGGTGAAAACCGCCGCCGTATTCCCATCAACTGGGATGTCGACAAACCGATGATGACCGGCACGGTCACCAATCAGGATGCCTACATGCAGACCACGGCGGCGCAACGGCCGTATTTTTTCGATCATGTCGCCGATTTTGCCGATCAATGCATGGATGAATGGTACGAACTGACCGGCCGCCGGTATCAGCGGGTCACCGTCAGTGGTGATGAAAACGCCGATTATCTGATCATTGGTCAAGGCAGCGTCACGGTCACAGCCCAAGCAATCGCCGATTATCTATTTAAAACCCGCCAACTGAAAATCGCCGTGGCCGATATGACCATGTTCCGGCCGTTCCCGGGCGATCTGATCAGCAGATTGCTGAAAAACAAAAAGGGCGTGCTGGTTTTGGAACGCACCGACCAGCCAATGGCCGAAGATTTGCCATTGATGCGGGAAATCCGCGCCACCTTGAGCAAATGCCTGGAAAATGGCCGCAGCAAAAAAGACAAACCCTACCCGGACTATGAAAGCTACCGCAAAATGGAAGAAACGCCGGAATTGTTTTCCGGCTGTTTCGGCCTCGGCAGCCGCGACCTGCAACCGGGCGATCTGATTGCCGCCATCGACAATATGTTGCCGGTGGGTGAAAAACGTAAATTTTTCTATCTGGGTATCGATTTTATCCGCGAGACGCCGTATTCACCCCAGCAGGAAATTCATAACCAGCAGATCGAGCAGGCTTATCCCGGCGTTCGTCAACTGGCGCTGAAACGTAAGGAAAACCCGGACCTTCTGCCGGAAAACAGCTTGATCCTCAGAATGCATTCGATAGGCGGCTGGGGAGCGGTTACCACCGGCAAAAACCTGGCCATGACCTTGTTTGATCTTTTGGATTTCAATATCAAGGCCAATCCTAAATACGGTTCCGAGAAAAAAGGCCATCCAACCAGTTATTATCTGGCCGTTTCTGAAGATCCGATTCATCTGAACTGCGAATATCAGCATGTCGATGTGGTGATGTCGCCGGACCCCAATGTCTTCAGCCATACCAACCCGCTATTGGGGTTGAAAGAAGGTGGCACCTTCATCATACAAAGCGCTCCGGATTCTGCAAAAGCGGTCTGGCAATCATTCCCAAAAGCGGCGCAACGCTATCTGGTCGACCGGAACATCAAGGTTTTTTATATCGATGCGTTTAAAATCGCCCGCGAAGAAGCCTCAGATCCCGACTTGCAATTCCGCATGCAGGGTATCGCTTTCCAGGGTGCTTTTTTCAAGGCCTCTCCGATTGCGGAAAAAGCCGGCAAATCCCAACAACAAATCCTGGATGCCGTTCACCAGACACTGAAGAAAAAATTCGGCGACAAAGGAGAGAAAGTTGTCGAAGACAATTTCCGCACTGTCAAACGCGGATTTGAAGAAGCGCAGCAATTAGATTATAGCAACATGACGGTTGGCGATATCCATGACAGCGCCAGGGAAAAAGTCGTGACGGCGCCGATTTTATTACGCAAACGACCAGCCAATGACGATACCTTGTCAGACATCCATCGTTTCTGGAATCAGACTGGCTTTAACTACAAAACCGGACACGGCAGCGATAACCTGGCCGACCCGTTCGCCGCCACCGGCATCATGCCTGCGGCCACCGGCGTTTTCCGGGATATGAGCAGCATTCGTCATGAACACCCGGTATGGATTCCGGAAAACTGTATCGCCTGTGGTGATTGCTATTCACTTTGTCCTGATACTGCCATTCCAGGGCTGATCAACACCGTCAGTGAAGTGTTTGAAACCAATATCAAACGCGTCGAACGCCAAGGCCGCAAAGTCAAACATCTGCGCCGCGCTGTGCGCACCGTCGAGCGCAAATACCATGAACTGACGCGGGAAAAATCGGAAGGCACCAACCTGAAACCCATCCTCGCCAAAGCCATTGGCGAAACCATCAAGGAATACCCCGAAGAAAGCCGCGACGAAGTGTCTCAGGAATTCGACTGGTTCAATGATGCGATGGGTGAGTTTAAATTCGCCCTGACCAAACCGTATCACGATGCGATGAACAGACGTCAGCCCAACAGCGGCGGGCTGTATTCAATCACGATCAATCCATACACCTGCAAAGGCTGTATGGAATGCGTGAAAGAATGTGAAGATGGCGCACTGGAACCTGCCACGCAAACCCATGAAAGCCTGGAAAAACTCTATAAAGAATGGGAATACTGGCTGGACTTGCCTACATCCAACCCCCGATTCAACCGCGTCGATGATATCGATGAAAAAACAGGCGCCTTGCATACCCTGCTGCAGGATAAAAGCAATTACACCTCGATGGTGTGCGGCGATGGCGCCTGCGCCGGTTGTGGCGAGAAATCGGTCATTCACCTGTTCACATCAACCGTCACCGCCTTGATGCAGCCACGGGTTAAAAAACACCTGCAGCATATCGACCAGTTAATCAACGATATGGAAAAACATATCCGTCTGAAACTGGCGGAAAAACTGGACATCAGTGATGTCGACGCGATTGAAGACGCGATTGCGCAAAATCAGACGGTCGACCTGACGCTGACCAAGCTGACCACCAAACTGGAAGAAGGCAAGCCGCATCAACCGATCGACAAAGACTGGCTGAAATGGGCCACCCAATTGATTGCCAAACTGAAACACCTGAAATGGCAATATGTGGAAGGGGTGACCGGCAACGGACGTGCAGCGCTGGGCATCAGCAACAGCACCGGCTGCACCAGCGTCTGGGGCTCGACGTTCCCTTACAACCCCTACCCATTCCCGTGGACCAATCATTTGTTCCAGGATGCGCCTTCGGTTGCAATGGGCCTGTTTGAAGGTCATATGCGTAATATGGCTGAAGGTTTCAAGGCGATTCGCATGGCGGAACTGGAAATCGCGGGTAACTACGACAAAGAAGAACATGATCGCTTCTTCACCTATTTTGACTGGCATCAATTTACAGAAGAAGAATACAAGCTGTGCCCACCGCTGGTCTGCATCGGGGGTGATGGAGCCATGTACGATATTGGCTTCCAGAATCTGTCGCGCGCCTTGATGTCGGGTACGCCGTTGAAAATACTGGTGCTGGACACCCAGGTTTATTCCAACACCGGTGGCCAGGCCAGCACCGCCAGCTTCCTGTCGCAAATTTCCGATTTGGCGCCGTATGGCCGGCAATCAAAAGGCAAACAGGAAAAACGCAAGGAAATGAGCCTGATTTCGATGGCGCACCGCACCAGTTTTGTCCTGCAAAGCGCACAATCCAACCTGGTGCATTTAATGGAAGGTTATATCGATGGACTGAATTATCAGGGACCTGCTATTTTCAATATTTATTCTGTCTGCCAACCCGAACACGGTGTCGGGGACGACATGGCGACACGACAAAGCAAAATGGCGGTGGAATCGCGCGCCTATCCGCTGATGCATTTTGACCCGACTACCGGGCAAGGCTGGAAACAATGTTTGTCGATCAAGGGCAACCCTGCCATCGATGATGACTGGACACAGTACACCCTGCACTATACCGATGAATACGGTAATGAAGAAAGCATGGAACTGCCGTTCACCTTTGCCGACCGGGCATTGACCGAAGGCCGTTTCCGCAAACATTTCGCCATTATTCCGCAAGACCTATGGAATGATGACATGATGCCGCTGCACGAATTCATCGATCTGAGTGATGCAGAGCAAAACGACAAGATTCCGTATATCTGGGCTATCAACCCTGAAGACAATACCCTGATTCGCGTTCAGGTCGATGCTGAAATCGTCAACTCCACGCTGGAACGGCGTGAATTCTGGCGTTTGCTGAAATCCCTGGTCGGTGAGGATGAAGAAAAAATTGATCCGCAACTGATTGCCGAACAAGCCAAAAACGAAGCGGCGCAAAACCTGATCGCAGGCTTGATGAATCTGGTTGCCGGGGGCGATCAGCAAGATTTGTTGAAGGCAATAACCTCAGCGCCGGCTGCAAATGTTGCAAAACCTGCGGCCGCGGCGACAGCGCCAAGCAGCCCTGCCGTAGAAAGTGTGCCTGCTTCAGCGAATGAACCGGCTTTTGAGCCAGCCTGGATTGACACGCCAGACTGTACGACCTGCGATGAGTGCATCCAGATCAACCCGAAAATCTTCAAATATAATGAAGAAAAAAAGGCCTATGTCGCAGACCCGACCGCAGGAACCTATGTGGACATTGTCAAGGCAGCGGAAAAATGTCCGGCCGTGATCATTCACCCCGGTACGCCGTGGAACAAAGATGAGCCGAATCTGGACAAACTGATCAAACGTGCGGAGAAATATCAGTAATCATCATGGGTTTACTTGATTTATTTCGCCGTAAAACCTTTCCGCACGGCATTCACCCTCCGGAATACAAGGACATTACGCAGCATAAAAAGACCTTGCGATTGCCTTTTCCGGACAAGGTTATCTTGCCACTGGCGCAGCATATAGGCGCGCCTGCCATTCCTGCCGTGCATAAGGGGCAATATGTCGTGCGCGGCGAATTGATTGCAGAACCCGCTGAAAATGCCTTGTCCGTGCCGATTCACGCCAGCGTCAGCGGCACGGTGCGGGAAATCGACTTAATGCCGGGGCCGAAAGGCAGCAAAGTGATGTCGATTGTTATCGATACCGACCCCAGTTCCCCGCAAATTCCTGTCAGTGGTGATGCGCAGGACTTCACCCAAATGGAAGCCAAGCAAATCATCAATGCGGTCAAGGAAACCGGTCTGGTGGGTCTGGGCGGCGCGGGTTTTCCCTCTTACGCCAAGTTGTTGCTGCCGAAAGACCGCAATGTCCACACCATTGTCGTCAATGGCTGCGAATGCGAGCCATTTCTGACCACCGACCACCGCATCATGCTGGAAAAGGTGGATGATTTGATCCGCGGCATTCAAATGGTCATGAAAGCGGTAAATGCCGGGCGCGCCATTATCGGCATCGAAGATAACAAACTGGATGTGCTGGATGCGATCAAACCCCGCCTGCCCGCCGATGGTCGCATTGAAATCGAGGCAGTGGACACCAAATACCCGCAAGGGGCGGAAAAGATGCTGGTCAAGTCGCTGCTTGGGGTGGAAATTCCTTCCCGCGGCCTGCCGTCTGAAATTGGCCTGGCCGTGTTCAATGTCGCCACCATGGCTGAATTAGGCCGTTTGCTACCCAACCGCCAGGGTTTGATTGAGCGAATAATTACCGTGACCGGCGATGATCTTAACAATCCCGGTAATTATATCGTCCCCATCGGCACACCCTTGCAAGCGATTCTGGATATGGCGGACTTTACCGGCCGGGAAGCGGAAATCATCCTCGGCGGCCCAATGATGGGACTGCCGGTTTCATCTCTTCAAACGCCGGTCACCAAAAGCACTGGCGGTGTACTGGTGCTGGATCAGCACGCCTACAAGCCGAAGGATATTTTGCCCTGTATTAAATGTTCCTTATGCCTTCAGGCCTGTCCGATCAATCTGAACCCATCCGAATTAGGTCTTTTGGCCAGCAAACGCCACTATGATGTAATGGAAGAACAATATCATCTGAATGATTGTTTTGAATGCGGCGCCTGTAGCTATGTCTGCCCATCCAATATACCACTGGTACAATATTTCAGGATTGCCAAAAACCTGAACCGGGAACGACATATACAAAATGGCTAAACAACCTGTCATTGACCTTAGGCCATCGCCCTATATTCACAGTCCGATGACGGTGGATAAAATCATGCGTAACGTGGTTTACGCACTGATGCCGCTGGTCGCTTTTTCCTTCTGGCAATTTGGCATCAGCGCACTGGCGCTGATTATCGTCACCACTATCTCTTGCATTGCTACCGAATCACTGTTCAATCATTTATCCGGCAAACCTGATTCCATCAAAGATTACAGCGCCACCATCACCGGCCTGTTGCTGGCGATGACGCTGCCGCCCGGTTTTCCGTTGTGGATGGGGGCTGTGGCGGGTTTCGTCGCTATCGCCATGGGCAAAACCCTGTTTGGCGGCATCGGTTTCAATGTCTTCAATCCGGCCCTGGTCGGCCGCGCTTTTGTACAAGCGGCGTTTCCGGTATCCATCACCACCTGGACACCGGCGCTGGCGCCTGACCGCTTTATTGAATTTATTCCCTCGACTCTGGCCTTGCCGTTTATGAAACCTGCGCCCACTGCCGAATGGAGCGCGCAACTCGTCGATGGTTTCAGCGGCGCGACGCCGCTGGCGCTGATGAAATTTCAGGGTATTATCACCGACAGCCAATCGCTTTTTCTGGGCCTGACAGAAGGCTCCACCGGTGAGACTTCGGCCCTGCTGATTTTACTTTGCGGCGCTTATCTGGCATTCAGAAAAATGCTCGATTGGCGTATTCCGGCCGCCGTCATATTCGGTACGGCTGTAACAGCGGCCATCTTCTATTACCTGAATCCTGAGCATTACCCCAGCCCGGCGTTTATGGTGTTGTCAGGTGGCCTGATGTTTGGCGCGGTATTCATGGCCAGCGATATGGTCGCCTCCCCGGTCACGCCACTGGGGATTTTTATTTTCGGTCTGCTGGTCGGTTTTTTAACCGTCATTATCCGCTTGTTCGGCGGCCTGACAGAAGCAGTCATGTACGCCATTTTATTCAGTAATGCCGCCACGCCATTGATCGAGCGTTACACCCAGCCGCGCATTTATGGGGCGCGCAAAAAAGAGGACTCTTAAAATGGCAGAACAACCCGAAGTCCCCGAACTCCCTTCCAGCACCCGGTTAATCGCCACCTTATCGGTAGTCGCCATGTTATCCGGGCTGTTGGTGGTGCTGGTTTATGAATACACCAAGCCGATTATTGCCGAAAACCAGCGCATCGCCACCGAACGCGCCATTTTTAAAATACTGCCCAACGCGGTAAAACGATTAAGTTTTAAAATTGAAGGCGACAAACTGGCGCCAATGGGGGACAAAGTCAGCAGTGAACTGATTTATGCCGGTTACGACCAGAATAACCAGCTGGTGGGGCTGGCCATCCCCGCCCAGGCACAAGGCTATCAGGATGTCGTTAAAATCCTCTATGCCTACAACCCATACACGGGCTGTATCACCGGCTTTGAGGTATTGAAAAGCACCGAAACCCCCGGTTTTGGCACACAAATCAGCAGCAATGAGGAATTTTTGCACAATTTCACTTGTCTCAAGGCCGAAGTGTCGCCAACACTGGATGGATTGCAGCATAAAATCAAGACAGTCCGTCACGGCAGCAAACAACATCCCTGGGAAATTGATGCCATAGCCGGATCGACCATTACTTCCAATGCCGTGGGCCGTATGCTGAATCAAAGCGCGCAAAAGTTTCACCCGGTGATTGCCAGAAATCTGGCATTGCTGGAACAAGCCGCACAAACCGAAGAGGTATCAGATGAAACACAATGAAACCGCCGTGCCAATTAGCTTTCAGGACTTTACCGCCGGGCTGTGGAAAGAAAACCCCGTATTTGTCATGATGCTGGGTCTATGCCCGGTTCTGGCTGTCACCAACTCGGTTGAAAATGCGTTAGGCATGGGCATCGCCACCCTGTCTGTACTGGTCTGCTCCAACGCCCTGGTTTCCGCTTTAAGGCATTTCATCCCCAAACAAGTCAGAATCACCACCTATATCGTCATTATCGCCACTTTTGTCACCATGGTGGATTATATTATTCAGGCCATCAGCCTGGATTTATATAACAAACTGGGCGCTTTTATTCAGCTGATCGTGGTGAACTGCCTGATCCTGGGCCGGGCGGAAGCTTTCGCCTCGAAAAACAGTTTTGGCCGCTCGGTGGTCAGCGCTACCGGCATGGGGCTGGGATTCACGCTGGCCCTGGTAATGCTCGGTGGTGTTCGCGAATTATTAGGCGCAGGACAATTACTGGGCTATCAGGTTTTCAGCACCCAGTTTGAACCCTGGGTCGTGATGATTTTGCCACCCGGCGGTTTTATTGTTTTAGGCTGCTGGCTGCTGTTGATCAATTACATCAAACAACGCAGAGGCGAACTCAGCATCCAGGCAGAAGCCGCTTCACATTGCACCGTACCGCAGCAACACTGATGAATCGGATAGATTTATGAATAGTAAAGAAATTCTTGAGTACGCATTAAAACTTGGAACGAATGAACGTTTTCTAATTGTTGAAGGCTTGTTAAACAGTATTGATGAACCCAATGTTTCATTGGATAAAATATGGAGTGATGAAGCTGAAAAACGATTAAACGCTTATCGGGAAGGACGCCTTGAAGGTATTCCAATAGAGGAAATATTCAACGAAAAATAATGAAAATTCTTTTTTCAAGGCTTGCCGCTCAGGAATTAAATGATGCTTCTCAATTTTATGATTTGAAATATCAAGGGCTTCCACCATCGTTCCCACGCAGGAGCGTGGGAACGATAAATAATTTCGCCATCGCCCCCACGCTCCTGCGTGGGGGCGCAGCAATACCTGACGCTCTGCGTCCCGGAGGGCCAAACTATGCATAACACCAAAAATATAAATCAAACAAGCGCCTTCACCCCTTTAACTGGGAGAAAACCATGAGCCCGGAATCCTTAAGCTTTATTTTCCTCAGCGCCTTTTTGATCAATAACTTCGTCCTGGCGATGTTTCTAGGCCTATGCCCTTTTGTCGGCGTCTCGGCCAAACGCGATACCGCGTTTAACATGAGCCTTGCGACCGCTTTTGTCATGTTCATCAGTTCATTATGTGCTTACGGCATCAACCTGATTCTGACGGCCTATCACCTGGAATTTTTGCGCCTGATCAGCTATATCGCCATTATCGCCTCAGCCGTGCAACTGGTTGAGATGACATTAAAAAAATTCAGCCCGGCATTGTTCCGCGCCCTGGGTATTTTTTTACCGCTGATTACCACCAACTGCGCCATTTTAGGCGTGGCGCTGTTTCAAACCGCGCGTAAATATGATTTCTTCCAATCAGTCGCGTTCAGCCTGGGCGCGGGTGCAGGCTTCGCCCTGGCGATCATGCTGATGGCCGGCCTGAGAGAAAAGCTGGAACTATCCAGGCTGCCCAACATCACCCAGGCCGCCGCATTAAGCATGATGCTGGCCGGTATCCTATCGATGACATTCATGGGCTTTGCAGGCCTTGGCAGCCAGGTTTAACCGGAGGAAAGCATGATCAATTTTCTTATTGCGATGGCGATCATTTTTATCCTGATGAGCGGCTGGATACTGATCCAGCAAGCCGCCCGCAAATACGCCGCCAAACATCCCGAATTCGGCCCCGCCAAAGAAGAAGGCCTGGGCTGCGGCAAGAACTGCGGTTGTGGCGCAGGAAGCTGTGATAAATCCGACGCTTTGAAAAAGTAAACTCGCCACTGTTGTCCGAATTCCTGACTAAATACCGCCATTTTTGTCTCCTGATTTGAAAAAGTTTTAGGCGACAGGTATGTTGACATAGGGGACCCTGGAGCATCCATTCCGTTCCCACGCAGGAGCGTGGGAACGATGAAAAAAGTAAACTCTCACCATTGCTCCCACGCTCCTGCGTGGGTGCGTCAATGCTTGACGCTCTGCGTCTCAAAGGCGCTATCTTTTGATTTCCGCCTGCCAGCGTGAAAATCCGGCGTCAAAATGCTTACTCCATCCCGTTCCCACGCGGGAGCGTGGGAACGATGAGAACGTAAACACCCTACCGCCGCCCAATCAAACTCGATACGCCATTCTTGAACAAAAACACATCATCTGGAAACACCTGTCGTCCCAAAGTCTTACACTCGATAGCCGTGGGTATGGTATAGCAACGGACATCATCCTCACGTTCATCCATCAGGCTTTCAATTCGCGCAAGCAATCTCAACACCCGGGTTTTAGTGCAGATTACCGAAAATACCGAATACTGTACCGGCAATCCGGTTTTTTTTAATAACCGGTGGACTCTGCCCAGTCTTTTGGGATCGGCAATATCATAACAAATCAAAAATTGCAGTGCCTTGCTCGCCGCCATTACAGATTCTCTTTAAGCGCCTGGTACAAGCGCATAACAACACCACGTATCAAATGCTCGAGACGGTCGCTGCGCGCCTCAAATTTTTGCAACAACGCCTCAGCGCCCGGCGGAACGGATGATGCTTGCGCCCATTTGATCAACACCGGATAAAAATCAGTGAGCAACAAATCAGCCAGATCATCAGCCAGGCGCAATGACCATTCTATTTCACTATCACATTGGGCATTTACCCCAAACGCCAACAAATACGAGGTAACCGCACTGGAAATAACACCAGCCAACCAATGTTCCACCTCACGCCAGTCGCTATTGAGCACTTGCTCGACATATTGTTTTACCCGACCCAGATCGGCGCATCGCCAATCCTGAAACTGCAACCGCCTGGCCGCGCTACGCGCCGCCATCCGTTGCATCCCCTTATACCAATTAGCGTAAGCTGATTCTGCATTTTGTTCAGATAAAAGCGTAAACAGACTTTGCAAAGGACCGTCCGATTGACATTTCCCAATCCAGCGGCCTTTGATAACGCCTGAATCATCCATAAAAAAAACGCTGATCCCCGATTCCGCGCAAGCAAACAAAGCGCCCATGCTCCAGTCTACATAACCTGTCACCACTACCCGGGAAATCCGTGACAAAGGAAACAGTTGCCGGGTTTTATCCTTTAAAGTCACCACCAGAGCCGGCTCATCATAAACCACCCTCATTCCCGCCTTCCCCTGTAAATACAAAGGCCGCATCAGCACAACTCCGGCGCTTGCGATAGAAACCGCTTGGCCAATCGATGCCCCTGCAGACGCAACAAGCGTCTGACCGGATGTACGAAAGACTCATACATGGCGTAAAAATTTTTGCGACCAGCCTTGTTAAGCTGGCATCGTCCCTGCTCATCTGAAAAATGATCGGCGCGTAAAATTTTATCCTTAAAAAGTCCCCAAACAAGATCATCCAGACGCGGGCGTAATGGCTCAATCAAATCACACGCCAGTGACTCACGGCCATAGGCTGGTTCATGATAAAACCCCAGCATTGGATCGATTCCCACCTGCCGACAAACCGACACCGCCTCGTAATGCAACAAGGTATAACCTAGTGACAAACAGGCGTTCACCGGATCAGGCGGTGGCCTGCGTAAACGTTGTTTAAACTGTAACGATTGTGGAAACAATGACTTATAGGCCGAAAAATAAACAGCTGCCGCCCCACCTTCCAGACCGCGTAGCTGCATCAAGGAAGCCTGTCGCATATCCAGTTCCACCAGATTACGCTCCAACTTCGCCAATGAACGCTCAGCCTTTACCAGTTCATAACGCAAATCAGGCCGTTGCGCTAACGCCGTTTCTAAAAACTGCATTTGTTTAGTGCATTTGGCCAGTACCAATTCGCGCGCCATTTCCAGTTGCGTATCCCGATCAAAAAATAAACGATATTGCGCCAGACGACGCCGGACATCATTATGCGAATGAGAAAACGCCATCGATGCCGCACGGCCATTTCGCCCGGTCATAAACACCACATCTACCTGATGTTCACCCATTGCGCACAACAACCGGCTTTCCAGGAAAATATTCCCGCGCACCACAACCCGTTCCAATTGCTTTAATGGCGCAGTTCCCAGCTTTTCACCATTCTCATACAATGCCAAGGCATGACCATCCAGCTTCACAGTCAAATTTTTCCTGTCCAGATACAAAGTCGCCATCATTACCCCACATAATAAAAATTTCCATCCTGAGGAGGAACGGCCTTGCCCAGCGTCAACACCTGACAACGACCATCCAGCTTTAACAAAAAAAAGCTATCCTCCTCTTCATCAATGACGCCACGCACATCGTTTAACAAAGCCTGTTGTTCCTTATGACTCAAAAAACACTCAAATACGGACTTCTGCCCTCCCGAAGCGTAGGCGCGCACGGCCTTCAATGCCAGGCGCAGGCGGCGAGGATGTCGAATATCGTAAGCAGCGATGTAAAGAATGCGTTGGCTCATGGGGGAATCATACCGTGCGCTCTTTCAACTGTGGGGGCTGACAAGCTTGTCGAATTCCAGCGTTCCCACGCGGAAGCGAGGTAACGATTGAAATCGTAGAGGCGTATTGCATCGCGTCCACGCTCCTGCGTGGGTGCGCCAATGCCTGACGCTCTGCGTCTTGGATGGGTTTCGTTTAGCTGATTTCCGCCTGCCAGCGTGAAAATTCTTGCGGGGAAATTCCATGCTGGGGTGAGCATTCCCACGCGGGGGCGTGGGAACGATTGAGATGAAATCGTAGGGGCGTATTGCAATACGCCCCTACTAATTGTTTTTAATCTCTTCTTGAAGGTCTGTGTTTCAAATGATAATGTTGCGGTTCATAAAGTTAGCCTTTTATTATGACCATTGACGGGGGTTATTTTAACCATTGTGCTATTTTTTCTTCAAGGTCTTTCAAGCCTTCATGATAGCAGAGTTCAATGTTTAGTTCTCTGGCCCTGTCCAGGTGATGTTTTTGCATTTTTTTTACGCTGACCAGCATGGCCCTGGCTTGAGCGCCGCCCAGCACATCCCGCAGGCTGTCCAGTTTATAAAGAACTTCCGCGCCTTCGTCATGTCTGGCATGATTCCCTCTGTATACCTTGGTTTTGCATTCCAGCATATAAAGCCGGTTGTTGTGCAGGAATGCAGTATCAATTTCGTTGATGACTTTGCCTTTTTCCTGCTGGCGCCTGATTTCGATACTGCGCGCCACATCTTGTATGCCGGCTTGTTTTTTCAGGTTTAAACAGCAGGCATAGGCATACATTTCCAGCCAGCCGCCGTTGACCATAAAGCGTGCCGGTTCATCAGGAAAGTACAGACGATTGTCTTCAAGCCGTAATAATTCAGCTTGCTGGAACAGCTCGATCAATCGCCAGAACTGATGATCACCTGTTTTATCTTTGCCGATTTCAGGGCTGACAAGCTGTTTGTCTGAGGTTATGCCTGTCAGGTAATTGAGACTGGTTATGGCTTTACTGTATTGCTTGATGTTGTATATCAATTCTTGGGTCAGTTCTCTGATTTCGGCTGTAACACCTGTTTCAAGGCTGATTTCATCCGCACCATGAACAAGCAGAAATTCTTTCAACCGGATCTTGTCGGCAAGGTCTGTGGAGGGCTCATTCCCCGGATGCAACCAGATAAGGCGATCTTTTTCGGGGTGAATGTAGAATATCGGTTTGTCGTGAGCGCGAAAAATTTCATAGGCGGCAATACTCATCGGCTTGGTTCCGCCTGTGGCGTTGAGGGCAATGGCTTTGTCTTTATACTCGTCCATCAATTGCCACAATTGTTCCTGAATATGTTCTATATCCCAGGGGTTGTCCAATTCCCAGCGTTTTACCTTTATGCCTCGTGAGTGGTAGATTTTTTCCACATAGCCGGCTTGTTTTTGTTTGTCTTTTGACACCAGCATGATGACTTCGGCTGGCTTGAAGCGTTCATCCAGTATTGGGGTAATATTGGGGACAGCCTGGTCGGAAACCAGTATCAGATGAATGTCGGTTGGTATATTATTTTTCATATCATTGCTGCTTTTGTTCCCATGCAGGAGCGTGGGAACAATAATGAGTTTGGAACATGGTTCCCACGGTCTCCGTGAGAACCCATTCAGGAACGCTCCTGCGTTCCGTGACGCAGAGCGTCACCGCGCACGTTCCCACGCGGGAGCATGGGAACGATACAGTAACAGTTATTTATGGTTTCCATGATCTCCCATTCATCCATTTCAATAATCATCCGGCAGTTGCGCCGGCATGGATTTAAATCCGGATTCTGTCAGCAGCATCGGCATAAAGGCCTGTTGCATAAAGTCTGAAACCATTCGCCACTGACTTTGCTCAACCGGTGAAAAACCATGCGCCAGTATGGAGTTGTTGCGGGTTTTGATATGGTTGAGCAACTCTTTTTGGTATTGATTGAAAAATTCAGCCGCCGCGCCTTGCGTATGGTGCTTGACCAGTTCCCAGGCGGCGTATAATCCTGCCTGGTATTGTCCTTCCCGGTTTGGGCTTATATTGATGCCGGCCGGGATGTTTTCTGGCGCAATGTTGTTTGTTTCAATCTGGCATTCTTTTCTCAGCAGCCATTGGGCTGTCCATTCAATCAACCGGTAAATGCGGGCGATAGCGTCGTCATAGCGGCCTTGTCTGGCGCGGCGCTGTGCATTGAGGTAAAGGTCGAACAGTCTGGCGGCTTCCTGTTTTAGTGGATCGTTGTTATTCAGGCGTTGAACTACAGGGATATAGCCTTTTAAATGGCCGGGTAAATTGGGCGCATAGCGTTTGAGTATGTCAAAAGCCTCTGCATGATTAAAATTGTCCCATTCGGCAAACGCCTGGCTGATGTCTTTAAATCGGAGGTATTCGGCGCGAAGTGTTGTCTGCCTGGGGATTTTCAGGGTGTCAAGCCCTTCCAGCGCTTCGCTGTAGGCATAACGCCGCCAGCATTGCCGGTAAGGGGCGAGCGCACGCTGAAAGCGGATTTGTTCGATATTGGCCAGGGCGGATAATTCTGAGCCATCATGTACTTTAACAAGATCGCTGCGGCTGCCGGTCACCAGTTGCAATTCAACATGCGGAAATTCAAGAGCGGCCATAACCAGTCCGGCGCTCATGGATTTGGTGCCGCCGGTGTAGTCGGCATAAATGTTTGCGTATGGATATTGCTGGCTGAGGTTTTCAATAGCTTTTGTGCAATCCAGATAAATCCGATCGAGATCATCAGCCATGGTTTTCACCAATTGATATTGCTCTTCTTGTAACCCTGTTTGCAGTGGAATGGCCGGCAGACTGGGTTTTTCGTCTTGTTGATGCGCCTTGATGCAATTGCCTTTGCCGATAATCTGAATATCCGACCCGGGCCGTCCTGTCGCCTCGTCTTTTCCGGTACAAATAAAGACGACGAAATCCGGGCGCAAATCGGTAATGGCTTTGACAACAGGCTGGTAGCTACCGCCGACGGTTACTATCAATATTGTTTCGGGTGATTTTTGTTTGTTCAGTTTATCTATCCTCTGCTAATTTCCTACGCGAGAACGTGGGTACGATGGTAATTTTATTGTTCCCATGTTCCTGCGTGGGTACACTTACTTTGCCTTGGCATGTATCGTTCCCATGCTCTGCGTGGGAACGTGCGCGGTGACGCTCTGCGTCACGAAACGCAGGAGCGTTCCTGAATGGGTTCCCACGCAGGAGCGTGGGAACGATGTTTATACGGGGTTTTTCTCCCCTATTGTTCCCCACGCTCCCGCGTGGGAACACACACCAGACGCTCTGCGTCAATCAATCCCACCGGTCAATCGCAATCAGGCTTTCTCCGCCAAAATAATGGCCGGCACTGGAATTACGCCAATGTTCCGGCCTGGCCCCATACCCCCGTTTAACCGGGTTGGCGTGAATATAATCAAGCTTTTGCCGCATCATCACTTCATCTAGAATCAATTCCGCATGAACGCCTTCTTGCCAGAATTGGTATTGCCTGTCACATTTATGCGCTTTTTTGTTTTCTTTAAATCGCGTTAACAAACGCCTTTGCTTGTTATGTTGTAAATAATCCAGAATCTTTCTGGCTGTGAAGGATTTAAATTCGGCCACGGTTTTATCCAGGCGTAGTGCCTGCGCAATAAAATGCAAATGGTTTTCCATGATAACGTAGCCATATAATTTCAGATTTTTGTTGCGTCGTTGGTATCGCCAGCAATCAAGAATAATCTTGACGCTATCGGGCCGGGTAAAGACAGCTAACCAGTCAACCACTGTACAAGTAAGAAAATGCGGCCGGTCTGGTTCGGTGATGACGTAACGGTTTCTTGCCATAGGTTTGTGACTTTTTGACGCAGAGCGTCGTTGGTTGTGGTTCCCACGAGGGAACAATAACAGACAGCTGCCACGGGAAACCACTGTCGGCCCTTGTTCCCACGCGGGAGCGTGGGAACAAGGGTTTATTTTGTCCATGCTCCTGCGTGGATGCATGGCGGTCTGCAATTATTGTAAATACTGCAACACTTTTTCACTGCGTTGTTTCAGCTTCAGCTTTTTTTTGTTGGTACCGGCAAAATCAGGCATCCATTTTCCTGCCTCTTCCATCAATTGTTTGACTTTTTGCGCCACGATTTTAGCGTCATTACTATCCCAGCGGCCTGATTCCAGTTCTTTCAGCAGGCGGGTGTCGTGCTCGGCTTCGGGAGTTTTGCCTAACAATTCTTCAATTTCACGTTCTATCGGGCTGAGGCTGGCTAAACGCTGTTGTTCTTCAAGCTGGCGCTGTTTTTCTCGCGCTTCTGCTTCTTTTTGGGCCTGCAGGCGGGCTGATTCCTGTTGCTGGCGTTGCAGGATGTCTTGTTTGAGCAGCTGTTGTTTTGCCAGTTGTGCCTTAAACCAGTCATGTTTGTTTTGTTGTCCATCGTGCCATTGTTGCAGTTGCGGGTCATCTTCTGTGGGGTTGATTTCCACCAGCAACCAACCGAAAGGCAGCAGTTCGGTCTGCGCGCTTTCACGCTCGGCTGCCAGCCACCAGGTAGTGGGCGTGGGCTGCGTCTGGTAGCGGGGAGGCTTTTTGCCTTGCATGATTTTAATTTGGCGTACACCTTCCAGTGTCAACGCTTCGGCGCCGCTGTGGCGGCCTGCCCGTAGCAGGAAGGCTTCGCCATTGTTCATGCGTTTGAGCATATTGCCGGAAAACAGCTGCTTGATTTGTTCAAGCCATTGGCTGTGCAGATAGTTGTTTTTTTGCATGGCCTGGGTTTCCTGCCAGAACATGTGCATATAGAAGGCATTGCAATAGCGCGCGATATCTTGAATGCTCCACTGGTATTCGGGTTTGGGCAGTTTGTCTGTAAATTGTTGTACCGGCTTGACGTTTTGCAGGCTGATGCTGCCGCTGAAACTGCGGATATGGCAAGGGGCCAGGCATTCGAGCAGTTGGTACAGGCCTTTGTTTTCGGCGGTTGATTTTATTGTCTTGCCATCTTTTGTACTTTGGTTGCGTTTGCGGTTAACGGCAAATTGCACCATGTGGGCAGGGTTGTCATCATCGCCTTGCCAGCTGGCGTCGGCAATGGAAATCAGACGCATGGGATCGCTGTGAAACTGACCCTGAAACAGGCGTTTTTGCAGTTCACGGTTGCATTCGCCGCGCAGGAGCTGGGCTTTCTGGTTGATGCTGTCCAGTAAAGCCGTGCGGATAGCGCCTTTCAGGCTGCTGCCTGGCAACAGCGGCGCTTGCGTGACGGGGTTGTAAAAGCTGCGTTCGATTTCAAGCTTGTTGATGATACGTTTGCCGCGGCTTTCCTGTTGGGCGATTTTGCCAATACGTTTTTCATATAACTTTCGAACGCCGGGAGCGGTTGGAATGGGGGCGCAGGCAAAGGGCAGCATTTTTTCACGGTGCTGGTGAAAAAAGGCCTGGACATTGGTCAGCAAGCGATCATCGGGCTTGGCGTTGACAATATTGAGCAGCTGCTTGCGTTCCGGTTGTGATAATCCAGTCTGGGCGGCAAAGCTGTCAAAACTGTATAGTGCATCGTTTTCGGTATCAATGACATAGTTGGCCGGTTCATAACTGTCACCAGTACCGATATGCACGGGCGACAATGGCGTAAATTTCAGGTTGTAGTGTTTGATAAATTCGCTCATGACAGTTCCTTATGAGAGAAATGAACGGCAATGATGGGCGCATAGCCCTGATGCACAGTGGCCGCCATTGTTTTGGACAATTCTCCGTTACCGCCCAGTCCCTGGCCGATGAAACCGTTTGCCGGAACTGGCGTTGTAAAAATCGCCGCTGTTTGCGCCAGCAATATCGGGTTTTTAAACGGTTTTCCCTGCTCATGTACAGCCCGGTCGCCATGACGACCAAAACGGGTGAAGATCTGGTAATAACTGGCTTTGGCGTCATAGCCCGAACCTTGCGGCGCAACCGGAGCCAGGGTCAGACAGGCATTGGCATTCGCTTGACCTGGCAGGCTGACTTTTTCAAATGCTTCAATACTGAATTTGCCGGCCCCGGTGCTAGCGTCTTTTCCATAACCGAACAGTCCAAAATCTGTAACACATGCTTTTAATTGCTCTGGACGAAATTTGCTTTCATCCAAAAGAATAAAAATATTCCATAAAATGCCGGGCTGATACCATGTTTGTTCCATGCTGTAAGGCGCAAAACCGGCTTCCCCCGTCGTACCGGTCTGGTGATTGATGCTGTTATGAGGTTGCGGATGTTTTTCTATGAGGCTGCCGGTTTCTGTGGCAATGTCTTGATCTGTTTTGGCCAGTTGCAGCCAATTCTCAAGCGGTTGTTGAAATGCGTCATCCGGCAGCCAGTTACGTTTTTTTATGGCTTTGCGGTCTTCATTTTCGAGTTGTTGATAAAACACTCCGGGTAATTTAGGCAATGGCCAGTAGCCTTGTGGAAAGGCATCGGAGACGATGGCGAAAGGCTGATTATCGGTATAGCCTTCAAGACAGCTTTGCAAAAAGTCATTGCCTAAACGATGCCGCAGCGCCCAGCACAGTTGTCCGAAAAGGGTATCGCCTTTTAACGGGGTGACGAACGGCGACAAGGGTTTCAGCGTCAATCGGTAGCTTTGCATTGTCTATCCCCCATTCAATTGACAGCCATCCAGTTTTTCTTGAATATCCTGATCATCCCGTTTCAGTTGTTTAAACTGATCTTGCCGTAACCGCGTGAACCGGAGCCGCCCAATCCTGTCAATTCCAGCAGTTTCAGGCCAGTTATCAGGGTTTCCAGCACATCGTCTTCATTATCGTGCACACGAACGGTCAGATTGAAATCGAATACCGCGCTGGCCGGTACGCGTTCGGTATTTCGCGGGTTTTCCGCTGTGCCCTTGATGCGATCAATACTGTTTTCCATTTTGGTTTCGGTTAGCATCAGGCTTTTGTCGTCCATTTCCTTTACCCAGTTTTGATCCAATGCGCAATCCCAGAATGCCAGCCGGGTCGGGCCAATGTCGTGCAGTAATTCGTCCTTGATACTGTTATCTGGCGCGCCGCCAAACAGTTTGATGATTTGTTTGGCTTGCTGCTTTTTGTCTTCTGTATCCAGTTTCTCAATATGACTAAAACTCACCGGAGCGCCATTGGTATCACTAACCAGACCGCTATACCATTCCAGCAGACTGCGCATTTTACCTTTGATACTGGAGCCTGGAATGTATGGTTGCTGGTTGATCGGGTTTTTGATTACCGGATTGTCTGTACCGCCAATATGGATTTCGGTATTGCCGCTGCCGATATGCAGGCCGCTTAACAATTCGATTTTGCCGGTGATTTTGCTGATTTTGGTCAGTTGCATGAGATTTCTCCTTTAGTCTTTGGGTCTTTCTTCTTTGTAAAAGCCCATAAAGGCTTCCATAAACAGCTTGAAATGGCGCATGGTTTTGACGCATTCGACCTGTCTTAAACATTCACTCAGTAGCGTGACATAATCATCATTAACCAATCTTCTTCCTTTTGCGTAAGCGGCTTTGGCGTTCAGCATGCGGATAAACGGTAAAAATTCGTCAAATTTTTTCGGGTGCTGGCTGGTTTTTGATTCCCACATAACGATTTCATCATAAAACTTCCGTAATTGAGTGGGTTTGTTGCTTTTTGTGCTGGCGATAATTTCAGCCTTTTCTTTAGCGGTCTTGTCAAACAGACCGGTCGAAAGCTCTTTCAGGTCGATGTCGTTGACATTGACATTCATCCTTGGTTTCTCCCGGTCATAACCTCGCTTTTGCGGATGCTTGTTTTGTGTGGACATAAAGCAATCTCCTTTTTTAAGATTTTAAACGCAGAGCGTGTTGCTCTGGACTCCCACGTAGGAGCGTGGGAGCGATGAGTTTTTGACAGATTACTGATCATTCCCACGCTCTCAGCGGGGGGAACGCCTGATTTTGACGCTCTGCGTCATCAATCGCGCTGCTGGTATAAATGACAAAACAGGGTAACCCGGTAATTACCGCCATGTCGTATAATGCCGGCCTGGGCGATTTCCTGCGCCAGCTCGGTTTGTTTACGTTTTCTGGCTGTCATGTCTTTATGCTTTTTCTCCAGCATGCGCGCTGTGCGGTAGGCAAAATAACTATGCCATAACGCATTTTCCGGTTTTTCCTGAATCCTCTCCTGCATATCGATTAAATATAACAGGCCATACACATAGCCAGTACTCAAATCATTTTCTGCAATCAATCGCTGTAACCCTTCCAGCCGTTGATGAATCAATTGCTCAAACTCTTCCCAAAACATTTGTTGATTAAAACAGCTCACGGCATTTTTAGGCAGAGTGTCAAGCTCTTGGGGATTATGCGCCTTGGCTTTTTCCAGGGCAGATTCGGCCATCTCGCCTATTTGATTGACAGGCAGGCCGGGCTTGGTGGTGCTTAGTCCGACTGAAAAATGAACAGATGGATTTTTCGCCACATAGTGTTGAAACTTTTTTCGTAATGTATCGGCCAGTTTGATTTGTGAAAGCCACGGGCCAATCAGAAAAAAATCATCCCCACCGGCGAATACGGTATAGCTGTCCGGGTATTCGGTTTGGCATAACCAGGGCAGATAAATACTGAAAAACGCATTCATCTGTCGCGACAGTGCCGCCATTTTGGTAAAGCTGACATCATTTCCAAGACCATTTTGAAATATCAGACCCAAATTATCGACATCGCCTTTCAGCGTGGTCAAGGCGCTGATGCCCAACCATTTATCCTGATTGTCAGGATGGGGTTTGCGATCACTACAGGCCAGATGATTCAGGGTTTTTGGCATCCCCAATTGCAAAGATTCTTCTTTGCCTATGTATTTATCCCATTGCTCCTCGATCAGATCCTGTTTACTGGCCAGACCCTGTTTACTGGCCCTGGGAACATAGGCATTAATCGCCCTGCGGGCATAACCGTTCCATAACGGCTTGTCTGCCTGTTTAGGCAAGGAATAATCCCATAACCGAAGTATTTGTCCCAGCTGGGCCGCCTGGCCAAATTTTCCCCGCTCATCTTCATTTTCAATAAAGCTGACGTTAAAACCAAAAATCGGTATTTTCAGGCTGTTATTGATTCCCAATGTTTCACGACTGATCAGAATACGTTCCTTGCTGGTCAACCAGCGGCCAATATTCAGTTGGTCTTGCGCCAGTTTGCTGATAAAGATATTTTGCGCCAGCTGTTCAGTAGCAGGGCTCAAGCCATCGATAGCACATACGCCTTTAGCATTATCGAAACTATCCAGAAAAGCGCTAAAAACAGCAGGCGCGGCATCACCACAAAGTTCAAAACGTTGCGCCTTGATTTTTTCCAGTTGTTCAAACAGACGACTGATGAGTTGCCGATAGGGACTGGGGTTGTCTTTGTCGTCACTGCGCTTGAAATCATTACAGCAGGCTTCTGTCCATGCCAACCCGACACCGGCTTGAGCAAAACTGTGCTGTAAAAACCATTGGTCCAGCTCTGTGCGGACTTGCTGTAACGCTATTTGAGTACCTTTGGTATTAGGCGCGACGATCATAAATTTACCCGCAGCATTGATAACCTGACTGGTTGCGGGTAAATCCAGTGCCTCCAGCACTTTTAACGCAGCGCATTCACACAGTAACGAAACGTAAAAAGATCTGCCCCGTAATAATTGGGTGGCCTTTTTGCTGGTTTCACCACCGCTGGTGAAAATAAAATCCTGAATACCAAAAAAATCCCCCTGGATTAACAGAAATTTATTTTCTTCCCGGCTTCTGGCTTGCTCGCTCAAGGACTTTGCTGCTGCTTCATCGGTTTCACCACGCTCTTCATGATAACGCCACAGAGCCGCCGCCAATGCCGCAGCAATGCGAGAATGGTCATACAAAGAAACATCCGGTTTGACATGAAAGGCGGTAGCCGCAGGAATTGCCTGAGTATATACGCCCCAGGCCGTTTCGAAATGATCCAGCCATAAAGACCAGCTCTGCCGGTGTGAATCTGGAATCTGTTCCAGGGCTTTGAGGAATTCTGCCCAAAGTTGATGGTATTCCTGTTGCGCTGTCTGTTTGTCATTACTTTCACAATTTTGCGAAGGTTGTGGAAAGATACTGTCTACACTGAGCGGCTTGAGTGGATAACGCCACTTAAAATCCTTCTCTTTCATTTCCGGCTGATGGATTTGTTCGAATAAGGTCAATTGCCTGGCCGTGTAATGATTATGCCCTGTACGCGTTTTGTCTTCACCTGCGTTGTACTGTTCAAAGGTATCCCGATCAAAACCGGAGGCGACACGGTCTGCCGTTGCGATCACCCATTGCAGAAATGTTTTGGGTTTGTGATGCATGGCGGCGGCATTAATGAAGGAATCATCCACATTCTGGCTTTTCCAGTCGCCAAAGGGAATGCAATTCTCGCCAGTCAGTTTAGGCATAAACGGCTCGATCAAATCCATGGCGATACCGGTATAAGCCGCATGCACATGGCTAAACCATCCTTTGTTATCAGTAAACTTTTTCCGATGTGGACAATAAAGTTGTTTATTGTTCTCCAAAGTCTCCTTGTCCACCTTAATATTTGCGCGCTGAGCGAATTTGCCCAAATCATGCAAAAAGGCAGCCAGTGCAATTTTACTGGTTTGTTCCAGCTTCGATACGTTTGTCATTTTTCCTCCAGATATATTATCTGTTCTGCGTCCAGGGTAACTCTATATTCAGTTTTCGGTCTTTTGCCGCATGGGTGAATCAAGTATGGCCTGGCATGGATATCCAGTATTTTTTTAATGGCGCTGTTGACCCGCGATTTATGTTGTTCGAAAAAACTTTTTTCCATGCCTTTTGCCAGTGTTTTACGGGTGCGCTCGGTTACGTTCATCTCGCCGGTCAGTTGCTCCAGTTGCTGCAGGTATTCTGTCGCGTAGATCTTGTCAGGCACACCATCGGCCGGGCAATGGAGGGGCTCTCGGCGCACCGATTGGCGATGTAACACCCATAGATAAAAGGCCAAATCAGCCGGTTTTAACGCAATCTCCTGGCCATTGGCGTTAAGCTTTCGCCGCGTTAAATCAATTTTCAGTCGTGCAGGGGCAAAACTCAGCTGGGCGCGCCTTACCGAGTCGCTGAAACTGCTTTTGCCTTGCAATAAATGTTTGTCCAGTCCATGACGCAAACGCACGAATTCAATATCGGCCAGTATCACTTCAGCCTCCTGATTATCCAGCGGTTTGCGCGTCGCATCATAACCATAGATGATCTGTGAATATGGTGTGGGGTAATAAAATTGCGGATGAGATTCATAGTCGGCCGAAACCAGTACATGGCTGAGCCGGTCTTGCATTCGCCCATACAGAGACAGCGCATATCCGGCGTAAAAACCCATCGTTTTGCGACCGCCAGCAATGGAGACATGCAGGCCCTTGTTTGGGTTTTCGGTCAGTTGGCGGATTTTTTCGGTAATACCATTGGCCATGGCGCGGTTGTCTTCGCGGCTTCTGATATCCAGCAAAGGATTTCCATTTGCATCATGCAAACTGTCGATGCAAAGCCTGTCTTTCGCTTGAAGGTTCAGCCCATAATCATTAAAAAACCGGTCCAGCCAACCTTCGCTGAGAAATGTGAGTCTGGCGCGCTGCGCCCCTTCCCCGGTGCTGAGGATATGGATATTTTCAGGCATGCAGTTACCTGCCCGGTGCAATGCGTATAAGGTTTCTGTTACCACTTGCGGAGTCAGACCTGTCACGCAAAGCAAGTTGTATGGTTTGGCTGTCATATCCTTATTTTGCCTTTTCCTTATTCCATTGTTCTTGACGGCAAGCTTGCCGCTTCCAGAATGTAATGTCCCATGCCCATGCTGGTCGCCTTGCCAGCATGGGTCCATTGCCCAAGCCACAGGTACGGCCAGAATTGTGGATGGTTACTGATGTCTAAAGCTATAGATCCCAGCAGGCCACCCATTTGCATTTCGGTTTTCTGGCGGCTGGAGTAGCGCGTCCAGTCATACCAATATAATTCTTTCTCCGTGAAATCCAGCTCCCTGGCCTGGCGAGTCAAGGCGGCGAAATCTGTTTCCAGCGGCGTATCGGTATGAAAATAGGTGAGCATGGAAATACGTCTGAGCAGGTTGCCGAAAAAGGCGGGAAAATTGAATGTATCAGGCGTCAGGTTTTTGCCTTGCTGTTTGATTCTGACAGGAGTGTAAAACTGTATTTTTAGTCTGTCTGGAGCTTGAGGCATTGCCGGCAGGCTTTCTTTTGTTTCCGTCTTGAGCCTTACGCCATCAAAAATCAGGGTTGTTTGTTGATTGGCGTCAATGTGTTCAACCTTGTCTAACTCAAAAACTTGCCGGCTTCGGCCAATACCATCTAGCCCCGCGCGTTGAAATGCATAAACAAGATAAGGCAAATGTCGCTGTCCATGACCAAACAATATCAATCTGACATGATAATCAGGATCTGTAGATGATGAATCAAACTGCAGTACGAAAGGATGCGGCGATGCATTATATTTACGCATCTTGATGCTATCTGCAGGTGGCGGAGTCTCGAAGATGTAGGCATAGGCGCAACTGCTTTTCAGCATGCACTCCGCACAGGCGGTATTTCTGACTATGCAAACGGTGCGTTTTAAAGCATGCCCCAAAGCGCCCCGCCAGGCAGAGCCTGGATATTTCGCTAAAGCTGACGTGGATCGTCGGCTAAATTGCAATTGATACTGGTAAATGGAAAGTTCCGGCGCCAAATAGCGCTCTGTTGTTTTTGTCATTTGTCACTCTCCTTGTAAAACTAGTTTAGCCGATAGTGTAGCAATCGAGGGTAACGATAGAATCCCTTCTTAATAAGGTCTGTGTTTTAAATATAGTTTTGCTGTTCACAAAGTTAGCTATTTTTTATGCTATTTGACCGAGCTTATTTAACCATTCTGGAGCTGTTGCTTCAAGCCTTTTCATGATTACATGAATTCGGTGTTGTATCGTTCCCATGCTCCTGCGTGGGAACGTGTGCGGTGGCGCTCTGCGTCACGGAACGCTGGAGCGTTCCTGTATGGGTTCCCACGGAGACCGTGGGAACCATATTAAAAATGAAAAAACATTTCGTCTTAATCCCTTCTTGATAAGGTCTGTGTTTTAAATAATGAAAAATATGCGATTTACAGTAGAAGAACAAGTCTTAATCCCTTCTTAACAAGGTCTGTGTTTTAAATATGAGTGAAGAAGAAGTAGCAGAATTTTCATTGTCTTAATCCCTTCTTAACAAGGTCTGTGTTTTAAATGTAGGCCGAGAGAAATGCCTGGCCGCGCTTTACTGGTCTTAATCCCTTCTTAACAAGGTCTGTGTTTTAAATCGAAAAGGCCTTCAAAACTGTTGGCCGAGAGAGGTCTTAATCCCTTCTTAACAAGGTCTGTGTTTTAAATTTGGGTGGCCGAGTATCTCGGCCGAGAAATAAAAGTCTTAATCCCTTCTTAACAAGGTCTGTGTTTTAAATTTGGGTGGCCGAGTATCTCGGCCGAGAAATAAAAGTCTTAATCCCTTCTTAACAAGGTCTGTGTTTTAAATCAAAAAGATTATTCAACTTTCGAGAAAATTGTCTCGTCTTAATCCCTTCTTAACAAGGTCTGTGTTTTAAATGAAGACGGCAAACTAAAATTGTTGGTGGTGAACAGTCTTAATCCCTTCTTAACAAGGTCTGTGTTTTAAATGAAGACGGCAAACTAAAATTGTTGGTGGTGAACAGTCTTAATCCCTTCTTAACAAGGTCTGTGTTTTAAATGAAGTTGGAAAGAATTATCAACGAAAAAAATGGGTCTTAATCCCTTCTTAACAAGGTCTGTGTTTTAAATTAATTCTACGCACCGGCTGAGGGATTCATTGTTGAGTCTTAATCCCTTCTTAACAAGGTCTGTGTTTTAAATTCCACGTTTGAGAAAATTATCTCAACGTCCGGGAGTCTTAATCCCTTCTTAACAAGGTCTGTGTTTTAAATTTCATAATAATCACTATTATGAAGATTTGGGATTGTCTTAATCCCTTCTTAACAAGGTCTGTGTTTTAAATGATTCTTAAAGCGCGAATGGCTGAAGCGGAAGGTCTTAATCCCTTCTTAACAAGGTCTGTGTTTTAAATGCTCGCAACAGGCAAGCCTTCCCTGTCTATCTTGGTCTTAATCCCTTCTTAACAAGGTCTGTGTTTTAAATTGTAATAAAGGGTGTATTAAACTTTTCTTTCGGTCTTAATCCCTTCTTAACAAGGTCTGTGTTTTAAATTTTTTGTCTGGAGCGATTATGTTATCCCAATCCGTCTTAATCCCTTCTTAACAAGGTCTGTGTTTTAAATCTTTTCAAGCTGTTGGTAGAGAGAGATGCTTGACGTCTTAATCCCTTCTTAACAAGGTCTGTGTTTTAAATGAAAATTTGAAAAAAAGTTTGACATCAAAAAAATGTCTTAATCCCTTCTTAACAAGGTCTGTGTTTTAAATTAAAGAAGTTACTGAATGCAAACGAGGACTCGGTGTCTTAATCCCTTCTTAACAAGGTCTGTGTTTTAAATCGAACAGAAGAAGAAATAGTAATCTTCTCTTTAGGTCTTAATCCCTTCTTAACAAGGTCTGTGTTTTAAATAAAAGGAGTGAAAAATGGGATTGATTTTAGAGAGTCTTAATCCCTTCTTAACAAGGTCTGTGTTTTAAATAGTGAAAAAAATGCAAGTTCAACTTGAAGTGGTGTCTTAATCCCTTCTTAACAAGGTCTGTGTTTTAAATGAAACATGGATGTTTTCATTACATAGTCGTTCATCGTCTTAATCCCTTCTTAACAAGGTCTGTGTTTTAAATTGAGTTCGAAGATACTAATAGAAAAGCATTTGACGTCTTAATCCCTTCTTAACAAGGTCTGTGTTTTAAATGGTGTTAGCGACAGATTACGTCACGGACGATGGGTCTTAATCCCTTCTTAACAAGGTCTGTGTTTTAAATAGAAAGAATTGTTAATTCAAAAGCTGGCAAAGGGTCTTAATCCCTTCTTAACAAGGTCTGTGTTTTAAATGCGGGAGCCGGACCCCACCATAGCGATGGGGTTGTCTTAATCCCTTCTTAACAAGGTCTGTGTTTTAAATAGGGTCAAAAAATGAATATTCAATTAGAAGTTGTGTCTTAATCCCTTCTTAACAAGGTCTGTGTTTTAAATATTGAAGATGGTGCGAATATCTATCGGATAACCACGTCTTAATCCCTTCTTAACAAGGTCTGTGTTTTAAATAAAAGAGGAGTGAAAAAATGGGACTAGAATTAGACGTCTTAATCCCTTCTTAACAAGGTCTGTGTTTTAAATTATGAGGGGCTATAAATGAACAGAAAGAATTGTCGTCTTAATCCCTTCTTAACAAGGTCTGTGTTTTAAATGTCAGGTCAGGCTGGCCACTCCCGCCTAGACGGTCTTAATCCCTTCTTAACAAGGTCTGTGTTTTAAATAACAAGGAAACAAAAAACCAGAATATTTATATAGGTCTTAATCCCTTCTTAACAAGGTCTGTGTTTTAAATAATTTGAGAGTTGAAGATGGCATACTGGTCTTTTGTCTTAATCCCTTCTTAACAAGGTCTGTGTTTTAAATATACGAAGAGGGAAAATTAGAACTGCAGGTAATGTCTTAATCCCTTCTTAACAAGGTCTGTGTTTTAAATATCATCTTGAAGCATATAATCAGCAATGAAAGATGTCTTAATCCCTTCTTAACAAGGTCTGTGTTTTAAATGGTATTTTGTTCTTCTCTTTCGAAGAAGGAGAAGAGTCTTAATCCCTTCTTAACAAGGTCTGTGTTTTAAATATATGAGCAGACTAGAAATAGCCAAAATCGCCATGGAGTCTTAATCCCTTCTTAACAAGGTCTGTGTTTTAAATTTGGTAGAGAAAGAAGTCTAACCGCGATGTACTGTCTTAATCCCTTCTTAACAAGGTCTGTGTTTTAAATTAGAAAAAATTTGAAAAAAGGGGTCAAAAAATGTCTTAATCCCTTCTTAACAAGGTCTGTGTTTTAAATAGCCCTCCTTTGTTTAGCCTTTATAATCAACAGGTTACAAGCACGGTTGGCGATAGTTTTGCTGTTCACAAAGTTAGCTATTTTTTATGCTATTTGACCGAGCTTATTTAACCATTCTGGAGCTGTTGCTTCAAGCCTTTTCATGATTACATGAATTCGGTGTTGTATCGTTCCCATGCTCCTGCGCGGGAACGTGTGCGGTGGCGCTCTGCGTCACGGAACGCAGGAGCGTTCCTGTACGGGTTCCCACGGAGACCGCGGGAACCATATTAGGCGTTCCCGCGCGGGAGCGTGGGAACGATGAAACCTTTAGTTATTCAATATTCTGAATCTGTTCGCGCATTTGTTCGATCAGCACTTTCAGGTCAATGGCTATACTGGTTATTTCCTTATCCATTGACTTGGAACCCAGGGTATTGGCTTCGCGGTTCATCTCCTGCATCAAAAAGTCCAGCCGCCGGCCTATCGGTTCGTTTTGTTGCAGGACTCTTTGCACTTCGCCGACGTGGGTTTTGAGCCGGTCCAGTTCTTCATCGACATCGAGTTTTTGCGCCAGTATCACCAGTTCCTGTTCCAGTCGGTCAAAATCCGGGGTTTCCACCATTTCTTTAACCCGCTCAACTAATTTTTGCCGCATTTGCTCCAACACTTCAGGCGTTCTTTTTTCGGCTCTGTTGATTAACTGGCTAATCTTTTCCAGACGCTGTTCAATCATCTGACCCAGTTGCCGGCCTTCCTGTTCGCGTGTTTCGATCATTTTCTGCAAAGCATCATTCAAAAGTTGCATCACGCTTTGTTTCAAAGTAGCCTTATCCGGCGTGCTTTCTTGCTGAATCCAGGGAAACGCCAGCACCTCCAGGGCGGAAAAAGGCAGACTGTGTCGCATAGGTTGTTGTATTTTGTCTGTCGATGACAACAGGGCCTGAACCGCTCCAGGATCAACCTCAAAGCCCTGTTGCTGATCGAGTTTTTTATAAGCAATGACACACTCGATTTTTCCACGTTTTATAGATTGTCCCAAGCGTTTACGAATGTCGGCTTCCAGAAAACGCAAATGTTCAGGAATTTTCAGATAGATATCACAATAACGGTGGTTGACCGAACGTAATTCACAATTCAGTCGCCATTCTGGCGTTTCCGCTTCGCTACCTGCAAAAGCTGTCATACTTCTTATCACATTTCACCTATACTTTATCGAGAACAAACTAATCCGCTTACTATGGCAGAACATTACGATCCGGAAACCTATTCTGAGGAATGGAACTATCTGCAATCCGCCACCATTATAGACCAGTATATAATCGAACGGGAACTCGCCCACGGCGGCTTCAGTTCGGTTTATCTGGCCAGACAGCTGGAGGATCAGGTGCAAGTGGCGATTAAGGAATACCTGCCGCGCAAACTGGCCCATCGCACCTGGAACAATGTCGTTGTTCCTCACAATGATGAAAATCGTAAATTGTTCATGCATGGCCGGGCTCTGTTTTTTGAAGAGGCCAAAGTGCTTGCCGACCTGAAACATCCGAATATTGTCGATGTGATCAATTTTTTCCAGGCCAATGAAACCGTTTATATGGTGATGAGCTACGATTATGGCTTGACGCTGGACAAAATTTTAAAGCGAAAACTGGTCAAAATAGACGAACACTTTGTCCTGACAGTATTCACCAGTCTGCTGGAAGGTATAAAAGTTATTCACCAGCGCAACATGTTACATCTGGATATCAAACCGTCTAATATTCTGATTCGCAGTGGCTTTGATCCTCTGTTACTGGATTTTGGCGCAATCGAGCAATATCCCATCCCCAAAAAGTTCAAACGAACCAAAGTGCTGACGCAAGGCTTTTCCCCGGTAGAACAATATTCGGGGAAAATTCAGCTCGGCCCCTGGTCTGACATTTACGCCATCGGCGCCACCATGCGCGCCTGTATCGAGGTCAAGCAACCGATTCCGGCTCCCGATCGTAATCAGCAAGATAAACTGGTTCCAGCCGTCAAGGCCTTAAAAAACAAATTGCCGGCCTATTTGCTGAAAGCCATAGATTGGGCGATGGCAGTACATCCGGCTGAACGGCCCAGTTCTGTGGAGCAATTGATGGAGGCGTTGAGTCCTGTGGGAAACGATGCCTCCCTGTAGTGCATTAATCGTAACTATATAATCATGATGTCTCACGCTGGAGCACCCATCCCGTTCCCACGCAGGAGCGTGGGAACGATGAACACACAAAATATACTAGGACAAAATACCCCGTTCCCACGCAGGAGCGTGGGAACGATAAAAGAGAAAATGCGATTCCTTAATCAAGCGGTTTAAATCAGGTATACTGTGCGCCTTTTCCATCATAGAGAATAACCAGCATGAGACCTAGCGGACGCTCTCCCGATCAATTACGCGATATTAAATTTACCTGTCATTACACCAAGCACGCCGAAGGCTCTGTTTTGGTGGAATTTGGCGACACCCGTGTTTTATGCACCGCCAGTATCGATAATAATGTGCCCCGCTTTCTGAAAGGCAAAGGTCAAGGTTGGTTAACGGCTGAATATGGCATGCTGCCGCGCTCCACGCATTCGCGCATGGGCCGCGAGGCCAGCCGCGGCAAACAAGGCGGCAGAACGCTGGAAATTCAACGCCTGATCGGCCGCTCCCTGCGGGCCGCCATCGATTTATCCGCTTTGGGCGAAAACACTATCACGCTGGACTGTGATGTCATCCAGGCCGATGGCGGCACTCGCACCGCCTCCATCACCGGCGGCTTCGTGGCGTTATCGCTGGCAACTGGGCACTTGCTGGACAACAAAAAAATCAAGAAAAACCCGTTACATGGTCAGCTCGCGTCAGTTTCGGTAGGTATTTATAATGGTATCCCGGTACTGGATCTGGATTATGCCGAAGACAGCGAGGCCGAAACCGATATGAACGTGGTGATGAATGACGCCGGTGCTTTTATCGAAGTGCAGGGAACCGCCGAAAGCCATGCCTTCCGCCGTGATGAGCTCAATCAAATGCTGGACCTGGCTGACCACGGCATCCAGATTCTATTGGAAAAACAACGCGAAGCACTCGCTGTGGCCAAATAAATGTTTGCTTATCCTGAAATTGTGCTGGCCAGCGGCAACCCGGGAAAAATCCGGGAATTTCAGACCATGTTGCCTAACAGCCGCATCGTGCCGCAATCTCAATACCAGGTGCCGGATATTGCAGAAACCGGCACGACTTTCGTTGAAAACGCCATCATCAAGGCGCGCCAGGCAGCCGAATATACAGGGCTGCCCGCCCTGGCCGATGATTCCGGACTGGTCGTCGATGCGTTAAACGGCGCGCCGGGCGTTATTTCCGCCCGTTATGCCGGCGACAACGCCAGCGATCAGGATAATCTGGAAAAATTATTGGACGAGATTCAATCCACGCCTGCCGGGCAACGCTCGGCGCGCTTTGTTTGCATTATCGTGTTCATGTGTCACGCCAAAGACCCTTTGCCCATCATTGCCGAAGGCGTTTGGGAAGGTCAGATCACAGACCACCCTCAGGGTGCAGACGGTTTTGGTTATGATCCTGTTTTCTGGCTGCCGGAGTTCCAATGCACCTCGGCGCAATTAGCCCCGGAAAAGAAAAACGCCATCAGCCATCGCGGCCAGGCGCTTAAAAAACTGTTGGGCCAGATAAAGGCCACATGACGCCTCCGGCTTCCATTATTTCGCAGTTTTTTCCGGGACAACGGTCAAAAAAGCTGACGCCTCTCGGGAATGGCCTGATTTATTCGCGATTCCTTGCGACACATGGATGTGTCGTCAAAATTGATAGCTACAAGCTATTGATTTTGTGAGCACAGTGGAAATAGCATTTCCACTGGTGCGTCCGCTGGCAAATCATGGATGATTTGTTCAGTGTTTCCTTAAGTGATTTCATTCAATTTACAGGTAAACGATGACAATTAGGCGATTGGGAACCGAACGACGCCGTATGAGCAAAATTGTTGTTCATAACGATACCATTTATCTTTGTGGACAAGTTGCTAAAGATGCCTCTGCCGGCATCAAAGAACAAACGCAAACGATGCTGGATAAAGTCGATGATTTGCTGCAACAGTCGGGTAGTGATCGAAAACATATTTTATCAGCGACAATCTACATCAAAAGCATGGACTTGTTTGCCGAGATGAATGAAGTGTGGGATGCCCGGGTTATCGAAGGCCACTCTCCTGCCCGTGCCTGTGTTGAGGCCAGCATGGCCCGTCCGGAACTGTTGGTGGAAATTTCCGTTATCGCCGCGGTAAAAAAATAGGCATTTTAAAAATACCGCCGTTCATTTTATCAAACCGATTCCATAGATTTCTCTAATAAGTGCTGATTGAACCAACACTTGGTTGCTGCAAGATTTTGTCGGGCCTTGACGCTCAGCCTTTGCTGCAAGGACCACTCATAGCCCCGAATGGTTAATAAATGTTCTTCGGGCACTGTATTAAAACAAGTCTGGCAGACTGCCATAATCGATGAAATGGTCAACGCATGAGAAGTAAAGCTGATATTCATTTTAGGTATAACGGTTTCGAGTTTGAAAGACTCGACAGACGGACTTTTGCTCGCATCAACAAACAAAACAAGCTTTTTGTCACTAATCAGGTCGGCATCTTCCAGTTGTAATTGATAATGCCAGTTAAGTTGTACCTCTGGGCATAACTGTTTTTCATCCAGCCAGTCCAGAAAAGCCCACCCCAAGCCGTCATCCTGGCGACCTGCATTGCCAATGCCATAGATCAGGCAAGATGCATTGTTGTAATCAGCAAAGATTGTCATGGGAGGGGTTAGCGTATTTTTTCAGCCAGTAGATTACCATTAGCATCCAGTGCGGAAACAGTCAGCGGCATCTGGCCCATCGCGTGTGTAGCGCAGCTCAAACATGGATCATAAGCACGAATACCAACTTCGATGGTATTCATCAGACCCTCGGTGATTTCAACTTCAGCCTTATCATCCAAATAGGCTTGCGCCGAGTGTTTAACCGTCCGGTTCATCACGGTATTATTCATCGTGGTGGCCACAATCAGATTGGCAAAGGTGATATTACCTTCTTTGTTCGCCCGGTAGTGATGCAGCAAGGTACCTCTTGGCGCTTCTACAACACCAATACCTTCACCGGTCCAGGCATCATCTGTCGGTTTTAAAATCAACTGTTCTTGCTGTAAATCAGCATCGTGTAACAGATTTTTAATCAGTTCAGCCGAATGCAGAATTTCGATGGCCCGCGCCCAGATGGTATGCAAGGTCATATCATTGGCCTTTCCTTGGGTGTAATCATGAAACTCTTCCGGCGCCGCTTTGGACAGCGGGGTCGAGTCCGAATAGCTTTTCGTCACATTGAGCCTGGCCAACGGCCCAACCCGCAATGCGCCTTTTTCCCGCCCCAAAGCTTTCAGGAAAGGGAATTTCATATAGCTCCATTCTTCTGTCGCTTCAGAAATAAATTCCAGATAATCATGGTAATCAAATTCCCGGATAATATTTTTGTCCTTGTCCATAATACGCAGCTTGCCATGATAATAATCGACATTATCATCGTCGCCCACCAGACACATATTCAACGCGGGTACATCAGCAAAAGCATCAACTTCCTGACGATGTTTTTGCTGAAATTGTTTAAACACCCGTACACCATCCTGAGCATAGTCGATGACCTGTTCGAGCGAAATCAATCCCTCATCACCATTCAGCAAGCGATATCTGTTTTCGACACTGAGATTGTGATTGACGCCACCCGGCACCGAACTGATGCCATGCATACGTTTGCCAAATACCGCTTTTATCCCTTCCTGCCCCCATTTACGCAACATCACCACGCGTTTGACCAGTTCAGGGTCGGCATCGATCAGCCCCATAATATTTCGCTGCTCGGGTGCGGCATCAAACCCCATCAGCATGTCTGGCGCTGTGCAATAAAAATAGGCCGTCACATGCGATTGTAATTGCTGCATATAATGTCCCAGTCTGCGCATCTTCTCGGCCGCTGGCAGAATTGACATACCCTTGCTGTAACCCACGCCGATCATATCATCCAGTACCTTGGCGCCACATAAATGGTGGCTGACAAAACAAATGCCACAAACCCGTTGCAGCAACATCGGCGCTTCCCAGTAGGGATGCTCCTGAATAAATTTTTCAAAGCCGCGAAACTCGACGACATGCAGTCGGGCAGTGCTGACCCGATTATCATCATCCATCTGGATAACGACCTTACCATGCCCTTCTATTTTTGATGCTGGGTCGATAATTATTTTTCTGCTCATTGCCCGTTACACTCAGTCATAACGAATCAAGCTCGTTGGTAAGTCAACATCCCGTCCATTGACCAAATCATCCAAAACCTTGAAGATGGCATCGCCATCCGGTGGGCATCCGGGAATGAAATAATCGACATGAACCACTTCATGTACTGGATGCACTTTGTTGGTGATTCGCGGAATATCCTGGTGGTAGGGTATCACCGGTTTTGCATCAGGAGGTGCCGTACAGGAGTCGATACAGGCTTCTTTCAGACAGTCATCCAAAGAATGCATATTGCGCATGGCCGGCACGCCACCCCATACAGCGCAGGCGCCGACGGAAATCAGGACATCGCAATTCGCCCGGTATTCTTCCAGCACCTCGATATTTTCTTCATTGGCGACACCGCCTTCGATAAAGCCGATTACGCAATGGTGAGGAATGCGCTTGATATCGGTCAGCGAAGAACGGGTGATATTGACCTTGTCCAGTAAACCCAGAATTCGTTCGTCCATATCCAGAAACGACAGCGTACATCCCCAGCATCCACATAAGGCGATCATTGCCACCTGGATCTTTTCTGCCTGTCTGGCCTGTATTTCAGGGTCCTGCGCCTTCTTCGGTAATTGGTAAGAGTAAATCTTGTTTTCGGCAGACTGGCTCATTGCGGCTCTCCCGACAATACGCGTTGCTTGATGGATTTGACTTCATACTTACGCTGTCCAATCGGTTCGTTACAGCCTCGACCTTTTTCAAGAATGCAACCGACCGGGCAAAGATCGGCCGCCTCACGTACTTGTTCATCCGGCATTTGGTCGGCCAGTTCGACATCAATTTCTATCCGCGCATGTGTTCCCCGATTATCTATACTGAAAATTTTCTGGCCGGTTTTTTATCACGAATGAATTCCACGCAGCGCTGACAAAAAATACAGCGATCACGCTCCAGCCAGATTTTTTTCGCGGCATGTTCCACTTTTCGGGGGGTAAAGCGATACGGAAAACAACAACTCGACCAGCGCCTTACGCATATCGGCAATCTCAGTTTCATTCACCTCGATGACCATGCCATCGCTGACCGGAATCGTGCAGGATGCCATGATTCTGCCGTTGACCTTGACCGAACACACCCGACAGGTCCCCAAACAGGGTTTGCCGCGATGGTAACAAAGTGTCGGAATATAGACGTCATTATCGGCTGCTACATTGACTATTTTTTCGCCTTCTTCCGCCTGAATGCGTTGACCGTCGATCGTGACTTGAACGCTCATAACCGTTCCTCCTGTCGCTGACATTGATACACCTGCTCATGAACGCTACAAGCTTCCGCTTTATTGAATGATGGCAACATGGGCCCTGTCTGCTCAACCAGCTTCTGTTGATATATTTCCGGGAATTTTTTCATTGTCGTCAATATCGGGTTCGGCGTTGTAGTTCCCAAACCGCAGCGTCTGGTCTTAAGCAAGTGTCCCCAGCTGATGGCATCATCTAAATCCTGTTGACTACCCCGGCCGGCAATGATGCGCTCGACCTTTCGCCATAAATCGACGCCACCCGCCCGACAGGGAACACAGATACCACAGGATTCACCGACAAAGAATTTCATGAAGTCTTTGACGATTTCCAGCAAATCTCTGTTTGCGTTAAAAATCATCAACGATCCGTTACAGGACAAATCGCTGTAACAAAATTTCCTGTTTCCATCCTGTTCCACGGAAAGACATTCGCCGGCCGGACCACTCAATTGCACGGCATGGGCTTGTTTGGCTCCCACCTTTAGCAACACTTCATTAAGCGTCACGCCCCATTCGATCTCGTAGATACCCGGAAAGTCGCAATCCCCCGACACACTGAGCAAACGCGTACCCGACGATTTCTCCGTGCCCATGCGGCGGAACCAGTCAGCACCCTGTTCAATAATATGGCTGACGCAGGCCAAGGTCTCTACATTATTGATAACGGTCGGTTTGCCAAGATAGCCTTGCTGGATTGGATAAGGCGGTTTGACACGCGGCGTACCGCGTTTACCTTCGCACGATTCAATCAGCGCGGTTTCATCGCCACATACATAAGCACCGCCCCCCATCTGAATGCGAATATCGAAATCGAATCCAGACTGGAGAATATTGTTACCCAGCAGGTTTTGCCCTCGAAAATCCTCAATTTGTTGTTCAAGAAAATTCTTCAGATACCAATATTCAGCCCGCAGATAAAGTATGCCATATTGGGCGCCCACCGCATAAGCGGCGCATACCATGCCGGCCAACACATCTTTGGGTGAATGCGACAGTAAAGCCCGGTCTTTGAAAGTACCGGGCTCGCCTTCGTCTGCATTGCAGATGATGTATTTCTCTTCCGCCTTGACCTGACTCGCCAAACGCCATTTAAAACCGGCTGGAAATCCTGCTCCGCCGCGTCCCAATAAATTGGATGCTGTGACAGTTTCGATGATTTCTTCTGGCGATCTGGCCAGACAGGATTTTAGCAATACAGAATAATCTCTTCCCTGTTGAAAAAAAACCGGGCCTTTTTGACGAATATGGGTCTCTATCAATGCATCGATATAAGCTGAGGTATTTTTTGCAACAGCCTTTGGGTTGGCGGTTTCTTCAGCCGTTTTTCCCTGCTTTAACTGATCGATAATCTGTTTGACTTTCGCCGCCGTCAAGCGGGTAAAGACCACTTGATCGATCATCATCGCCGGTTCCTGATCACTGAGACCGATACAGGCTGTTTCAAACAAGCCAAAACGCCCCATCTTATCGACTTGCCCAAACGGACAAGCTGTTTCTTTTTCAAGAGCGGCTTTCACTTCATGATAGCCGTTCATTTTAGCGATGAAGGTATTACTCAGGTAAATGGTATATTTCCCGCCGGGCCGGGAGCGAAAGAAGTGATAAAAAGACAGCGTTTCGCGCACATCATTTGCTGACATCGCCAAGCCATGAGCCAGTGTATTGACGGCATCATCAGATATGTGGCCGAATTGCAGCTGAATATCCCACAGCATATCGATTAAGCGCGTTTTACCGGATTGATAGGCATGGATTATATGCTGGACTGCTTGACTCATGTTCGCCTCACCATGTATATCACTTTTTGATTGTGATTTTCATCCACTTTTAACAGATAAAGGCGTCAATGGTCATAAAAGGATTTCAAAAGCCTTGTCTGAATCAGAATGCCAACCAAACGACGAGGTATTGACCCGGCTTTGCTGCCATCAATATAAATCATTGATAAATATACCTTATATTTTTTAGCGGCCAATTGAAATACTCGGGCCAGGTTAACACCAAGGTTCTACCTGCCCCATAAACAAAAAAACTATTCCGGCGACAATGCGCCGGAACAGTTTTTATGGGTCCAAACAAATTTTACAGGTTAATTGTTTTCTGCTTTCGCCGCATCCAACGCTGCCTGTAATTTGGCTTCATCTTCATGCGTCAGTGAAGTATGAATAACTTTACCGCCTGTGCCTTTCAACTCATCCAGTAATTTATCCAGCACGATTTTACGCGCCAAAATAAACAAGGCTGATTTGCCTTCTTCCAGGTTGGCGGCAAGTTCCTTCATGAAGTCATCATTGATACCCACATCCGACAACGCACCCACCACAGCGCCGGATGTTCCACCGACAAGCAACCCCAATAACGGATTCAGGAACAACAGACCGATTAACAAGCCCCAGAATCCGCCACTGGTGGCGCCAATCAGTGCTGGCGACCACATTTGTCTTAATTTTATCTTGCCGTCTTTATCTTTGACAGCGACCACCGCATCTTCCAGTTCAATTAAATATTCTTTTTGCATTTTAAGCAGCTTTAAGCGTACTTCTTCCGCTTGATAGACATATCATCATAGGTTACAACAATAAGTTCTGACATAGTTTTCTCCTGAAGTTTAAATTTTCGATTACTGCAATAAGTCGAATATCTGTTCGACTTGTTCCCACTCGGCCGTTGCCGGATTCTTCAAGCCAGGATTGACCAGCTTGAACAATTTGGCCACACTGATAGTCACAGCGCCAATCAGTTCTGGTAGTTTTTGTTCGACTTCTTCGCTGTAATCCAACGCCAGTGGTGGCAACTTCGCCAGGCTGTCGAGAATAACGCTCAGATTCAGTTCTTCATCCAGGCTTTTGAATGCATGAATCTGCTCTTGCAGGCCTTTTGTAATGGGCAGGTCGTGCACCTGAATGACATCCCGTCCATTTGCTTTGGCGATTCCAACAGCTCTTACCAGCAGACTGTGTACCCGCTGGTTCACAAACTCTTCCAGTCGTTTAATATCGTTTTTGTCGATATCCAGAGAAGCCGTCTCGCGGAATAATTTTTCAAATTGTTTTACTGCCATTACCATTTCTGTAATGGGGACTATCTAAAATAAAACAACAGGAAAGGTAAAACTCTTTGAGGAAATCGCTGATTTAGAAGTAGCACAGGGTTATGCCAGTAATATAGGTGCTTGCAATACTTTGGTTTTGTAAGTTAAGCGGGCATCCGCATTTCCACTCTTGAGACCGCTGACAGAAAGGGTGATTTGTTTACACAATACGCAACTAGAGTTGCCCGCCTGCCAGTCTTAGTGAGTTCTCTGGCATCACCAGATAATCAACCAACGATCCCAGTTTTGGATTTTCTTGCTGCAAAACAGTTTCTCTTAGTTCATCGATGTCTTTTTGCTCAAGATTAACGCCATTCAAGCGGGCATAGACGAGTAGTGCTATACGAAGTGTTTCATTTTCTGGCGCCAGCAATTCATTGACAAGATCAATGGTATTGCCAACTGCCGCAATACTGTAAATTGTTTTTAATGTTTCATTCAATATGGCGGGGTCATCAGGAGATTGGCCCTGTTTGACCTGCTCAATTTGTCTTGAAAGCTGATCGAAGGCTGATTTCGGGCTGAGATCAGATAATACTGCCTTGGGAAGGTGAATGGCGGCATTGAAAACAGATTTCAATCTTTCATCCAGAGTGGATAATTGCCCTGCTTTTATCACTCCGCTAAAAAGTGTATTTATTGAATAGAAAACATCATCGAGCATTTCGCCTGTCTCGACTAACTCGACCAGGCGCTTGCCTTCATCCAGCGGTAAAGGCAATTGTTCACCGGCTTTTTTAATGGCTGCCTGCTCGAGTTCTTTCTTGAGCCTGGTATTGCTTTTCAGTTCCTGGGGAAGATTATGCTCAATCAATATAGTTTTAAAAAGTCGCTCGGCGCTGTCAGCACTTATGTCCAGTTTATCCAGATAACCTTTATCTTTCGCCCAATGCAGCACTTCAGAAATTTTCTGTTCAATGTCTGGCTCTTTGGAGGTCCCTTCAATCTTTTGTCTAAAGAAATTCAATAACTGATGTTACGCGCTACGCCGGATAATTGATAAAATTTGAGGATGAACAAAGAGAAATTAGACCTGTACACAGACTATTTAATCAGCAATACGAGCTATGCGACGGCGACGGGTTTGTCGTCAATGTTAGATGGAGAAGTTAGCCATGATAGTGTCACGCGTTTTTTATCGTCCAGGACGTACACATCAAAAGACCTCTGGCTGGAGGTTAAACGAACAGTCCGGAAGATTGAAGAAGAATCAGGGTGTTTGATTTTTGACGATACAATCCAGGAGAAGCAATGGACAGACGAGAATGAAGTCATTTGTTGGCATTATGACCATTGCCAGGGGCGGTCAGTCAAAGGCATCAATCTATTGAATGCCTTGTATCATACGGGCAATGTTTCGATACCCGTAGCCTTTGAAGTGGTCAAAAAACCGATTCAGTTTTGTGATATCAAAACAAAGCAGGTTAAACGAATGGCTACGGTGACCAAAAATGAGCTGATGCGTGCGATGATTCAACAGTGTTTGAACAATCGGCTTCAATTTCGCTATGTGTTGATGGATAGCTGGTTTACGGCTAAAGAGAATCTGGAGTTTATTGTTGACAAAGACAAACATTTCATTGGGGCTTTAAAGGATAATCGTTTGGTGGCGTTGAGCGTAGACGACAAGAAACAAGGAAAATTTACCCGTGTCAGTGACATTGCATTAGAGGATAAACAAGCAGTTCGCGGCTGGCTAAAAGGCTACCCACATGAAGTCCTGATTGTCCGGCGAATCTTTACAAACAAAGACGGCAGTACGGCAACCGTTAATCTGGTGTGCAGTGATTTAACATTAACGGGTGAAAAAGTTGCGGCAATCTATCAGAAACGATGGAAATAGAAGTTACGCATTGACAACAGATCGAAATTTTGGGTTTAAATGATTCATATTTGGCATAAAGGTGTCGATAAACGAAGCCATAACATCGTTGAATAAATTCCGCTGTACGCTATAGCAATTATTAATCACGTCTGCAAAGCTCAATTTTTGTAATTGAACAAAGCCACAAATTGCAGAAAAAATATGATTATTTATTGCTCTTTTATTGCGAACCTGGAACCGCTCAATATTACACACCTGCTTTATTGCCCGATGATATTGCTCAATCTGCCAATGCCTGTCATGTTGTTCGGTAAATGCTTTCTTGTCAAAAACAGCAGTTTTTTCTTCATCAGGTAGTGAACTTATGTAATGGCGAACTTGTTCTTTCAAGGTCGTCCGAAATAATTTCACATACCCAAAATTTTTGAGCCAAACCATTAAGCCGTCTTCCGGGATTTCTAATTGCCTGACTTGAACCCATGAACCTTTTTCAACAGAGACTAATCGATTACCTTCCACTGCAAAGAATAATCCTGTCTGATGATTTCTTATCAATTTAAGATTATCCACGCAACTGTACCAGCTATCTCCTGTTATAAAACCAGGTTCTAGTCCCCAAGCTAATACTTCGGTCAGCATGTCTTGAAAATAGTCATTTTTTGTCTTTCCTTCCGCCTTATCGACCACCCGGAAATTCAGTGGTTGGTGTTTTCCTTGAATGTCTGTGTAGTACAACGTGACAAGATTGATTCCCTTGACTGCTCCATGATGTTTTCCCGACCAAAAATAACTGACAAATGCCATATATTGGCTATAAGGTTTATCAAGAACACTATCGTCAACACTCAAGGTTCCGCCCTTTAAATTCAGGCTTGCGCTGGCTTCATTGTATAAATCTCGCCCAGTGTAATGCTCCCGATTTAGAAATCGATTTACGCTATCATGTGATATTGACATGACTTCGCCTAATCGTCGACAACCAGCTTGTTTCGGCTCACTTAATAAAAAACCAATATACATGGGTAATGTACAGCAGGCTGTTGAGGGGCGTGTTATTTCTCTTATCAAGGTTTGCCTTGCATTGACTTTGGGATTTTTTAAACCCATAGTTTAACATTGCCTGTCAATGCGTAACTTCTAGGAAAGTCGAAGAATTTCATAAATCATTGAAATCCAATGCCGGGTTGGCAAAGTCGCCTACTCGTACCCCAACAACACAAAACAATCATATTTTTATGGCCATTATGGCGGTCTTTAAACTGGAGTGTCTCAAAATAAAACACCAAACCAATCATTTTGCTTTGAAGGCAAAATTATATATCAAGGCCATTCGGCAGGCTTTTGCTGAATTGCAACAATTCAAGACCGCGTAACATCAGTCAATAATTTTTCAAATAGCATCATTTTCTCCTGATTTATTATTTTCAACCTGAAGCCTGTCATTTCAATGTATTTCCAGCGTAATGTTTTCAGCCTCTGACGCTTCAATACAGACCATAACGACCCGGTCATCTACAGTTGCCGGCATCAGCAGCCGCCAGTGCCGTTCATCACCGTATTCCAGGGGAAATTGAACAAACTTCGGCTGCGGGTCAAATGCAATCTGAACGTTCTTCAAGCCTAACACAATTCCTTGGCCGACGGCTTTGACAAACGCTTCTTTCGCCGTCCAGTAGCGATAAAATTGTTCTAACCTTTCAGTTTCCGGCAAATGATTCCATGTCTGTTGTTCTCTTGACGAAAAGCACCGTTTAACCAGGCCTTCCATGCCTTTTCTTTCCCTGACCCGCTCTATATCCACACCGATTCGGCTCCCGGTAGTGATCACCAGCACCCAGTTTTTCTGACAATGCGATAAATTAAAAAAAACCTCCGGGTAATCGGCCAAATAAGGTTTTCCAGCAGGGGTTCGCAATATTTTCAGTCGTTCTGGTGAACAGTCAACATAGTGGCTTAAATGTTGGCGAACCCGGCTGCGTATTTCAATAAACTGTTGACGGAGTTCAGGTCGCTTGAATCTATCCGCTTGTCGCCATTCTTCAGGACTCAGCACAGCATCATCGATATTGCCCTGCAAACAGCCAGAATGGTAAGCGATGATTTTTTTCATTGCCACTAACGAACCAGCGCCGACCCTTCGCCGCGTGGATCACTGGCGGCGCTTAATCGGTGACTGTCAAGTTGCAACTGTACGGCCTGCATATTGCCATAGCGGTAGGATTTTTCCTTTACATGATGTCCCAGGGCTTCAAGTCCCTGGATTTCATCATCGGTCAACCCGCCTTTTTCATATTGGATCTGGTCGGGAATATATTGATGATGATAACGGGGTACATTGACCCAGCTTTCAGGTCCATGGCCTTGTGCAAAATCCAGCACCGCCAGAATCAGCATCGAGATGATCCGACTGCCGCCCGGCGTGCCCAATACCGCAATACGCAAGCCATCGTCCAGAAAAGTCGGCGTCATGCTGGATAACATGCGTTTACCTGGTTCGATCATATTGGCGCTGCCACCAACCAGTCCATAGCCGTTTTGATGCCCGGCCTGACTGACAAAATCATCCATTTCATCATTCAACAACACGCCCGTTCCATCCGCCATAAAGGCGGCCCCAAACGGGAAATTGATACTCAATGTCGCCGCCACCCGGTTACCCCGATCATCGATAATGGAAAAATGCGTAGTATGCAAACCATCTTTTTCTTCCATACTTGTCTCTGCCAGATATTCACTGGGTAAGGCGCGATCCAGACGAATACTTTGCCGGATGCCGGCGGCGTAATCCGGGGACAAAAGTCTGGCAACAGGAACCTTGACAAAATCCTGATCGCCCAGATAGCGGGCCCGATCATGATAGGCCCGTCGCATAGCCTCTGCCACCACATGCATGCGAGTAACCGAATCCAGCTTTTCCAGTGGATAGGCCGACAAGATATTCAATGTTTCCAGCATCACTATGCCGCCCGATGACGGTAAAGCGGCACTGGTGATGTTGATGCCATTGTATTGCCCCGTTATCGGCTCACGTTCGACCACCTGGTATTGCTCCAGATCAGCCCGTTGCCAGATTCCGCCTCCTTGTTTAACTGCAGCCAGCAACCTGGCGGCCACTTCACCTTGATAAAACCCGGCTTTACCACGCCTTGCAAGCATTGTCAGCGTTTTGGCCAAATCAGGCTGACGTAATACAGCGCCAATGGCGGGAATTTGGCCCTGATCCAACAATACCGTTGCAGCAGCAGGATTGTTTTGTATCGCCTTGAGTCGAAAGCGTAATAATTTCTGATGCCGTGGGCCAATTTTAAAACCTTGTTCAGCTAAACGTATCGCAGGTTGCAATGTAGTGTTCAAAGGCAACTGCCCATAATGCCGGGATAAATACACCAATGCAGCGGGAAGTCCAGGAATTGCCGCAGCCAGTGCGCCATCTTTGGAGGCTTTATCCCTTACCTTTCCATCATCGTCAAGGTACATGTTCCTGTGGGCTGCCAATGGCGCTTTTTCGCGGCCATCCAGCATGACTGTTTTATTTTTTGCTCGATCATGCAACAGCCAGAAACCTCCACCACCTAGACCGGAGCCCGCCGGTTCGACCACCGCTAACGCGGCGCTGACAGCGACAGCAGCATCAAAAACATTCCCCCCCTGCTGAAGGATTTCAAAACCTGCCTGGGTCGCCAATGGATGGGCGCTGGCAATGGCGGCTTTGGCTCTGACGGGCGAATTGCCAACAGTTAGCGTTAAAAACAAACAAAAAATGCTGAATATCTTGGTTTTCATATTGAATACAGTAAACTATTTTCCTCATTATACTGTTCATCCCTCTTCCCAGCCGACTGCCATGTTCTTTACATCAATTGAAAAATTACAACTTTATCATCTGCTTATTTCCTTGGCGATAGGCTTGTTGATCGGTCTTGAACGTGGCTGGCACCAGCGTGAAAGCCAGACAGGAGAACATATCGCCGGCATACGAACCTATGGTTTGCTGGGTCTGTTAGGAGGCTGCAGCGCCATGTTGGCAACCACGCAGAATATTATTCTGATGGGGCTTTTTTTTATTGGTCTCTGTATCATGCTGATTACTATTTATGTCATCGATATTACCATCCATCGAAAAGACATGGGAATGACCAGCCTGATCGCCGCATTATTGGTCTTCATTCTTGGCGCTTTGGCCAGCATTGGCCAGGAAACCATCGCTTCAGCCATAGCGGTTATCACCACATTGTTGCTGGGCTATAAATCATCTATTCACCACCTGATCAACAAGATTGACGTGACTGAATTACACGCCATTTTGCAATTATTGTTGATTTCTGTGTTGATTTTGCCGATGTTGCCTAACAAAGCCTACGATCCTTGGGGAGCGCTGAATCCTTATGAAATCTGGCTAATGGTGGTACTGATTGCAACCATCTCTTTTGTTGGCTATTTCGCTTTGAAGATCGGTGGTCCACGATGCGGCACGGCTTTTACCGGACTATTTTCCGGCATGGTTTCATCAACTGCCCTGACCTTGAGCTTTGCCCGCATCGCCCGGCACAACCCATCCATTCAACATGAACTGTCTGCTGGTATTCTGATTGCCTGCACCACCATGTTTCCCAGAATGGTTTTATTGGCTGGCATCATTAACCAGGAGTTACTGGCCTATCTTTGGCCACCAACACTAATCATGGGACTTTTCTTGCTTACCCCGGCTATTTTTTACCTGCAACAAAAACATCATGACAATCAAACGACGGGATCTCCAGTCACCAATCCGTTGGAGTTGGAACCGGCCATTATGTTTGGTCTGTTTCTGGCAGGCATCATGTTATTAAGTAAAATCTTGAAGAGCTATTTTGGTGATGCCGGAATTTTAATACTGGCCGCCATTTCCGGCATCATGGATGTTGATGCTATCGACCTTTCCTTGTCACGCATGAGTCTGGAGGAATTGGACCTGCATATCGCCGCTAGCGGCATCACGCTGGCCGCCGTCGTTAACAACCTGGTCAAGGCTGGAATAGCCACCGTTGTCAGCGGCCATTCAATTGGTGGCCGGGTCAGCATCCCATTGATCATCAGCGCCGTCAGTGGACTGATTTATGTGCTGATAAAAACAGCCTGATTTATACACAATTTCTGTGGATAACTTTGTTGATAAACTGTTTTCATCGCTGCCGATAGTACATGAGACAAGCGTTTTCGTTAAATTGGTCATTTTATGCACAACATCAATTAACTTATACTTTTCAATACCTTAGCAAAAAAAAACAAAATAAGTATTTGAATTTTTTTAAAAAAATATTGCTTGACATATTCGATGTCGATTGGTTGTGCGTAACTTCGCTTAGCAAAACAATGAGTTGCGCGTAATTCGAATAATGCCTTACCATTATGAGTCAACGCGCTTGCTCAAAGAAAGCGCTGAACAAATCAGCGATTCTTTGAAACACTCCGGTAAATATTTTGCCTAAGCGCCTTTTCCCCTGATTTTTTCGTTACTGAACCTTATGATTTCGTCCACAAAAAAAATTGGCTTTATTGGTATTGGCTTGATGGGCCAGCCACTTTGCCTTCGCTTGCTGGTGGCAGGTTTTTCATTACATATCTGGAACCGTACCAAAGAGAAATTAGCCCCTGTTCTTGCTGCAGGTGCGACAGAAGCAGACAGTATCGCCACTCTGGTGCAGCAATCAGGTATCATCCTGCTGTGTCTGGCGGATACCAACGTCGTCAAAACCATTGTCAGCGAACATATATTGCCGCATGGCCGTGCCGGAAAATTAGTCATTGACCTGTCCAGCATCGACCCAGATACCACCAGAGACCTGGCCCGCCAATTACGTCAACAGTGCAATATGCGCTGGGTGGATGCGCCGGTTTCCGGAGGCACCAAAGGCGCTGAAACAGGTACATTGGCCATTATGGCCGGTGGAGATACAGACGATATTGCCATTGCCCGCGAGGTGTTAAAACCGCTGTATAGCCGAATAACCCATATGGGACCTGCCGGAAGTGGGCAAATGACCAAAATATGTAACCAAATGATTGTCAGCTGCAATGTCCTGGTTATCGCCGAGATGATGGCCCTGGCCAAACAGGCCGGTGTCGGGAGTGACAAAATTCCTGAAGCGCTGGCCGGTGGCTTCGCCGACTCCAAGCCCTTACAAATCGTCGGCCCGGAAATGGCCGGACATATTTTCGAACCGGTCAAGTGGCGGGTTAAAACACTGTTAAAAGACCTGAACATGGCAGTACAACAAGCCAGTCATTTAAACCAGTCCATACCGATGTCGGGCCTGGCGGCGCAACTGATGCAATTGCATGGTAGCCAAGGCTATCTGGATATGGACCCTGCCACCCTGATTAAACTTTTCGAACCGGATAGCTGATCGATATGTTGCAATTCTCTTCTAATTTAAGCCTGTTATTTACAGAATACCCATTGATAGAACGGTTTGCAGCCGCCAGACAAGCCGGTTTCAACGCCGTTGAAATTCAGTTTCCGTATGAGCTGAGTTTTGAACAGATTCAACAACAACTCGATCAACACCAGTTGCAACTGGTGTTATTCAATGTCGATGCCGACACCTTGCTGGAAGGCGGTGAAGGACTGGCAGCCGTGCCAGACAAACAAGCGCAATTTAAACAGGCAGTAGAACAAGCTCTCGCCTATGCCGACAAACTGAATCCTGTCGCCATCAATATTCTGCCCGGCCGCTGCCTGGCCGCCGAAAAATACGCCGATTATCTGGCGACATTCAAACAAAACCTGCTTTACGCGGCAGACCAATTTCAGCCACTTGGGATTAAAGCTGTGTTTGAAGCGGTTAATACCATCGATATGCCTGGTTTTATCATCCATTCCGGCCAGCAAATGCTGGAGGTGCTTCAGGAGTTGAAGCATCCCAATGTGGCCTTGCAATATGATATTTATCATATGCACCATATGGGTGAAGATTGTGCTGATTTTTTAATCCGGCATCTCGACAAAATTGGCCATATCCAATTTGCCGATTTTCCTGGACGTGGAGAAATTGGCAGTGGCCAGACAGATTTTAAACACTTGTTCAAAATCATTGCCGATTCCGATTATAACGGCTGGACCGGTGCAGAATATCGGCCAGGCACATCGACTGTTGAATCATTAAAAACATTGCAGCAATACCTGTAAATGCTGACACATACCTGCACCATTTCGAATCGTGAATAAACCAGCGACTCCTTAAAAACGCGTTATAATATCGACCCCACCCGTAAAAACCTTAAAAATTTAATGGCTAAAATTCAGTACACCTTACATCATGCCAGCCTGTTAGTTTCCAACACCCAGGAATCGTTGAAATTCTATGTCGATACCCTTGGCATGGAACAAACCAAACGACCGGAACTTCCGTTCCCGGGAGCCTGGTTACAAGTCGGCAAACAACAGATTCACTTACTGGAACTACCAAGCCCGGATGCAAAAACCGGCCGCCCCAAACATGGCGGACGTGATCGCCATGTCGCCATGACAGTCGCTGATTTAACGCCGGTCAAACAATTGCTGGATGAAGCCGGCCTAGAATACACCTTGAGTATTTCTGGACGCCAGGCGTTGTTTTGCCGGGACCCGGACAGCAATGCGATTGAAATTATCGCTGAAGCGGAATTGGCGAATATGTAAACAATGCGTCGAATAATCGATGCCATTTAAGCATGAACAATAAGCCCCTACCAGGTAGTTGCGCCCCGAAAACGGTGGATTGCCTGACGGCGAATCCACGCTAGCAAGGTAGCCCGGATGGAGCAACGTGGAATCCGGGATAAACGGAGTACCTAACGTCGACTTTGACGACGTCAAGCATTTTCTGGCAAAAAATATTTATCCATTGGATTAGGGAAAAGAGATGAATAATGAACCGTCTCGGGATAACCTGTCGGGCTTTAGCGAATAGCTATGGACATGGTGCTTCGATATTCCCGGATTCCGCAAGCTCCATCCGGGCTACATGCTTCTACGCACTACCAAATCCTTAACAAAACCCCTTCAATCAACGCTAGCCCGGATATTTCATAAAAAAACGGGCACGCTCCTTTAATTCTGTTAAAGTTCAGTTGGTTATGGAATTTAACAAGGACTTGCCCATGCCAGATTGTACCCCAACACAGATAGAATTTCCTTCTTTCAAGCGTCGTAAAATTGAAGCTCAATTTAGTGGAGGAGCCATAACGAGCGATGGCGGTGTCATGTTGTTAAGAGCGGTTGATCAACGAGTAGGGTTAACTGAACGTATTGCTGAAAAGATGCATGATTTTCGAGGTCCCAATCGAGTTCAGCATCAGTTGGTTGATCTGCTCCGACAAAGGGTTTATGGCTTGGCTTGTGTATGATGATTTGAATGATCATGAAACGCTCAGAAACGATATTGCTTTTCAGACTGCGGTAGAAAAGGATTTGGCCTTGGGAAGTCCTTCTACATTGTGTCGATTCGAGCAATCTGCAGATAGACGATTAATGTGGTCCATTCATGAAGAGCTGTTGAACCAATTCATTGCCTCTTATGAAAAACCACCCGAATCGTTGATTTTAGATTTTGATGCCACCGATGATCCGGTTCATGGTGAACAGGAGGGGCGTTTTTTTCACGGCTATTATCGGCATTATTGCTTTTTACCGTTGTATGTTTTTTGTGGACACCAGTGTCTGGTGAGTTATCTGCGGCCCGGTAATATTGATGGCGCCAGACACAGCCGGGCGATTCTGGCTTTACTGGTGAAGCGATTACGTCGGGCCTGGCCTGATGTGTCCATTACCTTCCGGGGAGATGGTGGGTTTTGCCGCCACAAGATGCTGAACTGGTGTGAGCGACATGGCATTAACTATATTGTGGGTCTGGCTAAAAACCAACGCCTGCAACGGTTAAGCCAATCCTGGATTGAACAGGCCAAACGGCAATATCAAACAGAACAAAAAACACAACGCTTATTTACCGATTTCCAGTATCAAGCCAAAACCTGGACACGCAAACGCCGGGTTATTCTGAAAGCTGAACACATGAGTCAGGGCAGTAACCCACGCTATATCGTGACTAACCTGCCAGGAGATGCGCAAGCCCTGTATGAAAAGGTTTATTGCGCGCGGGGAGATATGGAAAATCGCATCAAGGAACAGCAATTGGATCTATTCGCAGATCGCACCAGTTGCAGCTTGTGGTGGCCCAATCAGTTTCGACTGATGTTATCGACAATGGCCTATACACTCATCAATGCCATTCGCAAAATCGCATTGCAACAGACGGAACTGGCACACGCAACGTGTGCCACTATTCGCTTGAAACTATTTAAAATCGGTGCAGTCGTTATCCGTAATACACGCCGTATTCGACTGCTATTCTCAAGTTATTATCCTTATCAATCATTATTCCAAACCATCAGCCAACGCCTTTGTCCGGAATAGTGCTGAAACAGTGCTGTTCCCGGCACGCTATAAATAATGGGGTAAGGGGAAGTGTGCCTGAAAAATGGAATAATCGGTTAAATGACTACTTTAACCTTCAATTTATCAATATTGCCGATATTGTTGGGTTTCGTCTGCAGCTTGGGAATATTTTTCGGGGGCTGATGAAATATTCGGGCCAGGCAGGTTGTTTGCCAGCCAGTAAACGGCAAATAAAATCCAGCTCAACAGCAACAGTACCCAAGCCAATTTACTCTGTTTTTCGACATAAATAACCTTTTCTTCCGGCACCGTCTCGGATTGCTGCAGTTTTCTGGATTTTTTGAGCTTTTTATCCAGCTCTCTAGCCTTCGCTTTTTGCTGTTTTTTGTATTGATCGATCCCTTTTTGAATACCTTGAGCGATCAGTTTGGTCTGCTCTTTCGTTTGTCCGGGGCGCTGCGTAGCCCTGGCGATTTTCAAGGCTTGTTCTTCGGTTTGTGGTGAAACCGCTTTGTGTGATTGTTTTTTTGCCATGGTCAATGTCTTGTGTGATTATCGAGATCGTCCCGAATCCGATAGGGCTGTGTGGTAATACTTTCCAACTGTGATCCCAACAAAATGATTTTACCCTGATATCGCTCGTAACCTGTAACGGTAAATTCAAAACTATAGCTACGCCAGGCGCGCCATTTTCCTTGTTTGTCCCGTTTAAACCAGGCAGCAGTAAGGGCGACACAATCATCGAGCAGAGTGATCTCCATTTTTTGGCAATATAATAAAACCGCTTGCAAAGCCTGCTCCCTCGCCTGCATTGCTGACCACCAGAACTGACCGAGCAGGAGTAAAGCGATAATAGCGATTATGTCTGTCATATTGGTTTTAGGAGGCTGTCGGATTATGGATGATTTGTTTGGTGCTTCCTTGGTTATCAGCCCTGACTTTTTAACCATACTGACCGACTAAATCTTCAGTGATTGCAAATAGCTCCGGAATTCGTCTTTGATATCTTCGTGTAGCAAGGCATGTTCGACATTGGCGATAACATAACCTAATTTGGAACCGCAGTCATACCGGTTACCTTCAAATTCATAGGATAAAACGGGTTCATCGGCCATTAAATCAGCGATGGCGTCGGTCAGCTGAATTTCCCCACCGGCGCCACGTTCGGTATGCTCCAGTTTATCGAAAATCGCCGCAGTCAAAATATAACGGCCAACCACGGCCAGATTGGATGGCGCTTTATCAGGACTTGGCTTTTCAACAATGGTCTGTAATTGGCCGACTTTGTCCGTAGTGGGGGTAATCTCGACAATACCGTATTTATCTGTTTCACTGGGATCGACCCGTTCGACGCCTAAGATACTATGTGGCTGTTGGTCAAACAAAGCCGTCATTTGCGCCATACAACCCCGGTCGGCATCTTCGATCAGGTCATCGGCCAAAATAACCGCAAATGGTTCATCTCCTACGACTGGCCGTGCACACAACACCGCTTGCCCCAGACCCAATGCTTCGGATTGGCGGATAAACACACAGGAAATATGGCCGGGAATCATATTGCGCAATAATTCCAGCAGTTTGGTTTTGCCATTCTTCTCCAATTCCATTTCCAGTTCATAGGCTTTGTCGAAATGGTCAGGAATCGCCCGCTTGTTACGGCCGGTAACAAAAATCATGGTATCGATGCCCGCTGCCACCGCCTCTTCGACAGCATATTGAATCAGTGGCTTATCGACAATCGGCAACATTTCTTTGGGACTGGCCTTGGTTGCGGGTAAAAACCGGGTGCCCAGACCCGCTACAGGAAAGACGGCTTTGCTAATTTTTTGTTTCATTAAATTTTCAAGGTTACTTGGTTGTTTAAGGGTTTGTTTTTAACGACTCGTTGAGTAGTCAGATTTAGAAATTGCACAATGCTTTCTCTACACTTAAGACTCAGCGATACTTTAAGTACTGCTTTAGGGAATCGCATTTGTGCTTAGCGAGCGCTGACAGTTCCGATGATTTGTTCAGCATTGTCTTTGTAGTATAAGCCAATGACTTGGGATAACAAATGGCCTAATTCGTTTTTAGAACCAGTGTTTTTAATTTTTTTCTAAATCGCGACCAAAAGTCAGAAAATTTCTTTTCCTGTGATGAGCGAAAACGATAAGCGACAAACAAAATGGCCAGCCCAATAAGAGTCAACCAACTATGCGTCCACAGCAACAGAGCGAGTTTTTGTAACAATATTTCCGGATTGAGTAATTGAGCGATAGCGCCCAATACGCCTTTTGTTGCGACATCATTTTTAACCAGCCAGTATAACGTAAAGACCGAATACGCCAGAAACACATAATAAATGCCCCGACGCTTAGCAATAAGATCTCTGACATCCCCTAGCAACAGCGGCGACAACTCTGCTGAAGGCTTTGGATTAACCAGCTGTGCAATATCTGCTGACTCAGGCAACATACCCTTGTCATTCACTACCGTAAATTTATTTGGGAAATTTCCCGGTGCATAACCTGCAATACCTTCTGCGATTCGTTGAAAAGTACTGACATGAATATGCGGCACATCGATATGATGTTCCTGGCATAATTTTGCCAGATCACGTGGCTGATATTGATAATACACGGCAACTCCCGCCCGGGAGTCATATAGTTTATCAAATGGATTGGCCTGATCTTTGACAAGCCCTTCATCCCGGGGAATAAATTGTAAACCGGCTTTTTTTGCCTGAACGATCATCCATTCCATGGCAACCAATGACAAACCATATTGCGGATAACCTCCGCCCACGTTGGCGTGAACACCAGGAAACCAGACATGTTCCACCATGTCATCGGCTTCCCAGAGCACCGGCTGAAAACTTTGCCGCTGATCATCAATGGATAACGCCTGGCAAGCCCGTTTGATATTGGGATTTAGTTTATGATCGGGAAACTATATACTCGTCCCAGAATTCAGTCGCTTTATCGAATGGAAGACCGACCGCATCTACCGTATCCCATACGCCGACAAATTCAATTTTCCGGGCTTCTTCCTCATTATGACGAAACAGCCTCTGGCTTTTATCCAGTTTGAAAACAGCTTTCATGAAGGGATCGTAGGTCACCTTTTCCATCAGTGCAGGATGCTTGGCACGATAATTTTCATACAGTTGCATCACTGCTTTATCCAGCTGATTATCGGATGGATAAGAATCGATATCGAGTATGCCTTCGCTGGCGATCAAGCCGGCCAATGATCTGACGGTAAACGCCCCACGGCTGAAACCGAACAGATAAATCTTGTCCCCCGGTGTATAGACTTGCACCAGACTCTTGTAAAGGCCTCTGACATTACGCGCCAGTCCCCGGCCAAATGCGCCGCCCATAATTTTCAACGGTTTGAAGTCTTCTGTGCCAACACCGTCATCATAAACAGCAATTTGCTGCTTTGCGCCATATTGTCTTTTGCAATCAAGCGCTTCGTACATCCTGAAAACATTGGTGCCACGATCCTTGATATTGGAATTGCCGGTGCCATCGGAAAGCAAGATGATATTTTTCATGTTCTGTCAGTCTCTTTTTGTCAGGGAATCAAGCGGGGGTAAATTATTATTTTCATTTGAATCATAATCCGCTTTCAGCTTGTCTGGCAAATACCTCTTCGCCTAAAGCGGCAGTATGGGCTTTGTTTCACCGGGCCGACAAGCCATGTTATTGTAGAGTACACAAATTAAAACTTCGTTAATAAAAATGTCACATCCTGAATTTCCATTAGCCCCCTGTCTGATTTATCTCAACCACGCAGCCGTTGCCCCCTGGCCCAAACGCACTGCCGGAGCGGTAAGCGCCTTTGCAGAAGAAAACTGCCGTTACGGCTCCAGTTTTTATCCAAAGTGGCTGGAAACCGAAAAGCGACTGCGTTCACAGTTAGCCCAATTACTGAACGCCCCCAGTACAGCCGATATTGCCCTGGTGAAAAATACTTCTGAAGCGCTCTCTTTTGTCGCCTACGGTTTGCCCTGGCAGGCAGGCGATAATATTGTCAGCAGTAACGAGGAGTTTCCATCCAACCGTGTCGTCTGGCAATCTCTGGCCGATCAGGGCGTCACCTTCAAGGAAGCCGATTTACGACAAGGCCCTTCCCCGGAGCAAGCCTTGTTCGATCAGGTGGACGAAAACACCAGACTGCTAACCATCAGTTCCATCCAGTTCGCCAGCGGCATACGCCTGGATCTGAAAAAAATTGGCCGATTCTGCCAGGACAAGCAGATTTTATTCTGCATCGATGCCATTCAAAGTCTTGGCTGCGTTCAATTTGATGTGCAAAGCTGTCAGGCGGATTTCGTCATGGCCGATGGCCATAAATGGATGTTGGGTCCTGAAGGACTTGGAGTGTTTTACAGCCGTAAATCAGCCCGCGACCTGCTAAAACTGAATCAATATGGTTGGCATATGTTGGCTGACATACAAAATTATGAAAACAAACCGTGGAAAATCCACCCGACTGCCAAGCGTTTTGAATGCGGCAGCCCAAATATGTTAGGCATTCATGCCTGGTCAGCCAGCCTGTCGCTTTTACTGCAAACCGGCATGGATTGCGTTCAGCAATGCGTTTTCGAACGGGTAGATTTTCTGATTAAACGGATTCAACAAAGCCCTTGTCTGGATTTGTTATCCCCGGCCGCAGCCCGATTAAAATCCGGTATCGTCGTATTTCGCCATCGCCAAGTGGATAATCAACAGTTATTTGAACATCTTTGCCAACAACAAGTCGCCTGCGCCATGCGCGGGGGCGGCATACGTTTTTCGCCCCATTTTTACAATTCATTGGAAGAACTGGACAAAGCGATCTCGATTGCCGAAATGAGAAGTTAATCTAATCGTCAGTATCTTATCCCGGATCCCGCAAGCTCCATCCGGGCTACGTTGCTGTTTTATAAAGCTGTCTGAGTGGTCGGAAACAATTGGTGAAAATTTTCACTCGACTGTCTGGCAATCTCTTCCGTACTGGTTTTTCTCAGGCTCGCCATAAATTCCGCCACATAACGTACATAAGTCGGATAATTAGGTTTCCCCCGGAAGGGAACGGGCGCCAGATAAGGCGAGTCGGTTTCAATCAGAAAACGATCAGCCGGAACTTTTTGCGCAACCTCTTGAATCTGCCTGGCGTTTTTAAAGGTGACAATGCCGGAAAAGGAGATATAAAAGCCCAGATCAAGTGCTCTTTTGGCATAATCCCAATCTTCAGTGAAACAATGAATAATACCACCGACCTGATCGGCGCCTTCTCGCTGCAAAACATCCAGAGAATCCTGCCCCGCTTCACGCGTATGGATAATCAATGGCTTGCCGCTTGTTTTCGCTGCCTGAATATGTCGCTCAAAGCGTTGATGTTGCCAGTCCAGATTGCCTCCGCTACGAAAATAATCCAGTCCTGTTTCACCGATCGCGATCACCTTATCCCTATCCGCCAACGCGATCAATTCATCGGCATCAGGCTCCTTGCCTTCTGTTACATTGGGGTGTACCCCTACCGACAAATAGATATTATCATACGGCGCAACCAGATCGACCATAGCGGACCAAGCCTCAAGGTCGATGCCGATACAGAGCATTTGATCGATCTGTTCGGCTTTGGCTTCCGCCATGAAACGGGAGAATTCATTCTGATAAGGGGCCAGGTCGATTTGGTCGAGATGGCAATGTGAGTCGATAAACATAGCTTTTCATGCATTAAAACCGTTGGATGATACAGCATTGGGACATGGATTTCATGATGAAATCTTCCATGATTTGTCAGCGCCCACAAAAGCAATGGCTTGTCGCCATCGATTTTGGCAGCGCATCCTTGCACCGCTGGAATCTCGAAAAATAATCACATCGTATGTGTCTGCCTGTCCGACTCCAGGGCGCCGGCCAGATAGGTCTCGATCTTGTTGCGCGCCGCGCCCTGATCCTGGTCGCTGAACTGAACGCCAATACCTGGTGATCGGTAGCCTTCTGCCCCCATCGGCGTAATCCAGATAATTTTACCGGCGATCGGCAAACGCTCGGTCTCTTCCATCAGACTCAACAACATAAACACTTCATCGCCCATTTTATATTGGCGTTTGGTGGGAATAAACAATCCGCCGTTTTCGACAAAGGGCATGTAGGCGGCATACAAGGCTTTTTTATCCTTGATGGATAGCGACAAAATACCTTGACGAGGTGCGGTTTCAGCCATGCTTGTTACTCATTTGTGACCATTCGATTAAAACCTGTTCCAGTAATAACTGGGTATTGATTTGCGTCGACAGTAATTGCCGGGCATTTAATACTGATTGATAATAGCGATTCAGTTCCAATAAGTTTAGCTCAGCTTTCAATTCCTGCAAGCGCTGACCGAAACCTGTCTGAGGCGATGCACCGGCCCACAGTTTGACAAGCTGCGCCAACCAAATGCACAGCCATTCCAGCAATGTTTCGCTATCCACCGGCTGCTTCAGCCAATGTTCAACCATTTTTACCACATTGACTCTTTCAGGTTGCAGCAACAGATTTTGCCAGTCATTGAAAAACTGCTCCGATAATTTAACATAGTCTTTTTCGGCAAACAGGGCAGCTTTTAACGGTGAGCCATTGGCCAGCGCTAACAGTTGTTCCGGTTGGTCAATTTGTTGTCGCCTCATCCACTCTTGTATGACGGCATCATCCAAAGCCGCAACCGGCACAGGCTGACACCGGCTTCTGATGGTCAACGGCAGTTTCGAGGGTTTGTCGCTCACCAGCAGAAATGTGGTGCGCTCACCGGGTTCTTCCAGACCTTTTAAAAAAGCATTCGCCGCTGCACGATTCAACTGATCAGCCGGGTCAATCAATATCACCCTGTGACCATCGAATTGCGGTTTTAATGATAAAGTACTGAGCAAATTTCTGATGGCGGCAATACTAATGTCTTTTCCTGCTTGTTCTGGCTCCAGAAAAATAAAATCCGGATGCGTCTGTGCTTGTCGCAACTGACAGGCATGACACTGTCCACAAGCATTAAAATCATAGCTTCTGGACTCACAAAGCAGACTGGCGGCAAACTTTTCTGCCAATTGCCGTTTGCCTGTTGCCGCTTTTCCGGTAATCAACAAGGCCTGGGGAATGCGCTCCAGTTCAAGATAATGCGTCAATTTACGCCAGGAAGGCAGCAGCCAGGGATACAAGGATTGTTCAGGCATTGTCTATCAATTGCTCAATGCGCATTTTAATCGTTTGTTGTACGATCTCAAGTGACTGGCTGGCATCGATTACCGCAAATCGCTGCTGTTGTTGTTCCGCCAAATCTAGATAAGTCTGTCTGACTTTTTCAAAAAACTGTTGTTTTTCCTGCTCAAACCGATCGGGAATACTGCGATTTCTGGCCCGCTGCATACCGATTTTAACGGGCGCATCCAGCAACAAAGTTAAATCAGGACGTAAATCTCCCTGCACCATTCGTTCCAGCCAGGCAATTTTTTCCATCGACATACCACGTCCTCCACCTTGATAGGCATAAGTGGCATCGGTAAAACGATCACATAGCACCCAGTCACCACGCTCCAGAGCCGGTTTGATAACATGCCGGATATGCTGCGCTCTGGCAGCGAACATCATCAGCAACTCCGCATTCGGCTCAATGGCTTCATCCTGATTATCCAGCAGCAATTGGCGAATTTTTTCTGCAAGCTCAGTCCCACCCGGCTCCCGCGTTTTCACGACGGTAATCCCGTTGGCCATCAAAAGCCTGGCAATAAAGTCCATATTGGTCGTTTTACCAACCCCTTCTCCACCTTCCAGGGTAATGAATCGTGCTTGTCTGTTCTTCATCGCTGTTTTTTCTGGAAACGATTGACGGCATTGACGTGCTCACGCAATGTCGCACTGAAAAAATGGCTACCATCGCCCTTGGCGACGAAATACAGGCTATTCCCGTCAGCCGGATGCAACACGGCATGAATCGCCTCACGCCCTGGCATGGCGATTGGGGTTGGCGGCAACCCTTCGATGACATAAGTATTGTAAGGCGTCGCCTGCCTTAAATCCTTACGGCGAATATTGCCTTGATAGCGATCGCCCATACCATAAATTACTGTTGGATCGGTTTGCAACAACATCCCTTTTTGCAACCGCCGAATAAACACGCTGGCAATGGTAGCGCGCTCAGAAGGCTTGGAGGTCTCTTTTTCAACGATAGAAGCCAGAATCAACGCTTGATAAGGTGTCTCCAAAGGCAAGCCTTTTTGCCGCATTTGCCACTCCTGTTGCAGGACTTTCTGCATCTTCTGATAGGCTCGTTTGAGTATGGCTAAATCTGTACTGTTTTTTTCGAAAAAATAGGTTTCGGGAAAAAACAGACCTTCAGGATGTTTATAAGGTGACTTAAGCTTTTGCAGAATCATTTCCGGCTGCAGATCATTCAAAAGATGCTGAAGATTATTATTACGCTGCAAACGCTGACGAATTTGTTTGAAGGTAAAGCCTTCCGGGAAAGTGATGGAATATTGCCGGGTTTTACCAGAAACAAAAAGCGCCAATAAATCAGGAATAGTCATTCCCGGCTCAACCGTGTATTCACCGGCTTTCAGCTTATGTGTCACTTCTTGCTGATAAGCAATCAATTGAAACCAGTAAGGATTAACCGCCAGTTCCTGCTCCATTGTCCGGGCAATTTTCTTGAATGAATCGCCTTTGTGAATAATAACCACTTGTGGTTTTGACACCACGGGCTGAGTCAAAACCTGTTGATATTGCTGTTTTGCCCAAAAAGCGACAATTGCCAGCAAAAGAAAAAAAACAACCAGCAGTTTTTTAAACATGATTCACCTGTTGACGCCAAAGCTGCCGGTAAGCATTTTGTATTTTTTGAGTAATGGGACCGGGAGTGAATTGTTTGTCTTCCAACTGGCGCAGCGGCCAAATGCCAATAATGGAATTGGTGACAAACAATTCATCAGCCATGAATAACTGTTCAGGCCTGATAGATGTTTTCTGCAATGGAATGGAAAATTTTTCCGCTATTTGCAAAACGAGGCTTCTGACAATCCCCGCAACGCCAGCCTGACTCAATTCCGGGGTGAATAAACCGCCATTTTTCACCAGGAAAACATTTGTCATGGTTCCCTCGATGACTTCACCCTGGATATTACTCATCAGGCCTTCGTGAACATCCCCCTGATCCCATTCGCTGCGAGCCAATACCTGCTCCAGGCGATTCAGGTGTTTCAATCCCGCCAGATCAGGATTCAAACCCACACGGCTGCGGCATAATATCGCATGAATACCTTGTCGATGCAGGTTAGCAGGATAATCAGGCCAGGGATGAAGCGATAAAAGGCGGGTTGCTTCAGGCTTTAAAGGCGGCCTGTAGCCTCGACCACCACAACCCCGGGTAACAATGATTTTTAAAACTCCGTGCTGACAGTCTTTTGCCAAGCACAGAGCTTCTTGCTTTAATAATGCTTCATCTGGCGCGGGGATAGACAGGCGCTGACAGCCAGCGTACAAGCGCTGAAAGTGTAAATCCCAGAATAAAGGCAAGCCTTGATAAACTTCCAGGGTTTCAAACAAGCCATCACCGTAGTGCAGGCCACGGTCACAGATTTCCAGCCCGTGTCTGTGATCTCCGTTGAGCAGAAAATCAACAGCCACGATTCAAGCCTGTTTAAGAAAAACGCTTTAAGACCAAGGTACCGTTTGTGCCACCAAAACCAAACGAGTTTGACAGGGCGATATCGATCTCCATTTCTCTGGCGGTATTCGGCACATAATCCAGATCACATTCCGGATCAGGGTTTTCCAGGTTAATCGTCGGCGGAGCTATCTGGTCTTTAATTGCCAAAGCCGTTAAAACCGCCTCGATACCACCCGCAGCACCGAGCAAATGTCCAATCATGGACTTGGTTGAACTTACCGCAGTTTTATAAGCATGATCGCCTAACGCCGCTTTCATTGCCTGGGTTTCTCCAATATCTCCTGCTGGCGTCGAAGTGCCATGAGCGTTGATATAATCGATCTGTTCGGCATTGATGCCGGCATCGCGCATGGCGTTTTTCATGCATCGCGCCGCACCTTTACCGCCCGGCGCTGGTGAGGTGATGTGATAGGCATCGGCGCTCATGCCAAAACCAATCACTTCTGCATAAATTTTAGCACCCCGGGCTTTGGCATGTTCCAGCTCTTCCAGCACAACCACACCAGAACCATCACTCAACACGAAACCATCTCTGTCTTTATCCCACGGCCGGCTGGCGCGTTGTGGCTCATCATTCCGCCTCGAAAGCGCCTTGGCCGCGGCGAAACCACCCATCGCCGTAGGTGAGGTAGTACACCGCTCGGCGCCGCCAGCGACCATCACGTCGGTATCGCCATGTTGAATCATCCGTGCTGCATCACCGATGCAATGAGTACCGGTGGAACAGGCTGTTACAATCGCATAATTAGGACCTTTCAGACCATATTTGATCGACAGGTTACCGGAAATCATATTGATAATATTACCCGGTACAAAAAAAGGAGAAATTCTGCGGGGTCCGCCTTTTTCATAGGTGGCGTAACATTCTTCAATACCGGTAATGCCACCTATGCCGGAGCCGATGGCAACGCCAATGCGCTCTGCATTTTCTTCCGTTACCTCCAAACCTGAATCATCCAATGCCTGACAACCGGCGGCAATTCCATAATGGACAAACCCATCCATGCGTTTAGCGTCTTTCTGTGGAATATATTCGCTGATATCAAAATCGCGGATGACGCCGCCAAAGGTGGTGGCGAATTTGGATATATCAAAAGAATCAATCGGTGTAATTCCGCTTTTGCCATTGACGATACCTTCCCAGGTATCAGCGACATTATTGGCTAAAGGCGTTATCGCGCCCAATCCTGTGATAACAACTCGACGTATGCTCAAAATGGTGTACCGTCAGAAATATTAAGAAAAATCTAATTCTCAAGACAATAGAGAAACTCAAAAACCACCATTTGGATGGCCAAATGGTGGTTTTTTGCCTGAGTGGCGGGTGTTACCCGGCGGCTGCATCGCCGCGGCGGGTGGTCAATTACAAATGTTCGTTGATGTAATCGATAGCCAGCTGAACGGTTGTAATTTTTTCAGCTTCTTCATCTGGAATTTCACATTCGAATTCTTCTTCTAGCGCCATGACGAGTTCAACTGTATCCAAGGAATCAGCACCAAGATCATCTACGAAAAAAGCATCGTTAGAAATATCTTCTTTAACACCTAATTGTTCTGCGACAATCTTTTTTACTCGTTCTTCAACATTACTCATAATTATTTTCCCCAAACAATGCAAATGTTACACACACTCGCTTCAATATTTGCTATAAAATTGTTGTTAGTATTCCCGTCACTGGCTATTCCAGACGGCGGGTGCATTATACTTGAACTTACCCGAATGCCACAAGATTATGGCATATACATACCACCGTTTACGTGAATTGTTTCACCGGTAATATAAGATGCCCCATCAGAAGCCAGAAACGATACGGCATGCGCTATCTCTTCAGGGTTTCCCAATCTTCCCAACGCAATGGACGACAACAAGGCTTGCTTGTGTTCATCGGCCAATGCTTTAGTCATATCGGTATCGATAAAACCAGGGGCTACAGTATTGACGGTAATATTACGCGAGCCAACTTCCTTGGCCATGGATTTGGCAAACCCCACCATACCGGCTTTTGCCGCCGCATAATTGGTTTGCCCGGCATTACCGGTGGCGCCGACCACTGAAGAAATATTGATGACGCGCCCGCTTCTGGCTTTCATCATGCCGCGCAAAACAGCTTTGCTCATCCTGAATACCGAGGTCAGATTGGTATTGATGATTTCATCCCACTCTTCCTCTTTCATCCGCATCAGCAGATTATCGCGGGTTATGCCGGCGTTATTGACCAACACGACCGGCACACCATAATCCTCATTGACTTTTTTGATCACTTCACTGATTGATTCAGGATCTGCCACATTCAGCTTCATTCCTGCGCCATTTTCATCCAGATAAGCTGAAATAGCCTCCGCCCCGGCATTACTGGTCGCAGTGCCAATTACAAAAAAACCATCACCTGCCAATCTTTCGGCAATTGCCCGACCAATACCCCGGCTTGCCCCGGTGACTAATGCAATTTTTTTATCCATCAATTTGCTCCAAAACTTTGTCCAGTGTCGCTGGATCATAAATTGAATAATGCGCCATATCTTTAACGATACGACGATTCAGCCCCATCAACACCTTGCCTGGCCCGCATTCCACAATCGCCTGTACACCCTGATCATGCATGAAGCGAATGGTGTCCACCCAACGCACCGGTTTGAACAATTGCTCCTGCAAAACATTGCGGATAACGTCCGGCGCGGTATGCACAGCGACATCGACATTGTGCAGCAAGGAAACTTTCGGTGACTGTATCTCAATTTCCGCCAATCTCGCCGCCAGCTTTTCCGCTGCCGGTTTCATCAATTCACAATGAGAAGGAACGCTGACCGGCAGTTTCAACGCCCGCTTGGCGCCGGCCTCTTTCGCCGCCGCCATAGCCCGTTCAACCGCCGCCGCGTGACCTGCGATCACCACCTGTCCGGGCGCATTGAAGTTGACGGCGGAAACGATCTCGTCTGCACTGTTTTCGACGCAAATATTGACAACCACATGATCTTCCAGGCCAATAATCGCCGCCATCGCACCCACGCCCTCTGGCACGGCTTCCTGCATAAAGCGCCCACGATCGGCCACCAGTTTGACGCCATCTTGAAAGGCCATAGCTTCCGAACAAACCAAAGCGGTATATTCACCCAGGCTGTGTCCCGCCATCCAGGCCGGGCGCGCCACACTCTGTTCTGTCCAGACCCGCCATACAGCCACACCCGCCGTCAACATGGCCGGTTGAGTGTTATAAGTCTGATTCAGCTCTTCAGCCGGCCCGTCTTGCGTCAGCTTCCATAAATCGAAACCCAATGCATCGGAAGCCTCTTCAAAGGTCTGCTGAACCTGCGGATAGCTTTCGGCCAGTTCCGACAACATTCCTACCGATTGTGACCCTTGCCCTGGAAACACAAACGCCAATTCGTAATTTTGTTCATTTATCATGATTTCTCAACCCTTCACCGAATCATTACCATGGTTAAAAGTAAGCCCTTAATACTTTATCAACGCCGAACCCCAGGTGAAACCCGCACCAAACGCTTCCAACAGCACGACCTGACCGCGCTGGATGCGACCATCCCGAACCGCAACATCCAACGCCAGCAATACTGATGCCGAAGAAGTATTGCCCTGGTTTTCCAGCGTCAGCACCACCTGATCCATTGACATTTTCAGCTTTCTGGCGGTCGCGGCGATAATACGGGTGTTGGCCTGATGCGGCACCAGCCAATCCACACCACTTTTTTCAAGATTATTGGCCGCCAGCGTTTCATCAACGATTCGCCCCAAGGTATTGACAGCCATTTTAAAAACCTCATTACCCCGCATATGTATATAAGGGGCTTCATTCTGCTTACCTTCTGCCGCCGCGACCGGGTTTGGACAATAAAGCAATTCTTCGTATGCACCATCCGTATGGATATGGGTGGATAAAATACCGGCTTGCTCTGAAGCCTCTATCACTACCGCGCCAGCCCCATCACCAAACAAAATGCAGGTACCGCGATCTTGCCAGTCTACGATCCTGGAACAAATTTCCGAGCCCACTACCAGCGCTTTTTTCGCCGTACCTGATTTAATGTATTGATCCGCCACACTCAGCGCATAAACCGAACCGGAACAAGCGGCTTGAATATCAAATGCCGCGCAGCCCGAAACGCCGAGCCTTTTCTGCAGCAAGCAAGCGGTGCTGGGATAAACACGATCAGGCGTACCGGTTGCAACGATAATCAGGTCGATTTCATCGGGGGAGATTCCAGCCATGTCGATTGCTTGCCGGGAAGCGATTTCGGCCATGCTGGAGGCCGTTTCATCAGGCCCCGCAATACGCCTTGTCTTGATGCCAGTCCGTTCGACGATCCAACTGTCGGAGGTGTCGACCGTTTCAGATATATCGTGGTTGGTCCGAACCTGCTCGGGCAAATAGCCGCCAGTCCCAATAATTCTGGAATATTGCATCAATCTGACTCCTGTTGCGCCAGGGCGCGCTCAACTTTGTCGCTGATTTTACGGGTAACGTCTTGTTGTATTTCCACTTCCGCCAAATGAATCGCCGTTTCAAAAGCCAAAGCATCAGCGCCGCCATGACTTTTGATCACCAGCCCGCGCAAACCGACAAAACTGGCGCCATTGTAGAGCCTGGGATCGATACTGTCCTTGAAGGATTTCAAAACGGGATAGGCGACAAAACCGGCCAATTTGGTCCAGATATTTTTGCTGAACGACTGCTTTAATTTACTGCCAATCATTTTGGCCGCGCCTTCGATCGATTTCAAGGCGACATTACCGACAAATCCATCGGTAACAATCAAATCGACTTTCACTGAACCGGCATTGATCGAATCGCCTTCGACAAAGCCAATATAATTCAACTCGGCGTTCTCCAGCAAACGCGCCGCCGATTTGACTTGCTCGTTGCCTTTGACATCTTCTTCCCCGATGTTAAGCAAACCTACCTTGGGAGAATCGATTTTCTCAACCGCCTTGACGACTTCCTCACCCATGATGGCAAACTGATAAAGCTGTTTGGCGGTGCAATCCACATTGCCCCCCAAATCCAGCATATGCGTATGTCCATAAATAGAAGGCAAGGTGGAAATAATAGCGGGCCGTTCGATACCTGGAATCATCTTCAACACGAACCGCGCCGTTGCCATCAACGCACCTGTATTTCCAGCGCTGACGCAGGCCTCAGCTCCTCCATCCTTGACCAGGTTGATCGCCACGCGCATGGAGGAATCTTTTTTGTTCTTCAATGCTCTTTGAGGCGATTCATCCATCGCCACGACCTGAGAGGCATGCTGAATAACGAGGCGATCTTTATAGTTATTCAGCGCACTGCCTAACTGTTCTTTGATCTCTACCTCATCACCGACCAATACCAACTTTAAATCTGGATTCGCCTGTAAACAGTTTAGCGATGCCGGAATGGTTGTCGCCAAACCGAAATCGCCACCCATCGCATCAATTGAAATAGTTGTCGTCACGCCCTAAAATTACTCCGAAGTTTTCTTTACTTTATTGTAAAGCAGTCAGAAAAAGAAACGGCCTGCAATGCAGGCCGGTCCTGGTATTCAGTTAAGCAATATTGGCTTAATCTTCTTCACTGCCAGCAACAATCTGACGGCCTTTATAAAAACCATCAGGCGTCATATGGTGGCGTAAATGTACCTCACCGGTTAATGGGTCTTGTGATAAGGTTTTAGCGCTTAATGCGTCATGTGAACGACGCTGACCCCGTCTTGAACGGGTCACTTTACTTTTTTGAACGGCCATTTAAGAATCTCCAGTATTTTTAAGTTGTGCCAAAATGGAAAAAGGGTTGTCGGAACGCGTTGCCGGTTCTCTTTGTGTTTCTGCCAGTTTATGTCTTATACAGGGTTCCTCATGCTTGGGAAAGTCTGGCAAAGACAACAAAATTTCATCTTCTACGATATCTTTAAAAGCCAGCCTGTCTTCCTCCAGCCATAAAGGATCAAATTCTTCAGCCAGCCGATTCGCCTGTTCCTCAGAAGATACCACGCCCAGGTTGACCGGTATATCCAGCGTCCAATCCAGACGCTTCAGGCAATTTTGGCAAACCAACGCCAAATCGGCTTTAATGGAGCCATGTACAGTTGCGATACGGCCTTTTTTTTCAAAGGCAAAATCAACAGTCACATCACCATCGTTATTTTCCAGCCACTCCGCCAATCGCTCCAATCCCTTGATTGGAATGCGTCCGACGGTTTCCCTGCGCTGTTCAGCGGAAAGAATCGGATCTATAAGTTCAGGCAATCTGTCCAACATAACTTGATAATGATATATGCTATTTTTTATATCGTCAATCGAAAACCGCATCGGAAACATTTTTTGCTTGTTGCAGACCGCGTATTTCCATTTTTCCTTTTATTTTCTTGAAAACAGCACCACTGATATCCGCCCCACTCAAATCGGCGCCCGCCAAATTACTTTCGGAAAAATCAGCTTGCCGCAACACGGCATTACGCAAAGATGCAGAGCGCAAGTCAGCCACCAGCACCTTGGCGTTTTGCAAATTGGCATCGGTCAGATCGGCAAACATCAACATCGCCCGGCTCAAATCGGCGTTACGCAAATCAGCTCCCACCAGCTTGACTTTTTTCAGGCTGACCCGCATCAACCCCATCGGCTGGTTTTTCATATCCGCACCCCAACGAACGTTGCGCAAATTCGCTCCACTTAAATCGGAATTATCCAGATTGGCGATCACCCGGCTGCCAGAAAAATTCACTTTTTTCAGATTACAACGCATCATGCTGACGGCAAAAATACTGACATTGGACAAATCAGCCCCTTCAAAATCTGCGCCGACCATAACAGTCAAATCAAGATTCAAACCCGATAAATTGCTGCCTCTCAATTTTGCCCGGCGCAAATCCGCCCCCCATAAATCGGCCCGACGAAAATCCAGATTGGATAAATCCAGGTCAGTCAGGTCCTTACGTCGAAGATCTACCGTTTCGCCAGGCGCAACATTTTGTAACATGCGCTCAACTTGTTCACGGGTTAACTCGGCCGCCGCCGCAATTTGCAGGGACAAACACAAACCTGCCGCCAATAGAATTCGATATAAAATTTTCATCACATTCCTCTTTATTGTTATTCAGGAGGCCCTGAGTATCGTCCCTTGAATCTCAGAGCACGAAAAGTAAAAAAACCGCAGCCTTCACTTTTTACAACTTCAATGACTTGAAGCCATCGATTTTGACGGCACATCCATGCGCCACTGGCATCGCGAATAAATCAGCGATTCCTTAATTAATCAGAGGTTCCTTCAGATTCTTCACTCAATGAATGACCACACAACCTACAAAATTTCGCATCAAAATCATGCCCGACTGCACCACAATCCGGACAAGCGTTATTATTGATATGACGCCGGACCTTGAATAATTCAGCGCTGTAAATACCGGTGGGAACGGCAATAATGCCATAGCCGACAATCATCATCAAAGAAGCGATCAACTGCCCGATTACTGTTTGCGGTGCAATATCGCCATAACCAACTGTCGTCATGGTAACAATTGCCCAATAAACGGATTTTGGAATACTGGTGAAACCGGCACTCTCATCTTCGACCACATACATGATGGAGCCAAATATAATGACCAATGTTCCCACCGCATATAAAAATACCAGAATCTTTTGCCGACTATGGCTCAGCGCAACAAGCAATACCTGTGCTTCTCCCATGTATTCCGATAATTTCAACACCCGGAAGATTCTGAGCAGGCGCAATACCCGAATCATCAGCATATATTTGATACCCGGGAAGAAGAACACCAGATAAGTCGGAATAATGGCCAAAAAATCAACTACACCGAAAAAACTACGCAAATAAAGCCAGGGCTTTCTGACACTGATCAGTCGCAACAGAAACTCGATACTGAACAAGCCGGTAAAAAACCATTCCAGGCGATAAAACCATAGGCCATATTGTGCCTGCAAGCTGGCGACACTGCCCAACATGACAGCCACCACACTCACCAGAATAGCGATGATCAACACCAGATCAAACGCTTTGGCCTGCGGTGTTTCTACACCAAAAATAACTTCATTCAACTTTTCCCGCCATGGGGAAAGTGCTTCACCTTCGTTATAATGCTTTTTTTTTCGTTGCCGGCTCATCAGGAATCAAGTTTTTAACACTGCAACCAATTGCCGCCCTAACGCTTCGATGCTTTGCTGTTGAGTCGAATCATTGAACACTTCTCCATCCCAGAGCTTGTTTGCAAAAGGGACCGCATGTTGCGCCGCCAGCACATTGACACCTAAGTTACTTAACTGCAACCTCAGCATCATCAACCCTCGGACACCACCTAACGCACCAGGTGAAGTTGACATAATCGCAGCAAACTTGCTGCGAAATGCTGCTAACGGCTTTTCATCTGGCTGTTGTTTACGCGAGGCCCAATCCAGCATGTTTTTCAAGGCCGGGGTAAAAAAGCCATTGTATTCGGGCGATGCAATCAAAAAACCATCATGCTCACTCAATAACTTAGAAGTTACGCATTGACAACAGATCGAAATTTTGGGTTTAAATGATTCATATTTGGCATAAAGATGTCGATAAACGAAGCCACAAATTGCAGAAAAAATATGATTATTTATTGCTCTTTTATTGCGAACCTGGAACCGCTCAATATTACACACCTGCTTTATTGCCCGATGATATTGCTCAATCTGCCAATGCCTGTCATGTTGTTCGGTAAATGCTTTCTTGTCAAAAACAGCGGTTTTTTCTTCATCAGGTAGTGAACTTATGTAATGGCGAACTTGTTCTTTCAAGGTCGTCCGAAATAATTTCACATACCCAAAATTTTTGAGCCAAACCATTAAGCCGTCTTCCGAGATTTCTAATTGCCTGACTTGAACCCATGAACCTTTTTCAACAGAGACTAATCGATTACCTTCCACTGCAAAGAATAATCCTGTCTGATGATTTCTTGTCAATTTAAGATTATCCACGCAACTGTACCAGCTATCTCCTGTTACAAAACCAGGTTCCAGTCCCCAAGCTAATACTTCGGTCAGCATGTCTTGAAAATAGTCATTTTTTGTCTTTCCTTCCGCCTTATCGACCACCCGGAAATTCAGTGGTTGGTGTTTTCCTTGAATGTCTGTGTAGTACAACGTGACAAGATTGATTCCCTTGACTGCTCTATGATGTTTTCCCGACCAAAAATAACTGACATATGCCATATATTGGCTATAAGGTTTATCAAGAACACTATCGTCAACACTCAAGGTTCCGCCCTTTAAATTCAGGCCTGCGCTGGCTTCATTGTATAAATCTCGCCCAGTGTAATGCTCCCGATTTAGAAATCGATTTACGCTATCATGTGATATTGACATGACTTCTCCTAATCGTCGACAACCAGCTTGTTTCGGCTCACTTAATAAAAAACCCATATACATGGGTAATGTACAGCAGGCTGTTGAAGGGCGTGTTATTTCTCTTATCAAGGTTTGCCTTGCATTGACTTTGGGATTTTTTAAACCCATAGTTTAACATTGCCTGTCAATGCGTAACTTCTATAACTGTTTAAATGCCCGGGCAGCCTCGGGAAGCCCCTGCTCGACTTCCAAATCAGCATTGTAAAGAGGGCTTTCATAATCCAGTGAAACAAGCGTTACTTCAGCCCCTGCATCGCTAGCCGCTTGTGCTGCAATGCCGACCAGCCGCTGGTTAAACGATACCTGACGATTACTGCCCGAAAAGGCCAATATTTTTATTTTCTCTGCCATAAAAAATCTCCAGGAGGCTGTCCGAGAATAGAAGCCGTTGCGAGGGAAAGCTGATTTGAGTCAGATTTTTTCATTCTTTGAGACGAATAGTTGCGCTATTTAACGAAAAGAATGGGAAAATCTGGCCAAATTCAGCTTTTCCGTAGTAGGTTATCTATTCTCGGACAGCCTCCTAGGTCAATTGTTCAATAGTCCGCGCCAGCAATTCATCCAGATAAATAGAGGATGTATGATGAGGAATGCTATCGGTACTCCAGATTGTATCGATTCCGGCTTGCCGAAGTACTTTTTCGGCATCACCACAAAACAATGCATGGGTAACAGCCACCCTGATATCGGCCGCACCCGCACGCCGCAAGCCTTCTGCCGCTTTTGCCAGAGTTCGGCCGGTACTGGCGACATCATCAACCAGCACTACACACTTTCCAGCCACATTGATTTCCGGCAAACTAATAGAAACGGATTTATCACCCATTCGCTTTTTTTTTCGCCACTGCGTAATCAAAACCCGTTTTTTCGGCAATTCTGCCTACCCACTGCTCAGACTCCTCATCCGACCCCAATAAAATGGCCGACTGCAATTGCTTACGCAAAAAACCCGCTATTTCATCTGTGGCCTTCAATGCTATGGCATTTTTTAACGGAATCGCCTGCGACAACCGGTTAATACGATGTAGATGAGGGTCCACAGTGATCACATCATCAAACAAATCGGCCAACAATTGACCGATAATTCGCTGACTGACAGCCTCACCGGGTCGATTGGCAATATCCTGACGCATATAGCATAAATAGGGCGTCACCAACGTCAAGCGCTCCACCCCAAACTGCCGTGCAGTACGGGCGGTAAACAACAACTCAATAAGCTTGTCATTAGGTTGGTTCAAGCTGCGGCAAATAATGACGTGCCTGTTTAAATCTGTCGGCAATCGCACCAGACTTTCACCATCGGGAAAATGATGCAATTCAATGACCTGGCAATCGACTTGCAACCTTTTAGCCAGGCGCTGCGATGGCTCTTTGTATTCGGGAAAAGTCAGAATCTGCATCATCAAAACTCTATCAGTGGTTTTAAAACCTGTTTGTCCAGACCTATTTGATAGCCACTGTCGTGTTCGGCCAGTTCTTGCGCAAACTCAAAATCGGCTGGGAATTCTGCATAAATCTTATACAGCACATCGCCTTTTTTCACTTCATCCCCAAGCTTTCTATAAAGATCCACGCCCGCCTTTTTATCCATCGGCGCACCCGCCAGCCGGGCAATTTTCGCCATCTGGTAATTGTCGATATCTGTCACAACACCGTCATTAGCCGTCTTTATTTCATAAGATAATTTTCCCGGTGTTAAATCTACCTGTTTCACCCCTTGCGCCTTGATCAATTGCTGCATTTTCTGACAGGCGTGCCCAGATTCCAGAATATCCCGGGCGATCGCATAACCTTTACCACCGCGAACATCAGGATCAAACTCAATAATCCTGCCAGCCAGCGTCAGGGCATTTTGCCACAGATCTTCAGGCATATCCGTTTCATTATTAAGCACCTGCATGACATCCCGAGCTTCCAGTACCGGCCCAATGCCGCGGCCAATCAGCTGCCGGCCATCGGTAATCATCACTTCCAGGTGAATATTCAATTGATCACCAACGAATTCAAACAGTTTACGCAAAGCCAGCGCCTGGCGCATATGCCGTACCTTGGCGGTCAGGGCCAGCGCATAAAAAGATCCTGTTAAAACAGCGAGTTCAGTATCATTCATGCAAAACTGTATGAGGAATCAAAATGTCCCTGAGCCTGCAAGAAGCCTTTTCAAGCCTGGAAGACCCGCGAATTGAACGCCACAAGCGTCATCAACTGCTGGATATTATCGTACTGACCATCTGCGCGGTGGTCAGTGGCGCTGAAGGCCGGGAGGCCATAGAAGCCTTCGGCAAAGAGAAACAAGACTGGCTGCGGCAATGGATAGCGTTGGAAAACGGAATCCCCTCGCACGACTGCATTGCCCGCCTGATGTCACGGTTGCCGGCCGAGGAAGTCAGCGCCTGTTTCAGTCGCCGGGTGCAAAGTGTCGCCAGACTGACCGGGGGGGAAGTGGTTGCCATTGACGGCAAAACGGCGCGCCGGTCCTTTGATCAGGAGGACAAGATGGGCGCGATCCACATGGTCAGCGCCTGGGCAAGCCAGACGGGGCTCTCCCTGGGTCAGGTCAAAACACAGGAGAAGTCCAATGAAATTACCGCCATTCCCCGACTGTTGGCCATGCTGGAAATTAAAGGCTGCATCGTGACCATTGACGCGATGGGATGCCAGGAAAAGATTGCTGGCAAGATCGTCGAGAAAGGGGCTGATTACGCCCTGGCGGTCAAGGGCAACCAGAAGTCCTTGCATGAAGCGATCGTGGATTACTTTGCCGTGGCGGTGGATGGCGGTGTTGAGGACGGTCAGGCGCTACTGGGCCACCACGAACAGGTCGATGTCGGACACGGCCGGATTGAACAGCGCCGCTACTACCTGGCTGATTGTCTGGACACCTTGCCTTCGCCCCGGCGCTGGCAAGGACTCAAGGGCATTGGCATGGTGGAGTGTGAACGCCAGATCGGCGAACGACAAACCATTGAGCGTCGCTACTACATCACCACGCTTGATAGTGTTGAAACCTTCGCCAACGCTGTGCGCTCCCACTGGGGCGTGGAGAACAGCCTGCATTGGGTATTGGATGTCACGTTTCGTGAAGACGAGTCACGAATTCGCAAGGGCGAATCACCGGGCAACTTCAATATCATCCGCCAATTGGCGCTCAATTGGCTCAAGCGCGAACCGTCGCGTCTGAGCATTAAGCGCAAGCGCTTCAAGGCAGCCCTCAGCGATGACTCCAGGGCTCAAGTGATATTTGGGTGAGTTTTTATGCGCTGGCCCTGCCTTGGCGGTGGGGCCGACCGGAATATCGATCAGCAAATGGGTGGACCCTGCGGCCAGTTTTTTCGACAAGATCGAGGCGACCATTTGACCTTGTGAATCGATCCCCAACGGCCGTTCGACTGAAATCAGCAAATCATCGACCGGCGCCAACCGGGCCGTGCCACCCCAAGCCAGACAGCCTCGCTCCAGATGCACGATTTTCTGAAGCTGTTCCGGGGTTAAATTGACATTGGCCAATACCTACATGGTATCGGCCGTTCCAGTCGGCGAAGTAATGGCGCGACTGGAAGTTTTAGGAATTGACATGCCGTGCGCGGCGACAATCGGCACGACCAGCATGGACGTTCTGTTACCGGGAATGCCGCCAATACAATGCTTATCAGCCACCAATGGTTCATGCCAATCTACTCTGTCGCCAGATTCCAGCATCGCCCGGGTTAAAAAAAGAATCTCGTCCCGATCCAGATTATTTTGTCCGGTCGCCACCAAAAAAGCCGCCATTTCCATTTTTGAATAGCGCATTTGTACAATATCATTGGCTATGTCACTGAAATCCTGTTGGTTCAGTCGCTCACCGTTTATCTTGCGGCGCACGGCGTCCATCGAGCGTGGCGGTTCGGCATGATTGACCATAACTTCAGTCCCTTCAGCCAACTGTAGATACTTAAATGCCTGTTCCGACAAACCTAATTCACCCGGTGGCACAATAGCCTCATCATCGACCACATTCAATACCGCCATAATGCGATGACCATCGGTGCTGACTTCAATTTTGGACAAGGCCTGAAAGCCTTCCGCCCGATAAATATGGCATTGGCGGTGTAAAAAGGCGACATTTTCATGATAAGTATCGATGCCAACGCGGCGTAGCTTTAAGGTTTCAACCACCATTTTCCTGGTCCTCCAGTTTTCGCCACCCATCATCAGTCAAAATTTCAAGCGGCCGGTACTGTTCTTTATAACGCATTTTCTGGCATTGTCGAATCCAATAACCCAAATAAACATGATCCAGGCCCAGCCTTCGGGCGTAATCGATCTGCCACAAGACGGCATAAACACCAGGGCTGTAACTGGCCAGGCTGGCATCAAAAAAGGTATAAACCGCCGATAAAGCCCGCTCCAATTGATCAACTACTGCGACTGCCATCAATTGACTATCGAGCCAAAATTCAACGAAAGAAGTATTGCACCAATCGCTGCCCAGAAAACGCATATATTCTTGTTCATCCACCTCGGCCATCGACCCGCCCGGGTGTTTGAAATGTTGATATCGCAAATAAAGCTCGAAATGGCGCCGATCAAATCTGGCCGGTTTGATGTCGACCTTGACGGACTGGTTTTTGCGCCAGCAACGGCGCTGACGGCGGTCGGTTTTAAATTCCATCACCGGAACCCGGACTGAAATGCAGGCGCTGCAATGCTCACAATGCGGCGCATAGACATCATCCCCACTGCGACGAAAACCCCTGGCAATCAAGGCGGAATAAGTTTTATTGTCCATCGGAAATGACGGATGCACAAACACCGTTCGCGCCAATTCATTTTCCAGATAACTGCATTCATGCGGGTCGGTAAGAAACAACGGAATCGATATCATTCGATACACCATGCCTGAGCAGAAACTGACGCTGGACAATAACGACCGAGCAATACATTGAAAGCAGAACGCGAAATTTCTTCAGCACCCAGGCTGACAAGGTGATCGCTGCGCACCTGGCAATCGATTAACCGGTATCCCCATTGCTTAAGATCCTTGATAAGGGTCATAAACGCAACTTTTGAAGCATCGTTACGGCGATGAAACATGGACTCACCAAAAAACACCTGGCCGATGGCAACGCCATATAAACCGCCAACCAGCTCACCCAGATACCAGACTTCTACCGAATGCGCGATACCTTTTTCATACAAAGCCGAATAAGCGGCCAGCATGTCATCTGTAATCCAAGTACCAGGAGATTGCTCCCGGGGTCCGGCACAGGCTTGCATAACATCGGTGAAACACTGATCATAAGTCACGACGTATTCAGCCTTGCGCAGCCTCTTTTTCAAGCTGCGAGAGATTTTTTCATGCCCCAGAAATAAAACCAGGCGTGGATCAGGTGACCACCACAAAATTGGCTCACCCGGATTAAACCAGGGAAAAATCCCCTGACTGTAGGCATTCAACAGACGTTGAGGCGACAAGCAACCGCCCACCGCCAGCAAACCGTTCGGTTCAGCCAGTGCCGTTTCCGTATCTGGAAACCCCTGCTCCGGCTGAAACGGGTCGAGCATTACCAATTTCATTCAGCAGATTTTCAGATCAGGCTTGCTCGTCCAATGCATCGAGATATTTTTCTGCATCCAGTGCCGCCATACAGCCGGCGCCGGCTGAGGTAATCGCCTGTTTGTAAACCTGATCCATCACGTCACCCGCCGCAAACACACCTTCCACACTGGTGGCTGTCGCATTACCTTTCAAGCCGCTTTGCACCTTGATATAGCCATTATCCATCTCCAGCTGGCCTGCAAACATCTGGGTATTAGGCTGATGGCCAATGGCGATGAACACGCCATGCACTTCGATTTCTTTGCTTGAACCATCCTTGACATTCTTGATACGAATGCCGGTCACGCCCATGTCATCACCTAACACCTCCTCCAAAACATGATTCCATTCAATCTCGACATTGCCGGTTTTGGATTTCTCGATCAGCTTGTCCGCCAGAATTTTTTCCGAGCGGAATTTATCGCGCCGATGCACCACCGTCACTTTCGAGGCGATATTGGATAAATACAAAGCTTCCTCAACCGCTGTATTACCGCCGCCTATCACGGCAACCGGTTTGTTTCTGTAGAAAAAACCATCGCAGGTCGCACAGGCAGAAACCCCTTTTCCTTTAAAGGCTTCTTCAGAAGGCAAGCCTAAATATTTTGCCGATGCGCCGGTGGCGATAATCAAGGCGTCACAGGTATAGCTGCCAGAATCCCCTTGAAGTTTGAAAGGACGCTGTTTTAAATCCACCTTATTGATATGATCGAAAATAATTTCAGTATCAAAGCGTTCGGCGTGTTTTTGCATTCTGACCATCAATTCCGGCCCCTGCACGCCGTCTACATCCCCTGGCCAGTTATCCACCTCCGTGGTAGTGGTCAATTGTCCACCCTGCTCCATACCTGTTATCAACACCGGATTCAAATTCGCCCGGGCAGCATAAATCGCAACCGTGTAACCTGCCGGCCCAGAACCCAATATCAATAATTTACAGTGCTTTGTTTGCGCCATTTCCTTCTCCGTCATTTATTCAGCTGTCGCTATTATACGGGGTAAACTCCGGGCATTAAACCATTTGAAAAATAGCGATTTAAGAGGAGTTGCTTAATTTATGCGAGAATCCTCAGTCAAGCACTATTGCCGATGCTCAACAGTCTTTCCGGTACCTGACTGGCCACACAAAGAGAAGCCTGAGCGGAGATGATGCACTCAGAAGCGTTATTTTTGCCACTATTGATTTTTCTGGTAACATCAAGATCGCAGACATTTATTCATGAGGGGGGAATCATGTCAAAATGTTCTTTTTGTGGCGCATCTCAAGAAACACATTACCCGTTGTGTCATGCCTGTGGCTCAATCCGTTATCCTATTGAAAAAATAAAATCACAGGCGAGTCCGACTCTCGACAAAAAAATCAAGCTTACCGCTTCTATTGCCGCTGCCCTGGTCGTTCCAGGCGCATTCCTCCTGCTGGCGTATATGGGCGCCAATCATTTAAGCCGCAAAATCAAAAAACCAAAGCCGTAAGCGTTTAATCCAGCCTTTTTACAAACGTCGAACAATATACAGTCCGGTGCGCGCCGGGATAGTGTATAGTTCAGCCCCCCTAAGAATTTCTTAATGTAAAATATTCATTTATTCATCTATAATAATGTTTTAAAAAGTTTTTATGACGAGTTATGGTTGCAGTTATCGAAAAAGAGAATACCATTCGGGGGCTACGCGAAGTCGCTTTTTTGTTTTTCGCCAGCATTTCCCTGTTTTTCCTTATCTCATTACTCACTTTCAGTAATGAAGATGCCGGCTGGACGCACAGCGGCACAACATCTGCAATAAAAAATGCCGGAGGAGTCATTGGCGCCTGGCTGGCGGACTTTTCTTTAAGTTTTTTTGGCCTGATGGCATTTTTATTTCCCATCATGCTGTTTTGGCACGGTTTTCTTAACTACACCCAAGCCAAGCAAAAAGGCAACCGCTGGATTCTGACCATCCGCTGGAGCGGTTTTATCGCCACCCTGCTGTCTGGCTCGGCCTTGTTTTATCTGCATCTTTTGCGGGTTCCATTGGAACTGCCCACCACGACCGGTGGCATTATTGGCCAGGAAATTGGCAATCACTTACTGATTTTGCTTGGTGACTCCGGCGCAACTTTATTGCTGTTAGCCGTTTTTTTGGCCGGCATTACCTTATTTACCGGTTTGTCCTGGTTTAAAGTAATGGATCTGGTTGGTAAATGGACGTTGATCGCCTGCCGCTTTATTGGACAAAAAAGCCAGCATGCCTGGCAGCAACGCAAAAGCCACCAACAACCGGCATCTGCCGCCAAACCAAAGCCGTCACCTAAAGACAAACCGGCCAAGAAATCCAAAATCAAGATTGCGCCACTGATGAATACTATGGAAGTGAGTAAACGCAGCATCAAGGAAAAGCAAATCGACCTGTTCGATAGCAAAGACATAACAGGCGCACTTCCTCCTTTATCACTGCTAGAAAAACGGAAAATAAAAATCAAGCGTTATTCCGAGAGTGAACTGGAAGAATTGTCACGCTTGGTGGAAGATGTCTTGCAGGATTACAACATTGTTGCAGAAGTGGTCGCGGTACTCCCCGGCCCTGTGATCACCCGCTTTGAATTAAGCCTGGCCGCCGGCGTAAAAGTCAGCCGTATCACAGGCCTGGCCAAGGATTTAGCGCGCGGGCTTTCAGTTACCAGTATACGCGTGGTGGAAGTTATCGAAGGAAAATCTGTCATTGGCCTGGAAATTCCTAACCAGGAACGGGAAATTGTTTCTTTACAGGATTTACTGGCCTCCAAAGCCTTTGAAAAAGCACGCTCCAATCTGACCCTGGCAATGGGCAAGGATACTTCCGGCAAACCGGTCATGGCTGATCTGGGCAAAATGCCGCATGCACTGGTGGCGGGGACGACGGGCTCAGGTAAGTCGGTCGCTATCAATACCATGATTTTGAGCCTTTTGTACAAATCCACACCTGAACAAATCCGCCTCATCATGATTGACCCTAAAATGCTGGAGCTTTCAGTTTACGAAGGCATCCCGCATTTATTGACACCGGTAGTCACCGACATGAAAGACGCACAAAACGCACTGCGTTGGTCGGTTGCCGAAATGGAATGGCGCTATAAGCTGATGTCAAAACTGGGAGTACGAAATATCGCCGGTTTCAACCAACTGATCAATGAAGCGAATGCCAAAGGTGAGCCGATTCCTGATCCGTTGTTTCAAAATACCGATCCGTTAGCCGAAACAACGGAAATACCCACATTGGAAACCTTGCCCAGCATTATCATTGTCATCGACGAATTGGCTGACATGATGATGATTGTCGGCAAAAAGGTTGAAGAACTGATTGCCCGGCTGGCGCAAAAAGCCCGGGCGGCCGGCATCCATCTGATTTTGGCCACCCAACGGCCGTCAGTGGATGTATTAACAGGCCTGATCAAGGCCAATATTCCCACCCGGATTTCCTTTCAGGTATCATCTCGCATCGATTCGCGGACGATACTGGATCAATCTGGCGCAGAGGCATTATTAGGTAATGGCGATATGCTGTTTTTACCTTCCGGCACCAGTATTCCAATTCGCGCACATGGCGCTTTTGTCGATGATAATGAAGTCCACCGGGTCGTTGAGTTCCTGAAAAAGACAGGACCTGTCAATTACCTGGAAGAAATCACCCAGGAACGCAGTGACAGTGGTGACATCAATACTGGCAGTGAGAACAGCGAACTGGACAGTCTTTATGATGAAGCTGTCGCTTTTGTTACCGAGAGCCGCAAGGCGTCTATTTCCAGTGTACAACGCCGTTTTAAAGTCGGCTACAACCGTGCCGCCCGTATGATCGAGGAAATGGAAGCACAAGGTGTGGTCAGCGCACCCCAGTCTGGTGGCAGCCGCGAAGTCATCGCCCCGCCACCACCGAAAGCTTGATATGAGTTCTTATATCCTCGGCCTGATTGTTTTACTGTTTATTGCGGCGCTAGCAAGTTTTCTGCTGTGCCGCAAAAAGGCGGTCGAACCCGGCGTCAGGCTGATGTTGTTTGTGCTCTATTTCTGGGCTATCGCCTTTGCCCTGACAGGATTGTTTGCATTGGGTTATTTTCTGCTGAACCGATAGCTAAGTTGTACAGCGCCATTTTTCCTTGCCGGATTGAACAACTGTAAGTTAACCCAGCTTTGTCATCAATAACTTGTAGCTGTATGGCGCTCTACAAACTCAGTCTATTTTAAGATCCATGGACTCGTCAGAATTACGCAAAATCAAGGTTTTGATTTGCGCCTGTGAATAATTACCCAAAACATCCATTTCACCAATCAGGTCCTGGCGAATCTTGATGGTCAGATTGGCCAGCGCCATCGAGATTTCATTGCCGTTATCCTGTATCGTGCCATTGGTGACACAATCGGTCAGCACAGCAAGAAAATCGTGAAATTCACTCAATACCTCTGGTGATGAGAAAATCGCCAGCCTGTGCATAATGAAACGCAAACGCACCAAGTCTTTTTCATCAATCTGCTCAACCAATGACATGGCCTCGATACGATCGATCAAATCCTCATAGGTTTTGGTTTTTAGTTCAATGAACTTGATGCTTTGTTCTTTTTCAATCTCAACCGCTGTCTGCTGATTCAGCAACAAGGCAGTAATCAGAACGGTCGCCACCGTTCCCAGAATTATCAACTGATGTTACGCGCTACGCCGGATAATTGATAAAATTTGAGGATGAACAAAGAGAAATTAGCCATGATAGTATCACGCGTTTTTTATCGTCCAGAGCGTATACATCAAAAGACCTCTGGCTGGAGGTTAAACGAACAGTCCGGAAGATTGAAGAAGAAACGGGGTGTTTGATTTTTGACGATACCATCCAGGAGAAGCAATGGACAGACGAGAATGAAGTCATTTGTTGGCATTATGACCATTGCCAGGGGCGGTCAGTCAAAGGCATCAATCTATTGAATGCCTTGTATCATACGGGCAATGTTTCGATACCCGTAGCCTTTGAAGTGGTCAAAAAACCGATTCAGTTTTGTGATATCAAAACAAAGCAGGTTAAACGAATGGCTACGGTGACCAAAAATGAGCTGATGCGTGCGATGATTCAACAGTGTTTGAACAATCGGCTTCAATTTCGCTATGTGTTGATGGATAGCTGGTTTACGGCTAAAGAGAATCTGGAGTTTATTGTTGACAAAGACAAACATTTCATTGGGGCTTTAAAGGATAATTGCCTGGTGACGTTGAACGTTGACGACAAGAAACAAGGAAAATTTACCCGTGTCAGTGACATTGCATTAGAGGATAAACAAGCAGTTCGCGGCTGGCTAAAAGGCTACCCACATGAAGTCTTGATTGTCCGGCGAATCTTTACAAACAAAGACGGCAGTACGGCAACCGTTAATCTGGTGTGCAGTGATTTAACATTAACGGGTAAAAAGGTTGCGGCAATCTATCAGAAACGCTGGAAAGTCGAAGAATTTCATAAATCATTGAAATCCAATGCCGGGTTGGCAAAGTCGCCTACTCGTACCCCAACAACACAAAACAATCATATTTTTATGGCCATTATGGCGGTCTTTAAACTGGAGTGTCTCAAAATAAAACACCAAACCAATCATTTTGCTTTGAAGGCTAAATTATATATCAAGGCCATTCGGCAGGCTTTTGCTGAATTGCAACAATTCAAGACCGCGTAACATCAGTTATCAAGACGATTTCCTGGGTGAATGGCGTCGAATCGGTGACGCCATAGGCATAACGTAAAAAGGCGTAGCCACCGACAACGGTAACCGCTGTCAGTAGCAGCAACACCATTTTTTTAGTCGTTAATACATCAGATCGCATTAGTGCTGACAGCCTTCTCCATGTACATGGCCGTGCGCCAATTCATCTTCTGTCGCATCTCTGACGTCAGTGACTTCCACATCAAAAGTCAGTGCTTCCCCTGCCAGAGGGTGATTGCCATCAATGGTCACTTCATCGCCATTAACTTCGATCACGGTAATGATGCCCGGACCATTGCTGACCTGCGCCTGAAACTGCATACCGGGCTCAACCGGCATACCTTCGAACATGCTTTTTGGCACCACCTGAATCATTTCCGCCTGCTTTTCGCCATAAGCTTCTTCGGCTGGAATATTCACGGTAAATTTGTCCCCGACATCTTTACCTTCCAAGGCATTTTCCAGACCTGGAATAATATTGCCCGAACCATGTAAATAGGTTAATGGCTCTGAACCTTCTGAACTGTCGAGCTTTTCACCAGCATCATTGGTTAAGGTATAATGAATGGAAACCGCTTTTTTATCTGAAATTTGCATAATAAATAGTTACGTTTTAGAGCATCGCTCTGTAAAAAAAGCTTACTATCATATAATGTTTTAACGCAAAAGAACATGGCCCGCTGGAAACCACCCCGTCCAAAATCATCCCCCTATATCACACAGCAAGGCTATCAGCATCTTGAGAGCGAACTGAATGAACTGTGGCAAAAGCGCAAGGAAGTTACCGCTGCATTATCTGCCGCTGCCGCGGAAGGTGACCGCTCGGAAAATGCCGAATATATCTACCGGAAAAAAGAACTGCGCGGTATCGACCGGCGCATCCATTACTTACAAAAACGCCTGCCATCACTCACTGTGCCCTTCCAACCAGGATCAGGTTTTTTTGGGCGCCTGGGTGACATTGGAAAAAGAAGATGGCGAAGAAATTTGTTACCGTATCGTCGGCGCCGATGAAATCGATGCTAAAAAAAACTATATCAGCCTGGACTCGCCTTTAGCCCGCGCCTTACTGAAAAAAACCTTCCAGGATGAAGTGCAAATCAAAAACGGCGATAATCCGGTGGTTTGTTACACCATTGTCGATATCGATTATGAACAACCTGCTTAAGCCAGCCCTGTCATTGCAGAGCTATACATTTATAAGTTATTGGTGACAAAGCTGGGTTAAGAAATCGTATGTTAAGGGAACGCATGCAAAAACACCGCCCGCCAAAATGATGTCGACACTTATCAATAGCGCACCATGTCATTTCATTCTTTGAAAACATTTCCGCTGGCCTGTATGAAGCAACGCGGAATACAGGAAGATGGTGGCTCCGATTGCCCCGGATTCCGTTTCACTTCATCCGGGCTACTTGTTTATTCCTCCTCTGCTTTGCTCACAAAAATTTCATAGCGTCTATACTCAAATAAATGCTGAACAGATCTCTCCGATTTGTTAGTACCGATAAGTCAATTATTTATTACTATTGATTCTAGGAGGCTGTCGGGTTTTGGGGTTCGTGACGAGACGAGTGGGAAATCGAGTGTTTTTTCTCTTTTGGTAGCGCTACGTGATGCTACGCAATGAAAAAAAGCGGAAAAATACGCCGTCCCCTCTGTCGCAGTAGAATCATCCATAATCCAACAGTCTCTTATTGACACCTCTTTGTGTTGCTAAAAGTTTGATTTAATCAGGCTTTTTCTTAACTCTATATTTATCAACGCTTACGAAATTTTTAAAAAATGGCAACTAACGCAAAATTACATCCCATTTACCGACAAGCAGACAAGATAATGATGTATGTCATTATCTTTCTGTAACTACTCAGCGTATTTTACCAAAAGCATCAGGTCACTGAGTAAATTCCGGTAATTTCCCCTTAAATACCAGTACCAACGCTTCAGAGGCACTGACATGATGTTTACGACAAGTGGATAGATATCCCCGAATACGGCAGAAGGTGATGGCACCCTGCTCACTCCTGAAACACCCCGATATTTTTTGCTGCACCCTGGTCATGCGGATATCATTCTCACCGAGATTATTAGTAAATGGCACATCTATTTCTCTCATAAAGCGTAAGACATCATCCGGGTAATTGATCAGCCGTTCCAGTAAGTTTCTGGATTTACTGCGCTTGAGGCGCCCACGTTTGGGTTTACCGGGCAACGGGGTTGGTGGCGGACATTCAATTTGTGCTTTCTCTAATAAATCTCGATATCGTCGTCGATAACAGGCCGCTTTTCTTGCTTCAAGCTTCCCCCTGCATCATCGACGACCTGATTGATCTTTTTTAACCGGGTTTCCATTTCTTTGGCCCACTGCTGTCCATCCTGCTCCCGGGCACGGGTCAGTTCACGCAGATGATGCGCATTGCACAAGGCATGAGTGAAGGGGGACTTGTAGTAAGGCTTCCAGTGATCGTGGCATAAAATGCCATGAAAGTCAGGCAGGATGCCAATGACATCCATCGCTTCCTTGCCCCGTTTTACATGGGGAAAATAATGTGTCCATAAATCATTAGAAGCACAATGCAACCAGTACCTGGCGCCATTGATGTTAATGCCCGTTTCATCGGCATGTACAACAGAAGCTGCCGCCAGTCTTTGCTTGCAAATCGGCTCAAAGGATGCCAGCTTCTCAAAGGCTGGTTGATTGAAATTAACCAGCGAACCTTCACTGATGGGGATCTGTAATTGATCGGAAAAATAATCCTTGATGCGCTGGCAGGGCAATAATTGGTACTGCGAAAGATACACGGCGTGCGCCTTGAGTTGGTCACCATATTGCACGGCTTTTGTTACGCCCTCGGGAAAAGGAGCAACAAACCGACGACCTTGTTCATCGATAAGCCTTTGCGCACGATATTCCGTCACAATCCGTGAAATATCAATATCAAATACCTGCCGGGTTTCAAGGCCATCTGCCGTGTAGCTTCCGGCTGGCAAGGTACGGCGATCAATCTTGATGGAGATAACGTCATCGGGATCATCGACTTTAACCAGCGTGGTGCCAATATGCCCTTTCTGTCCACCACCTGGTTTTTTTGATCCAGCCCGTGCTTTCCTTTTACGATCAGGATCACTTGATGGCGGCCTGGAACTGTTACTGCTGTTAAGTCCGAGCCGATGCATCAGGAGCGTGACCAGCAACAACAATATCTCCAGCGAAGACCGCAGCGCCGGAGATAAATCGGCTTCATCTTTAATCAGCTGCCGGGCATGGGTAATGGCAGCCTCTACATCAATGGAATCAATCTTCAATGAAACGGCCTGTGGGTTTAAGTACAGGACTCTTGTCTCATGGCTTTTGAAATACGAATTTTTGCCTCTGTGTTGCCCGTCATCGTATTTTAGAAATGCACGGCAAGGGCTATCGGGCAGTGCTTATAAGGCAACACGCCTCAACTAACGCAGGCTAATACAGTAAACCTCTTGCGCCAGGTGTTGCCGTCAGAAAATCAAAAATAACGCTAAAATCGTGTCAAGCAGTTTTTTTACTTATTTACGCTGAGTAGTTACATCTTTCTTTATATTTTTTCACTCGCCTTGGCTAACTGGCATGATACCTGGTTTGAAGTATTAACCATTGGCTCTGCCATTGCGATCATTCCAATTGCTTTAATCTTTCTTCAACCAGGTGCGTTAATGACTCGCATAATGGTTGCTGTCTCTTTTATGCTGTTCTCGGCACTGCACATTCAGCAAGCTCACGGTATGGTAGATCTGCATTTTGGCATATTCGTATTATTAGCCTTTTTACTCTATTACCGCGATTGGCTGGTTATTGCTGCCGCAGCAGCTGTTATTGCCGTTCATCACATCTTATTCAACTACCTGCAGGCACAAGGCTTACCGGTTTATGTCTTTGCCAATGGCCCTTCTTGGCTGATGGTCTTCACGCATGCTGCCTATGTAGTTTTTGAAAGCGCTTTATTGATCTATATGGCATTACAAGGTGAAAAAGAAGCCATCAAGAATGTTGAACTGGAAGAAATCAGCAATCAATTTACGCAATCGGGCGGCATAATCAATTTACGCTACCGCAATGAACATGCTGAAAGCGAATTTGCCCTGGCTTTCAATGAATTCATGAGTGCTGTCAATAAAGCCATTAGTAACAGTCAACAATCAGCCAGTGATTTGCTAAAAATCACTGATCATTTAAATCAAATCAGCAGTAACGCCCAGGAAAGAATTCAGAAACAAGACAGCCATGCTGGATCTGCAGTGTCTGCAATTAACGAAATTGCCGATTCAATTAATGTAGTCGCACAAAACTTGTCCGATACTGCAAAAGCCGCCAAAAATGCAAATGAAACTGTTAAAAATGGCCGGGATGTCATCACTCAAAACATTACTGTCTTGGATCATCTTGCTGGAAGCGTAGGCCAAGCTTCTAAAGTTATACAAAAACTTGAATCTCATTCTGAAAATATTGGCACGGTCCTTGAGGTCATTAAAGGAATTGCCGATCAGACCAATCTTTTGGCATTGAACGCCGCTATCGAAGCCGCACGTGCGGGTGAGCAAGGCCGCGGTTTTGCCGTAGTGGCAGATGAAGTACGCACTTTAGCAAGCAGAACACAAAAATCAACTGAAGAAATTCAAGTAATGATTGAAGGATTGCAAAAAGAAGCCAAACTTGCCGTCCAAACCATGGCTAAAGGCCATAAAGAAACCCAAGAGGCAGTGGAACAAACAGCTAAAACAAGTCAGGCATTTAATGATTTATCACAATCAGTTTCAGTCATTAACGAGATGAATGAACAAATTGCCGCAGCCGGCAATGAACAAAAAACCGTAATTGAAACAGTTCAACAAAACATTAGCGTTATCGCCGAAGCTTCTGATGAATCAACAAAAGACGCCAATTCAATCTCTGAGTTATGTCAAACCCTTGCAAAATCATCATCACAATTAAATCAATATGTTAATAAGTTTTCGACTTGATTTTGTTGGACAAAAGCTACGGCATCGTTGATTTATTCGCCAGTCCTGTCGCACGGGGGATGTGCCGCAAAAATCAATGTCTGCTAGCCATTCATTTTGTAAGCAAAGCGAAAATCATTACCCGCTTTGCAGGTGCCGATAAATCACGGAGATTTGTTCCGCGTTCAATAGTCAGCGATATTTAACCGCCACCGCCTGGTCCGACAAAAATTGTCGTAGGCGGTGAAGCAAGTCATCTTCCGGCCGTACCCGCCATTGATCGCCCAGTTTCACGGTAGCCCTAGCTTGTTTTGACTGATAATTCACGATGACCGGACATTGTCCGCCACTAAAAGGCTGTATTATTTGCTTGAGTTTGTGAATGAACGCCAGTCCTTCTTTTCCGGCTGGCGCTTGCCAGTTGATCAGCAAATGTCGGGCGAACATTTCTCTGGCCTGTTCGATGGTATAGACTTTTTCTGCTGTGACGCGCAGCATACCGGAAAAATCATCCATCGCCATGCCGCCTTCAACGACCAGAATGGTATCGTTTTTGATCACTTCGCGATACTGCTCATAAACTTTGCTGAAGGCGGCCACTTCCAGGCGTGCCGTTCTGTCATCCAGCGTCGCAAAGCCCATCATTTTGCCCTGTTTGGTCTGCCGGGTGCGCATTTCCACCACCAGACCTGCCACGCGCCCTTCCATTTTGCCTTTGGAGCGCTCGGCATCGGCCAGCAAGTCGGCAATACGGCCATGCGTGATCGACTTGAGTTCCAGTTCATACTCTCCAATTGGATGGCCAGTTAAATACAGGCCCAGCGTTTGCTTTTCATTTTGCAGGCGCTCTTTTTCTGTCCAAGGTGCGGTTTTGCCAGCGTAGTTTTCCTGGTGTGCTTCTTCTGTATCTGCCTCGACCACCAGTCCAAACAGATCGGTTTGACCGGCCAGACGCATTTTGTCATGCTGTTCGGCCACCTTGATCGCAGTGGACAATTCCGCCAGATGCGCGGCGCGATTCGGGTTGATCGAATCGAATGCACCGGCTTTGATCAAGGCTTCCAGCACGCGGCGATTGACTTTGCACAGCTCGACCCGTTTACATAAATCATACAGGCCGGCAAATGCGCCATTTTCTCGCCGCTCGGCCAGTAAATCTTCTATCGCCGCTTCGCCGACGCCTTTGATTGCGCCAATGCCATAGACAATCTCGCCTTGTTCATTGACGGTGAAACGATATTCGGAGACATTGATATCGGGCGGGCGAACGGGTAATTTCATTTGCCGGCATTCTTCAATCAATATCACCACCTTATCGGTATTATCCATATCCGAGGACATTACCGCCGCCATGAACTCGGCCGGATAATGCGCCTTTAGCCAGGCGGTTTGATAGGCGACCAGCGCGTAAGCGGCAGAATGGGATTTATTGAATCCATAGCCGGCAAATTTTTCCATCAAGTCGAAAATATAGGTGGCGATCCCTTCATCGATACCGTTGTTGACCGCCCCTTCGGTAAAAATAGCCCGCTGCTTGGCCATTTCTTCCGGTTTTTTCTTGCCCATCGCTCGCCGTAACATATCCGCGCCGCCCAGGGTATAACCGGCCATTTCCCGGGCGATCTGCATCACCTGTTCCTGATAGAGAATAACGCCATTGGTCGGGTTCAGGATGGGTTCCAGCAGCGGATGGGCATATTCGGCTTTGGCGCCGTGTTTGACCTTGATGTAATCATCGACCATACCTGATTCCAAAGGGCCAGGGCGAAACAGAGCCACCAGCGCGATGATGTCGTTAAAGCAATCCGGTTTCAATTTCTTGATCAGGTCTTTCATGCCACGCGATTCCAGCTGGAATACCGCGGTGGTCTGACACTTCTCGAACAAGGCGTAGGTTTTGGGGTCATCACGTGGAATCTGAACGATATCCACCAACGGCTCGCCGTTTTGCTTTTTTTTCCGGTTGATGGTTTCCAGCGCCCAATCAATGATGGTCAGCGTTCTCAGCCCCAAAAAGTCAAACTTGACCAGGCCCACCGCTTCCACATCGTTTTTATCGAACTGGGTGACCAGGTTGCCGCCGCCTTCTTCACAATACAATGGGGTAAAATCGGTCAATTTGCTGGGTGCGATGACCACGCCACCGGCATGTTTGCCGGCGTTACGGGAAATGCCTTCCAAAGACAGGGCCATATCGATCAAAGTTTTGACATCTTCTTCCGTGTCGTACAATTCTTTCAGTTCGGCGCTCTCCTCTAAGGCCCGGGTCAATGTCATGCCGATTTCAAAAGGAATCAATTTCGCCAGTCGATCGACAAAACCATAGGACAAACCCAATACCCGTCCGACATCACGCACCACCGCCTTGGCCGCCATCGACCCATAGGTAATGATTTGCGACACCTTGTCACGGCCATAATGCCGCGCCACATAATCGATCACTTCATCACGGCGCTCCATGCAGAAGTCGATATCGAAATCAGGCATCGACACCCGCTCGGGATTCAAAAAACGTTCGAACAGCAAATCGAATTCAATCGGATCCAGATCGGTGATTTTCAACGCATAGGCCACCAGAGAACCGGCCCCCGATCCCCGTCCCGGCCCGACTGGAATATCATGATTTTTGGCCCATTGAATAAAATCCGCGACGATCATAAAGTAGCCCGGGAAGCCCATCTGTATAATCACATCCAGTTCAAACTGCAGGCGATCTTCATAAACTTTACGATTTTCGTCCTCTGTCCCTTCGCCGAAGGGAGGATGTTGCTGCAAACGTTCGTCAAGCCCTTTACGTGCGGCTTCAGCAAAAAACTCATCCAGCGTCATGCCTTCCGGTACCGGAAAATCCGGCAGAAAGTTTTTTCCCAGAGTCAGTTCCACATTGCAGCGTTTGGCGATTTCGACCGTATTCTGCAAGGCTTCGGGAATATCAGCAAACAGTTCCCGCATTTCTTCGCTGCTGCGCAGATATTGTTGTTCGGTGTAATTGCGCGGCCGGCGGCTATCATCGAGCACCCGCCCCTGATGAATACAGACCCTGACTTCATGTGCAGCAAAGTCTTCAGGTTTTAAAAAACGCACATCATTGGTCGCCACCACCGGCAAATCCAAAACGCCAGCCAAGTCAACCGCTGCGCTGAGATAACGCGATTCGTCCTGTTTGCCGATACGTTGCAATTCCAAATAAAAGCTGTCGGGAAAAAGCTCACCCCAATCTTGCGCCCGCTGTTTTGCCAATTCCATCTTGCCGGCCAGCAATGCCTGGCCGACATCGCCCTCCATCGCCCCGGACAGCACAATCAAACCCTGATGATTTTGCCTCAGCCAGTCACGCCTGACCATCGGCACACCCAGATGCTGACCTTCCTGATAAGCCTTAGAAATCAACTCGGTCAACGTGATATAACCGCGCTGGTTACGCGCCAGCAGCGTCAATCGATAAGGCTTTGCCGTCTCCTCTTCGTTGAACAGATAAATATCCGAGCCGACAACCGGTTTGATACCCGCCGACCGGCTGGCGCTATAAAATTTGACCAGAGAAAACAGATTGCACTGTTCAGTCACGGCGGCAGCTGGCATGTCCAACTCACCTAGCGCTTTGACCAGGGGTTTCAAGCGGACAATTCCATCAACCAGAGAAAATTCTGAGTGGATACGAAGATGAATAAAGGTGGGTTTCATGCACTTAACTCGCTTGCAAGCAGTTCGCTTTGTTCCAAAACTCTATCTGCTTCCATTTTTGTTTCATCAGGCGAATAGTCGTATCTGATCGATACCTTTTTAACCCAAACCTTGTTTAATGGATTCATATCAGCTCCCAATAACCGGATTTGTCCGAACCCACTCTTTTAAGCTTCCCTTCTTCTTGCAGTTTTTTAATAGCCCGCCCGATGGTCCGAATATCTTTGCCAATTTGCGCGGCCATTTCAGCACGGGTCATATTTGCATTTGCTGCAATCAAGGCCATGACCGCATCGGGTGTTTTCATGTTTGCAATATTTACAAGGACGTTTTGAGAGACATTTACAGAGGCATTTTTTAATGTTTTCAGGATTGCCTCAAGCATAAACTGAATAAAAATCGTACTGTTTGCATCAGAATCGGCATAGCTTAAAGCCTGGTAATAATCTTGTTGGGATTGTTTGATGACACTTTCCAGCGGAATATCGATAAAAAGCGGCTTCCACCTGAAAAGCATCAAAGTTTGCCAGAGTCTGCCCATGCGACCGTTACCGTCCATAAACGGGTGAATAAATTCAAATTCATAATGGAAAACCGAGCTGACGATTAAGGGATGTGCATCAGAACATTCCGCCCAGGCGAGCAGATCATCCATCAAAGCGGGAACCCGCTGTGCCGGTGGGGCTACATGCACCACGTCTTTACCCTTATATACCCCCACCGCTTTATAGCGAAACTGTCCTGCATGTGTCAAAACTTCAGCCATCATCAAACGATGGGCATCCAATAGATCATTAACGCTGTAAGGGTTGAGCAGAGGCAGCCGGTCATAGGCCGCAATAGCGCCTTTCACCTCGGCCAGTTCATGCGCCGATGCCAGTACAGGTTTACCCTCCAGTATCGCGGAAATCTGATCTTCACCCAGTGTGCTGCCTTCAATCTGCAAGGTACCCGTAATAGTTTTGATACGATTGGCTTTTCTGAGCTGTGGCGAAGCCTGCAGAAAATCCCGCTGCACGAAACCTACCTGCTCGCTGATGGCGCTGATTAAATCAATAATTGCAGATGTAATAGTAAAAGGCGGCCGATAACTCATAAGGCACTCTCAATCAACCATTCAAGATAAACAGCCATTCGTCCTAACGGCGATGATGAATTTTTTTAGATTGTATTGATGATTCATATTTCACCCATCCGTACCCACACAACCATCACTGTGGAATTTTTTGACGGGCGCGAACGATTTTCGATGAAATGGCGTGATGCCTTTTTGTTGCAAACATTGCAAATGCAAGCGTGTGGGATAGCCTTTATGCTGCTCGAAGCCATAGCCTGGATAAAGCTGTGCAAACATTAGCATTTCATCATCGCGGCTGACTTTGGCTAAAATGGAAGCAGCTGAAATTTCATCAATCAGGCTGTCGCCTTGAACGATCGTTTCGCCCGGGCAAGGCAGGTCAGGATAGAATTTACCATCGACTCGCGCGTAATCGGGTTTGATACTCAGCGTCAGAAAAGCACGGCGCATGGCCAATAATGAAGCCTGGTGAATATTGATGCGGTCAATTTCTGAAGGCTCCGAGCGGCCTATCGCCCAGTCTTTGGCTTTCAAACGGATTTGTGCGGCAAGAATACGACGTTTTTTGTCACTAATTTTTTTGGAATCCGTCAACCCTTCAACAGGATTGTTTTCATCCAGAATTACCGCCGCCGCAATGACAGGGCCAACGATACATCCCCGGCCAACTTCATCGAGCCCGACAACAACTTGAGCGATTATCGCAAGATCCCTCTGGTGACATTACGTAAGAAACTGACCATTTTAGATAACTGATCGCTGTCGCCTGCCAGTTCTTCTATTTCTTCAATGGCGTCTTCGATACGTAAATTGTTTTTGTACAAAATCTTATAGGCCTTGCGAATCAAGCGAATGTCTTCTGCCGTAATACCGTTGCGCTCCATGCCGACCGAATTGATGCCATGCGGCCTTGTCGGTCTTCCGCCAACCATCACATAGGGCGGAATATCCTGCGTAATGGCGCTGCCCATGGCGGAAAAACTGTATTCGCCAATCTGGGTAAACTGGTGCACCAGGGTGAAGCCACCCAGAATGGCATGATCACCTAAATGCACATGGCCTGCAATAGAGGCGCCATTGGCCATGATGACATGGTCACCCACCACACAATCATGGGCGACATGCGCATAGGCCATGAACAGATTATCGCTGCCAATCAGCGTCAAGCCATGATCTTGCACCGTACCGCGATGAATGGTGACAAATTCACGGATAACATTACGATCACCAATTTCCAGTCGGGTTATTTCATTGGCGTATTTTTTATCTTGCGGATCCTCGCCAATAGAGCAGAATTGATAAACCTTGTTGTCCTCACCAATGGCGGTAGGCCCTTTAATAACGACATGAGGCCCAATCACCGTACCCGATTCAATTTGTACATCAGCGCCTATAACACTAAATGGGCCGATTCCGACATTTTCTTCAATTTCGGCTTTGGGATCGATAATGGCTGTTGGATGAATCATTGGGGCACCGATGCTGCACACATGATTTGCGCACTGGCGGCCAGTTTTCCATCAACTTCGGCGCGACAGTCAAATGACCAGATATGCCGTTTACGTTTACTTAAAACCGCTTCCAGCAGCAGTTGATCGCCTGGTTCAACTTGCTTTTTAAAGCGCGCCTTGTCGATACCCGCCAGATAATAAACTGTCCCTTTTACACAGGCTTCATCACTTTGCGATGTCAACAAGGCAGTGGTTTGCGCCAGCGCCTCCATAATCAGAACACCCGGCATCACCGGTAATCCAGGAAAATGTCCCTGAAAAAAAGGTTCGTTCATGGTGACATTTTTCAACGCCAGCATCCTTTCCCCCGGCTGGCATTCCAGAACCCTGTCAACCAGCAGAAACGGATAGCGGTGTGGTAATAATTCCGTAATTTGTTGTATATCCAACGTGTGTTCCATTAATTCAATTGTTTCAGTTTAGCTTGAACCAGTTTGGTAACATCCACTTTCTCGCTGGCGTAGATGACGCCATCAGTCAGTAATAAATCAAAACTCTGTTCCTTGGCCAAAGCTCTGATCGCTTCAACGATACGGCGCTGCAGTTTGCCCAGTTCTTCATTGCGGCGCATATTGAAATCTTCCTGGAATTCCTGCTGTGAACGCTTCGCTTCCCGTTTTTTGGCGATGATGTCGCGCTCCAGCTTGCGGCGTTCTGATTCACTCATGACCGATGCATCACGGGCCAGTTTTTCTTCCAGCGCCTGAATTTCTTTTTGCTGGGCAACCAGATGTTTATCTCGTGGTTTGAATTCCTGCTCCAATCGCTTTTTGGCTTTTGCTGCTTGTGGCGCTGTTTCCAACACTTTCGCCACATTGACAAAACCGACTTTTAGTTCCGCATAACTGCTGTTAGTTACAAAAATCAGTGCAAGAAATAAAGCGAATTTAATTTTCATTATCAACCATCCTCGGGTCTGTATGTTAAGTTTTTTCAATTATAGGGCAAAAGTCTTTCAAACTAAAACCCGGAACCGAACGAGAACTGAAAAGACTGGGTCTGGTCATTGCCCCCTGAATTCATCGGAATGGCGAAACTGACTGATAAAGCGCCAAAAGGTGACTGCCATTCGCCTGAAATACCTACCGAATAACGCATATTTTTCGGTGTAAAATTCTTGTTTACGGTTCCGGCATCCATAAAGGCTCCCATACGAACAGACTTGCTCTCTTTCATAAACGGCACGGGGAAAAACAACTCCGCTTTGCCAATTATTTTACTCGCGCCGCCAAACGCGCGATTGTAGGAATCTCGAGGGCCTAGCGTATTTGCCTTGTAGCCTCGAATAGATCGGACACCGCCAGCGAAGTAATGTTCAAAAAACGGCAACTGATTGGTATCGCCATAGCCGTTACCATAAGCGACTTCACCTAACAACCGAAAGGTCAAGTTCTTGGCAATCGGGAAATAATGCTGCTGCTTGTAGGCGACTTTATAATAGGTCAAATCACTTCCTGGGACAGTTGCCAACGCTGAAAAGCGCTGCTGTCCCCCCGCGGTGGGAAACAACGCTCTGTTCAAGGTATCATGCGTCCACCCTACCGCGCCTGAAAAAGTCAGATAACTGTCGCCCTGCTGATTGATAAAGTCCCTGATTTCCTGGGATGTAAACGAACCGGTCTTTAATTTGGTGTATTTTGCGTCAAAATTGAAGCGCAAACGATCAAATTCATTCAATGGAATACCGAAATTAAAGCCAGTATTGATGACATCAGTTGCGTAGTTGGAAATATTGGCATTATTGGCGTTACGCGCGACATAGCCTAAATCATACCCCATACTGACACCATCCAGCGTGTAGTAGGGGTCAAAATAACCGAACCGGTATTGGGTAGTGACATTACTGTTATTGAAGGCCAGGTCAATTCGCTTTCCCGTCCCAAAAACATTGTCCTGGGAAATATTGGCATTGAATACCAGCCCCTGTACCTGTGAAAAACCAACCCCAGCCGACAAATTACCAGAAGAACGTTCAGTCACCGAATAATCGATATCAACCTCATCCGATGTTCCAACCACATGCGGTGTTTCAACATTGACTTGTTCAAAATAGCCGAGCCGCTCCAGACGGGTTTTAGAGCGGTCGATCTTGCGTGTAGATGCCCAGGCGGCTTCCATTTGGCGCATTTCCCGACGCAACACTTCATCACGGGTTTTGATATTGCCTTTCATATTGATTCGGCGTACATAGACACGCTTGCCTGGATCGACAAAAAATGTCATCACCACGGTTTTATTTTTTTCATTGATTTCCGGCACCATATTGACGTTGGCGAACAAATAGCCTTCATCTCCCAAACGATCGGAAATGGCTTTTGAAGTCAAAGTGGCATTTTTTCGGGAGAAAATTTCCCCAGGCCCTACCTGCACCAACTTGATCAGCTCTTCAGGAGGAACAACCAGATTACCGGTCAAGCGGACTTTTTCCAGCGTATATAAATCTCCTTCCTTAAGATTGACGGTGATATAAATTTCCTTTTTATCCGGTGTCAATGTGACCTGGGTGGACTCGATATCAAATTTTATATAGCCACGATCAAGATAATAAGACCGCAATCGTTCCAGATCTGCCGACAATTTCTGTTTGGAGTACTGGTCATCCTTGGTATAAAACGATAACCAGTTGGTGGTACTCAGTTCGAACAAGTCCAATAAATCATCGCTGTCGAAAACCTTGTTGCCAACCAGATTAATTTGCTTGATTTTGGCGACCCGCCCTTCTGAAATCTCAATATGAATGCCGACCCGGTTGCGGGTCAATTGACTAACTTCCGTCTTGATTCTGACACCATACTTGCCATGACTGAAATACTGACGGGTCAGCTCCTGCTCAACCTTCTCCAGCAATTGCCTGTTGAACACCTTTCCTTCTGACAAACCAATGGTGTTCAAGGCTTTTTCCAGATCTTCCTTACTGATATCTTTATTGCCTTCTATAATAATCCTGGCAATGGAAGGTCGTTCCTGTACATGAACTATCAGGACATTGCCCGATTGCTCCAGCACGACATCTTTGAAAAAACCGGTTTTAAACAAGGCCCGAATTGCTTTAGCGGCCTTTTGTGGAGTAAATTCATCGCCAATATTAACAGGCAGATAGTTGAATACGGTTCCCGCTGAAATCCTCTGCAGACCACGCACCTGAATGTCTTGCACGACAAATGCGTTGGCAGCTCCCGCCACCAATGTCATCAGGAAAAATATCAGTACCTGAAATTGTCGTGTTTTATTCAAAAGGTTCATCCGGTCAAAATCAAATGCGCAAAATTATATCATGCTCTGGCAACAGGAAAGCTTAACACCTGATCAATTGATGATTTCCCGGTTAAAACCATCAACAATCGATCCAAACCTAAAGCAATACCACTGCATTCCGGCAGGCCATGTTTTAAAGCCTGAAGAAATCTCTGGTCTTTTTCAACTGACGAAAGCTTTGCCTGTTGACGTTTGTGAATTTCCTCATCAAAACGTCGTTCCTGCTCTAAGGCGTCGGTGAGTTCCCGAAAGCCGTTCCCTATCTCGATGCCGCCAATAAAGACTTCAAAGCGTTCGGCCACTCGCGGGTCATCCGGTTTTATTCTGGCTAATGAAGACTGAATCGCCGGATAATCATATACCAGATACAGACAATCTTCACGCATTTGTGTTTGTACCCGATGAGAAAAAACAAAATCCAACCACAATGCTGGATCTTCTCCACATAAATCAATCGCTTCAGGGAAACCTTGCCGCTTGGCATAATCTTGCCAATGCGTTAATTCAAAACTCAAAGGATCCAGCCCTGTGGTCTGTAAAACAATTTCCCGATAGCTGACGGCCGGTAAAAATTCAAGATTTTTACCCGGTAAAAGCACTTCTCGAATCAATTCCGTGGTCTCTCGCATCAAATCTTCAAGTGTAAAACCAAGCCGGTACCATTCCAGGATGGTGAATTCAGGATTATGCAAGCGACCAGATTCGGCATTACGAAAAGCCTTGCAAATCTGGTAAATGCTGCCACTGCCCGCTGCCAGCAATCGTTTCATGGCAAATTCTGGCGATGTCTGTAAAAAAAGTACAGGATTTTCCGGCGGCGCATGATAACGACTGGAAAAAAAATCCAGTTGAGGGTCTGTTCCTGTCGCCTGACAAAGCAATGGCGTTTCCACCTCCAGCACCGACCGTTCATCGAAAAACGATCGAATCGTCGCCAACATAGCTACCCGCTGACGTAAAACGTCCAGCTGACATGCGGGTCGCCAGTTTATGTCGGTCACTTATTCCTTGACGCGTGAAACATATTCACCAGTGCGCGTATCGACCTTGATCATCTCACCAATCTGAACGAATAACGGCACACGAACCACCGCGCCACTTTCCAGCGTTGCAGGCTTGCCACCACCACATGAAGTATCACCCTTCAACCCCGGATCGGTTTCAGTAATGGTCAATTCGACAAAATTCGGCGGTGTTACACTCAATGGTGCATCATTCCATAATGTAACCGTACACATATCCTGCTCTTTCAACCATTGCTTGGCATCGGCAACTGCATTAGCGTCGGCCTGGTATTGCTCAAAGGTGTCTGGCACCATAAAATGCCAAAATTCGCCATCGTTATACAAATACTGCATATCGATTTCGACCACATCCGCGCCTTCAACGCTTTCGCCCGATTTGAATGTGCGCTCAATCACCCGGCCTGTTTTAAGGTTACGAAACTTGACCCGATTGAACGCTTGTCCTTTTCCTGGTTTGACAAATTCATTTTCAATAATGGAACAAGGATCAGAATCCAGCATAATTTTCAGACCGGCCTTGAATTCATTGGTGCTATATGTAGCCATTTTTCCTCACAATTAAAAAAAGGGGGATTACTGTGTCGATTGTCCAGCGTTTCATTAAAGAATCGCTGATTTATTCGCGATTCTTTGCGATGCACGGATGCATTGCCAAAATCGATGGTTGCAAACCATTGATTTTGTAAGCAAAGTGGAAATCGTATTTCCACTTTGCGGTCGCGGGCAAATCAGGGATGATTTGTCCAGCGTTTCATTTAAGCACAAACAGCAGAACTCCCAACGCTTAAAGCTTAAGCATTATAATAGATAGCCCCTCTGATTCAACTTATTACGCTCAATTGACTATTAACACGCAGACACGCCTGGAAGATTCCTGGCAACAACAACTGGCCCAGGCATTCAGCAATATTAATGATCTGTGTCGTTATTTGAAAATTGATCCGAATAATTTGCCAGTAATCGATAAAAACAACAGTTTCCCCTTCAAGGTCCCCAAAAGCTTTGCTGACTGCATGAAACCCGGTGATGCCGCTGACCCGCTGCTCCGCCAGGTTTTACCACTGCAGCAAGAAAACCAGAGGGTAGCCGGATTTATTAGCGATCCGGTCGGCGACCTGGAAGCAAAAACAGAAAGCGGTGTCATTCATAAATATCACGGCCGGGTGCTGCTGATCACCACCGCCGCCTGCGCCATTAATTGCCGGTATTGTTTCCGCCGCAACTTTCCTTACAACGAAAATCAATTGACCCTGCAAAGGCACCAACAGGCGCTACGCTATATCGCCCAACAAAGCGACATTCATGAAGTCATCCTCAGTGGCGGTGATCCATTGCTGCTGAGCGATAAAAAACTCGCCCAGCTTTTATCAAATCTGGAAAAAATCCCGCATGTCAGGCGCATTCGCATTCATAGCCGCCTGCCGGTAGTGCTACCCGCCCGAATAACCGATTCATTAGTCAAACTGCTGACTTCCATCAGACCGCAAACCATTCTGGTGCTGCACAGCAATCACGCCAACGAATTGAGCTGCGAGGTTGCGGCAGCCTGCCAGAAACTTCACCACCACACCATCACATTGCTAAATCAAAGTGTCTTGTTAAAAGGGGTTAACGACAATACTGATGCCCTGTGCGATTTAAGTGAACGGCTTTTTGCGCTGAACATCCTGCCCTATTACTTACACCAGCTGGATAAAGCACAAGGCACCGCCCATTTTGGCGTCGATGATTGCGCCGCAATAACGCTGTACCGGCAAATTCAGGCGCGTTTACCCGGCTATTTAGTCCCCAAACTGGTTCGAGAACAGGCTGGAGCGGCTTTTAAAATTCCGTTATAGTGAAAACAATTTTTTATCGTCGGAATTTACGCGCAACTTTGATGGCATCAGATAATAAAAAACGCTACCCGAATAGTGATTTGCTTGTCGGTATTTCTACCGCTGTATTGTTCATTATTATCGGAGTGACTTTGGTTTATTGGGGTTGGTATTTCTATAATGATATCCAATCAATACGCAAAAAAGGGATCAAGACCGTAGGAGCCATTATACGCTATGAAAGACGTGGACCCAGTACTACCAACAACCTGAGCGATATCATCACAGTGCCAATAGTTCAATTCCAGACTCGATCAGGACAATCATTTATTATTGAAGGAACGGTAGATGACAGCACCATCCTGCAAAATATCCACAAAAGCGGCGGAGAGCTAGAGATCATTTATGACTCCAAAACCCCAAAACATGCCGTAATAAATCGATTCGCCGAATTGTGGTTTGCACCGATAATGTTATGGACTATTGGCGTTGGATTTATTTCTGTACCCCCATTTACCCTTTGGAGACACTATAAAAGCTGAATTTGTATTCAGCCTTAATGAATAATTGTGAATTACTGATGTTACGCATAAGCTATCGACAATCAGGCTAATTGAGTGGGTAGAATTTCCACGCAGAGGATAATAGTTTTTCAGTCACAAAAAGTGCTTGCATTTACAGAGCCGGTTTAACGTTAAAACCGCTGTTAAACACGATGAAATATTCTCACCCTATTGGGTAGTCACATCAGCTCTTGATCTGCGCGCCGGTAAATTCCATTTGTCGCCAGGCTTCATACAGCATGATCGCCACGGTATTGGATAAATTCAGACTGCGGCTTTCCGCTTTCATGGGCAAATAGAGTTTGCGATCCGCATCGAGATGGGCCAGAAAACTATTGGGCAAACCACGGGTTTCCGGGCCAAAAATCAGTGCATCTCCCGTTTCAAACTCAATATCGCTGTAAACGGTCTGGCCTTTTGTCGTCAATGCAAACAAGCGGTTAGGCTGAGCTTTTTCCAGATAATCATCCAAAGAGGCATATTGATGAATATTGACCCATTCATGATAATCCAGCCCGGCCCGACGCAGGCGTTTGTCATCCAGCACAAAACCAAGCGGATGAATCAGGTGCAACTGTGCGCCAGTATTGGCGCACAATCGTATGATATTACCGGTATTGGCAGGAATTTCCGGTTGATATAAAACAATATCCAGCATTAGTCAGACACTTTAATCGCGTCCAGTTTCCAGATATCGTTGTTGTAATCGCTGATGGTCCGGTCGGTCGAGAATTTACCACTGCTGGCGGTATTCAAAATACTCATCCGCGTCCATTCTTCTTGATTTTTGTACATTTTATCGACACGACGCTGGGCATCGACAAAACTACGAAAATCGGCAATGGTCATCCATGGATCATGAGGGCTTTTGATCGCGCCGATAATATCATCGAAAATACCCGGCTCAAACTGGTTAAAATGACCACATTCCAACAATTTCAGCACATTTTGCAAATCCTCGTCATGCTCGATAAAGGTTTGTGGATTGTAGTGTGGGCGCATCGCTTCAACTTCTTCTTCGGTCAAACCGAACAAAAAGAAATTCTCGGGTCCCACTTCTTCGCGAATTTCAATATTGGCGCCATCTAACGTGCCGATGGTCAATGCGCCGTTCATCATGAATTTCATGTTGCCGGTGCCTGACGCTTCCTTACCGGCCGTCGAGATCTGCTCGGACAAATCGGCGGCCAGGCAGATTTTCTCCATTGCCGAAACCCGATAGTTACTCATAAACACCAGCTTGAGCTTGTCACCCACATCAGGATCATTATTGATGACTGCGGCGACATTGTTAATCAACTTGATGGTTTTTTTGGCCATCGCATAACCCGGCGCCGCTTTACCACCAATCAACACACAACGATTGACCCAGTTATCGGTGTCACCACGCTTGATACGATCATATAAGTGAATGACATGCAGCACATTGAGGATCTGCCGCTTGTATTCATGAATACGCTTGACCTGAATATCGAACAAGGCGTCGATATTCAACTCAACGCCCTGCTCTTCCAGCGTATATTCCGCCAGTAGCTGTTTGTTGGCTTGCTTCAATGCGCGCCATTTTTTTCTGAAGGGCGCTTTTTCCGCATAAGGTTTGAGTTTTTCCAGTTGTGCCAGATCGGTAATCCATTCATCTCCAATCGTTTTACTGATCAACCCTGCCAAATCAGGATTACAGCCAGCCAGCCAGCGGCGTGGCGTTACGCCATTGGTTTTGTTGTTGAATTTTTCTGGCCATAAGTCGAAAAAGTCCTTGAACAGACCTTCCTGCAAAAGTTTTGAATGCAGTTCAGCGACGCCATTGACCGAGAAACTGCCGACAATCGCCAAAAAAGCCATGCGGACTTGTTTGTCATGCCCTTCTTCGATAATCGACATGCGGCGCATGCGATCGAAATCGCCAGGCCAGCGCTCTGAAACCTGTGCCATAAACTGCGCATTGATTTCAAAAATAATCTCCATCAAGCGTGGCAACATGTGTTGCATCAAGCCTACCGACCATTTTTCCAACGCTTCCGGCAACAGGGTATGGTTGGTGTACGCCATAGTCTGTGTGGTGATTTTCCAGGCCTCGCTCCACTCCAGACCATGTTCGTCAATTAACAGACGCATCAATTCGGCAACAGAAATACTTGGATGTGTGTCATTCAGCTGAAAGCAGTTTTTCTCGGCAAACTGGCTGAAATCTTCGCCATGCCGCCCGACCCAGTTCTGGATAACATCCTGCAAACTGGCTGAAGCTAGCAAATATTGCTGTTGCAGGCGCAGGGCCTTGCCATTTTCATTGGCGTCATTGGGATACAACACCATGGTGATGTTTTCCGCATTATTTTTCTTGGCGACAGCTTCTGCATATTCACCGGCATTAAATTCACCAAGATTAAACTCTTCGGTAGCTGTCGCTTTCCACAATCGCAAGGTGTTGACCGTACCGTTTTTAAAGCCCGGTATCGGCATGTCGAAAGGCACTGCCAAAACATCATTACTATTCACCCAGCGCTTACGACTGCGACCTTTTTCATCTGTATAAGCTTCGGTGTAACCCCAAAACTTGATACGCTGAGTGTATTCCGGCTTTTCCAGCTCCCAGACATTACCATTTTTCAACCAATGATCCGGCTCTTCCACCTGATAACCATTCTCGATCAATTGCTTAAACATGCCATATTCATAGCGCAAACCATAGCCAACCACTGGCAATTCCAGCGTGGCGCAACTATCGATAAAACAGGCGGCCAGTCGTCCGAGACCACCATTTCCCAAACCAGCATCCGGCTCGGCATCAATCAGCTCTTCAATGTCGATACCCAAATCATACATGGCTTTGGTCAAGGCATCTTCTACACCCAGATTGAGCATGGCGTTGCTCATGGATCGCCCGATCAAGAACTCCATGGACAAATAATAAGCTTTTTTACAATCACTCCTCCGGTAGCTATTATAAGTATTTTTCCAGCGTTCAATCAGTCGATCACAAACACTGGTCGCTGAAGCGACATAGGCGTAATGGGGACACTGACAGTTTTCATCGCGCCCTAAGCGATAGACATAATAGTGTTTAAAAGACTGGGTAAAGCTTTTTTTATCCATTCCTAATGACGCTATCTTAGCGATAGAAGGCTTAGGCTGGCTTTTTTTAAAGCGGGATTCTGGCATGATAAATACCTATAAGATTTTTTGTTTTAAAACTAAAACCCGAAGTAACTACTCAGCGTATTTTACCAAAAGCATCAGGTCACTGAGTAAATTCCGGTAATTTCCCCTAAAATACCAGTACCAACGCTTCAGAGGCACTGACATGATGTTTACGACAAGTGGATAGATATCCCCGAATACGGCAGAAGGTGATGGCACCCTGCTCACTCCTGAAACACCCCGCCGATATTTTTTGCTGCACCCTGGTCATGCGGATATCATTCTCACCGGGATTATTATAGAAGTTACGCATTGACAACAGATCGAAATTTTGGGTTTAAATGATTCATATTTGGCATAAAGGTGTCGATAAACGAAGCCATAACATCGTTGAATAAATTCCGCTGTACGCTATAGCAATTATTAATCACGTCTGCAAAGCTCAATTTTTGTAATTGAACAAAGCCACAAATTGCAGAAAAAATATGATTATTTATTGCTCTTTATATTGCGAACCTGGAACCGCTCAATATTACACACCTGCTTTATTGCCCGATGATATTGCTCAATCTGCCAATGCCTGTCATGTTGTTCGGTAAATGCTTTCTTGTCAAAAACAGCGGTTTTTTCTTCATCAGGTAGTGAACTTATGTAATGGCGAACTTGTTCTTTCAAGGTCGTCCGAAATAATTTCACATACCCAAAATTTTTGAGCCAAACCATTAAGCCGTCTTCCGGGATTTCTAATTGCCTGACTTGAACCCATGAACCTTTTTCAACAGAGACTAATCGATTACCTTCCACTGCAAAGAATAATCCTGTCTGATGATTTCTTGTCAATTTAAGATTATCCACGCAACTGTACCAGCTATCTCCTGTTACAAAACCAGGTTCTAGTCCCCAAGCTAATACTTCGGTCAGCATGTCTTGAAAATAGTCATTTTTTGTCTTTCCTTCCGCCTTATCGACCACCCGGAAATTCAGTGGTTGGTGTTTTCCTTGAATGTCTGTGTAGTACAACGTGACAAGATTGATTCCCTTGACTGCTCTATGATGTTTTCCCGACCAAAAATAACTGACATATGCCATATATTGGCTATAAGGTTTATCAAGAACACTATCGTCAACACTCAAGGTTCCGCCCTTTAAATTCAGGCCTGCGCTGGCTTCATTGTATAAATCTCGCCCAGTGTAATGCTCCCGATTTAGAAATCGATTTACGCTATCATGTGATATTGACATGACTTCTCCTAATCGTCGACAACTAGCTTGTTTCGGCTCACTTAATAAAAAACCCATATACATGGGTAATGTACAGCAGGCTGTTGAAGGGCGTGTTATTTCTCTTATCAAGGTTTGCCTTGCATTGACTTTGGGATTTTTTAAACCCATAGTTTAACATTGCCTGTCAATGCGTAACTTCTAAATCATTAGAAGCACAATGCAACCAGTACCTGGCGCCATTGATGTTAATGCCCGTTTCATCGGCATGTACAACAGAAGCTGCCGCCAGTCTTTGCTTGCAAATCGGCTCAAAGGATGCCAGCTTCTCAAAGGCTGGTTGATTGAAATTAACCAGCGAACCTTCACTGATGGGGATCTGTAATTGATCGGAAAAATAATCCTTGATGCGCTGGCAGGGCAATAATTGGTACTGCGAAAGATACACGGCGTGCGCCTTGAGTTGGTCACCATATTGCACGGCTTTTGTTACGCCCTCGGGAAAAGGAGCAACAAACCGACGACCTTGTTCATCGATAAGCCTTTGCGCACGATATTCCGTCACAATCCGTGAAATATCAATATCAGATACCTGCCGGGTTTCAAAGCCATCTGCCGTGTAGCTTCCGGCTGGCAAGGTACGGCGATCAATCTTGATGGAGATAACGTCATCGGGATCATCGACTTTAACCAGCGTGGTGCCAATATGCCCTTTCTGTCCACCACCTGGTTTTTTTGATCCAGCCCGTGCTTTCCTTTTACGATCAGGATCACTTGATGGCGGCCTGGAACTGTTACTGCTGTTAAGTCCGAGCCGATGCATCAGGAGCGTGACCAGCAACAACAATATCTCCAGCGAAGACCGCAGCGCCGGAGATAAATCGGCTTCATCTTTAATCAGCTGCCGGGCATGGGTAATGGCAGCCTCTACATCAATGGAATCAATCTTCAATGAAACGGCCTGTGGGTTTAAGTACAGGACTCTTGTCTCATGGCTTTTGAAATACGAATTTTTGCCTCTGTGTTGCCCGTCATCGTATTTTAGAAATGCACGGCAGCAGGGCTATCGGGCAGTGCTTATAAGGCAACACGCCTCAACTAACGCAGGCTAATACAGTAAACCTCTTGCGCCAGGTGTTGCCGTTAGAAAATCAAAAATAACGCTAAAATCGTGTCAAGCAGTTTTTTTACTTATTTACGCTGAGTAGTTACAACCCGAAACCATGATTTGCACGGCTCGGATAAAAACTTTTCAGGACGCCTGACAGCAATGATTATCAAACGTCATGTGAATACGAGACGGGAGGCAATTATTTAAGGAAACGCTGAACAAATCATCCATGATTTGTTGTCCGCAAAATCGCCATTAGATCAGCGATTCATCAAGCGCTCTCCGTCGAAAGCATAAGCGTTATTTTAATTTGCCATGACACTGTTTGTATTTTTTACCGGACCCACAAGGGCAAGGCTCATTACGTCCTACCTTACGGCCATCCCGTACAAATGGCTGTTTTTCACCATCCTCTTCTGTCTGATTGTCTGGTGCGAATGCAGCCGCGGCTTGTTCTTCAGGATCCAGGGTCGGGTTGGCTTCAGCATGTTCAAAATGCAATTGTGATGGTGCCTGGGCTTGACGTTGTTCGTCGATTGCCTCTACGTCTTCTTCCTGATTGACTTGCACTTTGGCCAAAATACTGACGACCTCATATTTTATATGGTCCAACAAACTGGCAAACATTTCAAATGACTCGCGCTTATATTCCTGTTTTGGATCTTTCTGCGCATAACCGCGGAAATGTATACCTTGGCGTAATTGATCCATCGCTGCCAAATGTTCTTTCCAGCTATTATCCAACACCTGCAACATAACGGACTTTTCGAAATGCCGGAAAACATCCGCACCGATTTTCTCTTCTTTTTCCTTAGCCGCTTGCTCCATCGCATCGACAATGACTTTGCGCAGCCCTTCTTCATCCAGTGAGTGATCTTCATCCAGCATTTTCTGTAACGGTAAATCCAGCAAGAATTCATCGCGCAGATGGTCTTCCAGTCCTTTAATATCCCATTGTTCTTCCATGGTCTTTGTTGGAATATACTGGGTGATGACGCTATTGACCACATCGGCGCGAATTTCTGAAATCATCTCACTGATATCTTCCGCTGCCATCAACTCATTACGGCGACCATAAATGACCTTGCGTTGATCATTGGCCACATCGTCATAAGCCAAGACTTCTTTACGCATATCAAAGTTACGGCCTTCAACTTTACGTTGTGCGTTTTCGATAGAACGGGTTACCCAAGGATGCTCAATGGCCTCGCCTTCTTCCATCCCCAGCTTTTTCATCAGGGCGGCGACACGATCAGAGGCAAAAATCCGCATCAAATCATCTTGCAAGGACAAATAGAAACGGGTTGAACCTGGGTCCCCCTGCCTTCCGGCACGGCCCCGCAACTGATTATCGATACGGCGGGATTCATGCCGCTCGGATCCGATGACATGCAAACCACCGCTGGCCAGCACTTTATCATGGCGCTCCTGCCAGGCCGCCTTCACTTTTTCTTTTTCTGCCTCACTGGCATCCTCACCCAGCGCTTTTAATTCGGCTTCCAGATTGCCACCCAACACGATGTCGGTACCCCGTCCCGCCATATTGGTCGCAATGGTTACCGCTCCTGGCATACCGGCCATTTCAATAATATGGGCCTCACGCTCATGCTGTTTGGCGTTCAGCACTTCATGCTTGATGCCTTTTTTCTTTAACAGCCCGGACAAAAGTTCGGAATTTTCAATCGAGGTGGTGCCGACCAAAACCGGCTGGCCTTTTTTGACACATTCCTCGATATCCTTGACGATGGCGTTATATTTTTCCTTGGCGGTCAAATAAATTACATCACCTTTATCGTCTCTGATCATTGGCCTATGAGTCGGAATCACCACCACTTCCAGCCCATAGATATTATTTAATTCAAACGCTTCGGTATCGGCGGTACCGGTCATGCCCGACAGTTTTTCATAGAGACGAAAATAATTCTGGAAAGTAATCGACGCCAGTGTCTGGTTTTCATTTTGAATCGGCACACCTTCTTTGGCTTCAATCGCTTGATGAAGGCCTTCTGACCAGCGCCGACCGGTCATGATCCGGCCGGTGAATTCGTCAACAATCATGATCTGATTGTTGGTCACGACATAATCGACATCGCGTTGAAACAGCACATGCGCCCGCAGCGAAGCATTCAGATAATGCATCAAACGGATATTGGCAGCGTCATACAAGCTACTGCCCTCTTCCATCAAACCATGCTCGACCATCAGTTTTTCGACTTTTTCATGGCCGGCTTCGGTTAAATGCACCTGTTTGGATTTTTCATCAACCAGGTAATCGCCCGGCATTTTGTCCTGATCTTCTGGATTTTCCGCTTTTTCCTGCTCGGTCAAATGCGGGATGATGGCGTTGGTTTGCAGATAAATTTCGGTGCTTTCTTCGGTCGGCCCGGAAATAATCAACGGCGTCCTGGCTTCGTCAATCAGAATGGAGTCCACCTCATCGACAATGGCGAAATATAAATCACGCTGGACTTTTTGCTCCAGGCTGAACGCCATATTATCCCTGAGATAATCAAATCCATATTCATTATTGGTGCCATAAGTAATGTCGGCGGCATAAGCCTGCTGACGCTCCGTATGTCCCATATCGCTGATAATCACACCGGTAGTCAGCCCTAGAAAGGAATATAACTTACCCATCCATTCGGCATCACGCTGAGCCAGATAATCATTGACCGTAACCACATGAACACCGCGACCCAGCAAGGCATTCAAATAAGCCGCCAATGTCGCCATCAGCGTTTTACCTTCCCCCGTTTTCATCTCGGCGATCTTGCCGTCATGTAATACCATGCCGCCAATCAGCTGCACATCGAAATGACGCATGCCAAACACCCGCACCGAGGCTTCCCGTACCGCAGCGAATGCTTCCGGTAAAATGTCATCTAATGTAGCGCCTTGCGCCAGGCGCGTTTTAAATTCCTCTGTTTTTGCTTTTAGCGCCTCATCAGACAATGCTTGAAACTCAGCTTCCAGCGCATTGATCTTTTTGACTATCTTCTGCTTTTTCTTAATCAGCCTGTCATTACGGCTGCCAACAACTACTTTAACCAGCTTTTTCAGCATGCTTTTTTCCGGTAAATATTTACGAATTTGATTCAAAAAATGTGCTGATTATAGCCTGTATCAAGACCGGGTTTCCAGATATACTTCCACAATAACAACAGGAAGCCTGTCAAGCATTACCATTTACCCGGTATCTTAGCAAAGCGCTGACAAATCATCCCTGATTTGTCAGCGAACACAAAACGGAAATGCGATTTCCGCTTTGCTTACAAAATCAATGGCTTGTAGCCATCAATTTTGACGACACATCCCTGTGTCCAAAGAAATCACGAATAAATCAACGATTTCTTATAGATGCCCTGGTATTTCTTGCATCCTTGCTCTTGAAGATATTCTCCCGCAATCTATATATTAATCGTTTCAAAAGTTTTTGAATTCTATTTTTCACCCTCATCCCGGCCTTCTCCCTCAGGAGAAGGCGACAAGGTGCAAAAACTTTTGGAACCATTTATACTTTATTGATGATTTCTTTCCTCAATTCAACATGTCACAAAACAATCAAAGCGAGAATTTCAGTTGGCGAATAATTGTGTCAGGCCGTGTCCAGGGCGTCTATTTCAGAGCATTTACTCGCAAACAAGCGCTCCAACTGGGCTTAAGCGGCTACGCAAAGAACCTGCCCAATGGTGATGTTGAAATTGTTGCATCAGGTTCTGAGCCCGCATTACAGCAACTGGCAGATTGGGCGCGTAAAGGCCCAATACTGGCCAAAGTTCGCCAGCTTTCCATCACGCCTTTCGTGGCTAAAAAGCAATTCTCCTCTTTTACTATCTGTTAAGCGTTTCCTTAACATGAAATGATCCATATCGAATGCGCAAGGAGTTCTCAGCCGTGAAAAGGCTGCTTATCCATATTCAATGAAGTAAGCTGGCTTAACCCGGTTGTGTTATATAACCGAATTTTATCAGCGCTCTGATCCAGCGTGGTGCATTGCGTTTGACAGCCATTTCTTCGTAGTCGATGGTCGAATCCCGGAAATACTCGCCGCGACTAATCATGAAGTAACATGTCCGTAAAAGTTTGTGAGCCAGCGCAATGATGGCGCGTTGGTGACCTCGCCTAATCGCCAGTGATGTATATTTTGCCTGGAAAACCGATCGGGTTCGGCTGGCGGCATGGGCGCATTCGCAAAGCAGGCGACGCACATATGGGTTTCCTTTTCGCGTTCGTCCTGATTTGCCTTTGCCGGCAGACTCGTTGTTGCCGGGGCATATGCCCACCCATGACGCCAGCCGATCCGCACTGCCAAAGACAGTCATATCCGTTCCGATCTCAACAAGTAGCATGGCTGCTCCAATCAAATCAACACCGGGAATAGTCTGGAGCAATTGCAAAACCGTTTTCTCCTTCTCCAGTCCGGCCAGCAGTTGTGCATCGAATCTGGCTATGCGTGCTTCCAAATCCTGAATATGCTGCATCAGTTCATTCAGTACGAAGCGATGGTGCTCGCTCAACTCACCTTGCAGCGCCCCCAGTATATCGGCGCGCGGCGCTTTGAGACGATTGCTGGCCAGCTTCAACACATCATGCGCAGGCTGTCCTTCAATCAGCGCGTTAACCATGGCGCGCGCGGATTGCCCATGTACATCGCTGACCACCACGCCAAGCCGGATGCCGCCGTCGGTTAATACCTTGTGCAGTCTGTTCTTCTCAGCAGACAGCATCGACACCAACTTCTGTCGTTGACGTGAAATCAGGCGTAACTGCCGCATCTTTTCCGGTGGCACGAATGAACCGCGCAGCAGTCCGGCACGGGAAAGCATCGCCAGCCATTGCGCGTCGCCGATGTCCGTCTTGCGTCCCGGCACATTCTTCACATGCCGGGCATTGACGACCCTGGCGTAAATACCCACATGTTCCAAAGCTGCATATGGGCTTTTCCAGTAGATGCCGGTGCTTTCCATCACCACCTCATCCGGTGCGACAGACTGCACCCAATCGGCTAATGCACGTCGATCACGTTTGAATGCGCCAAACTGCCGATGCTCTGTCTGAATACCACCATCGGCCTGTTCAACCATGGCGCAGGCGGTAATCTGCTTTTGGTGAACATCCAACCCGATGACTCGCTTGTGTATTGCAGTGAGTTCCATTTTTTCCTCCTTTACTCTATGATTGAGCCTGGAAGGTGGCGGTTGCCTGGATGATCTGCCTGAGGGCGATGTAAATCGTCAACGGCCCTTTTAACATTCGCTCTTAAAGAAGCAATCCGGGGTTCGAGTCATCCATGGCAGGCTACGTTAGCAGTCGGGCTCCAAGGCTCCAAAGTAAAGCGCAGTCTTTAACCGCCATCTTCCACAAGGAACTCTACAACATTTCATCATGCGGGGTGGCAATTCTTGCGATGATCGTTAGACCTAATCAGTCAAAATCTCCATTACCTGACCAGTTTAAAGACACTATTCGGCAATCATTGCACTAATCGAACAAATTGACCCAACACGCAGGTAACGCTACAAACCATTGTAAAAAAAGAAGTTATTATTTTTTTCCTGGAAAATAACCATGCCTTTTTTAATTTTTTTGCCGATTAACGGACAAAATACGTTTTTTTAAGTGACAGATGCCAGTCTGCCTGTATAATGAAATCCGATATTGCAAAGTAAGTCGCGTTACACCTGAGTATTCGTTCGAATCCTCATCTTTTCCTTCCTACTACGCTTTATTGAATTTCATGAACATCGCCAGTGTAAAAACTGCGCATTTTATTATAGTAAGAGAGAATTATGTCAGATTTAGTTGAAGGCACCGTTAAATGGTTTAACGATGAAAAAGGTTTCGGTTTCATTGAACAAGAAGGCTCAAAAGATGTATTCGTACATTTCAGCGCCATCAATGGCAGTGGCCGTAAAACTTTGGCCGAAGGCCAACGCGTTACCATGGAAGTCACCTTGGGCCAAAAAGGACCACAAGCAGAAAACGTTACTGCATTGTAAGAATTTGGTAAAGGCAGTCAACTTCGGTTGACTGCCTTAAATTTTTAAGTCTTACCCTCAAAAACACGTTTCAATCAGATCAATTTAGCCCACAAGTCATATTCGTCGGCATCTTCAAATTCAACTGTTACCCAATCGCCAACTTTCAAATGTGTGGCGCCATCAATAAAAACTTGCCCATCGATCTCAGGCGCATCTGCTTGACTGCGTGCAACCGCACCTTCTTCAACAACCTCATCCACCAATACTGTTTCAACTCGTCCAATCTTTTGTTTTAAGCGCTCGGCACTGATTTTTGCCTGATGAGCCATAAACCGCTGCAGCCTCTCCTGCTTGACTTCCTCTGAAATCGCATCAGGCAATTCGTTAGCACTTGCCCCTTTGACAGGTGAATAGGCAAAACACCCAACACGATCCATCCGCGCCTCGCTCAGAAAATCCAGCAAGCGCTCGAAGTCCTGCTCTGTTTCACCGGGAAAACCGACAATAAATGTACTGCGAATGGTGATATCCGGGCAAATTTCCCGCCATTTCCGAATTCTTTCCAAATTGTTTTCACTGGCCGCCGGCCGTTTCATCAATTTCAATATTCGTGGATCAGCATGCTGAAAAGGAATATCCAGATAGGGTAGAATTTTTCCTTCCGCCATCAATGGAATCACCTCATCGGCATGTGGATAAGGATAAACATAATGTATCCTGACCCAAATCCCTAATTCACCCAATGCTTCGGCCAAATCATAAAAGCGGGTTTGCCGGCTTCTATGCTGCCACTCCACCGGCTGATATTTCAGATCAACCCCATAGGCGCTGGTATCTTGTGAAACCACCAGCAATTCCTTTACACCCGCTTGCGCCAGCTTTTCGGCTTCGGCCATCACATCGTCCAACGGACGGCTGACCAAATCTCCCCGCATGGAAGGAATAATGCAAAAGCTACAACGATGATTGCAACCCTCGGAAATTTTTAGATAGGCATAATGTTTTGGCGTCAATTTGATTCCTTGCGATGGAATCAAATGAATAAAAGGATCATGAGCCGGTGGCAGATGCTCATGTACTGCTTCAACCACTTCATCTGTAGCATGAGCACCCGTAATTTTAAGTACTTGTGGATGACGATTTAAAATTTCATCCTGCCTGGCGCCCAAACAGCCTGTTACGATGACTTTGCCATTTTCAGCCAGCGCCTCACCAATGCTGTCTAACGACTCTTCAACCGCTGCATCGATAAAACCACAGGTATTGACAATCACCAGATCTGATTGTTGATAATCCGGTGATACCCGATATCCTTCAGCTCTCAGTCGAGTTAAAATCTGTTCGCTATCGACCAGCGCTTTAGGACAACCCAAACTGATAAATCCGACACTTGGTGTTTTACTCATGGTTTCTCTTGATTGACTTATAAACAGGTAGGCGGTTTAGGTAACCCGGCACACAAACAGGCGTATTTAAGCGGCCCTTCTGGAAAAAGCCGATGTAAATAGCGACTATTGCCCTTTTCTTCACCAAATTCATGACGAACCGCGCGAACGAACATTCTCGCATTGAGCAAATGCTGATACTGCTGATAATAGCGTTGAATGAAATAAATAATTTCCCAGTGCTTTTCTGTCAAAACCAAACTGTGTTGTTGGGCAAGTTGTTCAGCAACCTTTTCATTCCAGTCCTGCCGATGACACAGAAAACCTTGTTCAGTTGTTTCCAACTCTTTACCATCAACGATTAACGCCATGTTTTTATTACAGAATAAGAAATGGTTAATTCCACCATTTGTTCCATACTGATTACCTGAACATCAGACAACAATTGCTGCTCATCCAGACCAAAAAGCTGCAAGTCATCAATCAACACATATATTTTGATTAACTGCCGTTGCAACCTTTGCATGGTTTCAGCCCCATGGTGCTCTTTGCTGGCCAGCCAGACATTAGCGGACTGTAGCAAAATACCATCACCACGGCCCATTCTATCAAACAGCGCGTTTTCAACCGGCGATTTCGCCAACAAATGCAGTATCATTCAACATCAGATAATTTCAAGCCACTAATGCCGATAACAATCAACAAAATTGAAGCAAGCCGCACAATGTCGGTTGACTCTTTGAATAAAAAAATTCCCAGTATTGCCACACCAACCGCACCCATTCCGGTCCAGACCGCATAGGCAGTCCCTAACGGCAGAGTTTTTATCGCCACCATCAATAAATAAAAACTGGTTATCGCAAACACTATGGTGACAACACTGGGCCACAATCGTGTGAAACCTTCATTGTATTTGAGGCTCACGGCAAATATTATTTCGGCACAACCCGCTGAAAATAATAACAACCATCCCATGAAAGCACCCCATCCCATGAAAGCACCTTTTATCTGGCGAAAAAAAAGTATTATTCTACAATATAAGCTAAATGAACCTCGAATAAATATTTCAACATGACGACTGAAGCCGATTATACAATCAAACATCCCAAACAAATTATCAGTAAGCTTAAACAATTAGTAAAACGCGGCTGCCTGCTCTCCGCACATTTTGGTGACAATAATGAGTCGTTCATCACAACCATTTTGGACATTACACCAGACAAGAATGTCTTATATCTGGATTATGGCCCTACTGAACACTTAAACAAGTCTTTACTGATTGCAAGCGACTTTGAATTTCGTACCGAGCTGGATGGCATAAAAGTCTCTTTTAACGGTTTAAAAATCAACCGGACCAAACATAATGGCCAAACGGTTTTTTCCCTGACCATGCCAGACTCCCTTTTCTGGTTTGAGCGTCGCATGCTACACCGTGTCAAGGTTCCGCTTTATCACGAAAGTTTTCTGCAAATTCCTTTTGTTTCCACCAATGACGAAGGCGAAGAAGAAACGCAAACAGTTGATTTTAAGATGTTGGATTTAAGTATTACCGGCACAGCTTTTCTAAACATGACACCAAAATTATCACGGCAATTTATTCCCACCACCGTTTTTGATGATTGCCAGCTGATATTTGGAGACAAGAAATTAGGTGGCATAACACTCACTATCCGAAACAAAACCTTTGTCGATGCCGACAAGAAGGAAAAAGGGCAACGCATTGGCTGTCAGTTCGAAAGCATCAGTATCGGGTACGAATCAGCTATCCAACGCTATATGCAAGAAATAGAACGGGAACTTTCCAGCGTCAAATCCTGAAATTTTTATTGCTGGATACTCTTCGCATGTCAGTTTTTAGCATTTTTTTGTCGAGGGCAAGGCGAAAAAAGCCGCCGTAGCCATCTATAGCAAGGTTTTTCAACGCAGTCATTGGTAAAAAGGTGCTGTCAGAATGCTAATTTCCGCTAGATTAGAAGTTACGCATTGACAGGCAATGTTAAACTATGGGTTTAAAAAATCCCAAAGTCAATGCAAGGCAAACCTTGATAAGAGAAATAACACGCCCTTCAACAGCCTGCTGTACATTACCCATGTATATGGGTTTTTTATTAAGTGAGCCGAAACAAGCTAGTTGTCGACGATTAGGAGAAGTCATGTCAATATCACATGATAGCGTAAATCGATTTCTAAATCGGGAGCATTACACTGGGCGAGATTTATACAATGAAGCCAGCGCAGGCCTGAATTTAAAGGGCGGAACCTTGAGTGTTGACGATAGTGTTCTTGATAAACCTTATAGCCAATATATGGCATATGTCAGTTATTTTTGGTCGGGAAAACATCATAGAGCAGTCAAGGGAATCAATCTTGTCACGTTGTACTACACAGACATTCAAGGAAAACACCAACCACTGAATTTCCGGGTGGTCGATAAGGCGGAAGGAAAGACAAAAAATGACTATTTTCAAGACATGCTGACCGAAGTATTAGCTTGGGGACTAGAACCTGGTTTTGTAACAGGAGATAGCTGGTACAGTTGCGTGGATAATCTTAAATTGACAAGAAATCATCAGACAGGATTATTCTTTGCAGTGGAAGGTAATCGATTAGTCTCTGTTGAAAAAGGTTCATGGGTTCAAGTCAGGCAATTAGAAATCCCGGAAGACAGCTTAATGGTTTGGCTCAAAAATTTTGGGTATGTGAAATTATTTCGGACGACCTTGAAAGAACAAGTTCGCCATTACATAAGTTCACTACCTGATGAAGAAAAAACCGCTGTTTTTGACAAGAAAGCATTTACCGAACAACATGATAGGCATTGGCAGATTGAGCAATATCATCGGGCAATAAAGCAGGTGTGTAATATTGAGCGGTTCCAGGTTCGCAATAAAAGAGCAATAAATAATCATATTTTTTCTGCAATTTGTGGCTTTGTTCAATTACAAAAATTGAGCTTTGCAGACGTGATTAATAATTGCTATAGCGTACAGCGGAATTTATTCAACGATGTTATGGCTTCGTTTATCGACACCTTTATGCCAAATATGAATCATTCAATCCCAAAATTTCGATCTGTTGTCAATGCGTAACTTCTATAGAAAATACATAAATGATAGTTTTGAAGCAATCAAATATCCGCTAAATATTTGATCAGTCCCATACCAACCTCCACAATATCCCATCTATAGCTTCTTTCTTTTCGTCTTTTCCCTTAATCTGCCAAAATTCTGAACTTGCAAAACAGTTTTTTATCTCATAAAATAGTATTTGATAATATTTTAAAAAAGGAGTTTTTTTCTAAGTTATATGAAAATCCAAATATCTTCTTTATCAATTTCGGCAACATAATTTCGCTGTGGATTCAGCTAAAATGAGGTAATCTCAATGGACTCCAAAATCAACACCCCCAGAAGAAATTTCTTAAAATATAGCGTCACCGGGGCATCATTAGCCTTTGCTTCTACATCTTTATCTTTTGCCGCTAACACCAAAGCAACCAGCCGCCCTTCCGCCAATTTTCACCCAGATGTGGAAATTGAACTAATACTGGAACCCGTCCGTATTCCAATCTTTAATGGGCCAGATACCCGTGTGTGGAAAATCTATGGATCTGTTTTAAACGGCCCCAATAATACGCTTGAAAATATCGCCGGAAGCTATTTGGGACCCATCATGCGTTTTAAAACCGGTCAGAAAGTCCGTATTTATCTTGAAAATGACTTACCCGCAGAATCTATTCTGCACTGGCATGGACTTCACGTCCCATCCAAAATGGATGGCAACCCGATGTACGCTATCCACCATGGCGAAACCTTTGTTTATGAATTTGAAATCCTCAATCGCGCCGGTACATATTGGTATCATGCGCATACCCATAGCGTCACTGCCAAACAGGTTTTTTCCGGTTTAGCCGGCTTGATTATTGTCAACGACCCGGAAGAGCAGGCTTTAGGTTTACCTAAAGGCCAATATGATATCCCATTGGTTATTCAGGATCGTAGTTTTGACAAAAACAACCAGTTGTCATACAGCAATCACAAGATGCAGCGCATGCGTGGCTTTTTAGGAAACCGGATTATGATAAACGGTCAGCCTGATTTTGTTCTGCCGGTAGAAACCCGCGCCTATAGATTGCGCGTATTAAATGGTTCCAATTCCAGAATTTACAAAATGGCCTGGGATGACGGCACCCCGATGACCGTCATTGGTACAGACGGAGGCCTGCTGGAAAAACCGCTCACTCTTCCTTATGTCATGTTGGCCCCAGCGGAAAGACGGGAATTATGGGTCGATTTTTCTGACAAACCGCTGGGAACTGAGTTGACCTTACGAAGCATTCCATTCAATGATGGCGCTATGCATGGCATGATGGGAGGAATGGGAGGTGGAATGATGGGCGGAAGCCGTCGTAGCGGCATGATGGGCGGAGGCATGATGGGCCGTCGTGGTGGCATGGGCGGCATGATGGCAGGCGGATCTGCTCTACCTTCGGGGGGGGATTATCCACTGTTCAAAATAAAAGTTAGCCAAAAAGCACACGCTAATGATCGCTTGCCTAGCCGCCTGACACCTATAAAAGCCCTTAAAGTCAGTGATGCAGCCAACCCAGACAACCCCAGGACAATCAAATTATCCATGCGGCATATGTCGGCATTATTGAATGGCCGCTCATATAGAATGAATGATATTCGACCGGATGAAGTTATACCGGTCAACACCTTGCAATTGATGCAATTTGATAATGGCTTTAGCGGCGGCCATGGCATGACCATGCCTCATCCTATGCATTTGCATGGCGAGCAATTTCAGGTTATTAAACGTGAGGTCAATCCTCGTTACCGACAAGCCCATGCCTCGGTCGCAGGAGGCTTGGTGGATCAAGGTTGGAAGGATACAGTGCTGGTGATGCCGGGCGAACGTGTAACGCTTCTGAAGCCTTTTAATGATTTTACCGGACTGTTTTTGTATCACTGCCATAACTTGGAACATGAAGACCTGGGCATGATGCGGGATTTTCTGATCAAATAGTAATCACCAGGAGGCTCCAAACCGGGTAGCTCCATCAAATACAAAGGAAAAAAATGATTAAAACATTACTCGCAACATTATTGATGCTGATGGCAAGTCTCTCTTTCGCCGTGGAAAAAGCCAGTGAAAAACGACTCGATGAGGTCGCTCAGCGCGGCAGGCATGTCATGCCTTTTGAGCTGGATCAAACCACACATATTTTCTCCAAAACTGACACAGGCGGTATTCAACAAGTGGTGGTTAAAAATCCTGATAATATCGAACAGATCAAACTGATTCGCACACACTTGGCTAAAATCACCCGTGAATTTCAGCAAGGCCAATTTTCTGATCCAACAAAAATACATGGCTCTAACATGCCGGGTTTAACAGGCTGTTGAAAAACGCCCCTATGCCTCCGGCTCCAACCCTTCATTTTGGGTTAAATTTACCTCCGGAGGGCCTGATTAGCCAGGTTTTCCGGTATCAGCCGGTTTATATTGCCCTTTCGAGGCTTTATTTCCACCTTTTGGCGGATTTCAGGCACAACGGTGCCTACGCAGTTGAATAACGCCATTGCAACAAGGACATCAGGCGGGTCAGATTATACGCTGCGAAGGTGAATACGGTTTGGGCAGTCACTTTTTTCACTCCGCGAAACCGGGTTTGACGTAATCCCCCCAACAGTTTTGCTCCAGCCAAAGACTTCTTCGATCCGTTTACGGATTTTGAGACTGCTGGTATAGCCTGGGTGTCGGGTCGTCCGCTTGTCAATCGCCGAACCTTTCGCTTTTTGAGTCACATGCGGGGTCACCTTCATTGCGCGAAGCTCGGCAACGAAGTTTTGGGTATCATAGTTTTTGTCACTGCCCACTGTGGCACCCGCTTTTTTGACGCTGCGTTTGATCATTTTTGTCGCCGCCTCCCGCCCGGCCGTTCCTGTCGCCTGGGTCACTTCAACATCGATGACCAAACCATGGCGATTTTCCATGAGTGCATGGCCCGGAAAAGCGAGTTGGGCTTTATCGCCCTGACTTTTTTTATACATCCTTGCTTCCGGGTCCGTTGTCGATTCATGCGTGTCGTTACAGCGTTTCTCGCCTTTGAAGTTGACACTCTGATTGCGGGTGGAATCCTCCGGCGGCCGGCTCGAACCGTCTTTGGCCTTGACGCTTTTCACAGAAGCCCAGGCCTTGATTAGCGTGCCATCGACCGAAAAGTGTTCATCTGAAACTAAATCCTGCCATTCGGCCAGGCACAGCACACGATCAAAAAACAAACGACTCACGCGCTCATTCAATAGACGGTCACGATTGGCGCTGAACGTTGAATGATCCCAAACCTCATCATCCATTGATAAGCCGACAAACCAACGATACAGCAGATTGAAATCAATGTGTTCGATCAGTTGCCGCTCCGAACGAATGGAAAACAGGATTTGCAACAAACTGGCACGGAGTAAACGCTCGGGAAGAATTGACGCCCGGCCCCGTCGGGAATACAGGTCATCGAACTCCTCATCCAGAGTAGTCAATAGAATATCGACCAAATATCGTAGTTTGCGTAAAGGATGATCACCCGGAATTCTAGATTCCAGCGTCCGATAACTGAATAATTCGTTTTGGGTATAATCAATGCCGCGCATAACAAATAAAAAATCGGGGAATATCAAATGGATTGAATCATTTTACCATAAATAACAATTAGTTATGTAATCAAATGCCAATTATGGCAACGAAACAATGCGGCCTCCAGGTTGGATTAAATCAACAGCCTGTTAAGTGATTTTCACTGGGATAGCATGGAAAAAATCTTTTTATAGTCGTTTTCTTTCGACTACACTTTTTGTAAGCATACTTAAAAACAATAAAATCCATGAAAATTAAACAACTGGATGAAAGCCGTTTCGCCTTGTGGGATGATTATGTGGAACGGAGTGATCAGACGACCTTTTTCCATAAAAGTGGCTGGAAAACAGTCATTCGGCCATCAGTGCCATTATTTTTATGTCGAACAAGCAGGCGAAATAATCGGTATTCTGCCGATGACCCATATTAAGAGTTTTTTGTTTGGTAATTCGCTTTGCTCCAACAGCTTTTGTGTGTATGGCGGGATTGTCGCCGATAGCCCCGAAGTATTTCAGGCCTTGGATAAAAAAGCCTGTGAATTGGCTGAGCAGTTAGGGGTCGATACGCTGGAAATGCGTAATCGCCAGCAAAAATATCCCGACCGGCCACATAAAGAGCTTTATGTCACTTTTCGTAAAATACTGGAAGATGACGTCGAAGCCAATTTAATGGCAATTCCGCGTAAACAGCGGGCCATGATTCGTAAAGGCATAAAAGCTGGTCTGATCAGTGAAATCGATGACTCTGTCGATCGCTTTTATCAGGCTTATTCCGAAAGTGTGCGCAATTTGGGAACGCCGGTTTTCAGCAAACAGTATTTCAAAAACCTGCAAGAAACCTTTGCTGATGACTGTGAAATTCTTACCGTGCTGGATAAGGACGGTCAGCTGGTCAGCAGCGTCATGAGTTTTTATTTCAAGGATGAAGTGTTGCCGTATTACGGTGGCGGCACGCAGCTGGCCAGAGCTGTACAAGGTAATGATTTTATGTATTGGGAAGTGATGCGGCGGGCGGTGGAAAAAGGCATTAAGGTGTTTGATTATGGCCGCAGCAAGGAAGGAACAGGCTCCTATCGATTCAAAAAACACTGGGGATTTGAGCCTGAACCGTTGTATTACGAATTTTATCTGGTCAACGCCGAAGGCATTCCCGACGTCAATCCGCTAAATCCCAAGTATCAGCTGTTTATAGCCGCCTGGAAAAAACTGCCGCTGGGCGTCAGCCAGATGATCGGCCCCTGGTTAGCCAAGGACCTGGGATAAAATGGAAAAGCTTCTGTATCTGGTGCACAGGATTCCATATCCGCCAAATAAAGGGGATAAAATCCGCTCTCATCACTTTTTGAAAGCATTGGCCGAACATTATCAGGTGTATTTGGGCACCTTCATCGATGATGAGGAAGACTGGCAGTATCAGCAGGCGTTAGCCGATTATTGTCAGGATGTCTGTTGCCTGGGGTTAAACCCGCGCCTTTCGAAACTGAAAAGCCTGAAAGGGTTCGTAACCGGCCAGGCTTTGAGTCTGCCTTATTATCAGAGTCAGGCCATGCAGCAGTGGGTGAATCAAACGCTGGCTCAGCAGGAGATCAAAAAAGCCTTTATCTTTTCTTCCGTGATGGCGCAGTTTGTCATGAGCAAGCCTGATTTGGACATTATTGTCGATTTTGTTGATGTTGATTCTGATAAATGGCGGCAATATGCTGAAAAGAAGGTTTGGCCCGAAAGCTGGATCTATAGGCGGGAAGCTAAAAAACTGTTTGAATTTGAAAAACAGGTGACGGAGCGTTCGAAAAGCAGTTTTTTTGTTTCCCGCCAGGAAGCGGAACTATTCAAACAATCGGCTCCCGAATTGCAACACAAAGTAACCTGGGTGAACAATGGCGTGGATACCGGCTTTTTTGATCCGGCAGTTGACAGGCAATCGCCCTATCAACAAGGCGAAATCGTTTTGGTGTTTACCGGGGCGATGGCTTACTGGCCTAATATCGATGCGGTGAAATGGTTCGCCGAACAGGTTTTTCCTCATATTTCAAGCCATGATGACAGGGTGAAATTTTATATTGTTGGCTCAAAACCCGCTCAGGAGGTGCTGGCGCTGGCTGAAGCCAATGACAATATTGTCGTTACCGGCCGGGTGGAGCAGGTGCAGCCCTTTCTACAATTCGCCGCCTTGGCCGTTGCGCCGTTGAGAGTGGCCAGAGGCATACAAAACAAGGTACTGGAATCGATGGCGATGGAAAAAACGGTGATCGCGACACCCGCGGCGATGGAAGGTATAGAAGGTGCCGAGTCATTGGATATAGTCGTCGAAGAGAATGCCGAGGAGCTGGCTCGCCTGGTGACCCGGTTATTGAAAAAAAATCCGGCTGAACGCGTCTCAACGCAGAACAGACAGTTTGTCGAACAACATTTCAGTTGGGCAAGCAGCGCCCAGGCATTATTGCAACAAATAGTGGATAAATAATGGAAAAAAACAAATTATTGATTGTGTTTGGCACTCGCCCTGAAGCGATAAAAATGGCGCCGGTGGTCAAGGCTTTTCAGCAAGATGAGCGTTTTGACGCCAGAGTGTGCGTGACCGCGCAACACCGGGATATGCTGGATCAGGTGTTGAACCTGTTTCAGATTGAACCTGAATATGATCTGGACATCATGAAGCAGAATCAGGGTTTGACTGGCATCACCTGCTCAATTTTGACTGGCCTGGAAAAGGTTTTGGAAGAATTCAAACCGCAGCGTATTCTGGTTCATGGCGATACCTCGACAACCTTTGCATCCACCCTGGCCGCGTACTATCAAAAAATTGCCGTGGGCCACGTGGAGGCGGGGCTTCGAACGCACAATATTTATTCTCCCTGGCCGGAAGAGGCGAATCGTAAATTGACCGGAGCTCTGGCGGATTTACATTTTGCGCCAACAGAAACGGCGCAGAACAACTTGCTGGCCGAAGGCGTCAAGAAAGAATCTATCGTGGTGACGGGCAATACCGTTATCGATGCGTTACTTGAAGTCAAGCAAAAAATCGAGCAGGACTGTGAGTTGTTTCGGCAATTGAGTGAACTTTTTCCTTTTATCGATCGCAACAAAAAAACTGTGTTAGTCACAGGTCACAGAAGAGAAAGTTTTGGTGGCGGTTTCGAGCAGATATGTCAGGCGCTGCAAAGTCTGGCGGTGCGTCAGGATATTCAGATTATCTATCCGGTTCATCTTAATCCGCAGGTTCAGGAGCCGGTCAATCGTTTGTTGCAAAATATCGACAATATTCATTTAATCAAGCCGCAGGACTATTTACCATTTGTTTATCTGATGATGATTGCCGATATTATTCTGACCGATTCCGGGGGCGTGCAGGAAGAAGCACCATCATTGTGCAAGCCTGTTCTGGTTATGCGCGATACCACGGAAAGACCGGAGGCGGTGGCGGCGGGAACGGTAAAGCTAGTAGGCGCCGATCGACAAAAAATTATCGAGGGCGTCAATCAATTGCTGGATGACCCGGCCGCCTATCAGGCCATGAGTGTCGCGCACAATCCTTATGGGGACGGATTGGCCAGTCAACGAATTGTAGAAGGAGTGATCAATGCACAATAATAAACAGTTTGATAGAGTTTCAGTGGTTGGCTTAGGCTATATCGGCCTGCCCACCGCCGCGGTGATCGCCTCGCGGGGCATCGATGTGATCGGCGTCGATGTGTCTGAATATGCGGTCAATACCATCAATCAGGGCAAGATTCATATCGTCGAGCCTGATCTGGATATGTTGGTGCAAAGCGCTGTCACCACCGGCAAGTTAAAAGTCACGACTGAGCCTGAGCCTGCCGATGTATTTATGTTGGCGGTGCCGACGCCTTTTACCGAAGGGCACAAACCGGACTTGTCCTATATCGAAGCGGCGGTGAAAAGTATCGCGAGCGTGCTGGAAAAAGGCAACCTGTGATTCTGGAATCGACTTCGCCGGTGGGGACTACCGAGAAGATTTCCCTGTGGATGAGCGAAATCCGGAGCGATCTGAGTTTTCCGCATCAAGAGGGCGAACAGGCCGATATTCAGGTGGCTCATTGCCCGGAACGGGTGCTGCCGGGTTATGTGATTCAGGAACTGGTCAGCAATGACCGGGTAATCGGCGGCATTACCCCAAAGAGTGCGCAGCGCGCCAGGGAGTTATACAAGACTTTCGTTAAAGGTGATTGTCTTTTAACCGATGCGCGCACCGCGGAAATGGCCAAGTTGACGGAAAACTCCTTCGCCAATGAATTATCGATGATTTGCGATCGCCTGCATATCAATGTCTGGGAATTGATTCGCCTGGCTAACCGGCATCCGCGCGTCAATATTCTCAATCCGGGCGCAGGAGTCGGCGGACATTGCATTGCGGTCGATCCCTGGTTCATTGTCGACTCGGCTCCTGAGCAGGCGCGCTTGATTCGCACAGCCCGTGAAGTCAATGACGCCAAGCCCCTTTTTGTCCTGGAAAAGATTCACCAGGTCGCCGAACAATTCAAACAGCCTAAAATCGCCTGTCTGGGATTGGCTTTCAAAGCCGATATCGATGATTTGCGGGAAAGCCCGGCCGTGGTACCCGGCAGTTAATTGAAGACAATATCGGCGAAGTGCTGGTGGTGGAACCGCATATCAAGGAATTGCCGGCTGCATTACAACAAAATGATGCGCGCTTGGTCAGTTTGCTTGATGCTATTGAAGAAGCCAATATATTGGTAACATTGACCGACCATAGCGTGTTCAAACAGGTTAAACTCAATCAGTTGAAAGAAAAAGTGATTATCGACGCCCGCGGTGTCTGGGAGCAGGAGCAGTGATGGGAAAAGACAAAATAGGCATGATCGGTCTGGGCTATGTCGGTTTGCCCTTAGCGGTTGAATTTGGTAAAGTATATAAGACGGTCGGATTCGATATCAATCGGCAACGGGTCGAAGAATTACAATCCGGTCATGATCATACACTGGAAGTCAGTGATGAAGAACTGAAGCAGGCGCAATATCTGGAATACAGTGCCGATGTCGATGATTTGAAAGACTGTAATATTTATATCGTCACCGTGCCAACGCCGATCAATGAATACAAGCAACCGGTATTGACGCCATTGGAAAAAGCCAGTGAATTGTTGGGTCAGGTGATCAGCGCAGGGGATATCGTTATTTATGAATCGACCGTTTATCCCGGCGCAACTGAAGAAGTCTGTGTGCCTATTCTGGAAAAAGTTTCTGGTTTGACATTCAACCAGGATTTTTTTGTTGGCTATAGCCCTGAAAGAATCAATCCGGGCGACAAGGAACATCGGGTGACTAATATATTGAAAGTGACTTCCGGTTCAACACCTGAAATTGCCGACAAAGTCGATGCGCTTTACAAGAGTATTATCAGTGCCGGTACGCATAAAGCCAGCAGTATCAAGGTGGCGGAAGCGGCCAAAGTGATCGAAAACACCCAGCGCGATGTCAATATCGCTCTGATCAATGAACTGGCGCTGATTTTTAACCGACTGGGTATCGACACCGAGGAAGTGCTATTGGCCGCCGGCACAAAATGGAATTTCCTGCCGTTTCGGCCAGGTCTGGTTGGTGGGCATTGTATTGGCGTCGATCCGTATTATCTGACGCATAAAGCGCAGGCGATTGGTTACAATCCTGAAATTATACTTTCCGGGCGACGCATTAACGATGGCATGGGCGAATATGTCGTCTCGCAACTGGTCAAGCTGATGCTGCAAAAACGCATCCATGTGCGTGACGCTAACGTTCTGGTGATGGGGTTGACCTTCAAGGAAAACTGTCCTGACCTGCGTAACACGCGCGTGGTCGATATTGTCGCCGAACTGAAAAGCTATGGCGTCAATGTCGATGTGCATGATCCGTGGGTCGACAAGGATGAAGCCGTTGCAGAATACAATATCCGGCCGGTTGATCAATTACTGCAAGGTCACTATGACGCCATAATTCTGGCAGTGGCGCATGAACAATTCAAAGCCATGGCTATCGATGAAGTTCGGGCGCTGACAAAACCTGATTCGGTCATATATGATTTAAAATACCTGTTTCCTGCTAACCAAACTGACGCACGTTTATAACAATGAAAATTATGGTCACCGGCACGGCCGGTTTTATTGGCAATCATCTGGCGCTTCGTTTACTGGAACGGGGAGATGAGGTTATCGGCATCGATAATCTGAATGACTATTACGATGTCAATCTGAAAAAGGATCGATTGAAACGGCTGGCGGATTTCGACGGCTTTACCGATGTGCGCCTGGATTTGGCCGATCGTGCCGGTATGGAAGCGGCTTTCAAACAATATCAGCCACAAAAAGTGGTCAATCTGGCCGCCCAAGCCGGGGTGCGTTATTCCATCGAAAATCCACATGCTTATATAGACAGTAATATTGTTGGATTTACCAATATTCTGGAGGATTGCCGGCATAATCAGGTTGAACATCTGGTATATGCATCCAGTAGCTCGGTTTATGGCGCTAACGAGAGTATGCCTTTTTCGGTACATGATAATGTCGATCATCCCTTGAGTCTGTATGCGGCGTCTAAAAAAGCCAATGAATTGATGGCGCATACCTACAGCAATTTATATCAGTTGCCGACCACCGGCTTGCGTTTTTTTACCGTGTACGGTCCTTGGGGAAGGCCGGATATGGCCTTGTTTTTGTTCACCAAGGCAATTTTGAACGGCGAAAAAATCAAGGTGTTCAATTATGGTAAACATCGCCGTGATTTTACCTATATCGATGATATCGTCGAAGGCGTAATCCGAACCTTGGATCATACTGCCGAGCCTAATCCCGACTGGTCTGGAAAGAATCCTGATCCAGGAACCAGTAAAGCCCCCTGGCGAGTCTATAACATCGGCAACCAGAGTCCGGTGGAATTGATGGATTATATTGAGACACTGGAAAAATTTCTGGGTAAAACCGCAGAAAAAGAATTGTTGCCTTTACAGCCAGGCGATGTGCCTGATACTTATGCCGATGTCGAGGCACTGGTCAGCGATGTTGGCTATAAACCAAATACCACAATAGAGCAGGGTATCGAGCGCTTTGTCGCCTGGTATCTGGACTATTATCAGAAGTAGTTACAGGGTTAGAAGTTACGCATTGACAACAGATCGAAATTTTGGGTTTAAATGATTCATATTTGGCATAAAGGTGTCGATAAACGAAGCCATAACATCGTTGAATAAATTCCGCTGTACGCTATAGCAATTATTAATCACGTCTGCAAAGCTCGATTTTTGTAATTGAACAAAGCCACAAATTGCAGAAAAAATATGATTATTTATTGCTCTTTTATTGCGAACCTGGAACCGCTCAATATTACACACCTGCTTTATTGCCCGATGATATTGCTCAATCTGCCAATGCCTATCATGTTGTTCGGTAAATGCTTTCTTGTCAAAAACAGCGGTTTTTTCTTCATCAGGTAGTGAACTTATGTAATGGCGAACTTGTTCTTTCAAGGTCGTCCGAAATAATTTCACATACCCAAAATTTTTGAGCCAAACCATTAAGCCGTCTTCCGGGATTTCTAATTGCCTGACTTGAACCCATGAACCTTTTTCAACAGAGACTAATCGATTACCTTCCACTGCAAAGAATAATCCTGTCTGATGATTTCTTATCAATTTAAGATTATCCACGCAACTGTACCAGCTATCTCCTGTTATAAAACCAGGTTCTAGTCCCCAAGCTAATACTTCGGTCAGCATGTCTTGAAAATAGTCATTTTTTGTCTTTCCTTCCGCCTTATCGACCACCCGGAAATTCAGTGGTTGGTGTTTTCCTTGAATGTCTGTGTAGTACAACGTGACAAGATTGATTCCCTTGACTGCTCTATGATGTTTTCCCGACCAAAAATAACTGACATATGCCATATATTGGCTATAAGGTTTATCAAGAACACTATCGTCAACACTCAAGGTTCCGCCCTTTAAATTCAGGCTTGCGCTGGCTTCATTGTATAAATCTCGCCCAGTGTAATGCTCCCGATTTAGAAATCGATTTACGCTATCATGTGATATTGACATGACTTCTCCTAATCGTCGACAACTAGCTTGTTTCGGCTCACTTAATAAAAAACCAATATACATGGGTAATGTACAGCAGGCTGTTGAGGGGCGTGTTATTTCTCTTATCAAGGTTTGCCTTGCATTGACTTTGGGATTTTTTAAACCCATAGTTTAACATTGCCTGTCAATGCGTAACTTCTAAGGGTGCTTTTCAAAGCTTGTCTCCTGTGTTTTGTGATGTGAAACGACTCTACGAAAAAGAGACTCAACAACACTCGTGGTTCCCACGGTTCTCCGTGGGAAGCCAAATCAATTTCATAAGCCATGCATAACATCAGGCAACCAGTTGATGTATGGTGTTGCAATGACAAGGTCGGCTTAAGCAGCGCTTTCCATAAGGTATATCGGTAGGCTGGATGATGGAAATAACCCACTATGGTATGCTTGGCTATCTGGCGGCAGCCATAGCCTATATATTTCTGAGTATTTTTTTAACTACGCGTAAAAAAAACCAGATTACGCTTCCTTTTTTACTGGCCAGCCTGTTGTCAGCGCTATGGGCGGGGTTCTCCGCCTATGCACTTTACAGCGAAGATTTTTACCTTTTTAACACCTTACCATATGAAACCCTGCGCAACGGCACGTGGTTTTTAGTCTTGAGCCTGCTGATATCCCGGCAGCAATTCAATGATCCTTATCAGTTTTTTAAACAGTATTGGCAGCCGAAAGCGATGCTGCTGTTTATTACGGTTATTGGTTTATGTGAGTTCGTTCCGTTACTGCATTATTGGCTGCAGAATATCGTCGGTTTTGATTTCAGGCCCTTTGTCCATTTATTCCCCGCCATTTGCGGCCTGATACTGGTTGAACAACTTTATCGAAATGCATTGCCTGAACAACGCTGGGCTATCAAGTTTTTGTGTATCTCATTGGCCGGTATTTTTGTCTTTGATTTTATTTTATACAGCAAGGCGTTACTGTTTAAAATCATCGATACCGAGCTTTGGAATGCGCGTGGCGCTGTTCATGTCATTCTGGCGCCCTTATTGGCCTTGTCGGGGGACAGGCTGAGTCAGAAGCCATTGCCCATAACGGTTTCACGGCGGCTGATTTTCCATACCACGGCATTGTTAGGCGCCGGTGTTTATCTGTTGCTGATGGCCCTGATGGGCTATTACATTCGGGATTATGGCGGTGACTGGGGGCCGCTGGCGCAAATCGGATTCGTTTTTCTGGCGATTGTTTTGTTGCTGGTGTTTTTCGTTTCTGGCAAGGCCAGAGCATTAGTTAAACTCTATTTAAGCAAACATTTTATTCAGCATCGATATGATTATCGTGACGAATGGATCAAACTCAGCAAGACGCTGGCGCAATTAAAATCAGTCGATGAAGTGGCCGGTTTTATCGTCAAGACACTGGCTGAACTGGTAGATAGTTCAGGAGGTGCTATCTGGATAAAAAATGAGCAAGGCGATTATGAATTGATTGAAGAATATAATCTGGGATTCGATGCCATGCCTTTAATCAAGCACACGTCGCCATTGATTCAATTTTTGACCAGGACTCAATGGGTGATTGATTTTGTCGAATTTTTAGATTCACCTGAAATCTATGAAGGTGCTGAACTGGAACAATGGCAGGCTGATGAGAATGCTATCTGGTTGATTGTGCCATTATTTTTACAAAATGAATTGAAAGCATTGGTGGTATTGACCAAACCTAGAGTGGCCAGAAAGATTGATTGGCAGGATCATGATTTATTAAAAACCGTTGGCATGCAATTGGCAAATGCTCTGGCGTTAATGCAAACCAGTGATGAGCTGAGTCGTGCCCGCCAGTTTGAGGCATACAATCGCTTATCGGCATTTCTGGTGCATGACCTTAAAAACCTGATTGCGCAAATCGCCATGATTGTCAAAAACTCGGAAAAACATAAACATAATCCAGAGTTCATTGATGACTCTATAGAAACGCTGGAAAATGTGGTCGATAAAATGCAGCGAATTTTAAGCCAGTTAAAAAAAGGAAGTACACGACAAAACAATGATTGGAAAACTGTCAATTTAGTTGAAGTAATTGAGGATGCTGTCAAGCAGTTAAAACAAAATTCACCGGCTATTCAAGTTCAAACACAAACAGAAAGTTGCTTGATCGAAGGAGATCGTCAGCAGTTATGCAGTATTCTGGTGCATCTGCTGCAAAATGCACAGGATGCAACAGAGAATGATGGCTGGGTGAAAGTTGAGCTACAACAAACAGAATCTGAAGCTATACTGAAGATTGAAGACAATGGTTGCGGAATGGATAAGGCGTTTATTCAACAGCGATTGTTCAGGCCTTTCGACACCACCAAGGGAAATGCAGGAATGGGTATCGGCGTATATGAAGCTAAAGGGTATACCCAGCAACACTCCGGGCGACTTTTAGTGGATAGTGAGCCTGGAAAAGGCACAACATTTACCTTGTATTTTCCATTATTAAATTAAAAGAGACAGGCGATGGCGGAACAGAATGATAAGCTTTTGTTGGTGGTTGAGGATGATAAAGGTTTACAGAAACAATTTAGATGGGGAATTGAAGATTGCCAGGTCGTGACTGCTGGTGACCGGCATGAAGCCATCAATGCGCTGCGTCGGTATCAGCCTGCTGTCGTGACACTGGATCTGGGCTTGCCGCCGGATCCTGCCAATGCCAGCGAAGGGTTAAAAACGCTGGAAGAAGTCCCCCAACTGGCTCCCTCGACGAAAGTGATTGTGGTGACAGGAAACGACGATCGGGATAATGCTGTCAAGGCGGTGGCCATGGGCGCTTATGATTTTTATCAAAAGCCGGTTGATCTTGAAGTTTTAAACCTGATCATTCAACGGGCGTTCAACCTCGATCAATTGGAGAAAGAAAACCAGGCCTTGCTGGAGGCCAATGAGCCATTGGCCGGAATGATCGCCTCCTGTCAAAAAATGCAGGATCTTTGCCGCATGGTGGAAAAGATCGCGCCGGCCGATATCAGGGTTTTGATTCTGGGCGAGAGTGGCACCGGTAAAGAAGTGTTGGCCCAGGCTATCCATCGTTTAAGTAAGGGGCGGGCCAAAAAACATTTTGTCGCCGTCAATTGCGCGGCGATTCCGGGTGAATTGTTGGAAAGTGAGCTGTTTGGTTATGAAAAAGGCGCTTTCACCGGCGCGACCAAACAGACTATCGGAAAAATCGAATACGCTGATGGAGGAACATTTTTTCTGGATGAAATCGGTGATTTACCGCTTGATTTACAGCCTAAATTATTACGATTTTTACAGGAAAGAACAATTACCCGGGTAGGAGGGAAAACCGATATTGCTGTCGATGTTCGCGTTATCTGCGCTACGCATCAAAACCTTGAGCAATTGGTTAAAGAGAAGAAATTCAGGGAAGACTTGTATCACAGAATCAGTGAAATGGTGCTGGAATTGCCACCGCTACGTGAGCGTGAAGGGGATGCGTTGGTGATCGCCAAGGCATTGTTGAGAAAATTCAGCCAGCAAAACAAGGTCAAAGTGACCGGTTTTACCCCACAGGCCATTCAGGCAATTGAGCAGTATGACTGGCCTGGCAATATTCGTGAAATGGAAAATAAAATCAAGCGTGCAGTAATCTTAAATGATGGGACCTTGATAAATGAAAAAGACCTGGGGTTGTCTCCTGTAGAAACAGAACAGAATAAATTTCCATTAAATTTAAAAGCTGTGCGTGAAGCGGCCGAGACAGCCGCTATCAAACGAGCTTTGAGCTATTGTGATTACAATATTTCCAATACCGCCAAAATTCTAGGCGTCACCCGGCCCACCCTGCACAGTCTGTTGGATAAATATCATATCCAGACCGAAGAGCTTCAAAATTAGTAGCGCAACATTTTGTTTGTCCGCTGTATTGGTGACATAACCGGAATCATGATCTCAATACGGATTTAGGTTTGGCAGATGAAGATTGAACAAGTTTTTGAGGACCTAACATTTATCAATGGTGTGATTGTGTTTGTCGCCATTACGATGGTTCTGGTTTTGATGATTCTGGCGGTGCGCATGTGGCTGCGACGTAAACGACGCGTCAATATTGTTATCAACCAGAATAAAGAAACGCCACTGAAAGTCGAGACGGGTGATGATTTGTTACACACATTGGCGGCTCATGGAATTTATCTTCCCACCGCCTGTGGGGGTAATGGCAGCTGCGGGCAATGTAAAGTCGTGGTCAGACAGGGAGGCGGATCGCTGTTACCTCCCGAGCAGGCCTTGCTAAGCCCTTCACAAATCAAGCAACATTACCGGTTGGCTTGTCAGGTCCATGTCAATAATGATCTGGCTATCGAAATTCCTCCAGAAGTTTTGAACAACAATGAATGGATGTGTACTGTCCAAAGCAACCGCTCAGTCGCGACTTTCATCAATGAATTGATCTTGGATTTACCTGCCGGTAAACCATTTGAATTTAAGGCGGGCCAATATATTCTTTTAGAAGCGCCACCCTGTCATATCGAATTCAAGGATTTCGCTATCGCCGATAAATTCCGGCCTGCCTGGGATAAAATGCAGTTATGGCGCTATCAGCTGGATGTGGAAGAAGCGACGACACGGGCCTACTCTATGGCCAATTACCCCGATGAAAAGGGTTATGTTATGCTGAATGTCAGAATAACATTGCCGCCGGCTGATAAGCCGGAATTACCGCCAGGTAAGGTTTCATCCTATGTATTTAGTTTGAAAAAGGGTGATCAGGTTCGTATCAAGGGGCCCTATGGGAATTTTTTTGTCCAGGATAGCGACAGAGAAATGATTTTTGTCGGTGGTGGTTCCGGCATGGCGCCAATGCGCTCACATATTTTTGATCAATTAAAAAGGCGGAAAACCCGGCGAAAAATATCCTACTGGTATGGTGCCAGAAGCCTGGCGGAAGTTTTTTACCGGGAGGATTTTGACCAGTTGGTGGAAGCTCATGATAATTTCAGTTGGACGATCGGTTTGTCAGAACCGCAACAGGAAGATAACTGGCAGGGCCCTACCGGTTTCATTCATCAGATTCTGTTTGAACGCTATTTAAATCAGCATCCAGCACCTGAAGACTGTGAATATTATCTATGTGGGCCGCCGCCGATGATTCAGGCCGTTCAAGATCTGCTCAGTGATCTGGGTGTGGATGAAGAAAATATCCGCTTCGATAAATTCGGCGGGTGATTCATTGTGGTGAATACAAAAATCAAGGTTTTATTGGTTGATGATCATGCAGTGGTCAGGGCGGGCTTCAAGATGTTGTTGGCAACCCAGGAGAATATCAATGTTATAGGTGAAGCCGACCGAGGTGAAACAGCTATACAGCTTTATAAACAGCTTAAACCTGATATTGTCATAATAGATTTAAGCATGCCTGGCATTGGTGGGTTGGAGACGATCAAACGTATCGTTCAGCGTGATGAGCAAGCCAGAATTCTGGTTTTCAGTGTTCATGATGAACAAGTTTTCGTCAACCGCGCTTTGCTAAGTGGCGCCAAGGGGTATATCTGTAAAAACAGCGCACCCGAAATTTTGCTTGAAGCTATAGCGCAGGTGATGGCGGGGAAGGTCTATGTCGAACAAGGGCTGGTCAGGCAGTCCTCTATTCAGACGGAAGAACCAATAAGTTTAAACCATGTTATCGAACAATTAAGCTCCCGGGAGTTTGATATTTTTCGCTTGTTGGCGAAAGGTTACAGCACCCCGGAAATTGCACAGCAAATGTGCTTGAGTAATAAGACCATTGCCAATTATACCACGCAGATCCGAAAAAAACTGCATGCCAGGACTTTGAGAGAAGTAGTGCAATTATCCACCATGCTGGATTTATCGAGCGCTCCCTAAGAAAACGCTGAACAAATCATCCATGATTTATCAGCATTCACAAAATCAATAGCTTACAGCTATCGATCTTGACGACACATAACTTTCTACACCTCTGTTCCAAAAAAGAGTTGGCTGGTTCCCAAGCTCCCGCTTGGGAACCTTGAACCAGAAGCTTTGCTTCAACAAAGCAATATCAAGCTGACTGGAAAGGGGTTTCTAAGGTTTTGACATAGGAACCGGTTTTTCGTGGGGCTGGAACTTGGGTTCTAAGCAAAAAATTTGTTGTTTTGGTGCTTTGAGAACGCAAAACGTGAAGTTTTGACTCGCCCATACAGTAGCGGGCACGATGAAAAAAATGTGTAGATAGTTATGCTGCGATACACAGATGTGCCGTCAAAATAAATGGCGCCAAGCGATTGTTTTCGTCCGCTGAACAAATCATCCATAATTTGTTCGGTGCTTCTTTAGGGAAGAGGCATAAAACAAGAAAGGAAAGTAAAGGTAATATTTATAAACATAAATGATAACGACTAGCATCTGTAACCTTGATTGGCTTATAATCTTTCTTCTGAAGATTTATCAGGGGAAAGATTATGGCATTGTTCAGGCGAAATCTATTGCTGTTGGTTGGCTTGGGATTATTTGCCACTAGCGCTATCGGGGGTGAAAATGAGAAAGGGCAGCCAAAGACAGTCGCTGAGTTATGGAAAATTATTCAGGCCCAGCAAGCGCAGTTAGAAAAGCTGACGAAAAAGCTGGAGGATAAAGAGTCAAAACCTGTTTCTAAGAAAGTGGTTGAATTGGATCGGAAAACCGATGTTTTAGCGGGAGCGGTTGAAAAAATAAGACCCCAGCTATTTATTCCCGATGAGGTTGAATATAAAAGCCAATATGGTTTAGGTCCGGCTGCATCGAAGATTTACAAGGTCAATAAAGGACTTTCCATTGGCGGTTATGGTGAGGCGAATTATCAAACAATTGTCGATGATCTCTGTACATGACAAAAAATATTAAAAGCTGGCGTAGCTCGTTGAAATGTAATTAAATACCGCATTTTGTTTTAGCGAATATGAATAACGGGACATTACAAATCAACGAGCTGACCGTCATATTAACTGAGCACTTTCAATGGAACAAGGCAAGAATCGTTTGTTTTGTGGGTATGTTAATTGCTTTGATGGCAGTTAGCACGGTCAATCTGGCCCAGCTCGCCGTATTCTTTCCCAGTCGGGCAAAAATTTCCTCACGATATCGACGGATGCAACGATTTTTCAGTGACCATTGGCTGGATTACAATGAAGTCGCTCATTTCATCATGAAACTGTTTGGTTTCACTGATCAGGATTACTATCTGACGTTAGACAGGACGAATTGGAAGTGGGGTAAAACCAATATTAATCTGCTGGTGCTTGCCGTGGTTTATCGGGGTGCCGCCATTCCTGTGTATTGGTTGCCTTTAAACAAGCGGGGCAACTCTAATACGAAGGAACGTATAGCGCTGATGAAACGCTTTATTGCGCAGTTTGGCCGACATCACATCAAAGGTCTTTTGGCTGATCGGGAGTTTATTGGAGACAAATGGATGGGCTGGTTGTTTGAGCAAGAGATTCCCTTTTATATCCGTATTCGCAACAACGCCTGGACAACCAATGCCCAAGGCCAGCGAATACGCGTAGAGCGTTTGTTTTATGGGCTTAAGCCGGGTAGCACACGACACCTCTCAACAGCGCGCTATTCGGGAAATTGTTCAATTTATCTCAGTGGGTTACGGCTGAGTGATGGTGAGTTATTAATCATCGTCTGTCAGCATTTGAACCCTGATGCGATTAAAATTTATGGCTTGCGTTGGGAAATCGAAACGCTTTTCGGCGGTTTAAAAGGACGGGGATTCAAACTTGAGGAAACGCGTGTAGTCGGTTATCTTCGGATCAAAAAATTGTTAGTACTTCCCGTTATTGCTTTCTGTTGGTCACATAAAGCAGGCGAATGGAAACATGATTGCGAGTTACCAATAAAAACCAAAACACATCAGCGGCTCGCGCAAAGCCTGTTTCGATATGGATTAGATTGTATCCGCTCAACGTTGTTTAATGTCTTATCTCAATCAAAAAGGATGATTAGAAAAGTGATTGCTCTTTTGCAACCCATACCTTTTGTCACTGGAATACATGAGACTCATTTGTCATAAGTTAATTTTTGTCATGTACAGAGAAGGATGATATTGTTTTGCTTCATATTCCAGCTTGGCCAGTTGTACCTTGGTTTTGTCCGACAGTTCCATAAAGGCGTCAAAGGCGAAGTTTTCCAGTAATTCAATATCGAATTTGAGCCACTCCGCCAACGATTCTTCATCTTGAACCGGTTTTTCCTGGTTGGCGGCATGTTCGATATCCCGCATTACGGCATCGCCGGTTCTGTCCAGCTCTTCTTGTGAGGCACCCGTAATTTCGCCGGTTTTCTTTTTGGCGATTTCCAGCGCTTCATCAAGTGTTTCGGCTGTTGTGTCTAATGCTTCGTGTAAGTATTTGACAATGTTGTTATAAATTTCAATCAGTTTGCTTTCGGTCATGTCCGGCTCCTTAAAATGACGCTTTGGATATAGGCTTGTTTGAGTTATTCTAACCCTTTTGAGTGGCAAATGACGAGCAGGATGGAAGAAAATTACAAACCTTTAGCGATAGAAGAAAAAGTTCAGCAACATTGGGAACAGGCAGGGCTTTTTAATGCCACTGAAGATGCTGATAAAGAAAAGTATTATTGTCTGTCCATGTTTCCTTATCCCAGTGGTAATTTGCACATGGGGCATGTCAGAAACTATACCATTGGTGATGTTATCAGTCGTTATCAGCGTATGCAGGGCAAGAACGTAATGCAGCCGATGGGATGGGACGCTTTTGGCCTGCCGGCTGAAAATGCGGCAATGAAGAACAAAGTGCATCCGGCTGATTGGACTTACAGTAATATCGACTATATGCGTCAGCAGTTGAAACGCTTAGGTTTTGGTTACGACTGGAACCGGGAGCTGGCTGCCTGTGATCCATCTTATTACCGGTGGGAACAATGGTTTTTTACCCGCTTGCTGGAAAAAGGCCTGGTGTACAAAAAAACCTCACCGGTCAACTGGTGCCCTAATGACCAGACTGTTCTGGCCAATGAGCAGGTTATCGAAGGATGTTGCTGGCGTTGCGATACCAAGGTCGAGAAAAAAGAAATTTCGCAATGGTTTCTGAAAATCACAGCCTATGCCGATGAATTGTTGGCCGATCTGGAAAAACTGGACGGCTGGCCGGAACAGGTTAAAACCATGCAGGCCAACTGGATTGGCAAATCGCAAGGTGTGGAAATGGATTTCAGTGTCGAAGGAATGGAACAAGCCATTCGTATTTATACGACACGTCCAGACACCGTGATGGGTGTCACTTATGTGGCTGTTGCCGCCGAGCACCCGGTGGCATTGGCGGCAGCGAAAAACAATCCCGAAATCCAGGCATTTTTGGACGAATGCAAGGTGATGGAAACCTCGGAAGCTGCGATGGAAACGATGGAGAAGAAAGGCGTGGATTCCGGGTTCAAGGCCATTCATCCGATTACCGGTGAGCCGGTTGCTGTCTGGATTGCTAATTTTGTCCTGATGAGTTATGGCACAGGTGCTGTGATGTCGGTGCCGGCGCATGATCAGCGTGATTATGAATTTGCTAAAAAATACGCGATACCGCTCAAGCAGGTCATTTTTTCTACCGAGGGTAGTGATGATTCGGTTGAAGAACAGGCTTTTACAGCTAAAGGCATGCTAAAAAATTCCGGCCAGTTTGACGGTCTGACTTCAGAACAAGCGTTCACTGCAATCGCAGAATTTCTGGAGAAAGCTGGCAAGGGACAACGTAAAACCAATTATCGCCTGCGTGACTGGGGGGTTTCCCGTCAGCGTTACTGGGGTGCGCCGGTGCCAATTATTTATTGTGATGATTGCGGTACGGTGGCAGTGCCTGAAAAAGATTTGCCGGTTGAACTGCCCAAGGATGTGGTTCTCGATGGTTCACAATCACCACTGGCAGCTCACCCTGAATTCCCGCATGCCGACTGCCCTAAATGTGGCAAGCCGGCACGACGCGATACCGATACCTTCGATACTTTTATGGAATCGTCCTGGTATTTTGCCCGTTTTGCAGGCAAAAGTGATGAGAAAATGCTGGACGAGTCGGTCAATTACTGGCTGCCTGTTGACCATTATATTGGCGGTATCGAGCATGCGATTTTGCATCTACTGTATGCGCGTTTTTACACCAAACTGTTGCGCGATGAAGGGCTGGTCAAGGTTGATGAACCTTTTAAAAACCTGTTGACCCAGGGTATGGTGTTGAAAGATGGCGCGAAAATGTCAAAATCCAAAGGCAACACGGTTGATCCGCAAGAATTGATCGACCGCTATGGTGCCGATACTGTTCGCTTGTTCATCATGTTCGCAGTCCCTCCTGAGCAATCGCTGGAATGGTCAGACAGTGGCGTGGAAGGCGCGTTTCGTTTTATGAAGCGCTTGTGGCGTCAGGTTTATTTACACGTTTCTGCTGGCGGCGCTTCACAAGCCGTCGATAAAACCAGTCTGACAGAAGCACAAAAAAAGCTGCGCAGACAGTTATATCAGACTTTGCAAAAAGTCAGCGATGATATGGGGCGTCGTTTTACCTTCAATACAGCGATTGCCGCCAATATGGAGTTGTTGAATGCATTGGCGAAATTTGAGGATGATTCGGAAAACGGTCAAGCTGTTCGGCAGGAAGTATTGGAAAAAATTGTTTTGATGCTTTCGCCGGTGGTGCCGCATGTTTGCCAGAGATTATGGGAAAATCTTGGGCATAAAGGGGATATTGTCGTTGCCAGCTGGCCCAAGGTCGATGAATCTGCCCTGGTGCAAGACAGTCTGGAGATGGTCATTCAGGTGAATGGTAAATTACGCAGTAAATTGAATGTGCCGCTTTCCGCCAGTAAAGATGATATTGAAAAAATGGCTTTGGCAGATGCCAGGATTCAATCCTATATCGAGGGTAAAACCATTCGGAAAGTGATTGTCGTGCCCAAAAAACTGATCAATATTGTGGTTTGAAGATGAGAAGCTGGCATAGCAAAGCGGTCTTTGTTTTCACCTTGCTGATTTTGTTGAGTGCCTGTGGTTATCACCTGCGTGGCGCGGTGGAAGTGAGCGAGGAAATGAGAAAGATTGCCATGCAATCGGTATCGAGCAGTCTTACTCGTGCAATGAAAGAATTGTTGCGAGGCACAGATGCCCGTATCGTCAATAACCCGGCTGAAGCAGGTATTGTCATTAAAGCACTTGATGAGCATCTTGAGAGGCGCGTATTGTCGCTTGATTCAACTGGCCGGGCGAATGAATTTGAATTGACCTATCGCTTGGATTATCAATTGCTGGACAAAGAGGGTAAAGAATTGTCAGAAAAACCATTGCATCTGGAATTGTATCGCAGTTATTTCAATAACCAGATCGATATTCTGGCTAAAAACAATGAAGAAGCAGTGATTCGGCAAGAGTTGTATCGACAAGCGGCCAAAAGGATTTTATCCCAGGCCAGGCTAGTGGTAAGCAAGCCCTGATGCGGTTAAACTCCGAACAACTGGAAGCGTCGTTAAAAAAAAACATACGGCCGGTTTATCTGGTCAGCGGCGATGAGCCTCTGCAGAAAGGTGAAGCGGCCGATGCGATAAGGGCAGCAGCCAAGCGGGCTGGTTTTGGTCAGCGCGAAGTGTTAACTGTTGAAAATGACCGTTTTAACTGGGCGAGCTTATCGGAGTTGGCCGCCTCCTTATCCATTTTTGCCGATAAAAAACTGATCGATTTGCGTCTTCCGTCGGCTAAACCGGGCAAGGAAGGTGGAAAGGCGTTGGAAGCCTATTGCCAGATTCTTTCTAACGATACAATCTTATTGATTACGACGGGTAAAATCGCGGTGTCCTCTCAGAAAACACGCTGGTTTCAGGCTTTGGATAAAGCCGGAGTAATCGTTCAGGTCTGGCCTTTGCAAGGTTCAACATTATTGCAGTGGCTGAAACGGCGTAGCCTGAAACGGGGGTTGAATATTCAGGAAGATGCATTGCGCTGGTTGGTGTCCCGGGTTGAAGGTAATATGCTGGCCGCCGCCCAGGAACTGGAGAAACTTTATGTTTTGCATGGTTCTGAATCCATTTCCAAGCAGCAACTGGAACAAGAAATCGCCGATTATGCTCGCTTCGATGTTTTTAAACTGGCCGAGGCATTGTTGGCGGGACAACTGAACAAAAGTGTTCGTATCTTGTCGGCATTAAAGGCTGAAGGCGTGGCCGAGCCTGTCGTGCTGTGGGCCTTGAGCCGCGAAGTGCGGGTATTGTTACAACTCAAACAGGCAGGCCGGGATAAGCAGACGATCTTCAGGCAATATCAGATTTGGGAATCAAAACAAAGCTTGTATAAGCATGCCTTGCAACGACTAAACGCTCATCATCTGTCGCGACTGATACAGCAATGCGCTTTGATTGACCGGCAGATCAAGGGGCAAGCCATTGGTGATTGTTGGGATGCTTTGTTTGAATCGGCGCTTTTATTCTGTCGCCCTGATATCAGTATCAGTAATCGATTGATGGTCTAATTGAAACCGCTGAACAAATCATCCATGATTTGTCAGCTGACGCAAAGTGGAAATGCGATTTTCACTTTGCTTACAAAAATCAATAGCTTGGCGCTATTGATTTTGATGACACTTCCCTGTGTCATGGGACTCGCGAATAAATCAGCGGTCGGTGGACTTCGATAAAGCACTGAATATTGACATAACATGACCGTTGAAAAAGAACTACGCTGCGCTGTTAACGGTCGGCTGGATTTGCCTTGTTAGGTCATAAAGCTTGAATATCAATTGCTTGGCTACATATTTAACACGTAGCATTGGGGAAATTGGGGGTATGCTTGAATTTTTCACGCACAAAAAACAACCCTGTAACAGCTGGGAAAAAGAACAATATACTTGCTGGTAAAGGGACTGGAGTTAGCTCTATATTTAATTCCACATCATCAAAGCCAATAACTGGCAAGTCGTTAATATCGTTAAGTGACAGATCTGTACTCCTAATTACAGCGGGATAAAGAGAAGATGCCCACATAAAATAAATCTCTGTACATGACAAAAATTAACTTATGACAAATGAGTCTCATGTATTCCAGTGACAAAAGGTATGGGTTGCAAAAGAGCAATCACTTTTCTAATCATCCTTTTTGATTGAGATAAGACATTAAACAACGTTGAGCGGATACAATCTAATCCATATCGAAACAGGCTTTGCGCGAGCCGCTGATGTGTTTTGGTTTTTATTGGTAACTCGCAATCATGTTTCCATTCGCCTGCTTTATGTGACCAACAGAAAGCAATAACGGGAAGTACTAACAATTTTTTGATCCGAAGATAACCGACTACACGCGTTTCCTCAAGTTTGAATCCCCGTCCTTTTAAACCGCCGAAAAGCGTTTCGATTTCCCAACGCAAGCCATAAATTTTAATCGCATCAGGGTTCAAATGCTGACAGACGATGATTAATAACTCACCATCACTCAGCCGTAACCCACTGAGATAAATTGAACAATTTCCCGAATAGCGCGCTGTTGAGAGGTGTCGTGTGCTACCCGGCTTAAGCCCATAAAACAAACGCTCTACGCGTATTCGCTGGCCTTGGGCATTGGTTGTCCAGGCGTTGTTGCGAATACGGATATAAAAGGGAATCTCTTGCTCAAACAACCAGCCCATCCATTCGTCTCCAATAAACTCCCGATCAGCCAAAAGACCTTTGATGTGATGTCGGCCAAACTGCGCAATAAAGCGTTTCATCAGCGCTATACGTTCCTTCGTATTAGAGTTGCCCCGCTTGTTTAAAGGCAACCAATACACCGGAATGGCGGCACCCCGATAAACCACGGCAAGCACCAGCAGATTAATATTGGTTTTACCCCACTTCCAATTCGTCCTGTCTAACGTCAGATAGTAATCCTGATCAGTGAAACCAAACAGTTTCATGATGAAATGAGCGACTTCATTGTAATCCAGCCAATGGTCACTGAAAAATCGTTGCATCCGTCGATATCGTGAGGAAATTTTTGCCCGACGGGGAAAGAATACGGCGAGCTGGGCCAGATTGACCGTGCTAACTGCCATCAAAGCAATTAACATACCCACAAAACAAACGATTCTTGCCTTGTTCCATTGAAAGTGCTCAGTTAATATGACGGTCAGCTCGTTGATTTGTAATGTCCCGTTATTCATATTCGCTAAAACAAAATGCGGTATTTAATTACATTTCAACGAGCTACGCCAGCTTTTAATATTTTTTGTCATGTACAGAGATTTAGGTTATAAATTTACTGACAATATTTTATTTAACAGTGAAATAGAGTTTGAGCATGGAACCACTGGTTCTGGTGCAGAAGACAAAGGTTCGGTTTCAGTCGAATCTGCGGCACTGGATTTCTTTTTTGACCCCATGGTGAATGCTCGAGCCGGGATGGTATTGATACCGATGGGTTTTATTAACCCCATTCATGAACCGACGTTTTTCTTTGGCAATAATCGGCCCGAGGTAGAACGTCGTATTATACCCTCCACCTGGCGAGAAGTTGGTGTAGGTTTATTTGGTGAGCTGGCACCCGGTTTAACCTATACTATTTATGGCATAAATGGGATGAATGCCGCAGATTTTACTTCTTCTGGTATTCGCAGTGGACGGCAATCGGCAAGTAAAGCCAAGGCGGAAGATCTGGCTTTTGTTGGACGATTTGATTATGCGTTGCCACAAGTTCCTGGGGTGACGATTGGTGCCTCGGCTTATTTAGGGAATTCCGGTCAAAACCAGATTTTTAATGGCCAACAGGTTGACGTTTTTACTCAATTGTATGAAGGGCATGTTCAGGTCAAATATCGAGGCCTGGAATTTCGGGCGTTGGGTTCCTGGGGGCGTATCGGTGATGCCGCTGTGTTAAGCGCTGCCAAAGGGGAAACTATAGGAAGCGAGAATTATGGTTGGTATACTGAAGTTGGCTATGATGTGATGCCACATTTGTTTGCTGACAGCACACAATATCTGGCGCCATTTTTTCGTTATGAACGATTTGATACGATTGCCAGCGCGCCAAATGGTTTTGCCGATGATTTGAGCAAGGATCGGGAGATTTTCCAGATTGGGATTAACTATAAGCCAATTCCCAATGTGGTGATCAAGGCTGATTACCGTAACTGGTCTTCACAAGCGGGCGATTTGCCGGATGACTTTAATTTGGGGCTGGGGTTTATTTTTTGATGCATTATAAATATTTGACTTTCAAAAGTGTTATTGCAGGACTGATATTTTTATTGTTTGCCTTACCGGCAGCGAGCAAAATTTTTTACAGTAAAAATGAGGCGATGAAACTGGCTTTCGGAAAGGAAGCCAGTATTGAAATGCTGTCGTTATTTCCTGATGAGGTCCAGCTAGAAAAAATTGAACAGCTAGCCCGAGTCAAGATGGAAAGTCCCTTTTTCACTTTTTATGTTGGTAAACAAGGTGATGATATTTTGGGCTATGCGGCGATTGAGAATCATGTGGTTAGAACCAAGCCGGAAACATTGATGGTCGTGTTGGATACCGAAGGTAAAGTGACGGCCATTTATACACTGGCTTTTCATGAACCGCCTGAGTATCAGCCGCCTCAGCGCTGGTATGAACTGCTATATGGAAAGGCGCTGGACCAGTTGCGCTTGAATCGTGATATTCAAGGGATTGCCGGGGCGACATTGAGTACACGCTCAGCAATTGATGTCACGCGTAAAGTCATGGCGATCTTCCAGGTGATGCTGAAGGGAGAATAAATAATGCGCTTTTTTGTTACTGGTGAGCAAAACAGGCAATTATTGCTGAATACGATGATTTTAATGTTTTTAGGCTATATTGTGTTGTTATGGGTGAGTAATGGATTGCTGTTTTTTCACAAGATGGATTTAACGGCTGAATCTGTGCTGAGCTATTATTTGGGTTCCGAGCAAGATTTCACTCAGCCCAAAAGCTATCAAAGCATGCTGGAAACCAGTCATTTTCATTTTTTTGCCATGGGCATGTTGATTTTGACGCTGACTCATTTGATGTTGATGACGACCATGTCAATAGGAGCCAAAGTATGGCTCAGTTCAGCCGTTTATTTATCGGCGATTGCCGATGAAATTGCAGGGTGGCTGGTGCGTTTTGTCAACCCGGTGTTTGCCTATTTCAAATTAGCCGCTTTTATCATGCTGGAGCTTTCGCTGGCGATTTTGGTGATAGCCGTAATAATTTCTCTGCTTCAAGCAAGAAAATGACGGCGCTCATAGTAAGGAAACGCTGAATAAATCAGCCCTCATTTGTTCAGCATTTCCTTAAAGATTATGCGGCGTTGCGTTGAAGTTCTTGCGCTTCATTCAGCTCAGAATAAAGTGTGTAGCCATTGTTAAAGCTTTGGCTCCAGATTTGATTGTCGACAATATTTCGCATTTCTACTTTGAATGGGTAGCGTTTTCCCCGATGTTCGCAGCCGTCACCAATTTGCTGCATTTTAAAACCTTCACGACTGATGACACGCGCCAAGGCTTTTGAACCCAGAAAATACCAGTTTTCAATTCCTTCGGCTTGACTATACAGGCTGGCGGCGCGGAACAATCCCCAAATCAGACTTTTATTGATGTGGCGTCGGCTGTAGAGTTGAGTGACATCATTAGAGTCAGGCTGAGGGTCGCCCAGGGTGTTAAGAGCCAGTGGTGGCTCTTCATCCGTTTTGCGTTTGCGAATATCGTTGATCAGGCAGAGACGGGAAATCACAATTTCCTGAAGACTGTTGTGTTCTCTATCGATTGAACAAAATTCCTGCATGGGTAATTTACCCTGATAAGGAAAAACCATTCGCATCGCTCCGATCCATTGATGCGTATGCTTATGGCGGATAATAAAATGTACGGAATGTTGGTCCCAATGATCGCTTTCCAGTTCATCAGGGAAACGGGATTTGTCTTCGTACCCCATTTCATCACAATATACCTGGTAGCGCACATTGAAGTGGGTGTTCAGGCCTGCAGGGGTATCGGCAAGAACGACTTCAAAATATTCATCAAACATAAGATTTCCTCAAATCTTCCTGGTGTGTAATCTATCGGCTAAATCAGCAAAATTTTTAAGTTATTTTTGCGTGTGATCATTACAGCAAATGAAGATTAAATCAATCTTAAATTAAGAAACGCAAGTGTTTAAATTGTAAGAATTTTCTGATTTCAGATAAAAGTTTGTTTTTTAATGGAATGATGCGCGATAAAAAAGCCCTGATGGATATTATCCATCAGGGCCTTGAACAAGCTGAAGGGCTTGTAGGGCAAGGCTTACATCATGCCGCCCATACCACCCATTCCGCCCATTCCACCCATATCAGGCATGGCTGGCGCTTTGTCGTCGGCTGGTTCGTCAGCGACCATCACTTCAGTGGTGATCATCAAACCGGCAACTGATGCCGCATTTTGCAGTGCGGAACGAGTCACTTTAGCCGGGTCGAGAATACCCATTTCGATCATATCGCCATATTCTCCAGTAGCCGCGTTGTAGCCGAAGTTGCCTTCGCCTTTGCTGACTTCATTCAAGACGACTGAAGGCTCATCGCCGGCATTGCTGACGATTTGACGCAGTGGCTCTTCCATGGCGCGACGCAGAATGTTGACGCCAACAGTCTGATCGTGGTTAGCGCCTTCCAGGTCTTTAATACTTGCCAATGCGCGAACCAGTGCAGTACCACCGCCTGCAACCACGCCCTCTTCGACAGCGGCGCGGGTTGAATGCAGTGCGTCTTCGACGCGCGCTTTTTTCTCTTTCATTTCAACTTCAGTGGCAGCTCCCACTTTGATGACGGCAACACCGCCAGCCAGTTTGGCCAAGCGTTCTTGCAGTTTTTCTTTATCATAGTCAGAAGTCGCCTCATCGATTTGCGCACGAATCTGATTGACGCGGCCTTTGATTTGATCTTCAGAACCTGCACCATCAATGATAGTTGTGTTTTCTTTGGTGATTTGAACACGTTTAGCGGTACCCAGCTGGTCGAGTTCAGTTTTTTCCAAAGACAAGCCTACTTCTTCAGAAATAACCGTGCCTCCGGTCAATACGGCAATATCTTCCAGCATGGCTTTACGGCGATCACCAAAACCAGGCGCTTTAACTGCGGCGACTTTAACGATGCCGCGCATATTGTTGACGACCAAAGTTGCCAGAGCTTCGCCTTCTACATCTTCAGCGATAATCAGCAATGGACGACTGGCTTTGGCCACGCCTTCCAATACTGGAAGCAAATCACGTATGTTAGAGGTTTTTTTGTCGAATAACAGGATGAATGGGTTTTCCAACTCAACACTCATGCTTTCCTGATTATTGATGAAGTAAGGCGACAGGTAGCCACGATCAAACTGCATACCTTCAACCACATTCAGTTCGTTGTTCAGACCAGAACCTTCTTCGACAGTGATAACACCTTCTTTACCGACTTTTTCCATCGCTTCGGCGATAATCTGGCCAACCGCTTCGTCAGAGTTGGCTGAAATAGTTCCAACTTGAGCAATGGATTTACTATCTGCACAAGGAATAGACTGTGTTTCAATCGCTTTGACAGCTTCAGTCACAGCCAGGTCAATACCGCGTTTCAAATCCATTGGGTTCATGCCGGCGGCGACAGATTTCAAGCCTTCATTGACGATGGATTGCGCCAGAACGGTCGCAGTGGTGGTGCCGTCACCGGCTACATCAGATGTTTGTGACGCCACTTCCTTGACCATTTGCGCGCCCATGTTTTCGAATTTGTCTTTTAATTCGATTTCTTTGGCTACTGAAACACCATCTTTAGTGATGGTTGGTGCGCCAAAGCTTTTTTCCAATACCGCGTTGCGGCCTTTAGGACCTAAAGTTACTTTTACTGCATTTGCCAGAATATTTACGCCTGCAACCATCAAGGTGCGAGCGTCCAAGCCAAATTTTACGTCTTTTGCTGCCATTTTTTTTCCTTTTAGAATAAATGGTTAATAAGAAAGATTGATGATCAATTAGTCTAAAACGGCCATGATGTCATCTTCGCGCATGACAATCACATCTTCGCCATCGACTTTGACTTCATTGCCTGAATATTTACCGAATAAAACACGGTCACCGACTTTGACGTCCAATGGGTGAACCTCGCCGTTTTCCAGTAATTTGCCATTGCCTACTGCCAATACAGTCCCTTCGCTGGGTTTTTCTGCGGCAGAACCAGGCAGGACGATTCCACCCGCTGTTGTAGTTTCTTCTTCTACGCGTTTAATGATGACTCTGTCATGTAATGGACGTATTTTCATCAATGTCTCCTGAACAAGTTGTTTAAATTTAAAAGAGTGATTTTAGCTATTAGCACTCTGTGCTGTCGAGTGCTAATAATAGTCAGCTTTTGCATTCTGTCAAGCACTTTGGCATCATTCGTCAATTCCAATTTATCTTTTGTAAAAAATGAACGACAAACAATTGCTTCGTTACAGCCGTCAGATTTTGTTGCCGCAAGTGGATATTGAGGGCCAGCAAAAACTCCTGGATACAAATGTCCTGATAGTCGGCGCTGGAGGCCTCGGCTGTCCTGCGGCGATGTATCTGGCAGCTGCCGGCATGGGGCAAATCACACTCTATGATGATGACCAAGTGGATTTGTCCAATTTGCAACGACAGATTGCGCATACCACTGACGATATAGGGATGGAAAAAGTTTTTTCAACCCGGGAAACATTAAAAAATATCAATCCAGAGACCAAGGTGGTTGCTCATGCGATGCGATTGGCGGGCGAGCGTTTGCTAAAAGAGGTGAAAGCGGCTGACTTGGTGTTGGATTGCAGCGATAACTTCAGCACCCGTTTTGCGATAAACAGTGCTTGTGTCCGGCAGCAGACGCCGCTGGTTTCCGGTGCAGCGATTCGCTTTGAAGGGCAGGTGTCCGTCTTTACCCCGGGTCATAATGACAGTCCTTGTTATAACTGTTTGTATCAGAATGAAGGTGAGGAATTACAAAATTGCGCCACCCATGGCGTTATTGCGCCTGTTACCGGCATTATTGGCAGCATTCAAGCCTTGGAGGCCATCAAGCTGCGTCTGGATATTGGTGAGACACTGGTAGGGCGCTTGTTGTTGCTGGATAGCTTGAGTATGGAATGGAACACGATGAGATTGAGAAAAAATCCGGCCTGCCCGACTTGTGGAGGTTTATCAAGCTGAAACCACCCGGTTTCTACCTGACTTTTTAGCACTGTAAAGCGCATTATCCGCCCGGCTAATGGCCGTGTCAGCTGTGTCTTCTTGCAGCAGGGCAGTAACGCCAATGGAGGCGGTGACGGTACCGATGCTGAGATTGCTGTTTTTTTGTTTTAATTGGCTGGGTTCCAGGGTTTTACGGATAGATTCGGCAATTTCAAGCGCATGTTCCAGTGGGGTTTCCGGCATGATCAGCGCCAGTTCCTCGCCTCCATAGCGCGCCCCTAAATGATGAGGCTGTTTTTTGTTTTTGATCAAATCGGCGGTATAGCGAATAACTTTATCGCCAATCGTATGACCAAAGGTGTCATTGACCTTTTTGAAATGGTCAAGGTCCAGAATTAACAGGCAATGTTGCCGGTCAGCTTCACATGGAATCAGTTTGCCGAGTTCATCGTCGAATGAACGCCGGTTCAGAAGACCTGTCAAACCATCAGTGATGGCCAGTTGCCTGGTTTTTTCCAGTTCGGACTTCAGTTGCTCCATTTCCTGCTGGGCTTTGTCCAACTCGTTATTCAGCAAGGTGGTTTCTTTTTCCAATTGTTGCGCTTCCTGGACAATTTCTGCCAGCAGAGATTGCATATCCTGTTTTTCGGTCATTATCTCCAGCTTTTTGCTGCTGGATTGCAGACTGTGTTTGCTTTCAGAAAACTGGTTGCTGGATTGTTTAACCTGGTCGATAGCGCTATGCATTATCGATGATAATTTATTATTGACTTGTTCAAACCTTTCTAAAGAGGCATTACAGATAAAGCGGTTGTATAAATCAAAATTGATTTGTTCGTCAAAGCGGATATTGTCGTTAATCAGGCTATCAATAGTTTGATTCAAATGCGGATTGACATCTGAGGCATAGTCATACCATACCGCATAGTTAATAGGATGAGGGGCCACATGGTGTTTAGCCATTAAAGGCACACATTGTCTTAAAATCTGGGTATTGTATTCAAAAGAATGTTGATATTGAGGTAAAAAACTATGTTGATTCTTCATAGAAAGTCTAGTGATTGTTGATTTTTTTATAAGCATAGACTGACAAGAGAAAAATGCAAGAAATAAAACAATAATTATTGTGTGGTAATTGGCTTCATCCCATAAAAAAACCGGCGTGAGCCAGTTTTTTTATGGGATGAAGAAGGCTTATCTCATTTTTTTATGTTTTTGAATAAAGCGATTGCCTTGTCAACCAGGTCAGCCAGGGCTGATGGACTATCACCGTGTGGCTCGATTTCACCAAAGGGTTCGCCATTTTTCACCGTATACATGTAAATAAAATAGCCTAACGGCGCAAAAGAGGTGAGAGCAAGCAGCCACATGAAAAAGGTTATTTCAATAATTTCACCGAACATGGTTGTTTCCTTTTTTTAATAAATTATTCAGGGTGTTTTGAAGCCAGGTAAAGTCAGAACAGTCATCGATAATGCAGCAAATTTTATGCATTGTGGTCGCTGGAGAATCAAGGATGATTTGTTCAGTATTTTTTATATCCTAACATTTTTATCATATATCGGAAAAGCTGGCAAGCGATAAGGAGGCGGTTGGCAGGACGACGTCATCTAAATCGCCTCTCCCCCGGCCACACCTTAACCAGCCTGATCTCCAAGGCCTTGGCGTAGTGAGGTTTCCCGGCTTGAAGCGGGATATTCGGTCGATTGGGCTGCAAAAAGCCGCCGAATGGCGGTTTGCCATGGTCATTGGCCATACCGGGGCCTGGCCGATCACCGTCGGCCCCGATGACGACCTGGGCCGGCCGTGTCAGCGCAGGAAGACAGCGAGCGCCTGCGCAGGATGGGCCGCAAAATGGCGGATCATGCTGGCGATGGATTGCCGCGGCTGACGGATCAGGCGACGCAGCAGGCCGATGACGGCGTTTCGCAGGCAGGCGAGCACCTGGGGGCCATGGCCCTTTCGAACCTGGCAGCGGTCCTCATCGAACGTGACATCGCGGACCCAATGGAGGCGGTTCTCGATACTCCAGTGCCCCCGGTTGAGGGCCAGCAGTTGCCCGGGGTCGGCCTGTTCCGGGGTGAGATCAGTGATGCAGAAGATCTGTTCTGTGCGTGTCCTGCCGGTCTTGGACACGGTGACCTGGCGTTCGATCCGGCAGACCTGGCCCACATGGGGGAAATCGAGATAGGCATTGAGCGCAACGGTGGTGCGAAGGGTGCGCTGCTCGATCCGACCGTGTCCCTTGTCCACCGTGGTGTGCTCAGGGGGGAATGGATTCCCGGTCGAAAGCCTTGAGATCGTTGGCCAGGGTTTTCTGGTTGTCCTTGACCGTGAACAGGTAGTGCGCGCCCTTTTCCTCGACCAGGAAGCGGGCGGTCTCGCGTTGGGTGTGGAGCGCATCGGCGGTGACCACACGCCCCTCGATGGAGAGGGGATCGAGCAGCTCCCGCAGGGCCGGGATCTCATTACTCTTGGTCTCGACCGCGCGCTGTGCCAGGACGGTGCCCTGCCGAGTGAACAGGGCGGCGAGCAGGTGCGTCTGGCGGCCATCGCCCCGGCGAGCGCCCTTGAGGGTCTTGCCGTCGATGGCCAGGGGTTCGTCGGCCGGTGCGCTGGCCTGGACCCAGGCGGAAAAGGCCTGCTCCAGCGCCACCGGATCCACCTGCTGGAGCACGCGGCGGAAGGTGGGCTCGGAGGGGGCCACGAAGCGTTGCTGTCTGCGATCGAAATAGGCCCGCAGGCGCTTGAGCTGCGTCTGGGTCAGGCGGGCGGCGTACTCACTGATGGCCAGATAGCCCCGGGCGCCGGCCAGGGTGGCCGCCAGGGCGATGGTCAGCACCGTCGGCAGGGGGTGCAGCTGACGGCGTCCACCGCGGGGTTCGGGTAAGCGGCCCAGCTGTTCGCGCAACTGGGCTATCTCCAGGTCGCTCAGATTGATCTTCTGCATCGGGGTGCTCCAATCGGGATGAGGGATCGGGTGGCGCAGCCAGTGGCGCGCCCGCTCATGGCGCTGTATCGGTCGCACGATGACATCGGACAGCGGCAGGGATCATGGTAAATCCACTTCGATCATGGTGATTGAATTCAAGCATGATCTGAGGTGAACGTCCAGCAATTATCCAATAGTGCAGGCTTGTCAGTGGGTTAGCGGATTAGATGACGTGGCCCTGAGGCGGTTGGATGATGCTTGTTTTACTCTGCTTACCGCAAAGAAGATAGTCATTTAACCGCATATCCCTTACTATTGACGTTTTTATCGAGACACTCATTCTGGTATGACATCACGCTCCGATCTTCTGGGATTTTTCGCGCATCATAAAGTAGCGGCCAATTTGCTGATGATCATGGTGATCATGGGTGGGCTGGTGGCGCTTGAAAAGTTGACTGTGCGCTATTTTCCGCAGTTTGATCTGGACTACATTACCATTACCATTCCCTGGCGTGGCGCCAGTGCAGAAGATGTTGCCGCCTCGATTACCGTACCCTTGGAGATGAAGCTGCGTTCGGTCGACCAGATTCGGGAAATGACCTCGACCTCTTCACCGGGCTTGGCATTTATCAAGCTGGAATTGGAAGAATATAGCGACCCGATTGAAATTCTCAATCAGGTCAAACAGCAAATCGATGAATTTCGCAATTTGCCGGCAGAAGCGGAACAGCCGCAGGTGATTCATCTGATGCGCTATGAACAGGTCGCCAGAATTTTGCTCTATGGCGGCAATTTAACCGACTTACGTACGTTGGTGCATCAATACGAGCAGGAATTGCTGGATTTAGGCATCAATAAAGTTGACCTCAACGGGCTGCCTGATCAGGAAATCAGTATCGAAATTGATCATAAAACCTTGCAACAACTGGATATGAGTTTGGGCCAAGTCGCTCAGCGCATCAATCAGGAAAGTCAGGATATTCCTGCCGGTACATTTGCTGATCAGGAACAGGTCACAGAACTGCGCAGTCTGGCGCAACGCAAGAATACTGAGGGCTTTGCAGAAATTCCATTGATTGCGAATGAAACCACACGAATTTTGCTTGGCGATGTGGCATTAATCAAACGGCAAAATGAAAAAGGCGGGGTGATCCTGACCGTGGACGACCAGCCAGCGGTAGAGATGATCTTGAGGATCTCGGACAATGGCGATGCCTTCAAGGCAGCTCGGGTTTTTCAGGCGTGGCTGCATGACACTCGGCCGACATTGCCGCCACAAATGCAATTATATGTCTATGAAGAAAACTGGAAAAATATCCAGGACAGAATTGAGCTGTTACTGAAAAATGACATCAGTGGGTTGGTGCTGGTGGTGGCGATATTGTATTTGTTTTTGAGCCCTAGAGTGGCCTTATGGGTGGCGGTCGGCATTCCGGTATCGTTTATGGCGACCTTGCTGATTTTGTATTTCGTTGGCGGCAGCATCAATATGATCAGTTTGTTCGCCTTGATTATGGCGCTGGGAATTATCGTCGATGACGCCATTGTCGTGGGTGAAGACGCCCTGACGCATTATCAACAGGGCGAACAACCCATCATGGCCGCAGAAGGCGGCGCCCGACGTATGTTGGCTCCGGTATTGGCCTCATCCTTGACGACGGTGGCGGCCTTCATTCCATTGATGCTGGTCAGTGGCCCGACCGGTAAAATTTTATTCGATATTCCGTTGATTATTTGCGCGGTGATTCTGGCTTCCCTGGTGGAAAGTTTTTTTGTCTTGCCCGGTCATTTACGGCATAGCTTTCAGCATATGCCTCATCAGGAAAGGCCTGGCTGGCATCAGCGCTTCAATGCGGCATTCGATCGATTCAAAAACCAGAAATTTCGCCAGCTTATACGCTTGACCTTAAAAAACCGCCTGATTGCATTGGCGCTGGTCATCAGTTTGTTGATTGTCAGCGTCGGCTTGTTAGCCGGGCAGCGAGTGAAATTTCGTTTTTTTCCGTCACCTGAAACCGCGCTGTTATTTGTTCATATCGGATTTTTTCCCGGTACGCCGAAAGCGAAAGTAGATGATTTTTTACGCCATCTGGAAACGACATTACAGCAAACAGCTAAGGAATTATCACCTGATGAGCCATTATTACTCAAAGTGATCAGCCGGCATGGAGCCGGGATTTCCAACCGGGGAACTGCCTCAGGGACGGGAGATCATTTAGCCTCGATGACGCTGGAGTTGACCGAGTCCGATGATCGCAGCATTCGCAATCAGGCATTTATCAATGCCTGGAAAAAGCGAGTGTTTCAGCCGCCGGGGTTGGATGTATTTACCGTGTCCAGTCGTCTGGTCGGCCCGCCGGGCCGGGACTTGACCATTCGCTTGAACGGTAATCAGGCCGATGTCCTGAAACAGGCGGCGCTGGATTTGGCAGCCTCTTTGCAAACCGTTCCGGGCGTCAGTGATATTCAGGATGATCTGCCTTTTGGCCGCAACCAACAGATTTTCAGTTTGAAACCTGCTGGTTTGATGGCTGGTTTGACATTGCAGGATTTAGGCGAGCAATTGCGTACTGCCTTTGATGGCAAGCAAGTGCAGTTATTTCAGGACGGACTGGATGAAGTCAGTGTTCGGGTCAAATTACCTGATTGGCAAACGGCTGATTTAAGCGTCTTGTCCGAGTTGGAAGTCCGTCTGCCGGATAATACTTATGTTCCATTTGATAATGTAGCGATCGTTCATAATCGGCGAGGTTATGAACAATTGCAGCATACCGATGGACGTTTGGCAGTGGAGGTGACGGCCAATGTCGACAATAATGTCAATAATGTCAATTTGGTTATCGAGAGTTTGAATCAAACGGTTTTGCCAGACTTGGCGGCAAAATATGGCCTGCATTATTCCTTTACCGGCCGCTCGGCCGATCAGGCAGAAACACTGGGTGATATGCGCATGGACTTGAAGATTGGGCTGGTGCTGATTTATTTGATTCTGGCTTGGGTGTTTGCTTCTTATGGTTGGCCATTGGTGGTGATGATGGCCATACCTTTTGGTTTGGTTGGTGCATTATTGGGCCATTGGCTGATGGGTATAGACCTGACCATTCTTTCATTATTTGGTTTGTTTGGTCTTTCCGGTATCGTTATCAATGATTCTATTATTCTGGTCAGTTTTTATCAAAAGCTCATGCTGCAAGGTTTGTCGCCTTTGAAGGCTTTGGAAGAGGCGGCCTGCCAGCGCTTTCGAGCTGTTTTACTGACCTCGATGACAACCGTCGCCGGCTTGTTGCCATTGCTGTTTGAAACCTCACTTCAAGCCCAGTTTTTGATTCCGATGGCGACTTCTATCGCATTTGGCCTGATATTTTCTACTATATTAGTGCTGTTGATTATTCCGGTATTGCTATCGTTTTATGCCGATTTTGGTCACAAAATTGAAAGTCTGTCAGAATATTTGCGTCGCTTCCGGGCGAATAATGCTTAAAATCTCAAAGCTTTCGAAAACGGCTTCCTGGATTATTTCCGAAGTCTGCTCGGGCTGTAATTGCATATATTGATAAGCTGGTTGACTATAATCGAGTTCAGGCTCTTCAAAGTCCAGATCAACTTTGGCGCAAGGCTCTATTTTATCGGCAATATCAGCAGCGATCGCCAGCAAACACGCTTCTTCGACTGACGATTCTGATTGCGCCGGATGCAGGTGACTGTCGATCATCGCCCAGATAGATTGAGGCAAACCCCATTTTTCCAATAAGGCAGCTCCGGCTTCCGCATAGGTGAAACCAAAAAAATTAATTTCCGCCTGTGCCCGGGATTGTGTACTTTGATTCTGCAGTGTCAGAATATGCGCCGATTGTTCAGGATACTGGGTGAAAAACATCAGTTTGCCGATGCTATATAATAAACCTGCAATAAAAAAACGTTCAGTATTGTCTTGTTTGTAGTGCTGGGCAAGCAGTCGGGCAATGACGGCGCTGGTGACGCTGTGATACCAGAAAGTATTCATGTCTACCAAATCATCTGGAATGCCTTTGAAGGTATCGACTACAGCTGTTGCCATCACCATCAGGCGTAACTCTTTTTGCCCAATAATAGAAATGGCTCGGGACAAGCTGTCTATTTCCTGAGGGAAACCATAATAGCTGCTATTAACTAGCCTTAGCATTTGCGTAGTCAACGCCGGGTCATGTTGGATAAGCTCTTCCAGGTCGGCATTTGTGCAGCTTTCCTGATTCAATAATTCATTAATACGCAAAGCGATATCCGGCAAAGAGAATAAAGTATTGACCTTTTCTGCAAGTTGCTCAGGGGTTGATAAGGGTAAGGGCTTCTGCATAGTAGTAATAAAGTTAAAAACAGGATGATTTGTTCTGCGTTTAATTAAGTCTAGCTGGAAAATGGCTGTTTTCCAGTTAATGAGGATAAATCGGTTTTTCTATAGGCCACGAAGCGAGGGCCAGGAAACACGGCAAAAAAAGTTGGTACATAAACTGCTTGTCATTTTGTAAACGACGAAATGGTGACAGTGATGACAATCAACTTTCAATCTGCTTTGGGCATGCATCCACAGGTTTTGATGCTGCGTGAAAAACGCAGTGAATTACTGGCGGCGAACCTGGCCAATGCCGATACGCCCGACTACAAAGCGCGTGATCTTGATTTCAAGGCAGTATTACAACAGCAGCAATCCTCTCATGTCAGTCTGGAAACAACCCGGCAAGGCCACATCGCTCCCGATCAACAATGGTTTGGAGCGGAATTGAAGTTCCGTAATCCCCAACAGGCATCGTTAGATGGCAATACCGTTGAAGAGCATATTGAACAGGCCAAATATGCGGAAAATGCCGTGCAATATCAAGCCAGTTTACGCTTTATCAATGGGCGATTCGCCGGATTGATGACAGCAATTAAAGGAGAATAGCCATGACCATGAAAATTTTTGATATAGCCGGCAGCGGCATGAATGCGCAAAATCTGCGGCTGAATCTGGTGGCCAGTAATATTTCCAACGCCAACAGCGTCAGCAGCAGCATCGACCAGGTGTATAAATCCCGTCAACCGGTGTTCGCCGCAGAACTGAACAATCAGCTGGATCGGCAAAAAAGCGCCAGCGGCGTTCAGATAAAAGGCGTGGTGGAAAGCCCCGTGATGGAGTATGCGCCCAATCATCCGATGGCCGATGAAAATGGCTATATCTATAAGCCGAATGTCAACACGGTGGAAGAAATGGCCAATATGATGTCGGCTTCACGATCGTATCAGAATAATGTGGAAGTGTTGAACACGGCCAAACAGCTGATGTTGCAAACATTGAGAATGGGACAGTAGGAGAATAACCATGGCGGTTGATGCATTAAGTAAATATAAGGATTTGGGTTTGGCCACGATAGAAAAAAACAAGCCAAAGGAAGCGGCTTTACAGCAAGAACAATTTCTAAAGTTGATGACCACGCAATTAACTCATCAGGATCCTTTGAAACCCATGGATAATGGCGATTTTCTTGGTCAGATGGCGCAATTCAGCACCGTTTCAGGGATTCAGGATCTGCAAAAATCATTCCAGGATTTTTCAACCTCTATCGGTTCCGGCCAGTCTTTGCAGGCGGCAAGTCTGGTGGGGCGTAAAGTTGCCGCCCCGATGACGGAAGGCTTGCTGGTGGCGGGTGGAACGATTACAGGCAGCGTGGTGCTGCCCGATTCATCTCCCGATGTGAAATTGAGAATATCAGACCCGGTAACCGGAGAGGTGATCAGAACAGTCGATCTGGGCGAGCATGCTCAGGGTGAATTGAAATTTACCTGGGATGGCCTGACAGATCAGCAGGAATTCGCCAATCCCGGTGTCTACAAGGTGCAGGTTGAGGCCAGGATCGGCAAGCAGGATACCGCGTTGCAGACTTATTTACAATCCGAAGTGGAAAGCGTCAGCCTGAATGGTAGTGACGGATTGCTGGTCAATTTAAAAGGATTGGACTCGGTCAAATTCAATCAAATCAAACAAATATTATAAGGTAGGTGAAACATGGGATTCAGTACAGCATTGAGCGGCTTGAACGCCGCCGCCAAAAACTTGTCGGTGACCGGCAATAATATCGCTAACGCCAATACGACCGGATTCAAGAAATCACGGGCCGAATTCGCCGATGTTTACGCCGCCAGTCTGGGCGGGGTCAGTACGATTACCGCCGGTTCAGGCGTCAGGGTCGCCAATGTGGCTCAGCAATTTAATCAGGGTAATTTAAACTTTACCGACAATAGTCTGGATCTTGCTATCAGCGGCGAAGGTTTTTTCACTCTGGCCGCAAGTTCTGCTGCCTCAGATATCAATGATAGATCTTATACCCGCTCTGGAGAGTTCAAGCTGGATAAGGATGGCTATATCGTCAACAATCAGGGACAGGCGCTGTTGGCGTTCAGGCCGAATGGGACTACAGTGGCTGATGGGTTTAGTACCGGCGTGATGAATACGATTCAAATCAACACCATTGCCGGCCAACCGAAAGCGACGGAAGAGCTGAGTGTTACCGTTAACCTGGACGCCAGTGAACAGCCTGTGGCGGTTACGCCTTTTGATAAAACCAATAGCAACACATACACCAGCCAGACCTCGGCGACGGTTTACGATTCATTTGGAACCTCACATATTTTCACCACCTATTTCGTCAATAAAGGCGTGGTGGCTGGGGATTCAACCTGGGAAGTCTATCATTACATCGATGGCAACAGCGTCAATTTACAGTCAGGCGCCGCTTTTGGCGAATTGAAATTTGATGCGGTAGGTAATCTGAAAGCGCCAGTGAATGGCAGCGGGGTGGTCGATGGTATATTCGATTTGGCCCCTTACGCCATTACACCGGCAACAGGCGCCAGTGATATTGAAATCAACAAGCTCAGCTATTTTGGCTCGACTCAATTTAACCAGAAATTCAGTGTCAATGAATTAAGTCAGAATGGCTTGCCCGCAGGCCAGTTGACGGGTATCGATATCGACGATGAAGGGGGTGATTTTCGCCCGGTTCAGCAATGGCGGCCCCAAAACACTGGGTCAAGTGGCGTTAAGCCGTTTCTCCAATCCGCAAGGCTTGTCGAAACTGGGGGATACCACTTGGGGACAAAACGCAGGTTCCGGCGATCCGGTTTCCGGGCAGCCGGGCTCCAATAATTTTGGCGTGATTCAATCGGGGTCGCTTGAAGCGTCCAATGTGGAATTATCGGCGCAACTGGTCAATTTGATTGTCGCTCAGCAGGCTTATCAGGCTAACGATCATCGCAAGAATTGCCACCCCGCATGATGAAATGTTGTAGAGTTCCTTGTGGAAGATGGCGGTTAAAGACTGCGCTTTACTTTGGAGCCTTAGAACCCGACTGCTAACGTAGCCTGCCATGGATGACTCGAACCCCGGATTGCTTCTTTAAGAGCGAATGTTAAAAGGGCCGTTGACGATTTACATCGCCCTCAGGCAGATCATCCAGGCAACCGCCACCTTCCAGGCTCAATCATAGAGTAAAGGAGGAAAAAATGGAACTCACTGCAATACACAAGCGAGTCATCGGGTTGGATGTTCACCAAAAGCAGATTACCGCCTGCGCCATGGTTGAACAGGCCGATGGTGGTATTCAGACAGAGCATCGGCAGTTTGGCGCATTCAAACGTGATCGACGTGCATTAGCCGATTGGGTGCAGTCTGTCGCACCGGATGAGGTGGTGATGGAAAGCACCGGCATCTACTGGAAAAGCCCATATGCAGCTTTGGAACATGTGGGTATTTACGCCAGGGTCGTCAATGCCCGGCATGTGAAGAATGTGCCGGGACGCAAGACGGACATCGGCGACGCGCAATGGCTGGCGATGCTTTCCCGTGCCGGACTGCTGCGCGGTTCATTCGTGCCACCGGAAAAGATGCGGCAGTTACGCCTGATTTCACGTCAACGACAGAAGTTGGTGTCGATGCTGTCTGCTGAGAAGAACAGACTGCACAAGGTATTAACCGACGGCGGCATCCGGCTTGGCGTGGTGGTCAGCGATGTACATGGGCAATCCGCGCGCGCCATGGTTAACGCGCTGATTGAAGGACAGCCTGCGCATGATGTGTTGAAGCTGGCCAGCAATCGTCTCAAAGCGCCGCGCGCCGATATACTGGGGGCGCTGCAAGGTGAGTTGAGCGAGCACCATCGCTTCGTACTGAATGAACTGATGCAGCATATTCAGGATTTGGAAGCACGCATAGCCAGATTCGATGCACAACTGCTGGCCGGACTGGAGAAGGAGAAAACGGTTTTGCAATTGCTCCAGACTATTCCCGGTGTTGATTTGATTGGAGCAGCCATGCTACTTGTTGAGATCGGAACGGATATGACTGTCTTTGGCAGTGCGGATCGGCTGGCGTCATGGGTGGGCATATGCCCCGGCAACAACGAGTCTGCCGGCAAAGGCAAATCAGGACGAACGCGAAAAGGAAACCCATATGTGCGTCGCCTGCTTTGCGAATGCGCCCATGCCGCCAGCCGAACCCGATCGGTTTTCCAGGCAAAATATACATCACTGGCGATTAGGCGAGGTCACCAACGCGCCATCATTGCGCTGGCTCACAAACTTTTACGGACATGTTACTTCATGATTAGTCGCGGCGAGTATTTCCGGGATTCGACCATCGACTACGAAGAAATGGCTGTCAAACGCAATGCACCACGCTGGATCAGAGCGCTGATAAAATTCGGTTATATAACACAACCGGGTTAAGCCAGCTTACTTCATTGAATATGGATAAGCAGCCTTTTCACGGCTGAGAACTCCTTGCGCTTTCGATATGGATCATTTCATGTTAAGTACAAATCCTTAAGCGACCGATCGCGGCTTCTTTCTTTAAGAAATAATTCCAGCTCAGCGCCCGAAACCTCATCCAGCCGTTTATTACGTCCACGCAAAAAAGCCTGAAACGACTTCAAATGCCGCACATACCAAGGCCGCAAAGGCTGAGCAATATTTCTGTCTAGCAAAGCATCAAGATAAACATCCCAGCCCGACCTTGCTTTTTTTGGATTGTTTTTTAAAGCATTATTGTTACTATATCTAGAATCGTTCATAGAAACATCATAATGGACTAGACAGATTCAGTCTGGCGCACTATTATTCTATTCGGTATAGTTAACTGTTAGGTGACAAACAATGCAGGTTGAGTCAATTGCTGAGCAGCTATTCTTTACGACCGCCCGTGTTGACACTGTTGCGTCGAACGGTGATGCAGGTTCCGGCACAGCTTTCTTTTTCTCGTTCAAAAAGGACGGGAATGACTACCCATTCGTCGTTACGAATAAGCATGTTGTGATGGGAATGCGCGAGGGAGCACTGACATTCCTACGTCGAAAAGATCAGGCACCCCACTTGGGGCAAGAATTCCGGCTCCGAATTGATGATTGGCCGCAAGCATGGTTTGGGCACCCATCACCGGATATTGACATAGCTATATGTCCGTTCGCACCTCTCGAAGCTCATATTAAGCAACAACATGGGGTGGACCTATTTTATCGATACGTTTCCAGCGAAATGATTCCCACAGCTGTGCAGGCCGCCAAAATAGATGCTATTGAGGCTGTAACCTTCATAGGGTACCCAAATGGCATCTGGGACAGCAAAAATCTCCTTCCAGTAGCGAGAAATGGGATGACTGCTAGCCCCATTTCTGTTGATTTCGAGAACACGCCACGCTTTTTGATTGACGCCTCCGTCTTTGGGGGATCAAGTGGTAGCCCAGTTTTTCTGCTCAGCCAAGGAATGTATACCGAAAAGACTGGGGGAACTGTTATTGGGTCTCGGCTACTGTTCGTTGGCGTAGTAGCGGCAGTATTCTTTCGAACGCAACTCAATGAAATTATCTCAGTACCAATTCCCACTCAGGCACAACCTATGGCAAGACAGCAAGAAATGATTGATCTTGGTATTGTCTTTAAGGCCAGAACAGTAGTTGAAGCAATTGAAGCCTTCCTGAAAGCCAAGAATGCCACCTAACCAGTCGCTCCAGCCGACGTCGGCGCTGTCGCGCCTCCTCGGCTGAGCTTTTTCGTTATGCAAAAAATAGACTAGAGGAGAATTGAAAATGATTAAGATGCTTGTTATCGCATGTTTGCTAGCTATAGCACAAAATGCTTTTGCTGGCCCATCCCAATTGGACGTTATTGGCCTTGTTCCCGGTAAGTCAACCGAAGCAGATGTGAAAAAGGTAAAAGGTGATGTTGGTTTTGACATTGGGGGGGTATAGGTTGATCTGTATCCCTGAATATATGAGTGGAGTTTTGTCGCAATTCATATGCTTGTTTGGTGAGGACTATTACACACAAGATACAACTAGCGATTCCTATCGCGTGGTATCAAATACAGAAGTGTTCAAAGTATTATTTAATGGATTTAAGAAAAAGTACGGAAAACCAACAGCTATTGATAATGATACTGTAACAAATGCCCTTGGGAATGAATTTGAGAGAATTGTTGTTGTTTGGATAGATAAAAAAGGCAATAAACTCACGATTTCAAATTTAGCAACTAAAGTAAATGAAGGGATGTTAATGCTTGAATCATCCGAGAAAATAAAGGCAGAAAAAATCAAAGAAAAAAAGGCGGATAAACAAAGAAACTTTTAAAGATGAATGACAAATACACTATGAATTATGAACATAAAGATGAATTAGATAAGTTTTTTAGGGAGATTGACCGTAATCTAACCGAAGATAACAACAAAAGAGACGTAGTCTACTCGAAAAAATACATAGACTCATGGGATGGTGACAAATTAGCAGGAGAAAACGAAACCCTTTTGTCAAATGTGTCTGAAAAAGTAAATGTGTATATGCTGTTCACGGCAATAAAGGGAAGCTCAGACTATAAGCTTCGTTATATAGGCAAGACAACAAGAAAACTAGCAAGACAGAGGTTAAGAAATCATCTATTTAAGAAGCATGATGGCACAGGAGCCAAGCTAGAGAAGGTGAAGTCACATGTTAAATCTGGTGGCTCAGTTAAGATTTCATGGGTTTTAATTAATCCAGAGTCTCTCAGAAACTGGGCAGAGGAAGAACTTATATCTTCCCATACAGAGGCTGATTGGAATCGGGAAAATGCATAACAATGCGCTCGTTCGGACGCAAACTACGCTGCGCTTCGTTTGCGCCGCACAGCTTGGTCGTTAGCACCTTGAAAATGGAGATACGAATTGAAACATACAAAATATCTTTTGCCTATAGTTGCACTTTTACTTTTAGAAGGATGTTCTATGGCAAGAGGTGTTCATGAACTGGCACCAACTGCAAATATTGTTGAGAAGCATAATGTTCCATTTCAAGAAATAGAAGTTTACACAAAAGATATGCCGCCTAATAAAGGCTTTGTAGCAATTGCTAATGTCGCTGCACATGGGAATGGGTATGCTACTAATGAAACATTGAAAGAAACAATAAAAAAAGAAACTGCAAAAATTGGCGGTGAATTAGTAATCTTGACTGAAAGAAATGTCTCTAAAGATGAAACTATTGGCTCTTACGGTAGTGGGCTATATATGGCTAATCAAATTCAAAGGCCCCATCTCTATGGTGTGGCAGCTGTATATTCCAAAGTAAAATTAGGAACAGTAGTAGAAAACGATGGAACTATCAGGTATGTTTCATCAGGTTCATCGGCTGAACGTGCAGGATTAAAAGAAGGAATGAAGATATTATCAATCAATGGTAAGTTTTATAATAATAATTTAGTTATGCAAACTGAAGTCTCAGCAAAAAATCCTGGAGATATTGTTTCAATCGAATATTTGGATAATGCAAATGAAAAAAAAATTGTGAGAATTACTTTAGAAGCAGCTCAATAGATATGCTTTACAATGTATTAGTTAGTATTCTTACGGGTATTCTTGCGGGAATTTATTCTGGTGTTGTTGTTTCTAGGATGTCTAAATTTGAAGAAATTAGACATCAAGTAAAAAGAATTGTGTTGAACATAGATTTTATGTACTCATCTGACAAGCCAGAAATTATTGCAAGGAAAGATGTTTCAGAGTTATTGTTTCTTTCTTGTGATTTCTATGCATTGAAGCATAAAAATGCAGGGGAAGCGGTTTCTAAACTGCAAAATAAAATTAATGCAGTTGTTGCTTCTCCTCCAAAAGAATTTGAAGAAATGAACCGTATCTATAGTAAATGGCAAGAAGAATGTAGAAAATTAAACCCAAATTATTCTATTATTTTTAGTTTAAAACCTTGGGTTTAAGTGCTAACAAAACGCTCCAGTTGACCGCTGGAAGCGTAGTTCGTTTTTTAAAGTTTGCTTTTTTATCAAAGTTCAGTGTGCTGCTGAAATTCTTCGTATATCTTCCAGCGTCAACTGAGTTTGTCGTTAGAAATCATAGGAAAGATATGAGGCTTACTGTAGAAAATATCATTGTTGTTTTATCGCTCATTTTGTTTGAGGCATGGTTTCTTAGTGGCTATTTTTCTGGAAACCCAGAATATGAACCTGCAATCGGTTTTTTAATCTCGTTAGGTACTCTATTCGGTAAAGAGAAAGTCAAAGAGAAACTTGGTCTTGGTTGTGAAAAAAACAGTCATGATCTAGCATTATTTGAAGAATTCCAACGGGTTTTTCCGGTCGAGCCAACTCTGCGTTTATTGAAAGAAACAGATTTTGGTAATTCATTTCCGAAAAATTCTATTCAACCTCTATATGACTTTGCTGATACATGGGACACAGTCGAAAAAGAGTTTCTAAATAAAAAATTAGAAAAAGAGAGAAAATCTTTATATGTAGCGGCAAAAGAATTAGCTATGGAGTTTGCCAAACAAACGGTGCCAGTAAGTTCTGGCGATTCCATTTCTGTCTATCCTGACAGCTTGCGAGCCCAAGGTGGCCCACGACCACAACATGTTCTTGATTCTGCAAAAATATTAAATGATAAATCGAGAGAATTTACGCCCAAATACGAATCTTTTATCCGTACCTGTAAGGCGGTGTTGAAACAATGATTTCTAACAAGCGGGTCAACATGGACTGGCAATTACGCTGCGCTTCATTGCCAGCCAGTTACCCTTGTCGTTAGATTTTTTTTAAGCAAATACAAAACTATGGAGACAAATATGGGACAAGAAGATATTGAAGATGAAGTGCAAATTGAAAACGAAGAAGAAGGATATCCATTAAATGAATATCAACTGACAACGACTCCTAATGACTTCAATATTCTGACCATCATCAGTTTTATAGAATCTAAAGTTTTTAAAATACCATCTTTTCAACGTCATTATGTCTGGGATTTAAAAAGAGCTTCAAAATTAATCGAGTCATTACTGATTGGTCTTCCAATACCACAAATGTTTTTGTACGAAAGTGGGCGTAATGAGTTTTTAGTCATCGATGGGCAACAAAGATTAATGACAATATATTATTTTGTTAAAGGTAGGTTTCCACGAAAAGACAAAAGAGCAGAATTACGAGAAATATTTGATGAACATGGTTATATACCCGAGGAGGTAATGGCTGATGATACTTTGTTTCAGAAGTTTAACCTGAGACTAGATGGCATTGTAGAAGGAAGTATTAATCGCTTTCATGGTAAAAACTACCAAACACTTGATGAGTATAAAACAACGCTGGATTTGTCGACCATTCGGAACATGATAGTTAAACCTGTTGCAGGAGATGAAGAAGATGGGGCAATGTTTGAAATTTTTAACCGCCTTAATAGTGGTGGTATCAACTTAGGAGCACAAGAGATACGAATGAGTTTATATCATTCGGACTTTTTAAGGGCGCTGCTAGAAATGAATAAAGATCCAAAGTGGAGGAGGATTTTAGGAAAGGAAAGCCAAGACATAAGATTAAATGATGTTGAGGCTATTCTAAGAGTATTTGCAATGGCCATATATGTGGGTAACTATAAGGCAACCATTAGTGGATTTTTAAATAAATTTGCCAATCATGCGAAATCATTTGATGAAGATCGAATAAATTATTACAAATCTGTGTGGTCAAATTTTCTTCATGGTTGTGACGGTTTAGATATAAGCAACTTTAGGATTTCTTCAAGTCGATTCAGCATAATGCTTTTTGAGTCTGTTTTTTATGCCTCAGTCAAAAATTCAATTGATCCTAATAACTCAGAGGCTCTACCAATTACAGAAAACTTTATTAATAAACTAAAAGAAGATGAGGACTTTAAAAAATTCATATATGGCAAAACCACATTAAAGGAAAGTGTGTTAGGTAGGCTTGATAGAGCATTAACGCTTTTGATGGAGTAACATGCATGAAGAGTGATGCTCGTCAAGCTGTCATTGGTCTGTATGAGAACTTTAACAAGAATCGCGAGTTACTGATAAAGATAAACGAACTTAGTTTTCTTAACGAATATACAGAACAGTTTTCAAAAGTTCTTTTGTTAGCTACTGCAAGTTATTTTGAGGATAAAGTTGTTTCAATAATTCCAAAATTTCTTAATCCAGCTAATTGTCCGCTAACTGAGAATTTTATTTCGAAAAAAGGTCTAAAAAGACAGTATCATACTTTATTTGATTGGGAGTCAAATAATGCTAATACTTTTTTCAGTTTATTTGGTGATGAATTTAAGACATTTATGGGAAATAAGCTAGATAGCGACCAAAAATTAAAAGACTCTATAAAATCATTTATCGAGTTAGGCAGTTTAAGAAATAGATTAGTACACAATAATTATGCGCAATTTCAACTAGATAAAACAGTTAATGAAATATTCGAAAAATTTGAAGTCTCTTCATATTTTGTTGATAAAATGGAAACATTTGCAGAAGAGTTTAGACAAGAATCTAACAATTGCGTCAACTCGGACGGCTAAAAGCGTCGTTCGCTATCGCTCACTATGCTTTTAGCCGCCGGTTACGCAGGTCGTTAGCTTTGCAATAGAGAGGTTAAAGATGAAAAAAACAGTTAGTGTGATGCTTATTGTCGTAGGAATTGCGATCACAGCTTATGGCTGGAATATGAGTGCAATGACTGAGAGTATCGAGATAATTAGAACCAAAACAGTAATGCAAGAAAGTCATGAAGAGAAAAGTACAAAGCTTAGGAATGCTGGCATTGGCGCAGTAATCGGTGCAGTCGCTCTCGGAACCACTGCCGCTATCGTTGGTGGAATTGGGGTCGTTGCAATGGGAACGGGTATAGGTGCGCCAGCTGGTGCCGGCTTGATAGCTGCGGCCGGTACATTAGGTGCTGCAGCTGGTGGGGTGATAGGTGCAGCGACAGGAGAAAAAGAAACGATTACCGAAAAAGTTCCGAAACAAATTGAGTATAAAGATACCGCGACAAAACCGAAATATACTATTCTTCAGTATTCCTCGGTTCTTGGCGCGGGGATTGCTTTGATTGTAGTCGTTAGCTTATCGATAAGAAGAAAGTAAGCTAACAAGGCGCTCGTTCGAACGCAAACTACGCTGCGCTTCGTTCACGCCGCACAGCTTGGTCGTTAGCCATAAGAAGAGCACCTGCGAATGAACGGACTATCTGAGGAAAACTGCACCGCGATCCTGCGGAAGATCGATTGTTTCTACACCGAGTTACTCGGTAAGTACGAAGAAGAAAAATACAATGAGCAGGAATACGAGAGGCTATGTACGCTTTTTCAAGCTCCGAGAGATATCACCAGAAGGAATATAGAAGATGCATTGGCATGGAAATATGGAAAAACGCATGAGAATCTATTGAAGAACAAAAAATATGAAGGAGTTATCAACTCTTTCGTTGATGGATGGCCATCATTTCTCAAAGAGGGTATTACGTCAGGAGATGATGCCTTCAATTACTGGAGCGAGAGCATTGGTTCGTCATTTATATCAGTAGCGTTTATTGCGCATCTAATCCATCCATCAGAAATTCCGATAGTGGATCAACATACATTTCGCGCCGTTAGATATTTTCTTGGGCAAGTAGGATTTCGGCACGGCATAAGGAAAGTGCCAGGCTCATTAGAAGAAATTCATACGCTCAAGAAATTCGTGCATTCTTTCGCGGCGTGGAAGAATGTAAGCCTGCGGGAATTCGACAAGTACCTGATGATGTTTGGGAAGCACGTAGCACCGAGGTGAAGCAAATGGCTAACAAGGCCGTCAACTCGGACGCATTTTTCGTTCGCTGCGCTCACTACAAATGCGCCGGTTACGGCTGGCGTTATGCATTGATGTTGTAATGATCAAATACACTTCAGAGTAATCAATGACAAGAAATACGTGTTGACAACATGTGTATAAGTGCTAAAATTTGTAACTGTAATTCATCCCATCGGGTATATCCCAATGGCGCCTGCAAGCTACGGTTTGCGGGCTTTTTAGTTTTTGGTGTACGTTAACTGTATGGTTAGAGTGATATTTTTTATCGATGGGTTCAATTTATACCATGCAGTTAAGTCGCTACGAGCTAATCATCTGAAATGGTTGGATTTAAAGACTTTATGTCAAAATTTTGCACCTTCCCCTCAGTTCACGACTGAGAACATCTATTATTTTAGCGCCCATGCCACATGGCTTCCTGACGCATTTAGCAGGCATAAAGTTTATCTACAAGCCTTAAAATCTACAGGCGTTGTTCCTGTTTTAGGTAAATTCAAGGAAAAAGATCGTGGGTGCAAACAGTGCGGTAGTTTGTGGAAAGCGCACGAAGAAAAAGAAACGGATGTAAATATTGCCCTTTACATTCTCGATCAAGCTTACCAGAATAAATTTGATAGAGCCGTTATTATTTCTGCGGATTCAGATTTTTCGCCTGCAATAAGACTTGCAAAACAACGATTCCCAGAAAAACAGTTTCGTATATTAACTCCTGTAAATCGGAAACATAGCTGGGATTTGGTGAATGCTGTCGGAGGAAAGAGGAACGCCAACCATGTAAAGAGAATACATATAGAGCGTTCACTTTTCCCCGAAAGAATCATTCTTCCTTCGGGAAAGGAAATAATACGCCCCAAGGAATATTATCCACCAGAGGAAAATGCATAACTAGTTCCCGTCTATAAATAGCTATATATGACGCCAGTATTCAGATAATTAGCGTATTCCAAAATACCGAATAAATTAATTTACGGTCCAACCCAGTCTATTGTCGATTGCAGGAAGCTATGATGGCCAAAATTCCATTTTTTGGACGAATAACCCCCTGAGGTGATATCCCCATTTCAAAAAAAGTCAGTAGCCGACTGGTTCAAACTGGCTTCAAGCGCGCCAACGTAACCAGGTTATGCGTGACAACCGCCGACCACACGTAAGCCTTGAAATGCTCCAGTCCTTTCCAGTTGCATCGATTCAATCCAAAGCTGCGTTTCAGATACGAAATACCCGCTTCAATACCTGCTCGAAAGTTGCGCAGCTTGCGGTAGACCCGCTTACTTTTGACCATCTCCTGGACATCCAGGCCTCTTTTTTTATGAAAAGCCATGTCCTTGACGCCTTTCGCCCTGGCCTCTTTCAGGTTAGCTTCGCTGGCATAGCCACCATCAACAGCCATTTGCCGGGGCGCCTTGCCATAGTGTTGTATGTGGCGCTCCAGCATGGGCAGCAAGCGTTCCGTATCGGCCGGATTACCCGCTTCGACCACCACATCCAATACCAGTCCGCTTTGACCTGTCACCAGGTTCAATTTATGACCATACTGGATATCCCGGCTGCCTTTGATGATGATATCCGTATGCGCTTCAAAAAGGCTGAAGATCTTTTCCTGGGCCGGCACTTTTTCACCCTGAAAAACACGCCGTTCTGTTTGTTCGATAATCTGCTCGATCAATGTGCGATAGTATTCGACTTCTTCCAGCCAGGCCGCGCAACGGGCGGGATCTGCCCGTGACCCTGCCAGCGCTTGGTAAACCGGCTCGATATACGACAGGCTCATCCGCGTCACCCGGATCAGATCCTGATATAAGGCGGCTTTCTTGTCCCGGCCGCGTATATAGCGAATACTACACATGCGCCTTTTAGCCCGTCGGCAATGATTCTGGCAAGGCAGTGGTTTGCCACCCGATAATTCCTTTGCCCGCTCGAACAGTCGGGCCAAGACGCGCACACCATCCCACAACAAACTGCTATCACTGGGTTCGTGAATATTCGCGTCCGTTACCGTGCTGTCCAGACGAATGACTTGTCCTCGCTCCACGCCCGCCTCCCTGGCCTGTCCCAGTATGGCCTGATTGATTTTTTCCCAGGTCGTATCACTGATCTTGCTGATGGTTCGCTGTAACGCTGCTTTTCTGGGAATAACCTCCACGGGTAACCGGGCAAATGCCTGGAATGATTGCGAATCCAGCAGGTAGAACGCCAGCTCCTCGTAACTCACCTGCCGGTATTGCTTGAGAATTGCACAGCGCAGCACTGACTCCACTGGCATGCCTTTGCGACCACAATCTGTAACCTTTGCCTCCAGGAGATCGGTTACCACCCATTCCAGTACCTCAGGATGATCATCCAGCCAAGTGGAAATGGCTTGTAATTCCTGTCCGATCTCGTGATCAACGAAAAAATGAAATATACTACGCTGGACAGTGCATTTTTGTCGCATTGTTATCTCCGGTGTGGGATGGTTTCATTATGTTTCAATGACTTAGTGCATAATTATACCATCCAACACCGGATTTATCAGCACCTTTTGGCGGCTTTTTGTTTGTATTTCAATGTTTTAGCATTTATAGATGGGAACTAACTAGGCGCTCCAGCGGATGGCGGAAAGCGTCACGGTTTTTGCTGACGCAAAAAACCGCGCCCCTTTCCGCCACCGCTGAGCTTAGCGTTAGCAATCATAAGGAGATAATCAGTGTCCCATAAATGTTTTATATCTTATAACGCAGCCGATAAAGATGCTGTTGATGAATTCTGCGAAAAATTTTCTGGTAGCTTTATTCGTAGAGGCCTGACAATGGAAGATGACATAATTGATTCAACAAACACAGATTATGTCATGCAGAGAATTCGATCGCTCTATCTAAAGGATTCCACAGTCACTATTGTCCTTATAGGGAAATGTACATGGGCAAGAAGATCTGTAGATTGGGAGGTTCAAGCATCCTTGAGAAACCCCGCTGATGGATACCCCAATGGAGTAGTTGCAATCCAGTTATGGGATTCATACAAAACATTACCAAATAGGGTCAACTTAAATGTCGATTCTGGCTATTCAAAATTTTATAAATACCCATCTAGTTCAGCGTCGCTTGAAAATATGATTAATGAAGCATTTGATGCGCGTTTCGACAAACAAAGTCTAATTGAAAACCCCAGGGAACGTTTTAAAAATAACAGGTCGTGCTAATGAGCGATGATCGAATAAGCCAAGATGATTATTTCAAGGATAGGCTTGATAATCAGATAGATTGGTATGATAAAAAAAGCATACAAAGCCAAAAATGGTTTAAGAGGCTTCAAGTAATTGTAATAGTTTCTTCTGCAACTATACCTTTTTTATCAGGTTACATGGATGAAACAACTTTATACCTTAAAATAATAGTTGGGTTGCTTGGTTTGGTAATAGCAGCAATCACCGCTGTATTGGGTCTGTATCAATTTCAAGAGAACTGGTTAGAGTATCGAACAACTTGTGAAACTCTTCGGCATGAAAAGTATTTGTTCTTAGCAAAAGCACCACCTTATAATGAAAAGGAACCATTTTTACTATTAGTAGAAAGGATTGAAGGACTAATTTCTAAAGAGAATACAAACTGGCAAAGTTATATGAAGAAATCTAGTTCCGAGAAAAAAATTGCTAACAAGTAGCTGCACCGGACAAAATACTCGCTGCGCTCGCATTTTTCCGGTGAGCCAAACGTTATGCGCAAAATAAAGATACGGGAACAAAATGACCGATAAAGAAGATTTTGAAAACCAGTTGAAGGAGTTTGTGCGCCAATTTCAGGAGCACATCAGCACCAATGATGGTCAGTGGACGGTCAAAGGATTTATTGATGTCTATAAGAATATTTATACGATATCTTCAGATACAAAAATCGTATCAAAGATTCTTGAAATACATCTGTTTCCCAAGATTATGGAGTTTGCGAAAACATACGGGTATAAAATTGTTTTGGCAGAACATCAAAATTATTACCCAGACATATCATTCGTCAAAGGTAACCGTTCACGCCCCCACAGTCACAATTTCCAGCTTTTGTTCTGAAACAGGCAGCCTGTAAGTCACTTTCTCTTCAAAAAGTCCTTGAGTACAAATTGTTCTCAGCGTTTGATACAGGTTAATATTTAAGCGTCTGCAGGTCTCAATCACAGACAATATCATGGCTCGGAACTGGGTGCCACGATGCGATTGACTGAAAAAACTGATTTTTCGCCAAATTACATAAGGGCGTAATGATCTCTCCGCGGCATTATTAGTTAAGGGGGTACCCGGATGTGTCATAAATGTCCAGAGCTTGGCATAATCCTTGAGCAGTTTTCGGCAGGTGTTGCCGGTTTTGTTTTTGCCATGGATTAACGCCGTCTGTTGTAGCTGGCTTTCGAGACTTTCTCGAAGTCGGTCGAGCCCCTGTCGATAGTGCTGGCTTTGATATTGGCTTTGTTGCCAGCGTTTGGCGCATCGCACCACCAGACGGGCTATTCTCAGCAGTTTTTGACCATCTTCGCCTGCCCGCCCTTGTCGTTGGGCAATTTTTTCGAGATTTCGGATGATGTGCGCCCGGCAGTTCTTTGGCCGCCCCTTTGCCACGGGAGTAGTGAATCAGGAAATAAGCTGCCTGAGTAGTCGAGAGGGACCAAAGCCAGTAAACACTGCGATTCCTGTAATGCCGCGTTTCATCGGCATAGCCAGGATCTGCATTGCGGACACTTTCACCAATCTGATGATAAACCGGAACCAGCCAGTTGTTGAGTTTTTCCTGGCTTTGACTGATCGCCCCCAGACTGAATTCAAGTCCCCACTGTTCCTGCAGCAGACTTTCTATTTGTCTCAAGGTCAAATGGTAACGCCCATTCATCAGACTGATCCAGGCGATAAGCCCAGGCCCCATTTGACCTGTGGGCACCGATTGTGGAAAATGCGCGGTCCGCCGTTCTCCGCAGCGTTGACAGCATCCGGTATAGCGCTGATGTTCGGTGATTTCATAGCGGACTTCAGGCACATCGAAAACCTGATGACGCTGATAGCTGTCGATGTGAATCAATCCCCCACATTCACAGCGTGTGTCCGGGTAGTAACGCTTGATCGTATCGACCTGGTCTTCAGGCAGTAAGGCCCGCTCATACTTTTTGTGTCCGGTCTGCGCGCCTTTCTGGCGACCTGTCGCCGCTTTTCTTTTGCGTTCCGCCCGTTTTTTGGGGCTGTCTTGAGAGGGTGGGGAAGATGAGTTGTCGGAACCGGTATTCAATTGTTCTTCCAGTTCGTCTTTCCAGGCCTGTAATTCGGCGACAACTTCCCATAGCGCCAAAATCACCTGATGAGATTCTTCCAATGTGTCAGGTAACGGTGGGGCTTTCGTTAAATCCAGATGCCTTTTATTCATAAGGGGGGATTTTCTGACTTTTTTTGATGTTTGGCAAGGCCTGTGAACGGTTACCGTCAAAGAAGGAGATGAAAGTATAAAGTTTGCTGTTGACTTCAAGACAACCTATAGAAACGCGAAAAAGCCTTTTTTATGTAATGGGTTTACTCTTGGCTCACATGGGAAATATTTTGAAGATAGAGCAAGCACAAAAAACATACAGTTCCCATATGGCTCTTATTCAGGCCATTTTTGTTTGGGAATCATCTACAACCGTGTAGATGGATCAACAATTGATGAAACTAAAGCATATAAAATTGATAAACTCCGTTCTATAGCCTCAGTAGTAAGGGACTTTCAATTTTTCGTTGCCGAAAAATGGAAAATCGCTTGTGACAAAAGCGGAAGTGGCAATACGGCAAATATCGGCAGTATCAATAATATTGATGATATTGTTAATGGTAATGGTATGTTCTCAAGACTTGGGGAGTCATGGTTTGATGATTATTGGATGAATTATAAGAAAATCACTATTCCAGATGGTAGAGGTGGTACTAAGAAAATTTCCACTCTAAAAGAATTTGTGGAGTACCGGAAAGGAGATGTTTCACTTATTGTGCCGAAGCATAATCGTGCACCAAAGAAGGCTAAAAAATGAAAGTAAATGTACCGCCAATTAAATCCCAAGGCATAAAAACAAAACTTGTGCTTTGGATAAATGGTATTGTCCCGCATGAATTTGACGGCAGGTGGATAGAGCCTTTTATGGGGACAGGTGTTGTGGCGTTTAATCTAGCACCAAAGCATACTTTGTTGTGTGATACAAACCCGCACTTAATAAACTTCTATCAAGCAATAGAAGATGGAAAAATAACACCAGAAATTGTAAAGCAATACTTGGAAAAGGAAGGATCAACCTTATTGGAAAAAGGAGAATCACATTACTATTCGATCAGGGAAAGATTTAATGAAAGACACGAACCTTTAGATATTTTGTTTCTTAACCGAGCAGGCTTTAATGGGATGATTAGGTTTAACAAAAAAGGTGGTTTTAATATCCCATTTTGCAGAAAACCTCAACGATTTGCTCAAGCCTATGTAACCAAAATAGTTAATCAAGTATCCCATGTTAAGCGATTATTTGAAGCTAAAGACTTTACTTTTAAATGTCAGCCATTTGAAGAGACTATATTAACAGGAAATGCTGATGACATTATTTATTGTGATCCACCATATATAGATAGGCATGTTGATTATTATAATGGCTGGAACGGGGAAAACGAAAAGAAGTTGTTCGATTTATTATCAAACACTAAAAGCAAATTCATTTTATCAACGTGGCACCATAATGATTTTCGTAAAAATGAATATATAGAATCGCTATGGAATAGATTTAATGTTCTCACCCGAGAGCATTTTTATCATGTTGGTGGAAGCGAGAATAACAGAAATCCAATGATTGAAGCGATTATTACAAATTACGATACTTCTATCTACGAATATCAAGAGCAAGAGCGTCAAGAGCAACTAATGTTGCTTGAAAGTAAAGCTGCATACAGCGCATAACAAGGCGCTGCACTCGGACAAAATAAAGCTGCGTCGCTACGCTATGCAGCTTTATTTTGCCGGTGAGCTTAGTCGTTATGTTTAAAAGTAGTTTACGCTAAATGTCAACCAACCTGTCGTAATTTTAACACTAATTCACGAAGTAATTGTTGCTGCAACTTGACATTTAGAGGATTCTGATTTCTCCTTGTTTGGGTTGAGATACACCTGACCAACCGGGGTTAAATTTCGTGTTTTTCGTCCATTCCACCGCTCGGGGTTATCTTTTTTCGCCTGTTCGATCACGCGCTTTCTATGCTCAAGTATGGCCTTGTCCAAGCCATTATGGCGCTGGTTAGGCGTCACAAACCTGATGGCGCTGTGTTTGTGCTCATCGTTGTACCAGCTGACAAAACCATCTACCCAGGCTCTTGCTTCGGTTAATGTTGTAAACGGGTTTTCCGGAAAGGTGTAGTAGTATTTGATGGTTTTAAACAATGATTCAGAATATGGATTGTCATTACTGACACGGGGCCTGCTGAATGAGCTGGCAATGTCTAAATCGATCAGTCTGGCTCTTGAGGTTGCGCCTTTCATCGGGCTGCCATTGTCGGAATGGATGACTAATTGCTTTTTCCCGATGTTTTCCCGGCGGACGATATCTTCTATTAAATCAGCTGCATAGCTGCTCGATTCGATATCATGAACCTGCCAGCCGACAATTTTTCGGCTGTAGATATCCATCACCATGTACAGGTAGTAATACTGTCCTTTGATCGGGCTTGATAAATAGGTAATATCCCACGAGTAGAGTTGATTGGGTCGGGTGGCTTTGAGCGGCTGTGGTTTGTGACGCTGGCCGGCCGACTCTTTCGCTCTATGCTTTAACTGGTTGTGCGCTTTCATGACCCGGTAAAAGCTTGATTCCGAGGCGATATAGCGCCCTGAATCCAAAAGGGCCGGAACGATTTGATGCGGTGTCAAGTCGCGGTATTCCGGTTGGTTTACCAGGTTGATAATTTCTTGCCTGGTCGCCTCGGGCAATCGATTATGCACAGGCGCGGTATTGTGCAGCCTCAGGTCTTCTGAAATCGCATCGCCACGGTTCCAGCGCTGGTAGGTTCTGGCGGATATGCCCAACAGTTCGCAGGCGGATTGTTGCCGTGCGCCACTGCTGACAGCTTCATCAATGAGCGCGCTGTAATGTTTGCGATCTGAGCAGGCGATCAGTCGTCCGCCTTTTCCCCCCGGATCGCCTGGCACTTTTTTGATAACACCAGTAAGGCCGCTGTTTCCGATAACGCTTTTTCTTTACGGTTCAGCTCTTTTTGCAAGCGCTTGTTTTCTTGTTTGAGTTGCTTTTTTTCTGCTCGGCTGGCTGAGAGGTCTGCCGATTGAGCAGCGGATAAAAATTCTGTTCTCCAAGCGTCCGGATGGTGCAAATAGATGCCTTTTTCCCGGCAATAGGCGCTGGCCTGTTCGTCTGTCAGATGATGGCAATGAGCAATGGCGTCAAAACGTTCCGCTTTCGTCCAGGCATGAGGGCTTTTTTCTTTTGACATACTTGATGTTGAGATTTCGAGTTGATTGTCCCTGGCTAAACGAATCCACTTTTGAAGCGTGGAGTAACCCACACCTAAATCGTTGGCAAGGGCTTTCAGCGATTGCTCTGGATTTCTGGATAGCGCTTTTTCTACCGATTGTACTTTAAATTCCTGGCTAAATACCGCCATTTTTGTCTCCTGATTTAAAAAAGTTTTAGGCGACAGGTATGTTGACATAGGGGGGTTCTGGTACCGATGACAAAGTCATCGGCATAGCGTGTAAACGGGTAGTCTTTGCTTTCCAGATAGCGATCAAGGTCATCCAGCATGATATTGGCCAGCAATGGCGAGAGTGGGCCACCCTGAGGAACTCCTTTGCGGGTGGGTTGTATCTTGCCATTGTGGCTGACGCCTGCTCGAAGATACTTGCCGATGAGCGCCAGTAGGCGTTTATCATTAATCCGCTTTGCCAGTCGGTGCATCAGCAGGTCATGATCGACTTGATCAAAGAATTTCGACAGGTCAATATCAACTGCATAGCGGTGCTTTGTCTTTACCATACCCTGCACAACTTTGATAGCCATGTGTGCCGAGCGATAGGGACGAAAGCCGTAGCTGTGTTCCGAGAAGGTGGGATCAATGTGAGGTTGCAGGCATTGTACGATAGCTTGCTGGATCAGTCGGTCGTTGACAGTTGGAATGCCCAGCATATGAATTCCTCCGTTTGGTTTGGGTATTTCAACACGTTTGACCGGCTGCGGGACATAGTATCCCCGCTCCAATCCACGCTTGATGTTCGGCCAATGGGCTTTCGCCCAACTGGGGTAATCATCCAGCGTAATACCATCAATGCCTGCACTGCCTTTGTTCTGCCTGACACGTTGCCATGCCATGTGCAGGTTTGCGGGCAGTAGTATTTCTTCAAATAATGTCATCATAGGTTCCGTTTGAGGCTCGCTACCAGTCTGACCGCCTTCAGCTTGTACTTCCAAGGCCAGGTGGGCTGCTCCTTGTCTAATGTTCGGACCTTCACCCTGTCCCAGCCATTACGTTGGGTGTTTGGCTGCTCGGTAACTGCTCCTGCGTTACTCTACCTCCTGCATCCATGCAGTCGTATGTCCTCTGCTGACTTCTGCTTAATCACCCTGATTATTACTAACCAGAGCGCTATTGGTTTCCACCTGTTTCGCTCCCACTGGGGCAGTGGTCTCCCGTGGGCCAAGACAATTATTTCGCCATGTCTTAGTGCGTTGCTACCAATCGCATGTTAAGCAGATCTCCCCAGATAAGAACATGAACTGTCACTGCACTGCCTCGCCATTTACTGTATCTCTCGAACCTGTGGATTTCGTGATCTTGTGCCCACTCATCCCCGAGACTCAGCCTTATATGTCGTTCCTGTTCGTAAGCTCGCAGTTTTGCACTCGGGCTTCCTTCCCACAAGACCTCACGGTGCTTGCAGTTGCCGTCGGCTAATAGTTATACTTGTTCAATATATGAACAAGGTAGGTTCTCCTATAGGGGACTTCCACCCCATTAGTTCATGCCCATGCTGGGCGTACACAAGCGCATCCAGCGGATTGGAAAAAGCGTCATGTTTTTTGCGATGCAAAAAAGCACGCCCCTTTTTACGTCAGCTGATGCGGGCGTTCGGCTAGATAACTCACATCAGAAAATGGTGAAAATATGAACACAAAGCAACTAATCGATGAAGCGGTATCACTACCGGTGGAAGAACGAGCCTTGGTAGTGGATTCGCTATTGCGGAGTCTGAACCAGCCAGAATCCGAGATAGACAAGCAATGGGCCAAAGAAGCAAAAATGCGCCTTGATGAACTTAGGTCTGGTCGAGTGGAAGTAATTTCAGGAGAAGATGTCTTTAAGAAGGTCTGGGAAAGATTTGAAAAATGAGTTATTTCTTTCATCCAGAGGCAGAAAAAGAATTCAATGAGGCAATCGATTATTACGAAGACATTGAGCCAGGATTGGGTTATGACTTCGCTTTAGAAATCCATTCAACCATCACGCGATCAGTCGATTTTCCAAAGGCATGGGCAATTTTAGAAGGCGACGTCAGGAAGTCGTTGGTAAGGCGATTCCCATATGGAATTTTGTATTCGGAAAAGAAAGACGGAATATTCATTTTGGCGGTGATGCATCTTCATCGCAAACCGGGTTATTGGAAGCACAGAAGATAAAATGCCGAACAAGACCATAAACTCGGACGCCAAAAAGCTACGCTGCGCTCCGCTTTTTGTCGCCGGTTATGGCTGACGTTAGGCATTCAAAAACAAAAACAGTTTAATCCTCAACAAAACCAACCAAGTGCTTTCAAACCAGAAGTCTTTAATCCAAAGCCCTATTGTTTTTTAGCGCCCAAACCTGCGCTTAAACATCATTCTTTAATCAAGGTCACGGGGTTAAAAAGGCTTCGGCAAAGCAATTTCTTTAACCTCAACTGTACTGACAAAATCAGATTAAACAGCAAGGTCAAAAACCAATCTTAACGTTCAGCTCACTGTTTAAGCGGCGGTGGTCAATCAAAATCCTAACGAATAAGGTTAGCCCGGATATTTCATAAAAAAACGGGCAAGTTCTTTTGATTTTGTTAAAATTCAGTTAGTTATGGAATTTAACAAGAACTTGCCCATGCCAAATTGTACCCCAACACAGATAGAATTTCCTTCTTTTAAGCGTCGTAAAATTGAAGCTCAATTTAGTGGAGGAGCCATCACAAGCGATGGCGGTGTCATGTTGTTAAGAGCGGTTGATCAACGAGTAGGCTTAACTGAACGCATTGCTGAAAAGATGCATGATTTTCGAGATCCCAATCGAGTTCAGCATCAACTGGTTGATCTACTCCGGCAACGGGTTTATGGCTTAGCTTGTGGCTATGAGGATTTGAATGACCATGAAACGCTCAGAAACGATATTGCTTTTCAGACTGCGGTAGAAAAGGATTTGGCCCTGGGAAGTCCTTCTACTTTGTGTCGATTCGAGCAATCTGCAGATAGACGATTAATGGTGTTAATGGCCAACTCTGTACATGACAAAAATTAACTTATGACAAATGAGTCTCATGTATTCCAGTGACAAAAGGTATGGGTTGCAAAAGAGCAATCACTTTTCTAATCATCCTTTTTGGTTGAGATAAGACATTAAACAACGTTGAGCGGATACAATCTAATCCATATCGAAACAGGCTTTGCGCGAGCCGCTGATGTGTTTTGGTTTTTATTGGTAACTCGCAATCATGTTTCCATTCGCCTGCTTTATGTGACCAACAGAAAGCAATAACGGGAAGTACTAACAATTTTTTGATCCGAAGATAACCGACTACACGCGTTTCCTCAAGTTTGAATCCCCGTCCTTTTAAACCGCCAAAAAGCGTTTCGATTTCCCAACGCAAGCCATAAATTTTAATCGCATCAGGGTTCAAATGCTGACAGACGATGATTAATAACTCACCATCACTCAGCCGTAACCCACTGAGATAAATTGAACAATTTCCCAAATAGCGCGCTGTTGAGAGGTGTCGTGTGCTACCCGGCTTAAGCCCATAAAACAAACGCTCTACGCGTATTCGCTGGCCTTGGGCATTGGTTGTCCTGGCGTTGTTGCGAATACGGATATAAAAGGGAATCTCTTGCTCAAACAACCAGCCCATCCATTCGTCTCCAATAAACTCCCGATCAGCCAAAAGACCTTTGATGTGATGTCGGCCAAACTGCGCAATAAAGCGTTTCATCAGCGCTATACGTTCCTTCGTATTAGAGTTGCCCCGCTTGTTTAAAGGCAACCAATACACAGGAATGGCGGCACCCCGATAAACCACGGCAAGCACCAGCAGATTAATATTGGTTTTACCCCACTTCCAATTCGTCCTGTCTAACGTCAGATAGTAATCCTGATCAGTGAAACCAAACAGTTTCATGATGAAATGAGCGACTTCATTGTAATCCAGCCAATGGTCACTGAAAAATCGTTGCATCCGTCGATATCGTGAGGAAATTTTTGCCCGACGGGGAAAGAATACGGCGAGCTGGGCCAGATTGACCGTGCTAACTGCCATCAAAGCAATTAACATACCCACAAAACAAACGATTCTTGCCTTGTTCCATTGAAAGTGCTCAGTTAATATGACGGTCAGCTCGTTGATTTGTAATGTCCCGTTATTCATGTTCGCTAAAACAAAATGCAGTATTTAATTACATTTCAACGAGCTACGCCAGCTTTTAATATTTTTTGTCATGTACAGAGATATTTTTTATGAAAAATGGAATCGCTAATCTAGTAGCAGTTCTAAGTGGCATATAGACAATCCACTACACCCAATAGCCACAAGCCATTAATTTTTGCAAAGAAGGAAATTATTCTCCCTCTTTGCGGTCGCTGACAAATCATGGAGGCTTTGTTCAGTTTTTTCTTAGTCTTCTACCTGAAATCAGGAGAAACAAAATGACAGTTATAAACAAACTAATTGCCTTAACCGGATTATCACTGTTGTCGACCAGTATATTCGCGTCAGCTGCAGTTATCACCTCACCCCCCGCCTCCTCACCCTATTGGCAAGGAAGCGCTGATTACAATACTGGCGGTGCAAATGATCCCAATATGATTGTTAGTAATTTCGACAGCTATGATTTTGGCGCGGGCGCCCTTTTAATTAAAAACTTCGATTTCAACTCTACGCAAGTTGGTTCCACCATACACGGGTACTACCAGACGTATGTCAACAGCCATTTGCTCAATGGCGCTGGCGTTCCTTCCAGCGGCCTCAATACGACAGGGAGCGGCGCTGGCTATGAACTGACTGCTACAGCTGAGTTTATGGCAGAGGTGACAAGTGTTACGTCATTCGGTATTACTTTTGGCAATGTAACGGGCACGACAAGCCTGTATCTGGATGATACCCCTGATTATAGCTTTGCAAATGATTCCGGCTTTGATGATGGTATAGCATTGTTAACAAGCGATAACTTATCAGGTAATGGCATTGTTGCATCCTTTGGCTTTGGAAGCACCCAAACTGAACTGAGCTTCGATCCAATGGATGTCAAGCAAAATGTTTATGACCCTGACACTATAACCGGCGCCATCGCCACTTTTGCTTTAGACGCTGCCAATCTAACGGTACTTTCGGGTATAACATCAGTAAACGGACAGCCGGTAACAGCAAATGATGTGCTATTTGCAGCTGACGGCAACTTACAACTGCTCTCTGAAGTCCCTCTTCCTTTACCAGCATGGCTATTTGGCGTGGCTTTAATTGGCTGGACCTATTCTGCAAAAAAAAAGCAACTTAAATAATCTGTTTGAAAAAACAATAATAACGATTTAAACCATTCCAATTAGAAGCACCTGTCAAATTGGTGCTGGCGCACAAGGATGTGCTATTGCTTTGTATGGCACAATCTCTCCTCCTTTGTGCCAGATCCTAAACATGGATACAGCCACCCCGGCTATTCTTGAACCGGTAACATTTCATCTTACTCACTTGTACCAAAAATTCAGCGTAAATTCGTGAAACCCACCATAAATTATTGACCGATCACTCAAATCGACTATTCAAGTATTTGTATGATTTTTTACTTTTGTCTAAAAATCGAACTCGCGCCAGCCTGGCCTTATTTTTGATGCTTATTCAATAACTTATCAATCCGAGTTAGTACTTATGACATTTTAATCACTCTATTCTTTTCCAGCCAACTCAACTTTTATCCAACTTAACTTAACATGAAATGATCCATATCGAAAGCGCAAGGAGTTCTCAGCCGTGAAAAGGCTGCTTATCCATATTCAATGAAGTAAGCTGGCTTAACCCGGTTGTGTTATATAACCGAATTTTATCAGCGCTCTGATCCAGCGTGGTGCATTGCGTTTGACAGCCATTTCTTCGTAGTCGATGGTCGAATCCCGGAGATACTCGCCGCGACTAATCATGAAGTAACATGTCCGCAAAAGTTTGTGAGCCAGCGCAATGATGGCGCGTTGGTGACCTCGCCTAATCGCCAGTGATGTATATTTTGCCTGGAAAACCGATCGGGTTCGGCTGGCGGCATGGGCGCATTCGCAAAGCAGGCGACGCACATATGGGTTTCCTTTTCGCGTTCGTCCTGATTTGCGTTTGCCGGCAGACTCGTTGTTGCCGGGGCATATGCCCACCCATGACGCCAGCCGATCCGCACTGCCAAAGACAGTCATATCCGTTCCGATCTCAACAAGTAGCATGGCTGCTCCAATCAAATCAACACCGGGAATAGTCTGGAGCAATTGCAAAACCGTTTTCTCCTTCTCCAGTCCGGCCAGCAGTTGTGCATCGAATCTGGCTATGCGTGCTTCCAAATCCTGAATATGCTGCATCAGTTCATTCAGTACGAAGCGATGGTGCTCGCTCAACTCACCTTGCAGCGCCTCCAGTATATCGGCGCGCGGCGCTTTGAGACGATTGCTGGCCAGCTTCAACACATCATGCGCAGGCTGTCCTTCAATCAGCGCGTTAACCATGGCGCGCGCGGATTGCCCATGTACATCGCTGACCACCACGCCAAGCCGGATGCCGCCGTCGGTTAATACCTTGTGCAGTCTGTTCTTCTCAGCAGACAGCATCGACACCAACTTCTGTCGTTGACGTGAAATCAGGCGTAACTGCCGCATCTTTTCCGGTGGCACGAATGAACCGCGCAGCAGTCCGGCACGGGAAAGCATCGCCAGCCATTGCGCGTCGCCGATGTCCGTCTTGCGTCCCGGCACATTCTTCACATGCCGGGCATTGACGACCCTGGCGTAAATACCCACATGTTCCAAAGCTGCATATGGGCTTTTCCAGTAGATGCCGGTGCTTTCCATCACCACCTCATCCGGTGCGACAGACTGCACCCAATCGGCTAATGCACGTCGATCACGTTTGAATGCGCCAAACTGCCGATGCTCTGTCTGAATACCACCATCGGCCTGTTCAACCATGGCGCAGGCGGTAATCTGCTTTTGGTGAACATCCAACCCGATGACTCGCTTGTGTATTGCAGTGAGTTCCATTTTTTCCTCCTTTACTCTATGATTGAGCCTGGAAGGTGGCGGTTGCCTGGATGATCTGCCTGAGGGCGATGTAAATCGTCAACGGCCCTTTTAACATTCGCTCTTAAAGAAGCAATCCGGGGTTCGAGTCATCCATGGCAGGCTACGTTAGCAGTCGGGCTCCAAGGCTCCAAAGTAAAGCGCAGTCTTTAACCGCCATCTTCCACAAGGAACTCTACAACATTTCATCATGCGGGGTGGCAATTCTTGCGATGATCGTTAGACAAAAACGACTTTTCCACTATTATAGAAGTTACGCATTGACAGGCAATGTTAAACTATGGGTTTAAAAAATCCCAAAGTCAATGCAAGGCAAACCTTGATAAGAGAAATAACACGCCCCTCAACAGCCTGCTGTACATTACCCATGTATATTGGTTTTTTATTAAGTGAGCCGAAACAAGCTAGTTGTCGACGATTAGGAGAAGTCATGTCAATATCACATGATAGCGTAAATCGATTTCTAAATCGGGAGCATTACACTGGGCGAGATTTATACAATGAAGCCAGCGCAAGCCTGAATTTAAAGGGCGGAACCTTGAGTGTTGACGATAGTGTTCTTGATAAACCTTATAGCCAATATATGGCATTTGTCAGTTATTTTTGGTCGGGAAAACATCATGGAGCAGTCAAGGGAATCAATCTTGTCACGTTGTACTACACAGACATTCAAGGAAAACACCAACCACTGAATTTCCGGGTGGTCGATAAGGCGGAAGGAAAGACAAAAAATGACTATTTTCAAGACATGCTGACCGAAGTATTAGCTTGGGGACTAGAACCTGGTTTTATAACAGGAGATAGCTGGTACAGTTGCGTGGATAATCTTAAATTGATAAGAAATCATCAGACAGGATTATTCTTTGCAGTGGAAGGTAATCGATTAGTCTCTGTTGAAAAAGGTTCATGGGTTCAAGTCAGGCAATTAGAAATCCCGGAAGACGGCTTAATGGTTTGGCTCAAAAATTTTGGGTATGTGAAATTATTTCGGACGACCTTGAAAGAACAAGTTCGCCATTACATAAGTTCACTACCTGATGAAGAAAAAACCGCTGTTTTTGACAAGAAAGCATTTACCGAACAACATGACAGGCATTGGCAGATTGAGCAATATCATCGGGCAATAAAGCAGGTGTGTAATATTGAGCGGTTCCAGGTTCGCAATAAAAGAGCAATAAATAATCATATTTTTTCTGCAATTTGTGGCTTTGTTCAATTACAAAAATTGAGCTTTGCAGACGTGATTAATAATTGCTATAGCGTACAGCGGAATTTATTCAACGATGTTATGGCTTCGTTTATCGACACCTTTATGCCAAATATGAATCATTTAAACCCAAAATTTCGATCTGTTGTCAATGCGTAACTTCTATATTATTTGCTTTACAGTTAAAACGTTTATTTCCGGTTTTCATGTCAACATCTGCCAATGAAATACAATTTAGTGGACTTACCCGATGCCTGATCGATGAACAGGTATTGACGGAAGAAACTGCTCATCAGGCGCTCAGCGAATCCGCTAAACAGAAAATATCTTTAATCAGCTACCTGGTCAATCATGAAAAAATTGATAGCCGTATCATTGCGGGCATTGCCTCGCAAGAATTCGGCGTGCCGTTTTTTGATCTTGACGGCATTGATATCAAATCGCTACCCATTACCCTGGTCAATGAAAAGCTGATCAAACAACACCATGCCCTGCCGTTATTCAAGCGAGGCAACCGTCTATTCATCGCCACCTCGGATCCAACCAATTTTCAGGCGCTGGATGAAATAAAATTTCATACCCGCCTGAATACCGAAAATATTCTGGTTGAAGAAGACAAACTGAGTAAAGCCATTGAAGCAGCGCTGGAAGCCGCTGACACATCGATGACCGATCTTCTCGATGAAGATCTGGATAATATCGATATTTCATCCGGCGAAGAGGAGCGCCCCGCTGAAGACACTTCTGACGTCGATGATGCACCCATCGTTCGTTTCGTTAATAAAATCCTGCTTGACTCGATTAAAAAAGGCGTATCGGACATCCACCTCGAACCTTTTGAGAAAGTCTTCCGTATCCGTTTCCGCAGCGATGGTATTCTTTATGAAGCCGCCTCGCCTCCGGTCAATATCTCCAACAGGATCATTTCCCGGATTAAAGTGATGTCGCGCATGGATATTGCCGAGCGCCGTGTGCCGCAAGATGGCCGTATCAAAATGCAGTTATCCAAAAATCGGGCCATTGATTTTCGAGTAAACACCTGCCCTACATTGTATGGCGAAAAAGTGGTATTGAGGATTTTGGACCCTACCAGCGCACAGATCGGTATTGAAAAACTGGGCTTTGAACCAGAACAGCAAAAGCTGTTTATGGACGCCATTCATAAGCCCTATGGCATGGTACTGGTTACAGGTCCGACAGGAAGTGGTAAAACCGTTTCGCTTTATACCGGGCTGAATATCTTGAACAGTATGGAGCGCAATATTTCCACTGCGGAAGACCCGGTTGAAATCACGGTAGAGGGAATTAACCAGGTCAACGTCAATCCCAAGGCAGGACTGACTTTTGCCGAAGCCTTAAAGGCATTCTTACGACAAGATCCCGACATCATCATGGTCGGTGAGATCCGCGACCTGGAAACGGCCAGCATAGCCGTTAAAGCGGCCCAGACCGGTCACCTGGTACTTTCCACCCTGCATACTAATGACGCCCCGCAGACCATCAACCGCCTGCTGCAAATGGGTATAGAACCGTTCAATGTGGTATCGGCGGTTAATCTGATCATGGCGCAGCGTTTGGCCAGACGCTTATGCGAACATTGTAAAAAACCGGCAGACTATCCGGAAAAAATCTATCGGGATGCCGGCTTCAAGCCTGATGAACTGAACGATGTAAAAATTTATATGGCTAACGACGAGGGCTGTGATCATTGCACCCGCGGCTATAAGGGAAGGGTTGGGATTTATCAGGTCATGCCGATCAGTGAAAACATGCGCGCTTTGATTTTAAAGGGCGGAAATGCGATGGAGTTGGCGGAATTATCTCGCAGTGAAGGTATAAATGATTTACGCGCCTCGGGTCTATTAAAGATCAAACAAGGCATCACTTCCCTGGAAGAAATTGACCGAGTAACCAAGGAATAAGCATGGCTGAAAAAACTGAAACCCTGATCGACTTTATCTGGGAAGGCTTTGACAAGCAAAAAGAAAAAACCAAAGGCGAAATAAGCGCCGCTAACGAAGCTGTCGCCCGAACGGAATTGCGTAAACTGGGCGTTCGGGTGATTAAAATCAAACCTAAGCCCAAACCACTGTTCACCAAACGGGCTAAAGCCATTACGCCAGGAGATATCGCCATCTTCGCCCGGCAATTAGCCACCATGCTGGAAGCAGGCGTGTCATTGGTGCAAGCCTTCGATATTGTCGGTCGTGGCCATGAAAACCCCAATATGGCGGAAATGATTTTATCCATCAAGGCCGATATTGAAGGTGGTGATACGCTGGCCCAGGCGTTGCGGAAAAAAAGTATTTATTTTGACGATTTATTTTGTAACCTGGTTGAAGCGGGCGAACAGGCCGGCGTGCTGGAAACACTGCTGGATAAAATTGCTACCTATAAGGAAAAATCTGAATCGATCAAGAAAAAAGTCAAGAAAGCGCTGACTTATCCCGTCGCTGTACTTGTCGTAGCCTTTATCGTTACCGCCGTTTTATTGATTTTCGTCGTGCCGGTGTTTGAGGACTTGTTTAAAAGTTTTGGCGCCGATTTACCTGCTTTTACTCAGTTTGTCATCGGCCTGTCGGAATGGGCTCAGGAATGGTGGTGGGCCGTATTAGGTGGAATTGCCGGTGGTGCTTATATTTTCAGCTATTTCAGAAAACGTTCGCGTGCTTTCAATCAATTTCTGGATCGCATGCTGCTTAAAATTCCAGTCGTCGGCATGATCCTGGAAAAGTCAGCCATCGCCCGTTTCGCCCGCACTTTGTCCACTATGTCGGCTGCCGGCGTGCCCTTAGTGGAAGCGCTGGAGTCCGTTGCCGGTGCTTGTGGTAATATTGTTTTCTACGATGCCGTAATGAAAATGCGCGAAGATGTTTCTACCGGCCAACAACTGCAATTTTCCATGACACAGGCTGGCATTTTCCCACATATGGTCGTGCAAATGGTCGCTATTGGGGAAGAATCGGGATCGATTGACGCCATGCTGGATAAAGTTGCTGATTTCTTTGAAGAAGAAGTCGATAACCTGGTCGATAATCTGAGTAGTTTGATGGAACCGATCATCATGGTTATCCTTGGGGTTATGGTCGGTGGACTGATCGTCGCCATGTATCTGCCCATTTTTAAACTCGGCGCAGCAGTCGGTTAACCCTCATAAAACCAAGATAAGGACATCAGCTCCATGTCAGTATTTGAATTATTACAACAATCACCTCTGCTGTTTACCGCTCTCATTTTCATTTTGGGCTTACTGGTTGGCAGTTTTTTAAATGTCGTAATTTATCGTCTGCCAGTAATGATGCATCGCTCCTGGCGCCAGGAGTGCCTGGAGTTTCTGGAAATGAAAGCGGAATCTGAACAAGAGCCGTTCAATTTATCTTTCCCTCATTCCCATTGTCCTAAATGTCATAACCCCATCAAACCCTGGCAGAATATTCCCGTTCTCAGTTATATTTTGCTCAAGGGTCGTTGTGCTCAGTGCTCCACCCCTATTTCTATTCGTTACCCTCTTGTCGAAGCCTTCACGGCGACATTATCAGCCATCGTCGCTTGGCATTTTGGCTTCAGCATGGCGACATTGTTTGCCTTACTACTCACCTGGGTACTGATTGTATTGAGTTTTATCGATATAGATCATCAGTTATTACCAGATCAACTGACACTCCCCATCTTATGGCTGGGCATTTTCATCAATCTGTTTGATGTGTTTACCGATTTACAATCCAGCATTATCGGTGCTATTGCCGGCTATTTAAGTTTGTGGGCCGTGTATAAACTGTTCAAATTGCTCACCGGCAAAGAAGGCATGGGCTATGGCGACTTCAAGTTACTGGCGTTATTAGGCGCATGGCTGGGCTGGCAATATATTCCATTAATCATTTTACTTTCCTCCCTGGTGGGCGCTGTTATTGGCATCGCCATGATTATTCTGGTGAAACACGACCATCGCCAACCTATTCCATTCGGCCCCTATCTTGCCGCTGCTGGCTGGCTGGCGTTGATCTGGGGGGATGCCATCAATCAACTTTATCTCAATAGCGTTGGCCTGTGACACACCTTTGAAAATTGGCCTGACTGGCGGGATAGGCAGTGGCAAAACCACGGTTTGCCAACTGTTTGCCGACTATTCCATTCCCATTATCGATGCCGATATTATCGCCCGGCAACTGGTTGAGCCGGGACAACCGGCGTTAGATAAAATTATCAAGCAATTTGGTCCAGAAATATTAAGCGATGACGCATTAGACCGTAAAAAACTGGGGCGAATAATCTTTGCCGATCCCGACAAGAAAAAGCAGCTGGAATCCATCCTGCATCCGGCCATTCATCAACAATTAAAACAACAAGCCGCCTTACAACAAAGTCCTTATTGCATTCTTGCCATTCCCTTATTGCTGGAAACAAGCATGGAGAACCTGGTTGATCGTATTCTGGTCATCGATTGCCCTGTTGAATTGCAACGTGAACGGGTCAAACAACGCGACGGCCTGGATGATGAACAAATAGATAGAATCATTTCCAGCCAAATCAGTCGTGAGGAACGTTTACATCATGCCGATGACATCATAGATAATTCAAAATCATCCATTGAACTTGCAGAACAGGTTAAAAACCTTCACAATTTGTACCTTTCATTGGTACATTATTAAGGCAATCCTCGGTTTGAACACACAAATCACTTATGAATTTCCGCTCAACGAACGAATCCGGGTTTTTATGCGGCTTGAGCAGTTATTTCTGCAACTGAACCACTTCCTGGCAGGCGATACGATTTTTGAAAAACGGGCGGCGATCTCTATTTTGCTGGAAATATTGATGATTTTCAGCCGCAACGATCCCAAATCTGAGCTATTGAAAGAACTGGACCGGCAAATCAAAATTTTTACCCAGCTCGCCAATAGTCAAAACGTCGATACCGATAAACTGACTGAAATTTTACAGGAACTGCAAGCCGTCAGCCAAACCTTATACCAGTCCAATGGAAAAATTGGCATCAATGTGATGGAAAGTGACTTGCTTCAAAGCATCTCCCAGCGTAATTCAATTCCTAGTGGATCATTCGCCTTTGACTTGCCGGCCTATCATTACTGGCTTGAACAAGATACTGAGCAACAACAAAAAGACCTGGAGCGCTGGACAAGACCCTTTATCTCCATTCAACAGGCGATTGACATGGCGCTCGGTTATATCCGGCAAAGCAATGTTCCCAAACCGTACACTGCCGAAGCCGGTTTTTTTCAAATGGGCCTGGACAGCAGCCAGCCCGCCCAGCTTTTGCGCGTTATTTTGGATTCAAGTATTCGCTGTTTCGCCGAAATCAGTGGCGGCAAATACCGCTTCACCATCCGCTTCATGGAGCCTTCCAGTGATAAAAACAGGCCGGTTCAAACTACGCAAGACATTCCATTTTTATTAACCCGTTGTATTTTCTAAAAACATCCCCACTTCTTGTTTATGAAAGTTAAATGCCCAACCTGTAAAAAAGAAGTCCCCTGGGTCAAAGAAGAAAAATTCAAACCTTTTTGCAGCCACCGCTGCCGTTTGATTGATTTGGGCGACTGGGCAACTGAGGCTCATAAAATTCCAGGTGAACCCACATGTTCTGTGCTAAATAAGGAGGAATCACTATGAAGTTGAAAGTTGTTATACATGAAGCCGAAGAAGGTGGCTACTGGGCAGAAGTTCCATCCATACCGGGGTGTGCAACTCAAGGTGAAACCTTCGACGAATTATTGGAGAACATTTATGAGGCTGTGGAAGGCTGTCTGTCTGTAGATGTTCAAGATGTCCGAGTATCTGAGAAGGACAAGGTCATGGAGATTGCTGTTTGAAAGCAGTGAACGGAAAGAAATTCTGCAAGCTTCTTGAGGCGAGAGACTGGGAATTGAAACGAACCAATGGCAGCCATCATATCTACGCCAAGGCTGGTGAGAACGCGCGCATTACTGTTCCGGTTCACGGTAATACACCATTAAAAATCGGTTTGCAGAAGCATTTGATGAAAGTCGCAGGAATAAAAGAAAACGAACTATAATCCTGCACATAAAAAGGCACTCCACCTGACCACTATTCCGCTGCGCTCTATAGCGGCAGGTGAGCTTGGTCGGTTGACTGAGAATTCTGATTCCCAGGACGCCTCTCGGTCTGACTGAAACCAGAACCAGTGTCCGTGGTTTACACGGTGTATGGTCTAAACAAAAAACGTGGAGAAAATAAATGAGTTCTATACATATTGTTTGCCCGCATTGCGCGGCGACTAATCGCTTGCCGGATAACAAACTTACCAGCCAACCCAAATGCGGCCAGTGCAAACAGCCTTTATTTAGCGGACAACCCGTTGAACTTAACAGCCAAAATTTCGGCAAATTCATTCAGCACAATGATATTCCGGTTGTCGTTGATTTCTGGGCACCTTGGTGTGGTCCATGTAAAATGATGGCTCCTGCGTTCGCCCAGGCTGCCGCACAACTTGAACCATTTATTTTCGATTAGCCAAGCTCAATACCGAGCAGGAACAAGCAATCGCAGCCAATTACAACATTCGCAGTATTCCAACCATGGTGATATTCAAACAAGGTCAGGAGATCGCTCGCCAGTCCGGCGCAATGAGCGCGGCGGATATTATTCGTTGGGTGCAATCTTATCGTTAGGAGTCTGTCGGATTATGGATGATTCTACTGCGACAGCGGGAAAATAGTCGGATTCGCGCAAACGGGAAACATCATGACTTTCGGTATCACAAAAAAGTGCGTATCCCGGCGATACCTTGAGCGCCAGAACGCATGGCTGTTTCGACATCGCCATCTCTCACACCTCCCAAAGCGTATACGGGAAAGCTGGCCGCATCGACTAATTGGCTGAAGCGTCGCCAGCCTAAAGCGCCTGCTTCCGGGTGAGTCGCTGTTTTTTTAACCGGCGCAATCACGGCGAAATCCACTCCCGCCCTTTCAGCCAGCATCAGCTCCGCTTCATTATGACAAGAAGCCCCCAGCCATGTAATGCCTTTTGGGCAGCTAAAACCGGCCGCCAAATCGCGGCTGGTCAAGTGTAATCCTGTGGTCAGCGAACTAAATCGCAGCAGATGGCTGTTGAACAATACTTGGCAATTCTTTGCGTTGGTCTGTTGCAATAATGCCTGCAAAAACAGTTCACTGACGGGACTTTTCAATGTTTTTAAGCGAAATTGAACCAATGAAATATCTCTGGTGAGAATTTTTTTTAGATTTTCTTTAACCTGGATTTCTGTTTCACCTTCCAGAATAGCGTAGAACCTGGGCAGCGTCAGTGCGCTGATAATCGCTTTATTCGCTGCAGGAAAAACGTAGCGCCTCAGATCAGCGACCGACACCCAGGCCGTTTTCTGCCCTTCCATGCCTGTGGCATGACCGGAAAATTTATTGACTGTCCAGACATCCAACAACACAGAACGTTCTGGATAATGATAGGGAATTTTTATTAACGGCCTGGCCATTTGTACATCAATACCCAGCTCTTCCTTGAGTTCTCGCCTCAACGCCTGCTCAACCGTTTCCCCGGCCTCGACTTTGCCGCCCGGAAATTCCCACAATCCTCCTTGATGCACATTATCAGGACGCCGAGCGATAAGAATCTTACCGTCTGATCCTCTGATAACGCCGACGGCGACAGCCAAGCAGGACGGTCTCATCAGGTTCGGTATTCGACATTGATACGCACATAATCATAGGACAAGTCACAAGTCAGCACTTGCTGTCTCGCTTCTCCCCGCGCCAAAACAACCCTGACCTCGATTTCTGCCTTGTCCATCACCCTTTGTCCGGCCTGCTCGGTATAATCCGCCGCCCGTCCACCCTTCTCGACGATACAGACATCATCCAGATAAATTTTTATCGCTTCGATATCAAAATCAGCCAGTCCTGCGCGTCCAACCGCAGCCAGGATTCGCCCCCAATTCGGATCGGAGGCAAAAAAGGCCGTTTTCACCAGCGGTGAATGGGCAATCGTCTTGGCAACCTGAACCGCCTCATCATCAGAGGCGGCCTGATCCACCACAATGCGAATCAGTTTGGTCGCCCCTTCACCGTCACGCACGATAGCTTCGGCCAGTTGTGCACAAACCTGGCTCAATGCCTGAGAAAACAGCTGAAACGCAGGGCTCCCTGCCACAATTTCCGGTGCATCGCTCAAGCCGCTGGCCAGCACTACACAGGCATCGTTGGTCGAGGTGTCGCCATCGACAGTGATCCGGTTAAACGATTGTTCGACCGCCTGTTCCAGACAACTTTGCAGCAGAGCCTTGTCAATACGCGCATCGGTGGCGATAAAACAGAGCATGGTCGCCATATTGGGATGAATCATGCCGGCGCCTTTCGAAATGCCGGTGATGGTGACCGGCTGGCCTTCGATATCGACCACCTGTGAGGCGCCTTTGGGGAAAGTGTCCGTGGTCATGATGGCTCGTGCAGCCTGGGGCCAATGGTCTTCGGACAAATCGGCAAACGCCGCCGGTATGGCCTGAATCATTTTATCCATAGGCAGGTTTTCACCAATCACACCGGTCGAAAATGGCAGCACTTGCTCGGCCTTTCCACCTGTCCGTAGCGCCGTTTCACGGCAACTATGCAGCGCATCCTCGAGGCCTTGCTGGCCAGTGCCGGCATTGGCGTTGCCGGAATTTACCAGCAGCCAGCGAGGCTTGTGTTCAAGATGTTTTTTAGCCACCGTCACCGGGGCCGCGCAAAATGCATTTTGCGTAAAAACCGCCGCGCAGCTTCCACCTTCCTGCATGTCAATCAATAGCAAGTCTTCCCGCTCAGTTTGCTTGATACCAGCATTGCAAACCCCCAAACGCACCCCTTTTACGCGATGCATCGTGGGAAAAGTATTGTTTCCTACCACCATAAATGTTTTCCTGTCAATCAAGCCCGGATATTTCACCAGGTTGTTTTAAGTCTTCCACCGTTGTCACCAGACTGCCCGAACGTTTTGCCGCCCAATACTCATTACGTAAATCCTTAGCCATGTTTTTCCCAACCGAAACGCCTAACCTCTTCAGCAACCCATCACAAATCAGTCAATCCATATACGGAACAAGCGTAGTTTCACATACGCTATACTCATCAAGCAGTGTTTCCAAAGGCGTTGTCAACGCTAAAACCTGATAAAACCGCCCATCATCGATGTCCCAGAAAACATAGCCTTTTTGATATTTCTTAAGATAAACAAAGCGTCCATAACGTGCCAATGTCAAAGCTTCATAGAAATTGTTACCCGCAACAAGTTTAACGAGGTTTTTTTCTTCCTTTTTTAACCTATCGAACAACAATTCCCTAAGGCGCATATATTCTTCTAGGTCAGCCGGTTCCTCGCCGTTATTGAGATAAGTCATCAACTTTTTGTAGTTCTTCAAAAAATTTTTAGCGGCAAACTGACTGACCAACATAAACACCTCAAGCTTTGATAAACACCTCAACCCGGGCAATTTGATCGATCTTTTTTTCCAACAGGGCGCAATGCTGCTTGATTTGTTCAACCAGACGCGTTTGTCCAAGCATTAAATGCGGCAGCATGACTTCGATTTCGATCTTGCCATCCAAGTAATGAATTTTGATTTCATCGATATACTGGTATAAATCACCCATCGTTTCCTGAAAGCGTTTCAGTATCTCAGGGCGTTGCAATAGTATTTGCTTTTTATCGATAAACTCATCATCTTCCGGGTCCACATGCACCAGAACATCCTGGATATCGTCAAATTCCTTTTTCAGCCGATCCCGAACCGCATCACCAATCTGATGTCCTTCAGAGACGGTAATGCGCGGGTCCACGACAATATGCGCATCGACATAGGCGTCCTCCCCCATCTGTCGGGTTCTGAGCAAATGAATTTCACGCACGCCATCGGTAGTCTTGATGCTTTTTCGAATTTCCTTGACGCGTTCTTCAGGCAAAGCGGTGTCGACCAGCTCGTTAATGCTTTCCATCACCAGGTCGAAACCTATTTTGGCGACCATCAATGACACGATGATTGCAGCAATTGCATCGGCGTAATGATAGCCCCATAAAACAGTAGCGATACCAAACAAAACCACAACCGATGAAATGGCATCACTACGATGATGCCAGGCATTCGCCATCAACAATTTGGAACGGGTTTTAAGGCCGATACGCTTGGTGTAATGATACAGCCATTCATTGGCTAAAATCGAGATCATGGCGATAGCCAATGTATGTTGATCGGGAATCAATAATTTCTCTGGATGCTCCATTCTATTGATCACATCCCAGGTTATGCTTCCAGCAACCACCATCAACCCCAGCCCCAACAAAACTGTCGCCAGCGTCTCGTAACGCCGATGACCGTAAGGGTGATCAAAATCGGCCTCACGACTGCCCATTTTTATCGCGACAATGACAAAAAGATCACTTAACAAATCTGACAACGAATGGATGCCATCGGCAATCAAAGCTGCCGAATGCCCGATGATGCCCATGCCGATTTTAATCACACTCAAAAAAACATTGACCGCTGCGCCAACATAGGTGACGCGGGACTTCATCCGGGCGATTTGTTCGGCATCTAACGTTTCGGTCATTGTTTATCCCACTTCAAGCACAATGATATATTCATTATTTTTCTCTTGTGTTGATTTAACGACATGCCCATTGATTCGGCACCAGGCGGGAATATCCTGCATCACGCCGGGGTCGGTGCAAATCACCGTCAATTCATCGCCTGTTGCTAACTCGTTCACTTTGTTTTGTGTTTTGATGACCGGCATCGGACAAAGCAAACGCCTGGCGTCCAGTGTTTCCTGCTTCATACAAACCACTCCTCGGGAATTTCATCAGCCGGCATAGGTTTAACCGTTATCAAACGCTCCGGTTTGTCCTTTTCCCGTAGCTGAATAGTCACTTCTTCGGCATCCCGACCTTGCCCATAGCGGGCGGTGATTCTGCCTGCCAACAATAAATCGTCTTCTGTCGGCTCGCCATCGATCAGCGCCAAAGGCCCGCGATGACTAGCGCAATTCATATTGATGAAGCTGTTTTTATAACCTTGCATAAAGCGCGCCTCACCTTCTTCCCGTGCGATGATCAGCTTGAAGTTTTTAGCCGGCCGGATATGTCGACCCACTTTCAATAACATGACGTCATCCAGGTCATATTCCTTCTTGCCGCGAGCCAGCCACAAATCGACCAGTTTATGCGAATATTTCTCATCGGTCAGAAAACAGCATCCGCCAGCTGGCTGGGCATAATCGACAAAACCGAATTTTTCCGCCAACGCCATTTGCGGTTTACGCGAACGGCCACTGAAATCATACAATTTTTCCCGGTCGACCCAGCCTTCCCGTTCCGGCAAGGTCATCGGCAGGTTTTTCGCGCACAATGGCCGCAACAATAAATCATCGGCACCCGATTCGGCCGCAACGACCGGCATGGTTTCCCGTCGCTGCGACATTGGTCGTTGGCCAATCACTTCGCCGGTAATGATAAAATCGAAATCGTTTTCCTGAATCCATTGTTTGGCCTTGTTGACCATAAAAATCTTGCAATCCAGACATGGATTCATATGTGCGCCATAGCCATGTTTGGGATTGATCAACACATCTTTGTATTCTTCTATAATATCGACAATATGCAGCTTGATACCCAGCTGCTCGGCCGACCATAAAGCATTATTACGTTTTTGCTTGTCTTTGTCTTTTTTCCGAATGGCGTGGGTATGCCCTTCCACACAAAAACCGGTAAAAAAGTTGATTCCTTCAACCTGGACCCCTTGTTCCATAATCACTTTGGTCGCCAGCATTGAATCCAGCCCCCCTGAAATCAAGGCGACTGCTTTTTTGGGCTTACTCATGGTTTAACTTCTGCCTGAAAAGAAAAATAGTGCATTATATCGTTTGTCCTGTCTTTTGACTGCAAGTTATTGAATTTTTACTAAACTATCTTTATCGATAACAGCAAACAAACGGTTAATTTATGGAATTTCTCTGTACATGACAAAAATTAACTTATGACAAATGAGTCTCATGTATTCCAGTGACAAAAGGTATGGGTTGCAAAAGAGCAATCACTTTTCTAATCATCCTTTTTGATTGAGATAAGACATTAAACAACGTTGAGCGGATACAATCTAATCCATTATAGTGGACCCCGTAATCCGGACAATAGTTTAAACTATGACTATTGAAAAAAGAGGTACAAAAAATGAGCGAAAAAAAACGGAAAACCTTTAGCGGGGCGCAAAAGGCCAAAATCGCGCTGGAAGCGGTTAAGAACATCAAAACGATCAATGAGATTGCTCAAGAGAATGAAGTCCATCCATCTCAGGTAAGCCAATGGAAAAAGGAACTGTTGGCCAATGCGGGAAGCCTGTTTGAAGGCAAACGCGGGCCGAAAGCGGTGAAGGCGCAAGACAATCCGGACCGTCTGTACGCCAAAATCGGGCAGTTGAATATGGAACTGGATTGGCTTAAAAAAAAGTCCGGGATCAGCCTATGATCACGCGTCAAAGCTGGGTGGATCAAAAAGATGAGTTGGCGTTAAGTCGGCAATGCCAGTTATTGAACGTTACCCGCTCAGTAATCCATGAACAGAAAAAACGCCAACAACAGCCGGTGTCTGCTGAAGATCAGCAACTGTTGCGGTTGCTCGACGAAGAATATACCCGGCATCCTTTTTATGGCTCACGCCGTATGACAAAGTATTTACGCGGCCTTAACCATCAGGTCAACCGCAAACGGGTTCAGCGGCTGATGCGCATACTGGGGCTGGTCGGCATGGCGCCGGACCCGAACACCAGTAAGCCGCATCCTGAGCATAAAGTCTATCCCTATCTGTTAAGAGGCGTCGAGGTGACACGCCCCAACCAGGTTTGGAGTACCGACATCACCTATATCCGACTGCCGCAAGGATTTGTTTATCTGGTGGCCATCATGGATTGGTACAGCCGAAAAGTATTGGCATGGCAACTTTCCAATACCATGGACAGCGCGTTTTGCGTAAATTGTCTGGAGCAGGCCATCAAGACCTATGGCACACCGGAGATATTTAATACCGACCAGGGCGCACAGTTCACCAGCGCGGACTTCACCGGGGTATTGAGTCAGCATGGCGTGACCATCAGCATGGATGGCCGGGGACGGGCCTTGGACAATATCTTTGTTGAACGACTCTGGCGCACAGTGAAATATGAAGAAGTTTATTTGAAGCAATACGGCAACCTGCAAGCACTGTCAGCGGGGTTGACGGACTACTTTGCCTTTTACAACAGCGAACGACCGCATCAGTCGTTAGGCTATGAAACGCCAGACAGGGTTTATCAATTCGCCACGGGAGGTGGCGCTAAAATCGTGGATAAATATAATGCCGGCACTGCCAAGCAGACGCCGGGTGAAAATATGGGCCAGAGCCATTGAGCCTGACTGTTATGAGGGTTCTATCTTAAATTCTCTAATAATTTGTCTGGACAATGGGGTCCACTTTACATATCGAAACAGGCTTTGCGCGAGCCGCTGATGTGTTTTGGTTTTTATTGGTAACTCGCAATCATGTTTCCATTCGCCTGCTTTATGTGACCAACAGAAAGCAATAACGGGAAGTACTAACAATTTTTTGATCCGAAGATAACCGACTACACGCGTTTCCTCAAGTTTGAATCCCCGTCCTTTTAAACCGCCGAAAAGCGTTTCGATGTCCCAACGCAAGCCATAAATTTTAATCGCATCAGGGTTCAAATGCTGACAGACGATGATTAATAACTCACCACCACTCAGCCGTAACCCACTGAGATAAATTGAACAATTTCCCAAATAGCGCGCTGTTGAGAGGTGTCGTGTGCTACCCGGCTTAAGCCCATAAAACAAACGCTCTACGCGTATTCGCTGGCCTTGGGCATTGGTTGTCCAGGCGTTGTTGCGAATACGGATATAAAAGGGAATCTCTTGCTCAAACAACCAGCCCATCCATTCGTCTCCAATAAACTCCCGATCAGCCAAAAGACCTTTGATGTGATGTCGGCCAAACTGCGCAATAAAGCGTTTCATCAGCGCTATACGTTCCTTCGTATTAGAGTTGCCCCGCTTGTTTAAAGGCAACCAATACACAGGAATGGCGGCACCCCGATAAACCACGGCAAGCACCAGCAGATTAATATTGGTTTTACCCCACTTCCAATTCGTCCTGTCTAACGTCAGATAGTAATCCTGATCAGTGAAACCAAACAGTTTCATGATGAAATGAGCGACTTCATTGTAATCCAGCCAATGGTCACTGAAAAATCGTTGCATCCGTCGATATCGTGAGGAAATTTTTGCCCGACTGGGAAAGAATACGGCGAGCTGGGCCAGATTGACCGTGCTAACTGCCATCAAAGCAATTAACATACCCACAAAACAAACGATTCTTGCCTTGTTCCATTGAAAGTGCTCAGTTAATATGGCAGTTAGCTCGTTGATTTGTAATGTCCCGTTATTCATATTCGCTAAAACAAAATGCGGTATTTAATTACATTTCAACGAGCTACGCCAGCTTTTAATATTTTTTGTCATGTACAGAGATGGAATTTAAAGATTATTTAAAAATTTTAGTCCACAAGGATGGTTCTGATTTATACCTGACAGCCGGCGCGCCACCAGCGGCCAAGTTTCAAGGCCAGCTGAAACCGTTGGAAGCGACTATTTTAACCAAGGAGCGTATCAAGGAAATTGCCGACAGCGTGATGGATGAGGAACAACGCGAGCAATTCGAGCAAGTACCGGAGATGAATCTGGCTATTTCCGAAACGGGCATTGGCCGGTTTCGCATCAATATTTTCAAACAGCGCAACAACCACGCCATGGTGGTCAGAAACATCAAGGTAGATATTCCCAATGCCGATGATTTGGGGTTGCCGCAAATCCTGAAAGACAAGATCATGGAAAAACGCGGCCTGATTTTATTCGTGGGCGGAACAGGCTCCGGTAAATCCACTTCCTTGGCCGCCCTGATCGATCATCGTAACAGTCATTCCTCAGGCCATATCATCACGATAGAAGATCCGATCGAATATGTTCATCCACATAAAAAATGCCTGGTCAATCTGCGCGAAGTCGGGGTCGATACCTGTTCTTATGAAGATGCGCTACAAAACACGTTACGCCGGGCGCCGGATGTTATTTTAATTGGTGAAATCCGCTGCCAGGAAACCATGGAACACGCACTGGCTTTTGCCGAAACTGGTCACCTATGTTTATCCACCCTGCACGCCAATAACGCCAACCAGGCTTTGGATCGTATTATCAATTTTTTCCCGGAAGAACGCCGTAATCAGTTGCTGCTGGATCTGTCATTGAATCTGGTCGCCTTTGTCTCCCAACGTCTGGTGCCGACCATTGACGGCAAACGCACCGCTGCTATCGAAATTTTACTGGGCACTCAATTGGTCAGGGACCTGATTCACAAAGGTGAAATACACGCTATCAAGGAGGCAATGGAAAAATCCGAAAATGTCGGCATGCAGACTTTTGACAGTCATCTGATGAAACTGTACAAGTCTGGACAAATCTCATTGGAAGAAGCGTTACGCAATTCAGACTCGCCAAACAATCTGAAACTGAAAATCAGCCTCAGCGAAGGGAAAGGTTCGGCAACTGCCAATAAAAGCTCCCGACTGGATAGCTTGTCGCTGGAAGATAAGGATGATGAAGAGGAAGACCTTGAAAACGAGGACGTTTAATCAGGCATTTTAAAGGCAAATACTCACTGCACATGAGTTTTTAACATACGAAGAGCATAAAAAAGGCCCGCATTTCTGCGGGCCTTTTTTCTCACTTTTTCTAACCGGGTAACTTACAACTGGATAGAAGAAGTAGAGCTAGAAACTTTTTGTTTTGAACCGTCTGGATCATCCATGCAGCCTGTCAGACCAACAATCATTAAAGTCATAGCTAAAAGAGACAATACTTTTTTCATAACATCCTCCAATAAAGGTTTTTATATTTTTTATGTGTACTAATGAATAAGTACGGGTATTTTATATCATGGCTGTATTTTCGAATCAACACCATTTTTACAAAAAATTGATGTTCTGGGGTAAATCGATTTTTATTTCTTTCCCCTGCCACTTCGCTTTACCAATCAATTGCCACTGACCGGAAAAATTTTGTTGCAACAAACCCTTTTTCCAGGTAATCGGTGACGATATTTTTTTCATTTTGATATAAAAAACGGTTTTATCCAGATCCAGGCCAGATCTCATCCCCCAAAAGGCTGTCACTTTCATGATAAATTTTTTCAACCGTAAATTATCGATATTCGGCGTCACCGCCATATTCGCCCACATGGAGTGCACCCGCCCCCAATTTGGCGCTAAAATTCTGCCTTGCTCATTCACAAATGGCAGCCAGCGTTCTTGTGGCTCGCCGTCTTGTCGGTAAGTTATGGCTATAAGATGATTGTAACCGGCGAAATGATCATGTAAATACAGCGCATGTGGCGTAATCCCCAAAAAAGCCTGGGACAACATAATCAAATTGTTGCTGAGTCCCGATAACATTCGCGCAATAGGTGATTGCTGCAAATCCACCTGAAAACGATACAACAAGCCATAATGAATCGTGGTATTGAGCTGCAGAAAAAAGATCAACAATAAAATTTTACATAGACGATTAACAACCCGATTAGCCTGCTTTGGTTCTGTATGGGTAAATAAACGATCATATAAAGTCGAAGATGGCTGGCTCATTGTCATTTCACAAGATTCATCGCAACCAATTCTGACCCGGTTATCCGCAATTTTCCGATAAAATCGGCCGGCCAGAGCGTGAAGCCCCGGAAACAGCAATAGCCAGCCAATAGGCGCACTATAACGCATAGCGATAAAAATACGGGCATAAGTATCCACCCCCGAATAAATATTTCCATTCCGGTCGAGGGCGTATAAATCTTTCAATAATTCCTGCCTGTCAATATGCTTCATGGCTGGATATTGGGTGGCAAATGTTTGCGCGCCTTTAAAATCGACACAGGAAAAAATATCGAAATGATTCAATATCAATACAGTACGGTTACATAATGGGCATTTCTCATCGTAAAAAACCGTCAATAGGGGTGTTTTGGCCACCAGCCATTCCGAAAGCTGTCGATACCAGGAAAATGGCGCTACCAAGACATAAAAAATCAGCATGCCAAGGCCAAAAGGGTAAATATTGAAGGTCAGCGTTATCCCCAGGTGCAACCCTGCCCCGACAAAAAAATAGACCGGCCTCAAGAGGCGATAGTGCACCAAAAAGACGAAGATGAACTGAAATACAATGATGAGATAGCCAATAAACTTAACCAGCCACTCTTGATCCAGCAACCACTTGAAATCCAATGCCGACACATAATAAGGCATGGATGATGGTAACCAGGCGCCCAAGCCATTACGCCAATGCTCGGCAAACATTTTATGCACGACTGAATCGAAATATAAAAAACCCAGACAGATAGTCACTGGCAAGGTGTAGGCTAAAACCGTGACGGGCTCGGGCCGATAAACTGAATAATGTGTGAATGGATTAGCTAATTTTCGACGTAAACCGTCCAGGGCTAAAGCTTTGTCGATCGGCATAAAGATCAGAAAAAAATTGGCGCCAATCATGAACAAATCAAAACCACCATCAAAGTCCCGCTGCATTGGGGTAAAATGGACAAAAACAATCCAGAACAGATAATCGGCAATAACCGCCTGCTGACTTCGATATCCCAATACAATACAAGCTGCTACTATCGCCCAAAGACAAAGAAAAAAGGGAATCATCGGGAATTCCACATCCAAAAATGGAATGGGATCGAATATCAAATGGTTGAAATACAATAAAAACAACACTTCCTGCAACGTGACCAGACCAAACAATAGTCGGAATAAGCCAACGCCTGCTGCCGGAGCCTGCTTGAAGTAGAGTCTTGAAATGGTTTTTTTCAGCAGTGAAAACATCTTTAGTGGGAATGGACGACAATAAAGTACATAAATTATAAGGTATTTGTCGTCATCCAAGAAGAATTAGTTGAATGCAAAATCATAGCCCGATATTGGCTTCAGCCGTTGAAACAACGATCAAGCGCTTGTCATCAAGCAATAAAAAAGGCCGCCACCGTGACCGGTAAGCGACCTTTTAGAAATATAAATTAAATATTTCTTAGTCTTCGTCGTTAGGCTCTGCGAAAACCCATTTTACGAAAAAATAACCTGCTGCGATAATAACTACCGCGCCAATCATGCCTGCTGGCTCTTTTAACAATTCTGTTAAGTCTAAGATCGCTCCCATGAGTGTCCTACCTTTTTGTAATGTTGTAAATAAATGTGCCAATTAACTGGCATCCGAATGTCCTATGTTACTTTGGATTATGGCAAAGTCAAGTAAATCATCAGCCGATATAAAAAATATAGTCCTTTTTCTTTAATTCATCACCATACTGTCCAGGGTCCCGAGCAAAAAAAACACCGCTCAACAAACCAAATTATAACTTATAATTCATAAGGTTATCCAGACCCAACAACCCCCATTACAGGTATCACAGTCCAGCTTTTTCATCCGTCTCCAAATTTATCGTAGCATTTGCCGTCTAAACTTACTTCGCCGCCTTTTTCATGAACAATAGAGCAAAAGCCATCTTCCATAACCCGCTATCCCTCCCGAAAAAACACTTCTCTACCGGCGGACAATTGCCATCTGAAGACATAATGAGTAATATGGTATATTGCTAAGCTGGAATTTGTAAAAACCATGAAGATAAAGGCATAAGCTGTCATTTTTTAGCGCGATTGTCTTCTTTGTTTTTACAATCCGCTCTTGTAAATGCTGACAAATCAGTAATGATTTATCAGCGCCCGAAAAGCACACAATGATTTTCGATTTACTTACAAAATCTATGGCTTACAGGAATTAAAATTCCAAGCCTTGCAAAATAATAACCAAGCAGCATTTAAACTTAAAGAGGAAGAAAAAATGATCGGTGGCATAATAATGATTCTCGTTGCAGTCTGGATTTTTCAGTCTGTCAAACAAGTAAAAAAACCAAATGGCCTGTTTTGGATTGCGGGCTGTGTCGCAGTATTTTTTGCGGTTCAATGGTTGCTCGTTCAGCTTAACATCATAATTATTGACACTTACCAGGGTGAAGATATTGGCAGTAATTATGATCGAGATCTGAGCAGTATCGGCGACCGCAACACAACCAATGAAAAAGGAACCGGCGGCGTTATTTTGAATGTTCTTTATGAATTGTTTCCTCCATTTGGCGCTTTTCTGACTGTCGCCTTTATCAGAACAAAATTTATCCTGAATGCGCCGCTAACTGTCGCCAATCTGTTTAGCGGTATAAAAGAACTGTTTGTCGGCATTAAAGACAGTTTCAAGTCTGCTGCAAACAATGATTAATCAATCTTTACATTCCTTGCACAAAGCCCGGTTTATCCGGGCTTTGTTTTTTACGAAAGGATTTACGGCGCTCTGCCAGGCAGACACCGGAAAGTCTAAACATGGCACCTCCCTGCCTGACAGGCTGATCATCAGAAAGTTTTAAACCAGGGTTTGAAGCTTTGGTACAATTACCATCCAATCCAGCACATCTTCTCTGCAAACAGTCATCAACATGAGCCGATCTGATCTACTAAAACAACAACTATCCCAACGCATCCTGTTTCTCGATGGTGCCATGGGCACCATGATCCAAAGCTACAAGCTGGAAGAAAAGGATTACCGGGGCGAACGTTTTTCTGATTGGGCGTCGGATTTAAAAGGCAATAATGATCTGCTGTCATTAACCCAGCCCGACATCATTAAAGCCATTCACCGAGCTTATCTGGATATCGGTTCTGATATAGTTGAAACCAATTCTTTCAATGCCACCTCAATCGCCATGGCCGATTATGGTATGGAAGATTTAGCCTATGAAATCAACCGTGAGTCGGCGCGACTGGCCAGAGAAGCGTGTGAAGAAGTCAGTGCATTGACACCTGAGAAGCCGCGTTTTGTCGCAGGTGTACTGGGGCCTACCAACCGCACGGCATCCATGTCGCCCGATGTCAATGACCCGGGCTTCAGAAATATCAGCTTTGACGACCTGGTTATTGCCTACACGGAGGCGATTCGCGGCCTGATCGACGGTGGTGCTGACATCATCCTGATTGAAACAGTTTTTGACACACTAAACGCCAAGGCAGCTGTTTTCGCGGTCGAACAATATTTTGAAAAAATTGGTTATAAATTGCCAATCATGATCTCCGGCACTATTACCGATGCCTCTGGCCGAACCCTATCGGGCCAGACGGTAGCAGCCTTCTGGAACTCCTTAAGCCATGCCGAACCCATTTCCATTGGTTTTAACTGCGCATTGGGCGCCAAAGAACTGCGCCAATATATTGAAGAGCTGTCCAATATTGTCGATACACATGTTTCCGCTCACCCCAACGCCGGCCTGCCCAATGAATTTGGTGAATATGATGAATCACCGCAGGATATGGCAAAAGAACTGAAAGACTGGGCTAAAAGTGGCTATTTGAATATCATTGGTGGCTGCTGCGGCACCTCGCCCGATCATATTAAAGCGATTATTGAGGCCGTTGAAAAACACCCTCCCCGCCAATTACCGGATATTCAGAAACAGTGTCGCTTGGCCGGCCTTGAGCCATTGAATATTGGCCCGGACAGCCTCTTTGTCAACGTCGGCGAGCGCACCAATGTAACAGGGTCGGCACGATTCAAACGCCTGATTATTGAAGAGGATTATGAAACCGCGTTAGATGTCGCCCGCGATCAGGTAGAGAATGGCGCCCAAATTATCGACATCAACATGGATGAAGGCATGCTTGATTCCCAGCAGGCCATGGTGCGTTTTTTGCATTTGATTGCAGCAGAGCCTGATATCGCCAAAGTCCCTGTAATGCTGGATTCATCCAAATGGGAAATCCTGGAAGCCGGGCTTAAATGTATTCAGGGAAAAGGTGTTGTCAACTCGATTTCAATGAAAGAAGGCGAAGACAAGTTCATTGAACAAGCCAGGCTGGTTCGACGTTATGGCGCAGCCGTCATTGTTATGGCTTTTGATGAACAAGGTCAGGCTGATACCTATGAACGTAAAGTTGAAATCTGTAGCCGTGCATACAAAATTTTGACCGAACAAGTGGGGTTTCCCGCTGAAGATATTATTTTCGATCCAAATATTTTCGCTATTGCCACCGGCATCGAGGAGCATAATAACTACGGCGTAGACTTTATTGAAGCGACCCGGACGATAAAACAGACTCTGCCCTATGCATTGGTGTCTGGTGGCGTCTCGAATGTCTCATTTTCTTTTCGAGGCAATAATCCAGTCCGTGAAGCCATTCATGCCGTTTTTCTTTATCACGCCATCCGCGCGGGCATGGACATGGGAATAGTCAATGCTGGGCAATTAGCTATTTATGAAGATATCCCGGAAGAATTAAGAAATGCAGTAGAAGATGTTGTTTTGAACCGCTCGCCTGACGCCACAGAACGCTTGCTCGATATCGCAGAAAAATACCGTGGAGATGGCAGCGTCACCAATAAGGTTGAAGACCAGGAATGGCGCAGCTGGCCGGTGGAAAAACGCCTGGAACACGCGTTGGTCAAGGGCATTGCTGACTATGTCGAGGAAGATGCCGAAGAGCAACACTTTGATAAAGCACTGCATGTCATCGAAGGCCCTCTGATGGACGGAATGAATGTGGTTGGCGATCTATTTGGCGCCGGTAAAATGTTTTTACCGCAAGTAGTCAAATCTGCCCGGGTCATGAAAAAAGCGGTCGCTTATTTAATGCCTTATATGGAAGCTGAAAAAGACGAAAATGCCGAACCGAATGGCAAAGTCCTGATGGCGACGGTAAAAGGTGATGTTCATGATATCGGTAAAAATATCGTCGGCGTTGTCCTGCAATGTAATAATTATGATGTCGTTGATTTGGGTGTCATGGTGCCGGCTGAAACCATTTTAAAAACTGCCCGTGAAGAAAACGTCAATATCATTGGCCTAAGCGGCTTGATTACGCCCTCGCTGGATGAAATGGTGCATGTCGCCAAGGAAATGGAGCGTCAGGGTTTCGATATCCCCTTACTGATAGGTGGAGCCACCACCTCCCGTGCTCATACAGCGGTTAAAATAGACCCGCATTACCATGGGCCAAGCGTGTATGTGGTCGATGCATCCCGCTGCGTCAATGTGGTCAATTCCCTTCTGAGCGACGAGTTGAAACCAGAATATGTCGCCAAAATAAAACAAGAATACGAACAGGTCAGAGAACGTCATAAAGGTCGTAAAGCAAAAAACAAGCAACACAGCTTGGAACAGGCGCGTGAAAACCGTTTTCAATATCGCGATGAACACAAACCGGTCAAACCGTCCTTTTTGGGCACCAAGGTCATCGATGACTTCGATCTGAAAAAACTGGTCCCCTATTTTGACTGGACACCATTCTTCCATACCTGGGAGCTGTCCGGTAAATATCCCGCCATTCTGGAAGATGAGATCATCGGCGAGGAAGCCAAAAAACTGTTTCACGATGCCAATACAATGCTGGAGAAAATCGTCAACGAAAACTGGCTGAAAGCCCGTGCTGTCATCGGTTTTTTCCCCGCTAACAGTGATGGTGATGATATTGTGCTATTCAAAGACGATAACCGCCAGGAAACCCTTGAAACGCTGCATCATTTACGCCAGCAAAACATCAAGGCTCCTGGTCGCCCCAATTATTGTCTATCGGACTTTATCGCGCCTGTTGAAAGTGGCAAGGAAGATTACTTAGGAGCTTTCGCCGTGACCACCGGTATCGGCATCGAAGAAAAACTGGCCGAATTTGAACGCGATCATGATGATTACAGCAGCATCATGCTCAAAGCACTGGCCGACCGGCTCGCCGAAGCCTTTGCCGAATACCTTCATGAACAGGTGCGCCGTTTTGACTGGGGTTATGCCAAGGATGAACAATTACAAGGCCATGAATTGATTGCCGAAAATTATCAAGGTATCCGGCCGGCGCCTGGCTACCCGGCCTGCCCCGATCATACTGAAAAAGCAAAATTGTTCGAGTTACTCAATGTCACGGAAAACACCAGCATTGAACTGACCGAGAGTTTCGCCATGATGCCGGCTTCGGCTGTCAGCGGCTGGTATTTTGCTCATCCGGAATCACAATATTTCAATGTGGGTAAAATTGATCAGGACCAGTTAAAGGATTATGCCCGACGGAAAAACTTGGCGGAAGAAGTGGCCGAACGCTGGTTATCCGCCCATTTACACCACTGAAGCTTATGTTCTCGCTAGAAAAAACCATTGAAAAACTCATGTACAGCAGCCGCTGGCTGCTGGCACCTATCTATTTTGGCCTGAGCATCATCTTGCTCCTGCTGACGATTAAATTTTTTCAGGAAATCTATCATTTTATTCCACATTTATTGGTCATGGATGATTCCGACCTGGTGTTAAAAGTACTCACCCTGATAGATTTGACCCTGGTCGGCAGTCTGACGGTCATCGTTATGTTCAGCGGCTATGAAAACTTTGTTTCACAACTGGATATAGGCAAAAAAACCGAAAAACTGGACTGGCTTGGCACCCATGATTATGGTTCGTTAAAGCTTAAAGTCGCTTCTTCGATTGTCGCCATCTCATCCATTCATCTACTGAAAGTTTTCATGAATGTGCAAAATACCGCCAATGACAAAATTCAGTGGTATGTACTCATTCACCTGACTTTGGTTATCTCCGCCTTGTTGATGAGTGTGATGGATAAAATCAATCGCCACACACCGGAGCAATGAGCCGCTATTATCTTTTTTCAACCGTGGGCTGCCATTTGTGCGAACAAGCCGAACAGCTGTTACGATCATTACCTGTCACTATCGATTACAACGCCCAGGAAATCAGCGAAAACGAACAATGGCTGGATCGCTATGGCATACGCATACCGGTACTCCATCACTTAAGCAGTGGCGATGAACTAAGCTGGCCTTTCGATGAGGAGATTCTGTTACAATTTATCCAACGCCACTCACCGGTACAACCATCATGACCGTGATTCGTGAAGAGGACTTTATCCAAAGCATTGCAGACGCTCTGCAATTTATCTCTTATTATCACCCCACAGATTTCATTCAGGCCATGCATCGGGCCTATCAAGCCGAACAAAACCCGGCCGCCAAAGATGCTATCGGCCAGATACTGATCAATTCCCGCTTGTGTGCCGAAGGCCATCGCCCTATCTGTCAGGATACCGGCATCGTCAATGTTTTTTTGAAAATTGGCATGATGGTTAGATGGGAGACGCAACGCGCAATTGAAGATATGATCAACGAAGGCGTTCATCGTGCCTACACCTGCCCTGACAATGTGCTACGGGCTTCGGTATTGGCCGACCCTGCCGGAGAACGTATCAATACCGGCGACAATACTCCGGCTGTCGTTCATGTCGATTTGATTCCCGGCGACAAGGTTCTGGTTGAAGTGGCCGCCAAAGGCGGCGGCTCTGAAGCAAAAAGTAAATTCGTCATGCTTAACCCTTCCGACAGTATTGTTGACTGGGTATTGAAAACAGTGCCGACCATGGGCGCCGGCTGGTGTCCGCCAGGAATTCTTGGAATCGGGATTGGCGGCACGGCGGAAAAAGCCATGCTAATGGCCAAACAAGCCTGCATGGAAAGTATTGATATTCATGAGTTGATAGCGCGCGGTCCCCGCACCACGGCCGAAGCATTACGCATCGAGCTGTATGAAAAAGTCAATGCGCTGGGTATAGGCGCGCAGGGTCTGGGCGGTTTGACCACGGTACTGGATGTTAAAGTCCACGATTACCCTTGTCACGCCGCCAACAAACCCGTCGCCATGATTCCAAATTGCGCAGCTACCCGGCACACCCATTTCATTCTCGATGGCACAGGTCCTGCTGAATTTAACCCCCCTTCTCTTGCCGATTGGCCGCAAATCAGCCAACAAGGCGGCAAAACCTCCAGAAGAATCAATCTGAACAGCCTGAGTAAACAAGATATCCAGCAATGGAAACCAGGCGAAACCCTGTTATTGACTGGCACATTGCTAACCGGTCGTGATGCCGCCCATAAACGACTGGTTGACATGATTCAGCGTGGCGAATCCTTACCGATCGATTTCAACAACAAATTTATTTACTACGTGGGTCCTGTCGACCCTGTTGATGATGAAGTGGTCGGGCCTGCAGGACCTACCACCGCAACCCGTATGGATAAATTCACGGGCATCATGCTGGATAAAACCGGCATGATTGGCATGATTGGCAAAGCAGAACGCGGCCCTGACGCTATCGAGGCCATAAAAAAACACCACGCCGTTTATCTGATCGCTGTCGGTGGCGCCGCTTACCTTGTATCCAAAGCCATTCGCAAAACCCGGATTGTCGCATTTGAAGATCTAGGCATGGAAGCCATTCATGAATTCGAAGTTGAAGATATGCCTGTTACCGTTGCCGTCGATAGCAGTGGAGAATCCATCCATGCGATTGCCCCTAAAATCTGGCAGGCAAAAATTGGCAAAATTCCCGTTACCGTGGAGTCTACATAATGGAAAAACTGAGTTGTTTCAAAGCCTATGATATTCGTGGCCAGCTTGGCTCTGAACTCAATGATGAAATAGCCTATCGCATCGGCCACGCAACCGGCCAGTACCTTGATGCTCAAAACATGGCTGTTGGCGGTGATATCCGCCTGACTTCCGAATCGCTAAAACAGGCTGTCGCCAATGGCTTGATGGATGCCGGAGTCAATGTCATCGATATAGGCATGACCGGGACCGAGGAAATTTATTTTGCCGCCCAATATCTGGGTATTGACGGCGCTATCGAAATCACTGCCAGTCACAACCCGATGGACTACAACGGCATGAAACTGGTTCGTCAAAGCGCCCGCCCGATCAGCGGCGATACCGGCCTGCGTGAAATCCAGAAACTGGCCGAGTCAGCTGACTTTACAGAAGTCGATAAGAAAGGTTCTTTGTCTGAACAATCCATTCTGGAACCTTATGTCGATCACTTGCTGACCTACATCAATCCCGAAAATTTCAAACCGCTAAAACTGGTGGTCAATGCTGGTAATGGCGCAGCAGGGCATGTTATCGATGTGCTGGAAAAACAATTCCAAAAACTTAAAATCCCTGTCCAGTTCATCAAAATTCATCACCAGCCCGATGGAACGTTCCCCCACGGCATCCCCAATCCATTATTGCCCGAATGCCGTCAGGATACCAACGATGCGGTTCTTGCATCAAACGCCGATATGGGCATCGCCTGGGACGGTGATTTTGATCGCTGTTTCTTGTTTGATGAAAAAGGCCAGTTTATCGAAGGCTATTATATTGTCGGACTGTTGGCCGAAGCATTTCTGAAAAAAAATCCTGGCAGCAAAATTATTCATGACCCCAGACTCAGCTGGAATACGATCGAAATGGTTAAAACAGCTGGTGGTATACCTGTACAGTCAAAAACAGGCCATGCATTCATCAAGGAACGGATGCGTAAAGAGGACGCTATTTATGGCGGAGAAATGAGTGCCCACCATTATTTTCGTGACTTTGCCTATTGCGATAGCGGCATGATACCTTGGCTGCTGGTCGCCGAATTGTTATCGATCAAAAACCAGCCACTGTCTGAACTGGTTGCACAGCGCATTGCCGCTTTTCCTTCTTCGGGTGAAATCAATTCCCGGCTGGATAATCCCAAAGACGCCATTCAAAGGGTTCGTCAATATTATGAAAAAGACGCTTTATCAATTGATGAAACCGACGGCGTCAGCCTTGAATTCGAGCAATGGCGCTTTAATCTGCGTTCATCCAATACCGAACCCGTTGTCAGACTCAATGTCGAATCCCGTGCCAACCCACAATTAATGCAAGAGAAAACAAAGGAAATATTAGCTTTATTACGTCAATAAAAAGTTTTCACGTCTTGCTTGGAAGACTGTCTGATTGAAGTTGAAAGCTGGACATCCATACCTAACGCATTTGATCTCATCGCGCACACGCAGAAGCATCGCTGCCCATTAAGTTAAATCTATTTAAATCATTAACTTGTCTAGCGCAGGAGCATGGGCACGATGAATAAGATGAGTGGTTAGTTGATGGCCTTCAGGGAGGTGTTTGAAATTATTTTTCGGCCTTTTTTTCCTTTTCTTCTTTTGCTTTTTCCTCAGATTCCATGATGATCGCAGCAAAACAGTTCATTACGCTTTCGGTATAATTAGCATGCGCTTCAGATAATTCTTTTGGCGAGCCAAAGTCTTGTCGTAACTCTTCCAATGTTTTCTTTGGATCCTCTGTTTTCGTCACATTCAGCATTTTCGCATAATTTCTGTATGCCTTTAAGCGATACGGATCATAGTTAAAAATTCCAGGCATTTTTTCTGTTGATAAATCAACAATGCACTCGGTCATATACTGGGGATCAATGTGATAATCAGCTACGTCTCTTTCTGTTTTCATTCTTTCCAACACTGCTTGCTCATACTGCTGTTTATCACTACAAGCTGTTAAAAAAACGACAATTCCACACAACATTAAAATATTTTTCATATTCCTCTCTAACTCACTAAACAATTGCAGCTATTTCATTTTTTATGAAAAGTGCCAAAACTTTCTCATCAATGACTAATTTCCTTCATGGCGTGCTCAATCCACTCAGCAGCCTTTGCATTAATTTCCTTGGCCTTCAGACCTTCCACAGTAATTATCGGTCCAATTTTCATTTTTATTTTACCCGGATATTTAAGAAAACTGTTCCGCGGCCAATATTCTCCGGCATTGTGGGCAATGGGCAATACGGGATAACCAGATTTATGCGCCAGCATGGCGCCTCCAGCATTGAATTTTTTATTCTCACCCGGTGCTGCTCTAGTGCCTTCAGGAAACACAATAACGAAAAAACCCTCTTTCAAGCGCTGGGTTCCTAATTCAATCAAGCGCTTTAATGCTTCCCGCTGGTTATTTCTATCGATAGCGATTGGTTTTAATGTTGCCAATGCCCAGCCACCAATTGGTATCCAGGTTAATGATTTTTTCAGCACCGATATTTGCTTTGGTAAAATCAAACGTAATGCGACAGTTTCCCACGCCGATTGATGTTTACACAAAACCACACACGGTCTATCTTTGCTTACATTTTCCAGACCTTCCACTTCATATGTCAAATTACAGGTCAGCTTTAACACGCCCAGCAACCATTTCACCCAGATGACAGACAGTTTATAACGAACTTCAAATGGCAATAGTATTGCTAATAATATGATTGGCCCAAAAACCAATGTAGAAATAACAATATACAAAAAGAACAAACTGGACCCTAAATAGACTCGAAAACTATTCCTGATTGCTTCCTTTTCATCTGTCATCTTAATTTTACCCTGAAATTTTACATTTTTTTATGTTGTTCATTCTTGAGTGTCGCTTAATTTTATTGATTCTAATGAATCACTGATGTTACGCATAAGTAATCGACCCCAGGTTAATTGAATGAGGAGAAATTTCCACACAGAGGATAATCGTCACTCGACTACAATAAATTAGAGTGTCTGGTAGGGCGGTTTTACGCCAAAACCGCCATAAAGCGGTAAGAAACACTCCCTCCTTAAATCGGTGGATTGCCTGACGGCGAATCCACCCTGGCATGAAAAGTTATTTATTCGTAAACGCAATCAATTTTCCAGTTCAATGCGTAACATCAGTGAATCACTTACGCACCATCAGTGTGCAGGATGGCTAGAGACGACAGCCAAAACCCATCGCAATGTTGACATTTTTATAATGGGTTTCACTGCGTTCTCGGTGCGCACTTATTACTCTACCTTTTGCATCCATGCAGTCGTATCCATCCTATATGCTGATCAATGGGACATATTAACTTAAGTCATTGTATTTTCGGTACAAGAATTGTATAGATACTTATGATACCTTAAGTTTTGAAATATCCGAGATTTGCAAAAACTGTTGCGATATTTGTTTAAGCAATGCCAATCTACTTTTCCGTAAGGCTTCATCTTCAGTATTAACCATGACATGATCAAAAAAATTATCGACTGAAGTCTTCAAACGAGCCAGACTCGATAAAGCTTGTGTATATTCTTTATTATTCAACAAAGGTTCAATTTCTTTCGATGTTGACAATGCCTCGGCCAGCAATGCTTTTTCCTCATCCTGCTGTAAGCCCCCGATTTTATCAGGAATTTCATCGGTTGATTTTTTCAGGATGTTATTGATTCGTTTGTTTGCTGCAGCAAGACTTTCTGCTTCTGGCACTTTCTTAAATGCCTTTACAGCTTGAAGGCGCATCATAAAGTCTCCTGGATAGCTTGGTCTTACCGCCATAACTGATTCAAACTCATCAATTTTATAACCTTGATCCAAACAATAGCCTTTTAATCGCTCATATATAAAATCCACAATTAACTGCCTGGTCTTTAATTTATCATATTCATGACTTAACTGTGCTAATGCAACATCGACCAAATCAACAATATCTAATGACAGTTTTCCTTCGATAATAATTCTTAGAATTCCAATCGCTGCTCTTCTTAATGCATATGGATCTTTATCACCTGTTGGAACCAGTCCCACACTAAAAATACCACAGAGCGTATCGATCTTTTCCGCAATGGCCAGAATTTTACCCGTTTCCCGCATCGGAATTTGACTACCCGCTTGTTTCGGGTAGTATTGCTCTTCCAAGGCCCAGGCAACATCATCTGGCTCACCATCTTCCAAGGCATAATAACGCCCCATAATGCCTTGCAAGCTGGCAAATTCTCCAACCATCTCCGTCAATAGATCTGCTTTTGCCAATTGCGCTGCTCGTTTGACAAATTCACCATTGGCCTGCAATTGTATTGCAATATGAGTTGCAACAAATTCAACACGCTCAGTTTTGTCCGCTAATGTTCCCAGCTTTTGTTGGAAAACAATGTTTTTCAATAGTGGTATTTTTTCTTCCAGTTTTTCTTTTCTATCCTGTTTCCAGAAAAATTCAGCATCTGCCAATCGTGGCGCGATAACCCGTTCATTTCCAAGCTTTATTGATTCAGGCCGTGTACTTTCAATATTGCTGAATGTAATGAAATATGGAATTAATTTATTTTTTTTATCTTTTACCGGGAAATATTTTTGATTTGTTTGCATGGTAGTGACCAACACTTCCATCGGCAAATTCAAATATTTCTCATCAAAGGCCCCAAGTATTGGGACTGGCCACTCATTAATCGCGGCAATTTCTTCCAGCAAACCTTCTGTAATAATTGCTTCGGCATCCACTGTTTCAGCCGCAGAAATTGCTTCACGCCGAATTGATTGTTTTCTTTCATCGATATCAACAACCACCTTTCCTTGCTGATTCAATATCGTCACATAATCTTTGGGCTGCGGAATTTTGAATTTTTTCAAGGCATGGAAGCGATGTCCAATAGTTTCATTTCCAGCTTTCAAGCCTAAAATTTCTGCATCTACTATGTCGTTACCATAGATAAGAACTACCCAATGGACTGGACGTACAAACTCTACAGAACTGCTCCCCCATCGCATTCTTTTTGCAATGGGCAATAACTTAATGCTGTTATTGACAATTTCCCCTATAATTTCCGTGATTTTTTTTCCTTGTGCATGTTGACTTAATCCCAGCCATTCTCCTTTTTCTGTTTTTAACCGAGATAATTGCTCTACCCCCACCCCACAACTTGCCGCAAACCCTAACGCTGCCTTGGTAGGTTTTCCATCATTATCAAATGCAGCTTTAATAGACGGACCTCGTCTTTCAATGATTTGGTCGGGTTGTGCTTCGTCCAGATTCTCAATCAGCACGGCTAGCCGCCTGGGAGTTGCGAAATTTGTAATGCTCTCGTAATTAATTTTCTTTTTATTCAATGCATTGGCAATATTTTCCGCTAACGATTCACTTAGTCGTTTTAATGTCTTAGGCGGTAATTCTTCACATCCTATTTCTAACAGTAGATCTTGTTTTTTCATTACGCGATCTCATCCTGATTGTGTAATTGTGGAAAACCTAGCTTTTCGCGGGCACTATAATATGATTCAGCAACCGACTTTGCCATATTTCGGACTCGTAAGATATATCGCTGTCTTTCCGTTACCGATATAGCATGCCGAGCATCCAGCAAATTAAAGGTATGCGATGCTTTCAGCACCATTTCATATGCTGGAAGCGGCAAATTTTGTTCGATTAACTTGTTACACTCGTTTTCATAGACATCAAAACTCTGAAACATATACTCTATATTGGCATGCTCAAAATTAAATGCTGACATTTCAACTTCATTTTGATGATAGACGTCACCATAAGTCACATTGCCCTGAGGGCCTTTTGCCCAGACCAAATCAAATACGCTTTCTACACCTTGAATGTACATGGCAATGCGTTCCAATCCATAGGTCAGCTCACCAGTAACAGGTTTGCATTCTAGCCCACCTACTTGCTGGAAATAAGTAAATTGTGAAACTTCCATTCCATTCAACCAAACTTCCCATCCCAAGCCCCATGCGCCTAAGGTTGGCGATTCCCAATTGTCTTCGACAAAGCGTACATCGTGTTCCAGCAAATCTAGTCCCAAGTAGCGTAAAGAACCCAGATATAATTCCTGTATCTCTAATGGAGAGGGTTTCAATATCACCTGAAACTGATAATAATGCTGAAGGCGCATTGGATTTTCACCATAGCGTCCATCTGTTGGTCTACGCGATGGTTGCACATATGCAGTATTCCATGGCTCCGGGCCAATGGCTCTTAAAAACGTAGCCGGGTGAAAAGTCCCCGCCCCAACTTCCTGGTCTAATGGTTGTAGCAACACGCACCCTTTATTTGCCCAATATTCTTGTAAAGCAAATATAAGTCCTTGAAATGTTGATAAATCGTGCTTCGTATTTTCCACGGCCATCACTTCGTTCAAAAAATCACTATTTTAAATCAATTCACAATTTGCTTCTCAATTTTCTCTTATATCCTTATTTCAGGTAACTACTCAGCGTATTTTACCAAAAGCATCAGGTCACTGAGTAAATTCCGGTAATTTCCCCTTAAATACCAGTACCAACGCTTCAGAGGCACTGACATGATGTTTACGACAAGTGGATAGATATCCCCGAATACGGCAGAAGGTGATGGCACCCTGCTCACTCCTGAAACACCCCGATATTTTTTGCTGCACCCTGGTCATGCGGATATCATTCTCACCGGGATTATTAGTAAATGGCACATCTATTTCTCTCATAAAGCGTAAGACATCATCCTGGTAATTGATCAGCCGTTCCAGTAAGTTTCTGGATTTACTGCGCTTGAGGCGCCCACGTTTGGGTTTACCGGGCAACGGGGTTGGTGGCGGACATTCAATTTGTGCTTTCTCTAATAAATCTCGATATCGTCGTCGATAACAGGCCGCTTTTCTTGCTTCAAGCTTCCCCCCGGCATCATCGACGACCTGATTGATCTTTTTTAACCGGGTTTCCATTTCTTTGGCCCACTGCTGTCCATCCTGCTCCCGGGCACGGGTCAGTTCACGCAGATGATGCGCATTGCACAAGGCATGAGTGAAGGGGGACTTGTAGTAAGGCTTCCAGTGATCGTGGCATAAAATGCCATGAAAGTCAGGCAGGATGCCAATGACATCCACCGCTTCCTTGCCCCGTTTTACATGGGGAAAATAATGTGTCCATAAATCATTAGAAGCACAATGCAACCAGTACCTGGCGCCATTGATGTTAATGCCCGTTTCATCGGCATGTACAACAGAAGCTGCCGCCAGTCTTTGCTTGCAAATCGGCTCAAAGGATGCCAGCTTCTCAAAGGCTGGTTGATTGAAATTAACCAGCGAACCTTCACTGATGGGGATCTGTAATTGACCGGAAAAATAATCCTTGATGCGCTGGCAGGGCAATAATTGGTACTGCGAAAGATACACGGCGTGCGCCTTGAGTTGGTCACCATATTGCACGGCTTTTGTTACGCCCTCGGGAAAAGGAGCAACAAACCGACGACCTTGTTCATCGATAAGCCTTTGCGCACGATATTCCGTCACAATCCGTGAAATATCAATATCAAATACCTGCCGGGTTTCAAGGCCATCTGCCGTGTAGCTTCCGGCTGGCAAGGTACGGCGATCAATCTTGATGGAGATAACGTCATCGGGATCATCGACTTTAACCAGCGTGGTGCCAATATGCCCTTTCTGTCCACCACCTGGTTTTTTTGATCCAGCCCGTGCTTTCCTTTTACGATCAGGATCACTTGATGGCGGCCTGGAACTGTTACTGCTGTTAAGTCCGAGCCGATGCATCAGGAGCGTGACCAGCAACAACAATATCTCCAGCGAAGACCGCAGCGCCGGAGATAAATCGGCTTCATCTTCAATCAGCTGCCGGGCATGGGTAATGGCAGCCTCTACATCAATGGAATCAATCTTCAATGAAACGGCCTGTGGGTTTAAGTACAGGACTCTTGTCTCATGGCTTTTGAAATACGAATTTTTGCCTCTGTGTTGCCCGTCATCGTATTTTAGAAATGCACGGCAGCAGGGCTATCGGGCATTGCTTATAAGGCAACACGCCTCAACTAACGCAGGCTAATACAGTAAACCTCTTGCGCCAGGTGTTGCCGTCAGAAAATCAAAAATAACGCTAAAATCGTGTCAAGCAGTTTTTTTACTTATTTACGCTGAGTAGTTACTATTTCAGCAACCTTTTTTCTGTAGCAATGATTTTCCAAATTAATTTGTTCTTAGCATAACTAAAATTCAATCATTACGACAATAGCAAAACAGTGTCGCATTAACTTGATTTACACTTATTAATTGTAAAAAAAAGCCCCCACTACCTAAGTAGCGAGGGCTTTTCTCCCAATCTTAAAACTTACGCTTTAAGACTTTTTCATTAGATGAAAGTTGGGATTAATGGAGCATCTACCATAACCATTTGACGGTTGCCTTCATCATTGAAGAAGAACAGCAGACCAGCAAAACGGCTGTCTGGATCATAGATCAAGTCAGCTAAACGGTAAACTTCCCATGCAGCATCAGAAGCAGTTACGTTAACAGTTCTGGTTTCGCCTGGAGCCAGAGGGCTGTTGTCAGAAACAGTCAAACCTTCTTCAGCCAACAGGTCATCAGGATAGCCAGTTTCGTCTTCCAATACATCTGGATCCAAGAAACGTACAGATGCAGTCATGAACTCACCCAAACGAACAGGACGATCACCATTGTTAGTGATGGTCAGAGTCATTTGCATTGCACGACCTGGAACACGGTAAGTAGCATCTTCAACTTTCACTGCCACAGTTGGTTCTGGCATTTCAATTGGCTGAATACCACGAATCAAACCTGCTTGCAGTGGAGTAGTTACAGGGTATTTTTCGTTAGTTGAACCCATAGAGGCTGCAACGATAACTAAAATAGCAACACCCAAACCAGTTGCAACTTTTCTGTCAGTTGCAGTAATCAGAGTGTCGGCTTTACCACTGCTTACAGCGATATGACGTGGGATGAAAATTGGACGTTTAATCCAGAAGATCAACCAAGCCAAACCTAGTGCATACCAGAAAGCATGCCAGAAATAAACGTTATCCAGTGCATAGTTTTCAAGGTCGATTGTTTCGCCAGTCAAAGTAGTAACTGGATTAACGAACTCGCCCATAGAACCAGTAACAGTTACCCATTTACCTGGACCAATGATAGGACCACCACCTTGAACGTTCATCATTGTGTGAACATGCCAATCGCCAGGACGACGTGCTTTCAACAAGACTTTGAACTCATAGGTATTACCCAATTCCAAAGAAATTGAACGAGGCACTAACTGACCACCGACCCATGAACCTGCACGAATGAATACAGGACCTGGAATACCAATGTTCAGGAATGATACTTCAGGCTTGTCAACTGTTTCAGGCCAACCAGCGAAAACGTGAAATTTACCAGAAATTGTCATCGTTTCGTTGATTGGAACCTCATCCTTCGACCAGCTCAGATCAAACCAGTGAATTGTCCGCATACGCATAAACGCAGCCTGTGACTTTTCACCGTGCGCAGATGCTGCAGGTGTGTAGAAGATCGCTGCCGTCATTGTTACCAGCAGTGCGACAAAGGATAGTTTAGCAACCTTGTCTTTTATTATTTTCATATACCCTCCTCTATTTCTAGAGAAATTAGTGTAAGAACTTTCTGATTTACTATCAGATTCCGTTATTAATTACTACTTATTATCTAATCTTACAATTCTTCGTCAGAGATAAATTTGGTTTGTGAGAACCACTTACCGAAGAAATGCCACAAGAAGTAAATGATGATTGATACGAAACCCGAGAAGAACGCTGATACTGGAGCAACGTCTTTACCAAAAGTTCTCAACGTACCTTTTTCAACCATTCTGATGTACTCAGGAGTACCTGTACGTACATAGTGGTAACCTTGCAAGTCACCCAATGTCATCATCATACCGTTGTATTCAACTGGCACGTGATATGGCGCGATTACTGGCCAGTTACCTGGATAGAAAATCAGACCATAAGCCAAACCACCAACAACAGCAGTCAGAGTCATTGAACCACCCAACATCAAAATAACGTCCAGTAATAATGCACCTGGCAGTAATTGAGAAGGGAATACAAAGTTAACTGGGAAGTATGTCCAACCCCAGAAGTTCAAGTAACGGTTGATCCACTCACCTAACAGCAGACCTAATACCGCAACAGTTGCACCGATTGGCAGACGATATCTCCACCATAGACATGCTTGAACAGCAGCAGGGAAAGTGATTGAAACGATAGGTGCTACAGTTACCCATAGACGTCTATCTTTCCAGTCAGTCCAGAAATCCCAGTCACCACCAGTCAACATGTAGTGAATGTGATATCCACCCAGAACGGCCGTAAATAATGTAAAAAGAATCATCCAGTCTAACGTACGTGAAACTTGAACCGCTTCAGCACGAGAGCGTACAGCTGATTGAGATGCGCTCATTGGCTTACCTCCTAAAAATTAAAATTATATTTTTTTATTACTATCTTTTAATCACCCCTTCCCCCTAAGGGAAAGGGAATGACTGGAGATAGTATTATTACCGTGACTTATATTAAGCTAAGTCTTTTTTCAGTAATTTAGTCAAAGCAATTACTTCAGTGTTCACAACACCCATAATTGCCAGAGCCGCCCATCCAAAGAATACGAAACCGTAATGCAATGGAGCAACGAACAACTCTTCCATAAACCAGAAAGTATGACCCCATTCGTTCAAACCAACATTTGGCAGAATCATGAAAGGACCAATAACTGCGACCAAATACATCAGGTGTAAACCTTCATGATAAGTAGGCAGTCTGGTTTTAGCATACAGGAATGATGCAACACCAGTAATGATGTAGATTGGGTAAGACAGATAGAACTCGATGATGTGACTTGGAGTAAAGTCAGTATCACGAACGATGGTTTGATGCCATGTGCCATCTTGCTCTGTGAAGTATGAAGCTCCCCAGTAGATAGCCCAACCGTACATTACCAACCATATCCAGTGAGTGAAATGTCTTCTCAGCTCTTCACGAGGAGTGATAGACATAACTTTACGATCACGAGTTTTCCAGATATATCCCCATAGTGCAGAAGCTGTAACCACTTCCAACACCAATTCGATATACAGCATATTCATCCAGTATGTTTCGAACTCAGGTGCGAATGAATCCAGACCTGCAGACCATCCATATACACCTTCATACCAACGAATGAATGAATAAAATACCAGATACAGTAAAAAACCCAGAATCAGGTTTCTTTTGTTTAATAGCGGTGCTTCCGCAGCATCAGCTTTAACTGACTCAGTTGTAGCAGCCATTTCTACCTCCAAAAAAATTATAAAAATCCCCGATTAATTCGGGAGTTCTTGCTTTTTCCATCTCTTGCTTTCTCTCTAAAGATCTAAAGAGAAATCCCTCTCATCCTTGTTAGGTGTTTAAGAGTCTACCATTTTGTTTTTTGATGTCAACATTTCTATCGTAATTTCCTCAAGTCTTGCGTTTATGCTGTCTAAATAATTTTTCATACCCATTCATCCTTTATTATGATGTTATTTCTTACAGCACGCTACCTGTTGAGATGCCTATGCTTTTTCTCCATCATTCCAACCTGACTGAACACTTGCTGGCGCATTTATCCACCATTCTTCGAACCCAGCCGCTCGAATCTGTTTTTGAGCAGGAAACTTTTTTAATTCAAAGTACCGGTATGGAACGCATGATCGCTCAGCATCTGGCTGATGAGCTAGGCTGCACAAGTCACTTCAACTTTGCTTTTCCAACCAATTTTTTCAACACCTTAACTCAATTACTGGATTCATCCGCCAATGCTTCTTATTTTGAACGTCCATTCCTGACCTGGCTAATTGATGCGAACTTGAGATCATGCCAGGATTCGGTTTTTGCTCCCTTACACGATTATCTGGGAGACACCCATTCGGCCGCCAAACGTTTTCAATTGGCCCAACAAGTGGCACAGCTTTTTGATCAATATCAAATCATGCGCCCTGATATGCTGAAGGCCTGGCAACAAGACCAATTGTTTTATAACCATGAGCACGAGCCCTGGCAAAAAGCGCTATGGCGCAACATTACTGCCCAGTGCGGTTCCCAGCATCGCGGCGTCATTTGGCTGAAACTGATTCATCTGCTCAACCACTCCGCGCCAGGACAATTTCATTCCCTTATTCCCCAACGGCTTTCTGTTTTTGGCATTCACAGCCTGCCACCACTCTTTCTTCAATGCCTGCAAGCCCTATCGCGTCATTGCGACATTCATCTGTTTCTTTTGGAACCAACGCAATCTTACTGGGCCGATCTGCCCAACAAAAAACTAAGAGCCGAATTGGTTGATTTTGACGCTCATCCGTTGCTTGCCTCGCTTGGTCAGCAAGGGCGCGAATTCCAGCAATTATTACTGGAGCAGGCTGTCTTCGATAGGGATTTTGAAAGCTTTACCGAAATTGACAACGATTCCAATTTACACCGGTTACAAACAGGTATTCTTGACAATAATCCCGCAGAGCTTGCTTTAATCAATGATCATTCCATCAGCTTCCATTCTTGTCATTCCCGTTTGCGCGAAGTCGAAGTCATCAAAGACCTGATTCTTGCAGAGCTTGAACAAGACAACACTTTGAATTTACGCGACATCATTGTAATGGCGCCTGATATTCAGCTTTATGAACCCTTTATCCACTCCGTATTTAACGACATTCAGCATTCGATTGCCGACCGCAATTTACGCTTGTCGAATACCTGCCTGGACACCTTGCTACAATATTTGCATCTTTGTCGCAGCCGGTTTGGCTGGCGTGAAGTTCTTGATTTATTGGAGCAACCCGGTGTTTACCTCAGGTTTGGTTTGACAGAAGCCGAGCTGGATTTAATCAGTTACTGGATTGACGACACCTATACCCGCTGGGCAACATCTGCCGATCACAAAGAAGAGCTTGGCTTACCCGCACTGGATGAAAATACCTGGCAGCACACATTAAACAGGTTATTGATGGGTATCGCCTCCGCGAATACCGACTGCTTTATCGACGGCATCCTGCCTTACCCAGCCATTGAAGGTCTATCAGCACAGACTGTGGGTGGATTGAATGATTTTTTGCAGTGTCTTTTTAACAGCCGGAAAATTTTCAACAAAGAACATGATATTGCAACCTGGCATCGGCTTTTACTGGAACACAGCGATCTTTTCCTGGTAGATGATCAAAGCCCTGAACGCCTGCAACTCAATGACCTGATCCTGCAATTACTGGATTATGCCTCCGTCCATGACCAGCCCGTTCCACTTGAAGTTATTATTCACTGGCTGGAAACGACGGTTTCTGAACAAAAAACCGCTCAGGGGTTTTTACGTGGCCAGCTCACCTTCTGCTCCATGCTGCCGATGCGCGCCATCCCTTTCAAGATTATCATTTTGCTTGGTATGAACGATGGCGAATTCCCGGCTACAGACCGCGCCCCGGTATTTAACTTATTCGCGCAAAATTATCGTGTAGGCGACCGTTCTCATCGACATGATGACCGCTATCAATTTCTGGAAACATTACTTTCCGCCCGGCAAAAACTCATTATCAGTTATATCGGCCAGTCCTTGTTGCATAATGAAGACATTCCACCCTCTATTGTCCTCAGCGAACTTCTTGACGTACTTGAAAATCATTACCAATTGAGCGATCTGGTGGTAAAGCACCCCTTACAAGCTTTCAATCATCGTTATTATGATGGTTGCGATGAACAACTGTTCAGCTTCAATGCGCATCACTGCAAAACCGCAGAGCAACTGTTACAAACTGACGTCGACAGCCAACCATGGTGGCAAGGTGAAGTTTCCGCAGATTGCTTACTCAATATTGAACTGGCTGATTTGTTCGCTTTTTTCCGCCATCCTCAAAAATATTTTTTTCAGCGACAACTGGATGTGCGTTTTACGGAAATAGCCCAATCCACAGAAGAAAGAGAAGTCTTTAGGCCTGATGGCCTGGAAAATTACCTGATCAAACAGGAATGGCTGAGCTGTCTGTTGCATGACACACCTTTTTCGCTGCAAATTCTCCAGGCTCAGGGCCGCTGGCCACAAGGCAATAGCGGAAAAGCCCGGTTTGAACAAACAGAAGAAGACATTCATACATTTGCCGATAAAATTCTGGCTCTAGCCCCCGGCGCGCCATTACCGCCCGCCGCCATCGATATGAATATCGGCGATTATCACCTGACCGGCAAATTAAATCATCGCTATCAAAACGGCCTGTTTCTTTATCGGCTCAGCAAAATGAAAGGTAAAGATTTTATCCTGGCCTGGCTGCATCACCTGCTGATTAACCAGATCGAACCTCAACCGACTTTTCTGATTTGTGAAGACAAATCCCTGCGTTTCAATGCCGGAACTGATTCATCTGACTTGTTGCCACTACTGACACTGTATAACAAAGGCCAGACACGACCCAATGCGTTTTTTACTGAAGCAGCCTTTTATTATTTGCAGCAAAGCCAAAAACCTCGCGCCAAAACGCTGCCCATAGAGCACTGCCTGACTGAATTGGAGAAAACACTGGCGCATGAAGCTGAAATCCGGCAACTATACCCTGATAAAGACGCATTAAACACCGCCCTGACCACAGAATTTGTTCAGTTCTGTGACAATTTACTGATTCCAGCCTGGGAAAACTGTGATGAACTTTAAGCATTTTATCGCCAGCCAAACACCCTTGACACCCGGCATCAATCTGATCGAAGCCAGCGCCGGCACCGGTAAAACCTTCACCATCGCCATGCTGGTCGCACGTTTTGTGGTTGAACAAGGTATTCCGGTTGAAAATCTTTTAGTCGTTACCTTCACCAAGGCGGCCACCGAAGAACTCAAGGACCGGATTCGCAAACGGCTGGTTGAAGTAAAATTGGTATTGGATGACAGACCTGTCAGTGACAGCTCCCTTCAGCCCTGGCTGGACGGCCTGGATATTCCTCCCGAAACAATGCGCAGCCGCATCAATATGGCGCTGATGAATATCGATCAGGCCGACATTTTCACCATTCACGGTTTCTGCCAGCGTATTTTGACAGAACATGCACTGGAAAGCGGCCAATTGTTCAATTGCCAGCTCACTGAAGACATTGACTTTATCCGCCAGCGTTGCGCCGATGACTTCTGGCGTCGCCAGACTTATCTTCGAGATCCCTGGGAAACCGCCATCCTGCTCGATCGATACTCAGGCCCCGATGACTTGCTGGCCTCGCTGCCTGCTATCAATGCCAGCTACACATTATTACCCGACAGCAATGCGCTGGATCAATATTTAAAAAAACTCCATCACCTGGCGCAGCAATTGCCCGCCAGAATGGATGGCTTTTTCGCCTCGATTAAAGCCGCATTGGACGACAACAAATTCAGAAATGGCATACTGGAAAATATTATCGGCCAGGAACCAGCCTTCCGTCAGTGGGCAAAAGGTGAAGGCCTGAAAATCCCTGATTTTGGCGCCTTAAGCCGGGAAAAGCTGTTTGCCGGTCTAAATGGAAACAAATTACGAGGAGATGAAAAAAAACAGCAATATTTCGATTCACTCAAGCTCGATCTCGATATTTTCAGCCAAATCGAGCAGCTTCTGAAGCAAATCGACATCAGTTTTCGTCAGCAGCTATACAGGGATTTATTGACATCAATACAACAACAACTTGAACGGGAAAACCTGCTGTCTTTTGATGATCTGATCAGCCGCCTGGCCAATGCTTTACAGGGCCCGCAACAGCAACAACTGGTTCAGTCCATTAAAAAACGCTATCAAGCCGCTTTTATCGATGAATTTCAGGATACTGACCAGAATCAGTGGACCATTTTTTCCCGCCTGTTTCAAACAGACGAGCAATACCTCTATTTAATCGGCGATCCCAAGCAGGCGATCTATAAATTCCGCGGTGCCGATATTTATTCTTATTTCAACGCGCAAAATCAAGCTCAACATTTATTCACCCTGCATCAAAACTGGCGCTCACACCCTGCCCTTGTCAACGCCGTCAATCATCTTTTTAGCCTGAACCCCCAGCCTTTTCAATTTAAACAGCTGACTTTCAACCCGGTTGAACCGGCTTTGAGCGCAGCAGATGGTGAATTTCGCCTGGATGATAGCGTCAATGCCACGATGGTGCTGGCACAGCTGGATAAAAACAACGGCAATACGCATTGGAAAAAAGGTGAAGCCTCATCGGTACTGTTAAACCAGGTTGCTAATGAAATCCTGACACTACTGACAAAACCTGCCTCTATATATAAAAGTATAGATTCGCGCGCCATCAAGCCTGAAGATATCGCCATTCTGGTAAGAACCCATAGTCAGGCGCAGGATTACCAGCAAACCCTGTCTCAATGCGGCATCCCGGCTATTTTGAACAGCAAGGAATCGGTATTCGCCAGCAACGAAGCGCTTGAATTGTTTTATTTGTTACAAGCACTGGAGCAGCCCGGCAACATCAATCTGCTGAAACAAGCCCTGGCCCGCACCTGGTTCAATCTGGACGGCCAGCAAATTTACCAGCTTGGCCAGGATGAAACAAAGCTGGATCGATGGATCAGCCGCTTTCATGATTATCACCAGCAATGGCGACAACAAGGCCTGCTCTGCATGATGACCAGCCTGTTCAAACAAGAAAACGTCACCAGCAACCTGGCCCGGCGCACGCAAGCGGAACGCAGGCTAAGCAATATCAACCACCTGCTGGAGTTATTGCAACAAGCAGAGACCGAACAGCATTTTGGCCCAAACAAAACCCTGGACTGGCTGCACCATGCCATTACGCAGAAGCCTAAGCACGAAGCCACACAACTGCGCCTGGAAAGTGATGACAATGCCGTCCAGATAATCACGCTGCACAGCGCCAAAGGCCTGGAATATCCGATTGTTTTTTGCCCAACACTTTGGGATGTCAATCAATCCAGGCAGAAAAACGAAACCGTACAGTTTCACCAAAACGGCAAAATCTGGCTGGATTTTGGCTCCGAAAGCTACAACCAGCATCTTGCCCAGGCACAACAAGAACAACTGGCTGAAGATATTCGCCTGTTTTATGTCGCCGTCACCCGCGCCAAATATCGCTGTTATTTGTATTGGGCCGATGTCCGCAGCAAAGAAAGGCCAAATCAATCCGCCATGGGCTGGCTGTTGAAGCTGGCCGAACAGGATTTTGCCGGACAACAAAAACAGCTGCAATATTTTGCCCGTCAATGGCCAGAAAGCTTCAGCCACCAATTGATCAGTAAAGATAACGAAATACAAGGAACATATCGGCAGCAAGTCGATATTCCCTCGCTCAATGCTCGCCAACGCCGGCGCAAGCTGAGCACAAACTGGCAAATGAGCAGTTACACAGCATTGTCTGCCTTGAGCCAAACCGATAATCCAGAATTTCCACCCACTAAAGCCGATGAAGAAGATACAGACTCGGCCGACAATCAACCAGCCTTGCTGCCCAAAGGCACGCATACCGGTAATGTCTTGCATGATATTCTGGAACAAGTTTCTTTCAAGGCATTGGCTGCAGGCGAAAATATCGAAGAACAGCGCGAAAAATCCTGCAGGCGTTATGGCTTGAACCTGGAATCCCCGGAAATAATCGACAGTCTCTTAAAAACTGTCGTCAACACACCCTTATCAGCCAGCGACACCACGTTTACCCTGGCCAACCTGGAAGATAAACACTGCATCAAGGAAATGCCGTTTTATTTGTCCGTTAACAATATGCAAACCGAACGGATAAACACCCTGCTTGGCGATTGCCAGGCCTTTCAGCCCTTATCCAACAAGCAACTCAGCGGCTTTCTGACTGGCTTTATCGACCTGGTTTGTTATTATTCCGGCCGTTATTTTGTCATGGACTATAAATCCAATACACTGGACGACTATTCGCCAGAACACTTGACCGAGGCCATGCGTGAACACAACTACGGCCTGCAATACTGGCTTTACAGCCTGGTGCTGCACTATCATTTGAAACAGCGTCTGGCCGATTATGATTTCGAGCGGCATTTTGGCGGCATAAAATATCTGTTTTTGCGCGGCATGCAACAGGATCTGCCGGAATCGGCCATTTACAGCGACCGTCCCGATTTTGAAACACTGGAAAAGCTGGCGGATCTTTTTAAGTAAACCCAATGGCGGTTTAATGCACTTGATTCAAATAGCGCCAAAACGCCTGTTGCTGCTTGATTCCCAATACCTGCTGGGCGGCTTTCACCCCGGAAACGCTGACGCCGTATATGCCGCCCCCGGGCGTGGTCCAATGGCCGGCAAAAAAAAGCCCAGGCAAGGGCGAACAATTTTGCAGGCGCATCGGGCCGACCTGATCGGGTGTAACATCCCAGCCATATGCCGCGCCTTGATCATTACGGGTATAACGCGCCAGAGTTTGCGGCGAACCCGCCTCGACAAAACAAAGATGGCGCTTCAATCCAGGAATGCTCTGCTCGGCCAGGTCAAGCATTTCATCCATAACCTGTTGCTTGCGCGATTTCCAGCCAAGCTCTGTTTGATAAGGCATCAAGGTGGTCAACAGCAGCAAATGCCTGCCATCCTAGTCCAAGCTTGAGTCCAGCAACGTTGGAATGGTGATACTTAACCAATTCACTTGTCCCTGCAAGGTCTGTTGATAATTTTTGTCATGATCAAAATCTGCATAACAAAAACTCTCATGCCCTAGGTCAAATCGCGCCATATCCAGATCGGTCGCGATATAAACCACAAAGATGGATAAGGACGGCTGCATTGTCTGTAATTTCCGCACATAATGTGCAGGAAAACAGTTTTCACCCACCATTTGCAGTACAGTTTGTTTGACATCGGCATTGGAAACCACGGCCGTCGTTTCGATTAACTCACCTTTGGCGATAACCCCGGTAACACGCTGATTCTGTGTCAGAATTTTCTCGACCGGCGTTTTGAAGCGGACCTCTCCCCCTTGCTGCCGGATCGCTTTTACCAACACATCGGCCAAGGCCTGGAAGCCCCCCTTGCAATAAAATGAGCCATCGACCATATAACCAGTCAGCATGGTCGCCCAATAAACAAACGAAACCTTGCTGGGCGGCAAGCCCAAATAAGGCCATTGACTGGAAAAAACACCCAACATTTCGTCATCGTCAATAAATTCCGACGCCACTTGCGCCAATGTCGCCTTTCTATAGCGAAACAGCCCCGGCAATTGTGCTTTTGCCGTCTTATAATCCATTTGTTCCATCATTTCATCGGCAATGGTGATTTCTTCAGCCACTTGCTGACACAAGGCTACCAGCTTTTTCAATCCGGTCTGTTGCCGGGGAAACACCTTTCCCAGTGATTTGACAAAGGCTTCTGCGGTTACAGGCAAATCCAGCTCCAGCCCTGGATAAAATACCTGACTGAAAGGGTTGACCGGAATGAACTGAATATCCTTTTCCACATCCAGCGCCTTCAATACCTTGTGAATAATTTGTCCCCCCGCATAACCTTCAGGACCACAGCCACTAATCAAATGCACGCCGGCATCAAACCAATATTGTTTACGCTGAAAGCCATGAGCATAACCACCTGGTCGGTCATGCGCTTCCAGCAGCAACACCGATTTCCCCGCTTTGGACAGCAAAGCCGCCGCTGTCAGTCCGCCGATGCCGCTACCGATGACAATGACATCGAAATGGCTCACGATGGATCAAGCCCCAGTTTTTGCCATAAAACAGGTGGCGATTGATAACACATTTCCCCATTTTCCATATTGACGGCTATCTGACAGGTAAACCCCCGGCACAATCGTTCTCCATTTTGTTTATCCCGGATGACGTACTGAATTTTCATGCGATTTTCCCATTCCACCAGACGGCAGAAAACCTGAATTTTCTGACCAAATTTTGCCGGTTTCACATAGCGAAGATGCGCCTCGATAATCGGCCAGACAAACCCTGTTCTGCGCATTTCCATATAGCCATAATTTATTTTTTCCAGTAATTCACAGCGCGCCACCTCAAAATACTTTAAATAATTGCCATGCCAGACAATTTCCATCAAATCCACATCGAAAAACGGCACTTCAATTTCAACATTCGCCTCCAGCGTCAATTCAGTCATACAAACTCCAATAGCGCTGCCTGATCAACTCGACACATTGTCGTAATTCCTGATCCAGCGCGCGGTCATTTTGCAGAAAGGGAAAATGATTTCGTACTTGCTCACATGTTTGCGCCAGTGGCTCTGTCAAATCAGCCGGTTTGCGTAAATCCACTGCCTGTACCACCGCCATCAACATGGCGGCCGCCACCTGCTCGGTCAACTCCAGCACGCGAATACAATCGCGGGCGGCGATTGTTCCCATACTGACTTTGTCCTGATTATGACATTCAGTCGACCGGGAAAAGACGCTGGCCGGCATGGTCAATTTCAAAGCTTCCGCAGACCAGGCGGACATGGCGATATGCACCGCCTTGAAGCCATGATTCAATACAGTCTGCTCCCCTTGCGCGCCGGATAAATTGGCCGGCAAGCCATGATTGAATTTGGGGTCGGTCAATTGCGCCATTTGCCGGTCGAGTAAATCAGCCAGATTGGCCACCGCCATTTTCATGCTATCCATGGCGAAAGCGATATGACCGCCGTAAAAATGGCCGCCATGCAACACATGCTCGCCTTCGGCATCGATAATGGGATTATCATTGGCGCTGTTCAGCTCGTTTTCGATAAACTGCCGCCACCACGGCAAGGCATCTTCCAATACACCAATAATATGCGGGGCACAGCGAATCGAATAGCGATCCTGTAAACGCATATCATTGCGCGGCGTTTCGCTCATGATATGCAAATCATCCCGAATACGTTGCGCGGCCAGGATTTGTCCGGCATGAGGTTTTACCGAAAACAATTTTTCATCAAAATGATAGGCATTGCCTGCAATAGCGACCGACACCAGACTGGTGATTCGACAGCACAGTTGCGCCAGATACTCGGTTCGTTTCCAGGCCAGGCAAGCGACAGCCGTCATCACTGCCGTACCATTCATGATGGCTAGCCCTTCTTTGGGTTTCAAGGTCAAAGGCTCAATACCGGCCGCCTTGAATGCTTCGCTGGCTGGTTGTTTTTTGCCTTGATAGAGGACTTCTCTCTCTCCAGCCAAAACCGCAGCAAGATAGGACAAAGGCGTCAGGTCTCCACTGGCGCCAACCGATCCCTCCTGAGGAATCAGGGGCAAAATATCATGCTGCAAACATTGCTCAATTTGTTGTAACAAACAATAGCGCCCCCCGGAAAAACCTTGTGCCAGGCTTTGCAGCCGCACCACTAAAATTGCCCGAGTTTGCTCGGCTGAAAAAAACTCCCCCAAACCACAACCATGAAAAGTATAAAGATGGGCCGGTAAGGCATTGACCAGTTCCAATGGCACCGGAACGGTACAGGAATCACCATAGCCAGTCGTCACCCCATAAACCACGCCTTCTTCCCGCAACAATCGGTCAATGAACTCTGCCCCTTGGTCAATACGGCGAATAAATTCTGCATCCTGACACAACAGGGCTGTCTGCTGTTGAACAGAAACCTGATAAACCTGTTCAATCGTCAGCGCTTGGGCGTCAACTTTCATCCTTTCCTATCTTCCTTGTGACCAAAAATCATAAAAATTAAACCATTGTAACGGGGCTTTTTGAATATAGCGCTGTAAAGTTTTACTGAATTTTTCTGCAGATGCCTGAATGATCTGTTGCCGTTGCTGGCGGGGAATATGCAACCTTTCGCTAAACAAATCGAAATAAATATGCTGCTTTCCCTGCTGCTTAAGACAAAACAAGGTGAAAACCGGACATTTTAACAACGACGCCAGAATATACGGTCCTTGTGGAAACAATGCCGGTTGTCCTAAAAAATCCGCCTCGACCATGCGCCCCTGTCCAGTTATAGGCACACGGTCAGCGGCAATGATGACCAGTTCGCCTGCCTGGATTTTATCCTCGAGCAACAGTGCCGTCGCTGCGGTCATTTCCGTCACATGAATCAGATTCATGCGACTTCCTGCCGACATCTCATTCAATACGCTGTTGAATTTTTCCGCATGACGCGTATGCACCAGCACATTTACTGTCACCCGTTTGCCGATCCAGGCGATTACCCGGCAAACTTCCAGGTTCCCCAAATGAGATCCTAACATCAAAACCCCTTGCCCTTGCGACAGGTATTCCTGCACCGCCTCACGTCCATGATAACGCACATCATCCATCGACAACGCGCCGCTCCAGGCCGCCAGCCTGTCGATCATGGCATTGGCGAAACTGATAAAGTGCAGATAGCTGCCCCGAAAGCCTGTTTTTACCGAAAGAGAAGGAAAAAATCTGTTGATCCTGTCAAGATAATTTCGACTGGCGTTTCGCCCTTCGCGATTGAGCAACCAATAATAACTGACCACCGGATACAAAAAAAACTGCAACACCCGGCGGCCAGTCAATAAATAGACCTTTAACAAAAAGCGCATCCCCCAGACGACGCCACGCTCTTGAATATTCGCCCAATGCGCCATAATCGTTTTAACCCACCCTGATGTAAACGTTCTATGTTCAATGACAGCGGGTAAATTTAACACAATACAACAATCAGACCAGAAAATTTTCCTGATCAATGGATAGTCAACCGTTCTCGAGGGAGGTATGAAGGTAAGACCGTTTAGAGCCACCAACAAGGTGGTTTAAACGCCGAAAGGAGTATCACCCGACGCAAGAGCGCACCATCGAGCCGTAGTCAAAAAATAAAACGCCATAACCGAAAAAAGCCACGGCAATCCATGCCATGACTTTTGTAGAGAGCGCGAAGTAGCAGCATCCAGCTGCTATTTTTCAGAGGAAGGAACGATCAGGAGGCAACCTGCTTTTTTCTGAATGAAAGCAAACCAGTCACCCCGACAAGAATCAACAAATAAGTCTGCGGCTCGGGCACCCGGGAAAAAGCCACAGTACCACTTGCACCATAGCCGGTAGAATCATCATAAGCATGCCATATCCCTGTCCCAGTCCCTGGATCTACACCAATCTCCAATCCGTATGAATTTGCATCGCCTGGCTGTAAAAGATGAAAACCAAGAATATCTGTCTAAAGTGGACCCCATTGTCCAGACAAATTATTAGAGAATTTAAGATAGAACCCTCATAACAGTCAGGCTCAATGGCTCTGGCCCATATTTTCACCCGGCGTCTGCTTGGCAGTGCCGGCATTATATTTATCCACGATTCTAGCGCCACCTCCCGTGGCGAATTGATAAACCCTGTCTGGCGTTTCATAGCCTAACGACTGATGCGGTCGTTCGCTGTTGTAAAAGGCAAAGTAGTCCGTCAACCCCGCTGACAGTGCTTGCAGGTTACCGTATTGCTTCAAATAAACTTCTTCATATTTCACTGTGCGCCAGAGTCGTTCAACAAAGATATTGTCCAGGGCCCGTCCCCGGCCATCCATGCTGATGGTCACGCCATGCTGACTCAATACCCCGGTGAAGTCCGCGCTGGTGAACTGTGCGCCCTGGTCGGTATTAAATATCTCCGGTGTGCCATAGGTCTTGATGGCCTGCTCCAGACAATTTACGCAAAACGCGCTGTCCATGGTATTGGAAAGTTGCCATGCCAATACTTTTCGGCTGTACCAATCCATGATGGCCACCAGATAAACAAATCCTTGCGGCAGCCGGATATAGGTGATGTCGGTACTCCAAACCTGGTTGGGGCGTGTCACCTCGACGCCTCTTAACAGATAGGGATAGACTTTATGCTCAGGATGCGGCTTACTGGTGTTCGGGTCCGGCGCCATGCCGACCAGCCCCAGTATGCGCATCAGCCGCTGAACCCGTTTGCGGTTGACCTGATGGTTAAGGCCGCGTAAATACTTTGTCATACGGCGTGAGCCATAAAAAGGATGCCGGGTATATTCTTCGTCGAGCAACCGCAACAGTTGCTGATCTTCAGCAGACACCGGCTGTTGTTGGCGTTTTTTCTGTTCATGGATTACTGAGCGGGTAACGTTCAATAACTGGCATTGCCGACTTAACGCCAACTCATCTTTTTGATCCACCCAGCTTTGACGCGTGATCATAGGCTGATCCCGGACTTTTTTTTAAGCCAATCCAGTTCCATATTCAACTGCCCGATTTTGGCGTACAGACGGTCCGGATTGTCTTGCGCCTTCACCGCTTTCGGCCCGCGTTTGCCTTCAAACAGGCTTCCCGCATTGGCCAACAGTTCCTTTTTCCATTGGCTTACCTGAGATGGATGGACTTCATTCTCTTGAGCAATCTCATTGATCGTTTTGATGTTCTTAACCGCTTCCAGCGCGATTTTGGCCTTTTGCGCCCCGCTAAAGGTTTTCCGTTTTTTTTCGCTCATTTTTTGTACCTCTTTTTTCAATAGTCATAGTTTAAACTATTGTCCGGATTACGGGGTCCACTATAGTCACCATAGCAGGCGAAAAAGAAAGTGCGTCATTATTGACAAAAAACGTGGTTTCAGCGAAACCATAATCTGGATTAGCAATATAATCCCTGAGTGGGTCAAAAGCATAGCTGTAGTGATAACCATTGATACCAAAATCAAACATAAAATCAATCCCATCCGTAGGATCATTTGTAGCAATGTCTGTGCTTCCAAAAAAATCGACTTGAGCTGCCAGACTGGTCGAATCCGCAGCCAACAGGCCTCCAAAGCTGTCCCCTACTGAAATACCGCCAAAAACTGACGAGTCTTCAACATAAGTAGTGGTTAAATTAACACTATAATTTAAATCATACGCAGCAACATGACTGGATAGCATCATGCCGCCAGCCAAAATATTATATTTATTGGCTCTGTACATGACAAAAATTAACTTATGACAAATGAGTCTCATGTATTCCAGTGACAAAAGGTATGGGTTGCAAAAGAGCAATCACTTTTCTAATCATCCTTTTTGATTGAGATAAGACATTAAACAACGTTGAGCGGATACAATCTAATCCATATCGAAACAGGCTTTGCGCGAGCCGCTGATGTGTTTTGGTTTTTATTGGTAACTCGCAATCATGTTTCCATTCGCCTGCTTTATGTGACCAACAGAAAGCAATAACGGGAAGTACTAACAATTTTTTGATCCGAAGATAACCGACTACACGCGTTTCCTCAAGTTTGAATCCCCGTCCTTTTAAACCGCCGAAAAGCGTTTCGATTTCCCAACGCAAGCCATAAATTTTAATCGCATCAGGATTCAAATGCTGACAGACGATGATTAATAACTCACCATCACTCAGCCGTAACCCACTGAGATAAATTGAACAATTTCCCAAATAGCGCGCTGTTGAGAGGTGTCGTGTGCTACCCGGCTTAAGCCCATAAAACAAACGCTCTACGCGTATTCGCTGGCCTTGGGCATTGGTTGTCCTGGCGTTGTTGCGAATACGGATATAAAAGGGAATCTCTTGCTCAAACAACCAGCCCATCCATTCGTCTCCAATAAACTCCCGATCAGCCAAAAGACCTTTGATGTGATGTCGGCCAAACTGCGCAATAAAGCGTTTCATCAGCGCTATACGTTCCTTCGTATTAACATGAAATGATCCATATCGAATGCGCAAGGAGTTCTCAGCCGTGAAAAGGCTGCTTATCCATATTCAATGAAGTAAGCTGGCTTACCCCGGTTGTGTTATATAACCGAATTTTATCAGCGCTCTGATCCAGCGTGGTGCATTGCGTTTGACAGCCATTTCTTCGTAGTCGATGGTCGAATCCCGGAAATACTCGCCGCGACTAATCATGAAGTAACATGTCCGTAAAAGTTTGTGAGCCAGCGCAATGATGGCGCGTTGGTGACCTCGCCTAATCGCCAGTGATGTATATTTTGCCTGGAAAACCGATCGGGTTCGGCTGGCGGCATGGGCGCATTCGCAAAGCAGGCGACGCACATATGGGTTTCCTTTTCGCGTTCGTCCTGATTTGCCTTTGCCGGCAGACTCGTTGTTGCCGGGGCATATGCCCACCCATGACGCCAGCCGATCCGCACTGCCAAAGACAGTCATATCCGTTCCGATCTCAACAAGTAGCATGGCTGCTCCAATCAAATCAACACCGGGAATAGTCTGGAGCAATTGCAAAACCGTTTTCTCCTTCTCCAGTCCGGCCAGCAGTTGTGCATCGAATCTGGCTATGCGTGCTTCCAAATCCTGAATATGCTGCATCAGTTCATTCAGTACGAAGCGATGGTGCTCGCTCAACTCACCTTGCAGCGCCTCCAGTATATCGGCGCGCGGCGCTTTGAGACGATTGCTGGCCAGCTTCAACACATCATGCGCAGGCTGTCCTTCAATCAGCGCGTTAACCATGGCGCGCGCGGATTGCCCATGTACATCGCTGACCACCACGCCAAGCCGGATGCCGCCGTCGGTTAATACCTTGTGCAGTCTGTTCTTCTCAGCAGACAGCATCGACACCAACTTCTGTCGTTGACGTGAAATCAGGCGTAACTGCCGCATCTTTTCCGGTGGCACGAATGAACCGCGCAGCAGTCCGGCACGGGAAAGCATCGCCAGCCATTGCGCGTCGCCGATGTCCGTCTTGCGTCCCGGCACATTCTTCACATGCCGGGCATTGACGACCCTGGCGTAAATACCCACATGTTCCAAAGCTGCATATGGGCTTTTCCAGTAGATGCCGGTGCTTTCCATCACCACCTCATCCGGTGCGACAGACTGCACCCAATCGGCTAATGCACGTCGATCACGTTTGAATGCGCCAAACTGCCGATGCTCTGTCTGAATACCACCATCGGCCTGTTCAACCATGGCGCAGGCGGTAATCTGCTTTTGGTGAACATCCAACCCGATGACTCGCTTGTGTATTGCAGTGAGTTCCATTTTTTCCTCCTTTACTCTATGATTGAGCCTGGAAGGTGGCGGTTGCCTGGATGATCTGCCTGAGGGCGATGTAAATCGTCAACGGCCCTTTTAACATTCGCTCTTAAAGAAGCAATCCGGGGTTCGAGTCATCCATGGCAGGCTACGTTAGCAGTCGGGCTCTAAGGCTCCAAAGTAAAGCGCAGTCTTTAACCGCCATCTTCCACAAGGAACTCTACAACATTTCATCATGCGGGGTGGCAATTCTTGCGATGATCGTTAGAGTTGCCCCGCTTGTTTAAAGACAACCAATACACAGGAATGGCGGCACCCCGATAAACCACGGCAAGCACCAGCAGATTAATATTGGTTTTACCCCACTTCCAATTCGTCCTGTCTAACGTCAGATAGTAATCCTGATCAGTGAAACCAAACAGTTTCATGATGAAATGAGCGACTTCATTGTAATCCAGCCAATGGTCACTGAAAAATCGTTGCATCCGTCGATATCGTGAGGAAATTTTTGCCCGACGGGGAAAGAATACGGCGAGCTGGGCCAGATTGACCGTGCTAACTGCCATCAAAGCAATTAACATACCCACAAAACAAACGATTCTTGCCTTGTTCCATTGAAAGTGCTCAGTTAATATGGCGGTTAGCTCGTTGATTTGTAATGTCCCGTTATTCATATTCGCTAAAACAAAATGCGGTATTTAATTACATTTCAACGAGCTACGCCAGCTTTTAATATTTTTTGTCATGTACAGAGATTTATTGGTTTCATTTTCATTCTCTATACGGCTTTAAGCAGACATAAACAACTATCTTTCGACGTTGCTTATGTCAACTGTTTAACTGAATTTACAATCCTCTATCGCCAAAAGCATCGATATCGGCATCCGTTGGTCTGATCGTCTGAACTTCAGGAATGACATTTCCCTGATCATCCACGGCACAATTTGCCGGATAAGGATTATTGGCGACATCCCTGACCACTTTAAAATATGGCTCATACGTTTCTTCCAGACGTAATTTTGGACCATCCTGCGGGAATCTGACCGATCCGGTCGTACCAATCCAGGCGGTTACGTAACCATTTTTACAATACTGAACCGCAGGCATTTCCACTCTTAATTCACCCACACAACTTGCCGGATCGATTTTTGGAAATTTGGTTTTGATTTCCATGTTGTCATAATGATCATTGTCGACATGACCTCTTAACCACTTGATGGCTCTGGCATCTGTAGTTTTTTCACCATGACTGTAAAATGGACTGACCGCACCTTTCACCACTTTTACTTTACGCCAGTTTCTGGAAACCCTGGCTTTCGTTCCCATCACCGCATTGGCTGAATAGGTGTTCCCCGAACGATCCCTGGTATAAAAATCCGCTGACAAAGCAACCGAATTTGGCAGAATCAAAACCACATCGGTAGTAGCGAAAGATTGAGAACGATCGGCATTTGAACAACTATGAGGAAGGTTCAGACTAATGAAAGCGCTTTTACCTTCCAGATATTCCCTGCCGTCATCTCCCAAAGAAAAGACATTCTCGGTGGCTATATTAACGTGAGCCGAGGCCACACTGCTGGCGACAGCCATTACGCAAGCCGCCGAAATTTTGAAAAGCTGTTTTTTTTGCATTTATCACTCCTTTTGTTTTCGGAAAAAATTTCCTCAACCAAAAAGAAGCATGCTTCATGCTAAACTAAAATGTTAATCAAAATCAATGCATTACAAAATAATTAGCAACACACCAATAAAACAATGTGTACTTTGCCACACGGTTATTGCGTTAGATAACATAGTTTAATAATGAGACGCTGAACAAATCATCCTGATTTGTCAGCGGACACAAAGTGGAAATGCAATTTCCACTTTGCTCACAAAATCAATGACTTGCCACCATCAATTTTGGTGGAGCATCCATGTGTCATTGGAATCGCGAATAAATCAGTGATTTCATAACAACCACTCGACTTCCCATTGAAAAAGCGATGATTCCTCAATGCGCCTCATCCCAATTTTTGCCAATGCCAATATCCACTACTAACGGCACATCCAGCTCGGCTGCTGAACACATCTTGTTTCGAATAACATCGATACTTGCTTCAAGCTGCGATTCATCAATTTCAAATACCAATTCGTCATGCACCTGCATGATCATTTTAACGGCTGGTTTTTCAGTTTGAATCCACCGGTCAGTTGAAATCATCGCCCGTTTGATGATATCCGCCGCCGTTCCCTGCATTGGCGCATTGATGGCGGTGCGTTCGGCGTATTGCCGCCTGGCCGCATTACGGGATTTGATTTCCGGCAAGTAAAGCCTGCGGCCAAACAGGGTTTCGACATAGCCCTGTTCATGGGCTAACTGGCGAATATTGTCCATATAGGCTTTAACGCCGGGATAGCGCTCGAAATACAAATCGATATATTCCTGTGCCTGATTTCGCGGCAACCCCAGTTGTTGCCCCAAGCCAAAGGCGGACATGCCATAAATCAAGCCAAAATTGATTGCCTTGGCTGAACGGCGTAAATCCTGGGTGACTTGTTCGACCGGTACGCCAAACACTTCCGCCGCAGTCGCACTGTGAATATCAATGCCTTGCGAAAAGGCATTCAATAAGCCTTCATCACCCGATAAATGCGCCATGATGCGCAATTCAATCTGGGAATAATCGGCCGCGACTATTTTACAGCCTTCAGGAGCAATAAACGCCTGGCGAATACGCCGGCCTTCTTCGGTGCGAATCGGAATATTCTGTAAATTGGGATCTGATGAAGACAAGCGCCCGGTCGCAGCGACCGCCTGATGATAGGATGTATGTATCCGGCCTGTTTTCGGGTTGATTTGTTGCGGCAGTTTATCGGTGTACGTCGATTTCAATTTGCTTAAACTGCGATACTCCAGAATCAATTTCGGCAACGGATAATCCTGCGCCAGCTCCTGTAACACCGATTCATTAGTGGAAGGCTGCCCTTTTGGGGTTTTTTTCAACACTGGCAACTTGAGTTTATCGTACAGAACTTCCTGAATCTGTTTTGGCGAGCCTAGATTGAACGCCTGTCCGGCCAGTTCATGGGCATGATGCTCTATCGACTCGATTTTGCTGGCCAGCTCCATACTTTGTTGCGCAAGCATATCCCGGTCGATTAACACGCCGGTGCGTTCCATGCGCGACAATACTGGAATCAACGGAATTTCCATTTCCCGATACAAGGTCTCCAGTTTTGGTATTTGTTTAAGTTTTTCATACAAAACCTGATGCAGGCGCAACGTGATATCGGCATCTTCCGCAGCATACGGGGCTGCCTGCTCCAGTGGCACTTGCTGAAAAGGAATTTGCTTGGCGCCTTTGCCTCCCACCGTTTCATAATGAATGGTTTCCAGCCCTAAATAGGTTTTGGCCAAATCATCCATATTATGTTTGGTTGCCGTACTGTTATACACATAGGATTCCAACATGGTGTCATGTTTTATGCCGCACAGTTCAATGCCATGATTGGCCAGCACATTGGCATCGTATTTCAGGTTTTGCCCCAATTTGGCTTGCTGCTTGTCTTCCAGTAAAGGTTTTAACTTTAACAGTGTTGCATCACGATACAATTGTTTCGGCGTACCGGGATAATCATGCGCCAATGGCACATAAGCCGCTTCCCCTTCCTCAATGGCGAAAGAAACACCGACGATCTCGGCCTGACTATAATCCAGACTGGACGTTTCAGTATCAAAAGCAAATAACGCTGCTTGCTGCAAACGCTTTAACCAGTTATCCAACGCTGTTTCGGTCAAAATCGTTTGATAATCCGTATCTATCAGGTCTCCCACAGAATCCGTCTCTTTTTCCCCGGCTGTAAAGCCTTCGGCTTCCAATTGTCTCAGCCAGGTGGAAAAGCCCAGTTTTTTCACCAGCTCTTTCAAACGGGACAAATCGGGCTTCTTGCATTTCAGATCATCCAATGAATACGAAATAGGAATATCGCATTTAATTGTCGTTAAAGCTTTGGATAATGGCAGTTCCGATAAATGATTACGCAAATTTTCACCAATTTTTCCCTTGATCTCATCGGCATGTTCTATCAGGTTTTCCAATGTACCGTATTGCTTTAACCATTTGGCCGCCGTTTTCGGCCCAACTTTCGGCACACCCGGTATATTGTCGGAACTGTCGCCCATCAAGGCCAGATAATCGATAATCTGTTCCGGCTTGACACCAAATTTTTCTTCTACCCCCTGCTTGTCCATTCGCGTATCCGACATGGTGTTTTCCAGCGAGATATGATCCGAAACCAATTGCGCCATATCTTTGTCGCCAGTGGCAATCACGACATCATAACCCTGTTGCTCGGCCTGTTTGGCCAATGCGCCAATAACGTCATCGGCTTCCACATCGGGCTCCATGATCAATGGAATACCCATGCTTTTGATCAGCTCATGCAGAGGTTCGATCTGTACGCGCAGATCATCCGGCATTGGTGGGCGATGGGCCTTGTATTCTTCATACATTTCGTGGCGAAAGGTCGGCCCTGGCGCATCAAACACTACAGTAAAATAATCGCTTTTATGATCCGCCAGCAATTTCCTGAGCATATTGGCCACACCATAAATGGCATTGGTTGGCATGCCTTCGGCATTGGTTAAATTTGGAATGGCGTGAAAGGCTCTGAACAAGAACGAAGATCCATCTACCAGCACCAGTTTTTTCTTGGGTTTTTCAGTCATTTTTTCCAATAAATCAGTAGAGTTTCAGCAAACGATACAGGTTGAAAAAGCCGGCTGCAAGTCCATTACCTTCCGAGTTCAAAAAACGCTGAACAAATCACCTATGACAGGTCAGTGACCGGAATTTATTAATCGTTGCCTCTGTACATGACAAAAATTAGCTTATGACAATTGAGTCTCATGTATTCCAGTGACAAAAGGTATGGGTTGCAAAAGAGCAATCACTTTTCTAATCATCCTTTTTGATTGAGATAAGACATTAAACAACGTTGAGCGGATACAATCTAATCCATATCGAAACAGGCTTTGCGCGAGCCGCTGATGTGTTTTGGTTTTTATTGGTAACTCGCAATCATGTTTCCATTCGCCTGCTTTATGTGACCAACAGAAAGCAATAACGGGAAGTACTAACAATTTTTTGATCCGAAGATAACCGACTACACGCGTTTCCTCAAGTTTGAATCCCCGTCCTTTTAAACCGCCGAAAAGCGTTTCGATTTCCCAACGCAAGCCATAAATTTTAATCGCATCAGGGTTCAAATGCTGACAGACGATGATTAATAACTCACCATCACTCAGCCGTAACCCACTGAGATAAATTGAACAATTTCCCAAATAGCGCACTGTTGAGAGGTGTCGTGTGCTACCCGGCTTAAGCCCATAAAACAAACGCTCTACGCGTATTCGCTGGCCTTGGGCATTGGTTGTCCAGGCGTTGTTGCGAATACGGATATAAAAGGGAATCTCTTGCTCAAACAACCAGCCCATCCATTCGTCTCCAATAAACTCCCGATCAGCCAAAAGACCTTTGATGTGATGTCGGCCAAACTGCGCAATAAAGCGTTTCATCAGCGCTATACGTTCCTTCGTATTAGAGTTGCCCCGCTTGTTTAAAGGCAACCAATACACAGGAATGGCGGCACCCCGATAAACCACGGCAAGCACCAGCAGATTAATATTGGTTTTACCCCACTTCCAATTCGTCCTGTCTAACGTCAGATAGTAATCCTGATCAGTGAAACCAAACAGTTTCATGATGAAATGAGCGACTTCATTGTAATCCAGCCAATGGTCACTGAAAAATCGTTGCATCCGTCGATATCGTGAGGAAATTTTTGCCCGACTGGGAAAGAATACGGCGAGCTGGGCCAGATTGACCGTGCTAACTGCCATCAAAGCAATTAACATACCCACAAAACAAACGATTCTTGCCTTGTTCCATTGAAAGTGCTCAGTTAATATGACGGTCAGCTCGTTGATTTGTAATGTCCCGTTATTCATATTCGCTAAAACAAAATGCGGTATTTAATTACATTTCAACGAGCTACGCCAGCTTTTAATATTTTTTGTCATGTACAGAGAATCGTTGCAAAAGTTTTTGACTTCTATTCCCCCTTCATCCCGGCCTTCTCCCTCAGGAGAAGGAGACAAGGTGCAAAAACTTTTAGAACAATCTATATAGTGGCCAGTTGGTGGCAATTACTGTTTTATCCTTTAAGCAGGTATAATTGGAATATTATGCAACTTTTATTAAGTATCATACTCAAATGAGCGATGTATTAGAGCAATTAGCACAGATTCTTGAACAACGTAAATCCCAATCGGCCGACGCCTCTTATGTTGCCAGCCTCTATCAAAAAGGTCTGGATCATATTTTGAAAAAAGTGGGTGAAGAAGCGACCGAAACCATTGTCGCCGCCAAAAATGGCGAAAAGGAACAAATCATCTATGAAACCGCCGATTTATGGTTCCATTCCATGGTCATGCTGGCGCATCTGGACTTGGGACCTGAGGATGTTTTAAAAGAACTTAAAAGACGTTTCGGGCTTTCAGGCCTGGAAGAAAAAGCACAACGCACACAAAAGGGGTAACACATGGGCATCAGCGTCACACAATTATTGATTATCTTGGTCATCGTATTATTACTGTTCGGCACCAAGCGCTTGAAAAACCTGGGTTCGGATTTAGGCGGCGCCATCAAAGGCTTTAAAAAAGCCGTCAAGGACGGAGCCGAAGATGAAAAAAAACTGGATGAACAAGGCCAAACCCTGGAAGGTGAAGCAACCGTCAAAGACAAAGAAAACGTTTAATCATGTTTGATATTGGTTTCTGGGAATTATGCCTGGTCGGACTGGTGAGTCTGCTGGTCATCGGCCCTGAAAAACTGCCGAAAGCTGCGCGTATTGCAGGTTTCTGGGTAGGAAAAACACGCAACATGGTCGCCTCGGTCAAGGCTGAAATAAAACAGGAACTGCAAGCCGAGGAATTACGCCAGATCATGCAACAACAAGCCGAACTGGAAGAATTCCATCAAGCTGTCGCCGATGGCGAAAAAGAACTGCAAGAAATCGGCACTACCTTGAACGAATCTTTGAATGAGCTGGAAAAGACTAAACCACATGACTGAAGAACAATTGGAAGAACAGCCATTTATCAGTCATCTGGTTGAATTGCGCAACCTGCTGCTGAAAGTCGTGCTCTGTGTTTTGCTGGTATTTCTGGCAGCCGCGCCCTACGCCAATGAAATTTATCATTTTTTGTCCGGCCCGTTATTGAAGCATCTGCCGGAAAACAGCACCATGATCGCCATTGATGTGGCCTCGCCGTTTTTTGCTCCATTTAAATTGGCCTTAGTTGCCTCCATCTTTGTGTCTATGCCAGTTATTTTGTATCGATTCTGGGCGTTTATCGCGCCAGGTTTATACAGCCATGAAAAACGCATGATTTTCCCTTTGATGGTAGGCAGTACATTTTTGTTTTTTGCCGGCGTCGCTTTCGCCTATTTTGTCGTTTTTCCATTGGTATTCGGCTTTCTGACCGCCGCCGCCCCACAAGGCGTTACGGTAATGACCGACATCAGCAAATATCTGGATTTTGTGCTGACCCTGTTTTTTGCTTTCGGCATGGCTTTTGAAGTGCCTATTTTCACCATTTTACTGGTCTGGAGTGGCGTCACCACTCCACAAAGCCTGGCGGAAAAACGCCCCTATGTCATTGTCGGCGCCTTTATCGTCGGCATGTTTTTAACCCCGCCGGACGCTATTTCTCAAACACTGCTGGCGGTGCCAATCTGGCTGCTGTTTGAATCCGGTTTGTTGTTGTCACGCCTTTTCGTCAAAAAACAAACGACAGAATCAGAAGAAGAAAACGCTGTAAATGATTAACATATTTATCCGGTCAATCCTTGTTTTAATTTTTTCCACTGCGCAAGCAGCCGCCTTACCGCAAGCGTTAGCCGTCCCGGGGGGTATTGTTGAAATTGATGTGGGTCGCATCGATCAAGGCAAACCCCAGGTTTTTTATCAGAACAACGCCGTTCTGGTCATTCCAAATGACAATCGTTGGCTGGCGCTCGTTGGCATTCCATTGGCCACAAAACCGGGTGAGCAAACCATCAAAATCGTTTCAAACAATAACAGCCGTGCGATTTCATTCCGTATCCAAGACAAAAACTATCCCGAACAACGCTTGACCATCAAGAAAAAGCGCATGGTCACAGGCTTTACCGATGCCGACCTGAAAAAGATCGCCGCCGACAAAGTCGCCATGACAAAAGCCAAAGCGATGTGGAGTGAGAAAACACCACAACTGGATTTTATCCCCCCGGTTGAAGGCCGCCTGAGCAGCCTGTTTGGTTTGAAACGTTTTTTCAACGATATCCCCAAGCGTCCGCATAATGGCCTTGATATCGCCGCGCCAACCGGCACACCAGTCGTTGCGCCAGCCGACGCCACTGTCATCGATACGGGTAATTATTATTTCAACGGTAATACTGTTTTTCTGGATCATGGACAAGGCCTGTTAAGCGCTTACCTGCACCTGAACAATATTCAGGTAAAAGCTGGCGACAAAGTCACACAAGGCCAACAACTGGGTACGGTAGGTGAAACAGGCAGGGTCACTGGGCCTCATTTGCACTGGATTGTCTATCTGAATCACACGCCGGTTGATCCGGCCTTGTTCATCGCAGATGATATTCCCCGGCTTGCCGCCAGAAACAAACACTAATCCATGATATCTATTTCTCTCAATCTTCCCGAATGCCTGTGCCTCATTCTCGCTCCGTGATTACATCCCTGTTTAAATGGCTGTTTGTGCTGGTGCTGATTTGCACGCTGGTTGCGGCCGTGTTCGCCTGGCAGTTTTTACAAAAACTGGATAAAGACCTGCCTGACATCAAGCAACTGGAAAATGTCCAGTATCAAATTCCCTTGAATGTTTACAGCAAGGAAGGTTTACTGATTGCCCGTTTTGGCGAGAAAAAACGTATCCCTGTCGATATCTCTCAAACGCCAGAGCGTCTGATCCAGGCCTTTTTAGCGGCAGAAGATGACCGTTTTTACCAGCATCCTGGCGTCGATTATCAAGGCCTGCTGCGCGCGGCATTGCAACTGGCTTTGACAGGCAAGAAGAAACAAGGCGGCAGCACCATCACCATGCAGGTAACACGGAATTTCCTGCTGACCCGGGAAAAAACCTATATCCGCAAACTGAAAGAAATCTTGCTGGCGCTGAAAATCGAGCGCGCCTATTCCAAAGATAAAATACTGGAACTGTATCTGAACAAAATCTATCTGGGCCACAGAGCTTATGGCGTGGCCGCCGCTGCGCAAACCTATTATGGCAAGAAACTGGATGAACTGACCCTGGCGCAAACCGCCATGATTGCAGGACTGCCAAAAGCGCCATCGGCTTACAATCCCGTCACCAATCCTGAAAGAGCCTTGGAGCGACGCAATTATGTGTTGGGTAGAATGCTGAAACTGGGTTATATCGACCATGCTGACTATGATGCCGCCCTTCAGGAACCAGTCAGTGCAGCACTGGCGGCGTCACAAAAAAAATCCATCGAGCTTAAGGCGCCCTATATTGCGGAGATGGTACGTAAAGAAATGATTGAGCAATATGGGGATGAGGCCTATACCCGTGGCTTCAAGGTGTACACTACGGTAACCGGACGCTTACAGAGCACAGCCACCCGCGCACTGAGAAATACCCTGCATGCCTATGACGAACGGCATGGTTATCGCAGCCTGCCGCATAAAAATTTAGGCGACAGCACTGATTTTAAAGCCGAAAAAGTCGGCGCTACCGAACAAGCCAAAATTATCGCCTTGACCGATAAATCCGCTACGGCGTTATTGAGCAATGGACAAGCGATTGAACTCCCGTGGAAAAACATTAAATGGGCCAGAAAATTCAAATCGCGTTTTCATCTAGGCCCTGAACTGAGATCCAGTGCGGATATTTTTCAATTAAATGACTTGATCCGCGTCAGACAACTGAACGATGGCATTTGGGCGCTGGCGCAGATTCCGGAAGTCCAGGGCGCCTTTGTGTCTTTAAATCCGAAAGATGGTGGCATGCTGGCATTGGTTGGCGGCTATGATTTTTATTACAACAAATTCAACCACGCCACCCAGTCCAAACGCCAACCCGGCTCGGGTTTTAAACCCATTATTTACACCACCGCGCTGGAACACGGCTTTACCGCCGCCAGCGTCATCAACGACGCACCGATCATCATGGACAGCAATAGCGCTGATTCGGACTGGCGGCCTGAAAATTACAGCAAGAAGTTTTATGGTCCCACAGCATTACGGGTAGGTCTGAGAAACTCTCGTAACCTGATTTCCATTCGCCTGGTCAAGGCGCTGGGTATCGATGAAATCACCAAAACCGCACATCGTTTTGGCTTCCGCCGCGAGCAGGTGCCACAAAGTCTGTCCCTGGCTTTAGGCAGCGGCTACGCGACACCGGTACAAATGGCTCGCATGTTCGCCACTTTCGCCAATGGTGGCTTTTTGATCGATCCCTATTTCATCGAGCGGATCGAAGATAATGATGGCAATATTCTGTTTCAAGCCAGCCCTGATGTCGCCTGCCCAACCGATTGCAACTTGCCGGAAAATCAACATCCAGCCCCACGCATCCTTTCCCCGCAAGTCAATTTCCTGATGAACAGTTTGCTCCGTGATGTTGTGCGCCGCGGCACAGCCACCAAGGCCAAAGTTCTGAACCGCATCGACCTGGCCGGCAAAACCGGTACGACAAACGACCAGCGCGATGCCTGGTTTAATGGCTTTACCCCCGATATTGTCGCCACCGCCTGGGTCGGGCTGGATAATTCCAAACCACTGGGACGGGCCGAAGTCGGCGGAAGGGCTGCATTGCCAATGTGGATCGAATTTATGCGCACCGCACTGAAAGATATTCCGGAAAAAGAACTGATGCCTCCTGCCGGTATCGTCAGAGTGCGTGTCAATCCTGAAACGGGTTTGCGCGCCCTTCCTGGCACCACTGGAATATGGGAATATTTCAGATCACGCTATGCGCCGCAGGAATATGCACCGGTTGCAGAAAGTGAATCAGTGGAAGATGATGAAGAAGATCTGTTTTAATCGATTGTTTCAACATTCGATCGAAATACTCTGATACAGCGCCTGACAAACAGTTATCAGTTCTTCATCACTGATAACATATGGCGGCATCGTGTAAATCAACCGGCCAAACGGACGCAGCCAGACGCCTTGCTCAACCAGCCGGCTTTGGATTTTTCCCACCTCGACCGCCTGTTTCATTTCCACCACGCCAATGGCCCCCAACACACGCACATCGGCCACAGACGGGTGTTGACGACAGACTGCCAGCTCTGTTTGCAGGATTTTTTCGATTCGTTGGATATTTTTGCGCCAATCAGATTGCAACAGTTCATCGATGCTGGCGCAGGCCACCCGACAAGCCAGTGGGTTGGCCATAAAGGTCGGGCCATGCATAAAGCAATGCGCTTCACTGCCGGCAATGGTCTGGCTGATTTGCTCCGTGGTCAAGGTTGCCGCCAGCGTCATATAGCCACCGGTCAAGGCTTTGCCCAGACATAACAAATCCGGCGTAACGCCAGCATGTTCGCACGCAAACATGCGCCCTGTGCGGGCAAAACCGGTGGCGATTTCATCGGCGATCAACAACACGTGATAATCATCACAAAGCTTTCTGACTTCCTGTAGATACTGTGGATGATAAAACCACATGCCACCAGCCCCTTGCACAACCGGCTCCAGGATCACTGCGGCAAGCTGCTGATGATTTTGTTCAATCAACTGCTTAAAGTCGTCAATATCTTCTGCCCGCCATGCTTGTTCAAAACGCACCTCTGGCCGCGGGGCGAAAAATTGCTCTGGCAACACGCCTTGAAACAAATGATGCATGCCATTGACCGGGTCACATACCGACATGGCGGCAAAGGTATCACCATGATAGCCGCCGCGTAACGCCAGAAAGCGGTGTTTTTTATCCTGCCCGCGCGCCTGCCAATATTGGATCGCCATTTTCAACGCGACTTCCACACTGACCGAACCGGAATCAGCCAAAAACACCTGATCCAGAACCTTCGGCGCTATGCTCAACAAACTGCTGACCAATTCGGCCGCCGCTTCATGCGTCAATCCGCCAAACATGACATGCGCCATCTGCTCAATTTGCTGATGCGCCGCTTCATTCAAACGAGGATGATTATAGCCATGAATCACCGACCACCAGGACGACATGCCATCGATCAAACGGCGGCCGTCTTTCAAGGTCAGATACACCCCTTTAGCCGAAGCGACTGGATAAGGGGCAGGGTCTGCCGGAATAGCGGTGTATGGGTGCCAGATATGCTGTCGATCCAGCTTGAGCAATTCCTCGCTGTTCATCAACCAGCCGCCGTCGCCTTGCTCAGGCGGTCTTTAACCGCCAACCAGCCTTGTTCTTGCGGCACAGATTCCACCAGAATATGATCCAGCTCTTGTTCATCCAGCCAGCGTAACGCGGCATAGAGATCATGACCGTAGGCAACAGGCTCATCCGGCATGACGCGCCAGACGATATGAGCAGAAGTTTCTGGATTCACTTGCCTGGCGAGAACACCAATTTGTTGATTTTTTGCCAGACAATGCTGGATCTTTTCCGGCAAGTCCTCGCTTTGCACCAACTGGCAAGCGGTATCCGGTGCATAGTGCAGGGCCAACGTGCCGGGAGCACGGTTTTGATTGCCCGAAACCGTATTCTGCAATTGAAGCGGCTGACCGATAAACTGCTCCAACTGCTTAGGCGTAATATGGCCGGGGCGGAGAATAACAGGCGGCTCTGTGGTCAGGTCAATAATGGTCGATTCCAGCCCAACGGTACAATCGCCGCCATCAAGAATCAAGTCGATACTCTCGCCCAGTTCCGCCATTACATGCTCGGCCCGGGTTGGACTGATATGATTGAAGCGGTTGGCGGAAGGTGCGGCGACGCCACCTGCAAACTGTCGCAGCAACGCCAATGCCAAAGGATTATCCGGAATACGCAGCGCGACAGTTTGCTGGCCGCCTGTAACTTCCAGCAGCACATAATCCCGTTTCGGCAAAATCATCGCCAACGGCCCAGGCCAGTATTGTTCAGCCAATCGCCAGGCCAATGGTGGAATATTCCTGGCCCATTGCGTCATTTGTCCACTTTCCGCTAAATGGACAATCAAAGGATGATTGGCGGGCCGTTGTTTGGCCTTGAAAATTTTGCTGACCGCGACAGGGTTTCGGGCATCTGCTCCCAGCCCGTAGACGGTTTCTGTCGGAAACGCGACCAGACCTCCCTGTTTGAGAATTAAGGCCGCATCTTCAATCGCTTCTGACCCTGCAAGTCTGGCTTGATTTGACATCTCATCCTGCAAAAAAACTTAAATTATATCATTTACACCCGCCACTTTGTCCTGGACTATACTATCGATACACTCGAGGAGGCTGTCCGAGAAAAAAGAATTGTAACTACTCAGCGTAAATCTCTGTACATGACAAAAATTAACTTATGACAAATGAGTCTCATGTATTCCAGTGACAAAAGGTATGGGTTGCAAAAGAGCAATCACTTTTCTAATCATCCTTTTTGATTGAGATAAGACATTAAACAACGTTGAGCGGATACAATCTAATCCATATCGAAACAGGCTTTGCGCGAGCCGCTGATGTGTTTTGGTTTTTATTGGTAACTCGCAATCATGTTTCCATTCGCCTGCTTTATGTGACCAACAGAAAGCAATAACGGGAAGTACTAACAATTTTTTGATCCGAAGATAACCGACTACACGCGTTTCCTCAAGTTTGAATCCCCGTCCTTTTAAACCGCCGAAAAGCGTTTCGATTTCCCAACGCAAGCCATAAATTTTAATCGCATCAGGATTCAAATGCTGACAGACGATGATTAATAACTCACCATCACTCAGCCGTAACCCACTGAGATAAATTGAACAATTTCCCAAATAGCGCGCTGTTGAGAGGTGTCGTGTGCTACCCGGCTTAAGCCCATAAAACAAACGCTCTACGCGTATTCGCTGGCCTTGGGCATTGGTTGTCCTGGCGTTGTTGCGAATACGGATATAAAAGGGAATCTCTTGCTCAAACAACCAGCCCATCCATTCGTCTCCAATAAACTCCCGATCAGCCAAAAGACCTTTGATGTGATGTCGGCCAAACTGCGCAATAAAGCGTTTCATCAGCGCTATACGTTCCTTCGTATTAGAGTTGCCCCGCTTGTTTAAAGGCAACCAATACACCGGAATGGCGGCACCCCGATAAACCACGGCAAGCACCAGCAGATTAATATTGGTTTTACCCCACTTCCAATTCGTCCTGTCTAACGTCAGATAGTAATCCTGATCAGTGAAACCAAACAGTTTCATGATGAAATGAGCGACTTCATTGTAATCCAGCCAATGGTCACTGAAAAATCGTTGCATCCGTCGATATCGTGAGGAAATTTTTGCCCGACGGGGAAAGAATACGGCGAGCTGGGCCAGATTGACCGTGCTAACTGCCATCAAAGCAATTAACATACCCACAAAACAAACGATTCTTGCCTTGTTCCATTGAAAGTGCTCAGTTAATATGACGGTCAGCTCGTTGATTTGTAATGTCCCGTTATTCATATTCGCTAAAACAAAATGCAGTATTTAATTACATTTCAACGAGCTACGCCAGCTTTTAATATTTTTTGTCATGTACAGAGAGCGTAAATAATAGAAGTTACGCATTGACAACAGATCGAAATTTTGGGTTTAAATGATTCATATTTGGCATAAAGGTGTCGATAAACGAAGCCATAACATCGTTGAATAAATTCCGCTGTACGCTATAGCAATTATTAATCACGTCTGCAAAGCTCAATTTTTGTAATTGAACAAAGCCACAAATTGCAGAAAAAATATGATTATTTATTGCTCTTTTATTGCGAACCTGGAACCGCTCAATATTACACACCTGCTTTATTGCCCGATGATATTGCTCAATCTGCCAATGCCTGTCATGTTGTTCGGTAAATGCTTTCTTGTCAAAAACAGCGGTTTTTTCTTCATCAGGTAGTGAACTTATGTAATGGCGAACTTGTTCTTTCAAGGTCGTCCGAAATAATTTCACATACCCAAAATTTTTGAGCCAAACCATTAAGCCGTCTTCCGGGATTTCTAATTGCCTGACTTGAACCCATGAACCTTTTTCAACAGAGACTAATCGATTACCTTCCACTGCAAAGAATAATCCTGTCTGATGATTTCTTGTCAATTTAAGATTATCCACGCAACTGTACCAGCTATCTCCTGTTACAAAACCAGGTTCTAGTCCCCAAGCTAATACTTCGGTCAGCATGTCTTGAAAATAGTCATTTTTTGTCTTTCCTTCCGCCTTATCGACCACCCGGAAATTCAGTGGTTGGTGTTTTCCTTGAATGTCTGTGTAGTACAACGTGACAAGATTGATTCCCTTGACTGCTCCATGATGTTTTCCCGACCAAAAATAACTGACATATGCCATATATTGGCTATAAGGTTTATCAAGAACACTATCGTCAACACTCAAGGTTCCGCCCTTTAAATTCAGGCCTGCGCTGGCTTCATTGTATAAATCTCGCCCAGTGTAATGCTCCCGATTTAGAAATCGATTTACGCTATCATGTGATATTGACATGACTTCTCCTAATCGTCGACAACCAGCTTGTTTCGGCTCACTTAATAAAAAACCCATATACATGGGTAATGTACAGCAGGCTGTTGAGGGGCGTGTTATTTCTCTTATCAAGGTTTGCCTTGCATTGACTTTGGAATTTTTTAAACCCATAGTTTAACATTGCCTGTCAATGCGTAACTTCTAACTCTGATTCTGATGCAGCATGAGGGCAGTTTTCACCTGGATGATGTGCGTCACCTCCATGACGAAAGCGCGTTGCTTTCGGTGTTGGGGATGAAACAAATGCCAAGGTCCAGTGCGCTGGGCGATTGGTTGCGATGCATGGGGCGCCAGTCAATCGCTTTCAGCGGCTGGAAAGCGGTGAACCGGCGCATTCTGGCAGCCGCTTTGCAGCGTAAAAAAAGCATTACGCTGGATATTGATGCCACCGAAATCATCGCCAATAAGCGTGGGGCGCAATGGACCTATAAGAAAAACCGCGGTTATATGCCAATGGTCGGCCATATCGCTGAGACCGGTCAGGTTGTGGCGTGCGATTTCAGGGCGGGTAATGATTCGCCAGCGAAAGAAAACCCGGAATTCATCCAACATTGCCAAGACAGTTTGCCGAAAGGTGTTCATATTAAAAAACTACGCATCGATGCGGCAGGCTATCAACAAAAAATTATCGAATACGTCGACCAACAGCCCATTCAATACGGCATTCGGGCAAAATGAGCCGGGCGGTTAAAGAACACATTGAACAGTTGAGCGAAACCAATTGGCGACCCATGATTCACCGCAATGGCGAGGTTAGCCAAAGCCAGCAAACGTATCGCATGCTGCATTGTATCGGCGATTATGATCAGCCGTTTACCCTGGTCATTCAGCGAATCCCCCTGAAAGGTCAGGCCTCACTGGACCTGGATGATGCGGATGGTCAGGAACAACTGGAAGACAGTCGCTACATATATCGCGCCATCGCCACCAATCGGGATGATCTGTCAGACAGCGACATCATCCACTGGTACAACCAGCGCGGCGAAGACAGTGAAAACCGCATCAAGGAACTGAAACACGACTTTGGTGGCGACACGCTGCCTTGTACAGATTTTGACGCGAATGCACTTTATTTTCATATCTGCGCACTCTCCTACAACCTGTTTGCGCTGATGCGGCAACTCTTGCCGGAAAAGTTGGCGCACCATCGCGCTATCACTCTGCGCTGGCGTCTTTATGGCATCGCCGCCAAAATCACCCGAACCGCGCGTCAACTGATCATCAAGGTCAAAGACTGCCATCGACGCCTGTTTGAGCAGGTACTGACTGCACTTGGGTCGATAGAATCACCGCCGATATAGAACATAAACAATAATAAACAGCATTCACGCACGTCGTCCCCAGGACAGGTGCGCTTTTAATCCAGCGCATTCGCCAATCGATTTCTAAATCGGGAGCATTACACTGGGCGAGATTTATACAATGAAGCCAGCGCAAGCCTGAATTTAAAGGGCGGAACCTTGAGTGTTGACGATAGTGTTCTTGATAAACCTTATAGCCAATATATGGCATATGTCAGTTATTTTTGGTCGGGAAAACATCATAGAGCAGTCAAGGGAATCAATCTTGTCACGTTGTACTACACAGACATTCAAGGAAAACACCAACCACTGAATTTCCGGGTGGTCGATAAGGCGGAAGGAAAGACAAAAAATGACTATTTTCAAGACATGCTGACCGAAGTATTAGCTTGGGGACTAGAACCTGGTTTTATAACAGGATAGAAGTTACGCATTGACAGGCAATGTTAAACTATGGGTTTAAAAAATCCCAAAGTCAATGCAAGGCAAACCTTGATAAGAGAAATAACACGCCCCTCAACAGCCTGCTGTACATTACCCATGTATATTGGTTTTTTATTAAGTGAGCCGAAACAAGCTAGTTGTCGACGATTAGGAGAAGTCATGTCAATATCACATGATAGCGTAAATCGATTTCTAAACCGGGAGCATTACACTGGGCGAGATTTATACAATGAAGCCAGCGCAAGCCTGAATTTAAAGGGCGGAACCTTGAGTGTTGACGATAGTGTTCTTGGTAAACCTTATAGCCAATATATGGCATATGTCAGTTATTTTTGGTCGGGAAAACATCATGGAGCAGTCAAGGGAATCAATCTTGTCACGTTGTACTACACAGACATTCAAGGAAAACACCAACCACTGAATTTCCAGGTGGTCGATAAGGCGGAAGGAAAGACAAAAAATGACTATTTTCAAGACATGCTGACCGAAGTATTAGCTTGGGGACTAGAACCTGGTTTTATAACAGGAGATAGCTGGTACAGTTGCGTGGATAATCTTAAATTGATAAGAAATCATCAGACAGGATTATTCTTTGCAGTGGAAGGTAATCGATTAGTCTCTGTTGAAAAAGGTTCATGGGTTCAAGTCAGGCAATTAGAAATCCCGGAAGACGGCTTAATGGTTTGGCTCAAAAATTTTGGGTATGTGAAATTATTTCGGACGACCTTGAAAGAACAAGTTCGCCATTACATAAGTTCACTACCTGATGAAGAAAAAACCGCTGTTTTTGACAAGAAAGCATTTACCGAACAACATGATAGGCATTGGCAGATTGAGCAATATCATCGGGCAATAAAGCAGGTGTGTAATATTGAGCGGTTCCATGTTCGCAATAAAAGAGCAATAAATAATCATATTTTTTCTGCAATTTGTGGCTTTGTTCAATTACAAAAATTGAGCTTTGCAGACGTGATTAATAATTGCTATAGCGTACAGCGGAATTTATTCAACGATGTTATGGCTTCGTTTATCGACACCTTTATGCCAAATATGAATCATTTAAACCCAAAATTTAAATCTGTTGTCAATGCGTAACTTCTAATTTATTAGAGAAAGCACAAATTGAATGTCCGCCACCAACCCCGTTGCCCGGTAAACCCAAACGTGGGCGCCTCAAGCGCAGTAAATCCAGAAACTTACTGGAACGGCTGATCAATTACCCGGATGATGTCTTACGCTTTATGAGAGAAATAGATGTGCCATTTACTAATAATCCCGGTGAGAATGATATCCGCATGACCAGGGTGCAGCAAAAAATATCGGGGTGTTTCAGGAGTGAGCAGGGTGCCATCACCTTCTGCCGTATTCGGGGATATCTATCCACTTGTCGTAAACATCATGTCAGTGCCTCTGAAGCGTTGGTACTGGTATTTAAGGGGAAATTACCGGAATTTACTCAGTGACCTGATACTTCTGGTAGAATACGCTGAGTAGTTACAAAGAATTTTACGCAGCGTCCGCTGACAGTGGTGGATGATTTGTTCAGCGTTTCATTTAGGAATCGCTGATTTATTCGCGATTCCTTGCAACACAGGGATGTGCTGTCAAAATAGATAGCTGCAAGCCATTGATTTTGTAAGCAAAACGGAAATCGTTGTCCGTTTTGCTGGCGCTGATAAATCAGGGATGATTTGTTCAGCGTTTCATTAAGAGAACCGTCATGACACAAGAGAAATCCTTGCCACTGGAATTTACTGGCGCAGCATCTGAGTTTTTCAAAATCTGGATTGTCAATGTATTATTGACTGTTGTTACATTGGGCTTTTATTCTCCCTGGGCCAAAGTCAGAACCCGCCGGTATTTTTACAACAACACTTTTTTGCATAACAGCCATTTCGATTATCTGGCCGATCCGGTCAAAATTTTAAAAGGCCGCTTGCTGGTTCTGGCCATCCTGCTGATCGCCAGCCTGGTTTCAGTCATTCCTTTGCTCAATGCGATAGTAACCTTAGGTTTTGTTTTGCTGGTCCCCTGGATTGTCATCAAATCACTGAAATTCAACATGTATAACACCGCCTATCGTAACATTCGCTTTCAATTTAAAGGCCAGTACGGTCAGGGATTTCTGACTTTTATCGGCTTGCCTTTTTTAATTCCATTTACCCTGGGGCTGATTTATCCTTACTTCGTCAAACAAAGCAAACGTTTCATCATCGACAACAGCGCCTATGGCGCCAGCCCCTTTAAAATGACCGCCCTGACAGCTTCGTTTTATAAAATATACGCAGTGGCATTGCTCACCATCCTATTGCTGGCAAGCCTCATTGCCGGTTTAAGCAGCATTTTTCCGCCGTCTGCACCGGAATTGATCAGTTTGCTCGTCATCCTCATCTATCCGTTGGCATTGCTCCTGTATGCTTATCTGGTCACCAAAACGACCAATCTGGTTTTTAACCATACCACCATGGAGCAATGTCATTTTCAAAGCACATTGAAAGTCTGGCCAATGTGCTGGCTTTATTTCAGCAACGCTGTCGCCATTATTTTGTCGCTGGGCTTACTTATTCCGTGGGCAAAAATCCGGCTGACCCGTTATCGGTTAACCCATTTGACGCTCTTGACAACGCAAGATTTAGATCAGTTTGTCGCTACTGAATACGAACGCTGCGATGCTATTGGAGAGGAAGCAGGCGACCTGTTGGACATCGATTTCGGCTTATGATTAAACTCGATGCCTTTTATTACGATGGCGCAAGCTCCACCCAGCACCCTGTCACGGTTGAATTTCATGATAATGGCGAGGTTCAGGTTATAGGCGGAAATATAGACTACCGTACTCACTATTCCTCAATCCGCATCAGCAGCCGCCTGGGCCATACGCCACGCAGCCTTTTTCTGGAAAATGGCGCCAAACTGGAAATCAGCGACAATGACGCTATAGACCAGATCAATCGTTATTTTGACCGTGGTTTTTGGGCTGCTTGGCTGGACAAAATAGAAAAAAATGCCAGCTATGTCGGCCTGGCTGTCATTTTAACCATCCTGTTGATCTGGCTGGGCATCAACACTGTCATTCCGTTTGGCGCTAAAATTGCTGCAAATCAGGTACCTGACAGCTTCTCAAAAAGCATTGGCCAACAAACCTTACAAACTCTCGATGACTGGATGCTGAAACCCAGCCACTTAGCGCCACCCAGGCAGCGGCAGCTACAACACCAATTTCAACTATTACTGCAAAACAGGACAACACCGCCCATTCTCTTGTTATTCAGAAACAGCCCTGAAATTGGCGCTAACGCATTCGCTCTGCCCGGCAACATCGTCATCATCACCGACCAACTTGTCGATCTGGCGGAAAATGACGATCAAATCCTCGCTGTACTGGCTCACGAAACCGGCCATGTCATACAGCGACACGGCCTGCGCAGTTTATTACAAAATTCAGTCACCGCCCTGCTTTTAGCCATCACACTGGGCGATTTAACTTCACTAAGCTCGATAGCCGCCACCTTGCCCACCGTATTATTGCAAAGCCGCTATTCCCGGCAATTTGAACGGGAAGCGGATCAATACGCCGTGACGCTGCTCGAAAATCAGCACCGCTCTCCCAAAGCTTTAAGCCGCATACTGACCCTGCTATCCAAACAACAAAACAGCAATTCAGATTTTGACTTTCTATCCAGCCACCCGGCATTATCCGAACGGTTAAAGTTAATTCATCAGAAAGAACACTTAGGAAGCGCTTACTTAAACTGGTTCCCACGTTCCTCCGTGGGAACCGGAATGGTTTATTAATTCACGATTCCTGAGTACATCCTTGGCGCTTTACTCCCAGGGCCACGTCATCTAATCCGCTAACCCACTGACAAGCCTGCACTATTGGATAAGTGCTGGACATTCACTTCAGATCATGCTTGAATTCAATCACCATGATCGAAGTGGATTTACCATGATCCCTGCCGCTGTCCGGCGTCATCGTGCGGCCGATACAGCGCCATGAGCGGGCGCGCCACTGGCTGCGCCACCCGATCCCTCACCCCGATTGGAGCACCCCGATGCAGAAGATCGATCTGAGCGACCTGGAGATGGCCCAATTGCGCGAACAGCTGGGCCACTTACCCGAACCCCGCGGTGGACGCCGTCAGCTGCACCCCTTGCCGACGGTGCTGACCATCGCCCTGGCGGCCACCCTGGCCGGCGCCCGGGGCTATCTGGCCATCAGTGAGTACGCCGCCCGCCTGACCCGGACGCAGCTCAAGCGCCTGCGGGCCTATTTCGATCGCAGACAGCAACGCTTCGTCGCCCCCTCCGAGCCCACCTTCCGCCGCGTGCTCCAGCAGGTGGATCCGGTGGCGCTGGAGCAGGCCTTTTCCGCCTGGGTCCAGGCCAGCGCACCGGCCGACGAACCCCTGGCCATCGACGGCAAGACCCTCAAGGGCGCTCGCCGGGGCGATGGCCGCCAGACGCACCTGCTCGCCGCCCTGTTCCCTCGGCAGGGCACCGTCCTGGCACAGCGCGCGGTCGAGACCAAGAGTAATGAGATCCCGGCCCTGCGGGAGCTGCTCGATCCCCTCTCCATCGAGGGGCGTGTGGTCACCGCCGATGCGCTCCACACCCAACGCGAGACCGCCCGCTTCCTGGTCGAGGAAAAGGGCGCGCACTACCTGTTCACGGTCAAGGACAACCAGAAAACCCTGGCCAACGATCTCAAGGCTTTCGACCGGGAATCCATTCCCCCCTGAGCACACCACGGTGGACAAGGGACACGGTCGGATCGAGCAGCGCACCCTTCGCACCACCGTTGCGCTCAATGCCTATCTCGATTTCCCCCATGTGGGCCAGGTCTGCCGGATCGAACGCCAGGTCACCGTGTCCAAGACCGGCAGGACACGCACAGAACAGATCTTCTGCATCACTGATCTCACCCCGGAACAGGCCGACCCCGGGCAACTGCTGGCCCTCAACCGGGGGCACTGGAGTATTGAGAACCGCCTCCATTGGGTCCGCGATGTCACGTTCGATGAGGACCGCTGCCAGGTTCGAAAGGGCCATGGCCCCCAGGTGCTCGCCTGCCTGCGAAACGCCGTCATCGGCCTGCTGCGTCGCCTGATCCGTCAGCCGCGGCAATCCATCGCCAGCATGATCCGCCATTTTGCGGCCCATCCTGCGCTGGCGCTCGCTGTCTTCCTGCGCTGACACGGCCGGCCCAGGTCGTCATCGGGGCCGACGGTGATCGGCCAGGCCCCGGTATGGCCAATGACCATGGCAAACCGCCATTCGGCGGCTTTTTGCAGCCCAATCGACCGAATATCCCGCTTCAAGCCGGGAAACCTCACTACGCCAAGGCCCTGGATCAGGCTGGTTAAGGTGTGGCCGGGGGAGAGGCGATTTAGATGACGTCGTCCTGGCTTTACTCCATACCAACCCCCCATCTTCTTTTTTAATCAGATATAATGGCGATTTTGCCCTGTTTAAAAAAATAACAATGTTTGAAATTGAATACGAATTACGCGAACAAGATCTGGTTCATTTTAATGAGCTGCTGCTGAAAAAGAATGTGGAATTGCAAAACACGATACGCCGCAACCGTCTGCTGGTGCCAGGGGTAATGTTGTTTATCGGTCTGTTTTACTATATTTTTTACGTCGATATGACGACAACCGCCTACATCACTATATTAGCGCTGGTTTGGGCTGTGGTGTCTCCTTATTATCTGAAAATGGATATGCGTCGGCAGATTCTGAACCATTATTCAGATGAGGAAAAAAAGGCCTTGTTTGGCGTCCATAAGTTAAAAATCGAACCGGAATACCTGCTGGAAATATCACCCACCGGCAGCAAACACAAAACCCCCTGGGCCGATATGCTACGGGTGGATTATTTAAAAGATTATGTCTATATTTTTGTCGATTTTGATGCTGCCATCATTATTCCACGGGAAACGGTTAAATCAGGCGATCTGAAGAAATTCGCCCAGCAATTCGAAAAAATGATCGACCGTCACTCGGCTTGATCTCCGCCTGTTTGCCCACTCGGCTCATCCAGCACACCGTCCCGGGCCTGAATATAAAGCCGGCATGCATCGACGCATTCCGGTTTGCTGTTATACGGGCCTGATATCATATCGACGGTGTAAAACCACCAGCCTTTTCGGTTGACGAAATAACGGTCCTGGGGCTTGAAAACAGGTTTTTTGGGTTTTCTCAGGCGAGGTCTCATTTGAAATATTCTACCGAACATGTTGAATTTTAAAAACATCACCCTCCGCCGCGGCGGGCGCGCACTCTTCACTGGCGCTTCTTTCACCATTCATCAAGGGCAAAAAGTCGGCTTGACCGGCGCCAATGGGACGGGTAAATCCAGTTTGTTCGCCATGTTATTGGGGGAGTTATCGCCTGATGAAGGCGATATAAGCTTACCGCCAAACCTTTCTATCGCGCATGTCGCCCAGGAAACCCCAGCGCTGGAAATACGGGCGATCGATTATGTATTGGATGGTGACCTTGAATTACGCCAGTTGCAACAACAGCTTCAACAAGCCGAACAAGAACACGATGGCTTAAAACAGGCCGAGCTGCATGACAAACTGGACCATATTGGCGGCTACAGCGCCAATGCCCGCGCCTCGAAACTATTAAACGGTTTAGGATTCAGCCCTGAACAAGAACGGCAACCTGTCAAATCATTTTCCGGCGGCTGGCGCATGCGTTTGAATCTGGCGCAAGCGTTGATGTGCCGCTCCGATGTCTTATTGCTGGATGAGCCAACCAATCACCTGGACCTGGATGCGGTTATCTGGTTGCAGGATTGGTTACAACAATATCCCGGCACCTTGTTGTTGATTTCCCATGACAGGGACTTTCTTGACGCTATCGCCGATCATATTCTGCATATCGAACAGAAAAAAGTCACACTTTACACCGGTAATTATTCGGCCTTTGAAAAACTGCGCGCCGAGAAACTGGCGCAGCAACAATCGGCTTATGAGCGGCAGCAACGTGAAATAGCGCATATACAAAGTTTCATCACCCGCTTCAAAGCCAAGGCGACCAAAGCCAAACAGGCGCAAAGCCGGGTCAAGTCCTTGCAACGCATGGAGATGATCGCTCAAGCCCATATCGACTCGCCCTTTTCTTTTCATTTTTCAAAGCCCGACCAAATACCCAATCCCTTGTTAAAACTTGAAGAAGCAGACCTAGGTTATGGTGAGCTGCCTGTTTTGCAAAATATTTCCTTAAGCCTGTCACCGGGCGACCGTATTGGTTTGCTAGGGCCGAATGGCGCCGGAAAATCAACCTTGATCAAGGTGTTGGCGGGCGAAATGTCACCATTGAAGGGGCTCTATCAGGCCGCCGAATCATTGCATATCGGCTATTTTGCCCAGCATCAGTTAGAGCAATTACGCCTGGACCGGAGTCCGTTGTGGCATTTACAACACCTGGACAAACAGGCGACAGAAAAAGATCTGCGCAACTTCCTCGGCGGTTTCGATTTTCGTGGCGATAAAGTCAACGAGCCGGTCGCGCCGTTTTCCGGTGGCGAAAAAGCCCGTCTGGTGCTGGCCTTGCTGGTCTATCAAAAACCCAATCTACTGCTGCTGGACGAGCCGACCAATCATCTGGACCTGGAAATGCGTCATGCTCTGATCATGGCCTTGCAGGATTATGAAGGCGCGATGTTGATTGTCTCTCACGACCGCCACTTGCTGCGCTCGGTCACCGATCAACTCTGGCTGGTGGCGAGGCAGCAAGTAGAATCTTTCGATGGTGATCTGGATGATTACCGCCAGTGGTTGATCAAGCAGAAAAAAATTGACCTTGCCACTCCAGGCAGAGCCGAACAACCCGTCTTATCGCGTAAGAAACAGCGCAAACAGGAAGCCGAGCGCCGCAAACAATTAAAGCCTTTGACCGATGCGCTGAAAAAAGCCGAACAACAATTGGAACGCTATCAACAAAAACTGACACTGTTGGAACAACAGCTGGCTGACCCGAGTATTTACGAGGCGGATAACAAAGACCAGTTAAAACAATATCTGGCGGAAAAACAACAATTGGATCAGGCTATGGAACAGACCGAACAAGCCTGGATGAATGCACTTGACCAACTGGAGCAAGCTCAAAATGATTAAGCTGTTTACCTTGTTTTTGGAAATTTGCGCCTTTAAAAAAGGGCCGCAGGATGTGCCGGCAGCGAAAGCCTTGTTGCAACTTCTGATTGGGCTTTACATGGCCATCAGTTTTCTGGTGCTGATCCTGAATCTTGATGCTGTAACCGCATTCATGCAAGCAGTAGTTGAAACCATGCTGGTGCTCGGCTTTCCCTGGCTGATATTGAACCTGGCGAAAAAACAAGCGCGTTATCTGCAAACTGTCACGGCATTGCTGGGCTGTGATATTTTATAGAAGTTACGCATTGACAGGCAATGTTAAACTATGGGTTTAAAAAATCCCAAAGTCAATGCAAGGCAAACCTTGATAAGAGAAATAACACGCCCCTCAACAGCCTGCTGTACATTACCCATGTATATTGGTTTTTTATTAAGTGAGCCGAAACAAGCTAGTTGTCGACGATTAGGCGAAGTCATGTCAATATCACATGATAGCGTAAATCGATTTCTAAATCGGGAGCATTACACTGGGCGAGATTTATACAATGAAGCCAGCGCAGGCCTGAATTTAAAGGGCGGAACCTTGAGTGTTGACGATAGTGTTCTTGATAAACCTTATAGCCAATATATGGCATATGTCAGTTATTTTTGGTCGGGAAAACATCATGGAGCAGTCAAGGGAATCAATCTTGTCACGTTGTACTACACAGACATTCAAGGAAAACACCAACCACTGAATTTCCGGGTGGTCGATAAGGCGGAAGGAAAGACAAAAAATGACTATTTTCAAGACATGCTGACCGAAGTATTAGCTTGGGGACTGGAACCTGGTTTTGTAACAGGAGATAGCTGGTACAGTTGCGTGGACAATCTTAAATTGATAAGAAATCATCAGACAGGATTATTCTTTGCAGTGGAAGGTAATCGATTAGTCTCTGTTGAAAAAGGTTCATGGGTTCAAGTCAGGCAATTAGAAATCCCGGAAGACGGCTTAATGGTTTGGCTCAAAAATTTTGGGTATGTGAAATTATTTCGGACGACCTTGAAAGAACAAGTTCGCCATTACATAAGTTCACTACCTGATGAAGAAAAAACCGCTGTTTTTGACAAGAAAGCATTTACCGAACAACATGATAGGCATTGGCAGATTGAGCAATATCATCGGGCAATAAAGCAGGTGTGTAATATTGAGCGGTTCCATGTTCGCAATAAAAGAGCAATAAATAATCATATTTTTTCTGCAATTTGTGGCTTTGTTCAATTACAAAAATTGAGCTTTGCAGACGTGATTAATAATTGCTATAGCGTACAGCGGAATTTATTCAACGATGTTATGGCTTCGTTTATCGACACCTTTATGCCAAATATGAATCATTTAAACCCAAAATTTAAATCTGTTGTCAATGCGTAACTTCTATCTCAATACACATTGTTCAGAATCGGTGGTTCGATTAATTGCCGAAAAAATTTCGTATTCAGGAGAATTAGGGGTTAAAGGAAAAGAGGGTATTTTGAAATCAATGGAAAGTCGTACTGCTTTTTTGACTAACCCAAACCATCCGGTTGTTTTTCATTTTACCCCTAAGCATTGTTCATGGCTTAATCAGATAGAGATTTGGTTTTCTATTTTAATGCGTAAAGTAATCCGGCGCGGCAACTTTAAATCTAAAGAGGATTTAAACAAAAAAATAGCGGATTTCATAAAATATTTCAATGAAACCATGGCTAAGCCTTTTCGTTGGACGTATCAGGCTAAGCCACTTACTCAATAGAGTGAGAACTTGCGCTTGTTTGCACTAGGAGTCTGTCCGAGAAGGCGCCCCAAAAACTGCCAGAGTTATCCACAAGTACAAAATCTGTACAATGACAACCAAATTCGTTTACGCAACGATCAGATCGTCAAATTCAGCGCCTCAGGCCGATTAAAACGGCCTCCTGCGGCCTGAATTATACGATCATTCAGTGCTTTTTCCCGGTTTTACCCCTATTATGCCGGGTTCATGCTTGCGGTGACAAATTCCGGACAGACCACTCCCCTGGCAATGGAACGGGCAATTTTTTTCAGATTGTGAGTTGCACACACCAGTGAAAATTCTCCGGCAACTTTCTTTTTTCCACGAACACTAAAACCACGAAAGCCACTGTTTTTGAGTTGCCCGAATACGGGCTCAACGATGACTTTGCGTTGTTTGTAAACCGCCCTGGCTTCATTGGTTTGCATTTTGGCATTCATTTTTTGCCGCAAGGGTTCCTTGTCATCGGTTGTGATGGTGCGGGCGGCTCCCTGGCTGGATTTGCAGCAACGTGCGTGAAATGGACAGGCCTGGCAGGTGGCTGCCTCGCCTTGATAAACGCGCTTGCCGTCTTTATCTTCGCGCTTGAACGGAAGTGTCTGCCCGCCCGGACAGTGAAACACATCCTCAGTTTCATCATAAGTAAAGTCGGCTTTTACGACCTTGCGATCAGAGTCATCCAGTGCGACCACACGGGGTTTCTCGCCCTTGTCCGTGGCAATGTAACCATCCACTGAGGCATCTTCCAGTGCTTGCAGATTGCTGCCCGATTGATAACCATTGTCGACGCTGACTTGTTTGGGTAGCTGTCCGGTGGTTGCTTGCACTTGCTGTAATGCCGGCTCAAGTTCCTGTTTGTCATTGGCGTTTTGGCTGACATGCTGGCCAACGATGACTTGTGTGTCACTATCCACACTAATTTGAGCATTGTATTGATAATCAAAGTTTCCCTTCTTGCCCATGATGCGTGCATCGGTGTCCGCAAAACTGATTTGCTTCCTGTCGTTAATCGGTTTCCCTGGGTTTAACGTCTCTTCGCGGGCTTCAAGGGCAGCTTTCGCCGCTTTGATTTTGGCTAGACGCTGTTGCCTGAACTCAAGATCATCCGGTAATTCATACCCTGTGCGCTCCTGACAGGCTTGATCCTCGTCTGCGTCGCACTGGGCCACTTGCTGAATCAAGTCTTCAATTTCCTCTGTCAGGGCCTGTTCTTTTTCTTTTAGATGCTTGTAGCTCATGGCCTTGTGTCTGGATGTGTTAGCCTGAAACTTCGATCCGTCCAGGCTGATATGCCCCAGGCTCGCCAGATTCAGCTCCATCGCTAATTGCACTGTCTGCCTGAAGCAGTTGTGGAAAAATTCCGCATTGTTTTTGCGAAAATTACTCAGTACCCGAAAGTTTGGGCAGTTCATTTCGGCTATGTACATAAACGACAGGTCTTCATTGCAGCGACGTTCTGTTTCACGTGAACTGAAGACACCGCGACTGTAGCTGCAGATCAATATGGAGACAATTGTTTTCGGGTGATATGCGTGTTGTCCCAGGGAACTATAGTTCGCTTCCAGGCTGCTTGTGTCGAGCTGTTCAAATAAGTCATGGTATAAAAAGCACTCATGATCCGTCGGCAACAGGTCAAAGACGTTGGTTGGAAACAGTTGATGTTGGGCGTAATCAATCGGTGGGGGTTTGAAAGGAATAGGCATGGCATTCAATGACTCGGTTCGACACGCTCTATTATACAGCCGCTCTGTCAGGTTCTCAGTATTCTGCAGGGTGGCGGGCTGGCGACTCTATTCTCGGACAGCCTCCTAGGGGGATCTGCAGTACGTCCGCACGCCTGGCCCTGATAGGCCGGGCTTGCTTAGCTGTCTTGCCTGCGGACAGGTCCGCCTTGCGCAATTCATGAGTATGCAACAAGCTCACTGCCTGCAGGAACTCAGTCGCCTCGATCCCTTTCAATAACGGCACCTGCTCCAGGCGCTCCTTGCGGGATTCAACATTGCGAATACGCGAGCCAAACCAGTCGTCTCGCAAGTTGTACCCATCAGCAGCATAGCTTGCGGTAATCAATTCAAAGACGGAAAGCCGGACACCTCCTGTATTGACTTTTTCAAATACCAGGCAAACGGCTTCCTTGGAGGTCTCTTTTTTCAGTTCTATGACGGGCAAATGGTACTGCCGAAAAGCGTTGATGACATTCTGCCTGAATTCCATGTATTTCTTGAGGTGAGATGGTTCGATCTCAAACAGGGTTTCTTCCCATTTGTCCGAATTCATTATCTGGTCACAGGGAAAATAGAGCTGCTGACATTCCAGCTCACGGGTAGATAGATCGAGCTCTATATCACGGCCAAAATTGGTTCGGCGCTGTCGATTCTCGTCCACGGCGATGACCGCCTCATCGAGTGCATGGGGCATATCGATGGCCATGTTGATATCAAAGTAGTAATGACGTTGAATAGGCGTCCCTTTATTCGTCCGTGTTTGTACAGGTGATTCGAGACCCACCGCCTGCATGAGTGTGGTCAGGCGTTGTTGACCATCGAGAATCAAGCGTTCCGGTTCATGGTCCGGGGGGATTGGTCCAACACCTTCGACCGGGCGTGTTTCAAAACGAACCTCGCCACCCGTCTCCAACAACATCACCGCGCCGACAGGAAAAGATCGCGCTATACTTGCCAAAAGATCCCGGATATGGTCATCATCCCACACCCAACCGCGCTGAAAATCGGGAAGCTGGATTTTTCCTTCCCGAATTTCACGCAGCAGATCGGCTAGTGAGGCCTTGGTGCTGTCGAATGTCGTCATTTACCTTTATCCCGGCTTATTCACCGAGTGAGTGATAAATAAGGAGGCATGCTCCCCTATTCGTTGCTTGGATTCAACTCCTAAGTGCAGCTCGACCTAGTGCGGGAGGGGAAACAAAGCGAGCATCCGAACGCGGCGTAGCGCAAGGCAACGGACGCCGGGCGGCTGGTGGCATAATGGCTGTCGAAGATCGAGTCGATTTTGGGGACTCGGATGTCCCAAAATCTTTCAGGAGATCGAAGACACGCTTGTACGAGTTGAATCCAAGGGTCTATTGAACAACCCATTCCCTGCATAATACCTCTGCCTGCTCCAGAACCAATTCGGTTGCACGCTCCTGTTTGTCCGGTGGATACCCAAACCGCCGCAGTATTCGCTTGACCATGACTCGGATTTTGGCGCGGGCGTTTTCCCTCTGTGCCCAATCAATGGAGACACTACGTCGAACCGATTGCACCAGTTCCCGGGCAATCATCTTCAAGGTGTCATCACCCAGCACCTTTACCGCGCTGTCATTGATCTCAAGGGCATCGTAGAAGGCGATTTCGTCTTCTGTGAGCCCTAGATTCTCACCCCGTTTTTGGGCTTCCCGCATCTCTTTGGCCAGGTTGATCAGTTCCTCGATCACCTCGGCAGCAGCAATGGCCCGGTTGTGATACTTGTTGACCGCCTCCTCCAGCATTTCCGAGAAAGCACGCGCCTGGACGACGTTCTTGCGCATCCGGATGCGGATCTCATCGTTGAGCAGCTTTTTGAGCAGCTCCAGCGCCAGGTTGCGCTGGGGCAGTTCCCGTACCTCGGCCAGAAACTCGTCGGAGAGGATCGAGATGTCCGGTTTGTCCAGACCAGCAGCAGCGAAGATGTCTACCACCTCGGTACCGGATACGACCCGGGAGATCAACTGCTGGACAGCCGCCTCCATTTCCTCGGGGGAACGTGCTGCGCTGCTCACTGTGGCTTTGACCAGGTTGGCGCGGATTTCCTGGAACAAGCCCACCTCGTCGCGGATGGCCAATGCTTCATCATGAGGTACGGTCAGGGCAAAAGCCTTGGACAGGGCACTCACCGCCTGAAGATAATGCTTCTTGCCCTCCTCAAGCCCCAGAATGAACTCCATCGCCTGCGCGATGCCCGTTATGCGATCAGCCGTCGATGCGGTGAGTAACGGGTGGTAGTCGAAGCCATGCAGCAGATCGCGAACGACTTCGTATTTTTCCTTCATCACGGCCACCGCCTTGTTCTGGTCGAGCGTAGCCTGGCCGCGGCCACCGCTGGCCGTGTAGGTGGCCAGCGCCCGCTTCAGGGAATCCGCCAGCCCCAGGTGGTCCACCACCAATCCGCCAGGCTTGTCTCGGAAGACGCGATTGACCCGGGCGATCGCCTGCATCAGGTTGTGCCCGCTCATGGGCTTGTCCACATAGAGGGTGTGCAGACAGGGGCGTCGAACCCGGTGACCCACATGTCGCGCACAATCACCAGTTGCAGTTCATCGTTCGGATCCTTGAATCGTTTGGCCATGGCCTCCCGGCCCGCCTTGTTGCGGATGTGTTTTTGCCAGTCGATGTGGTCGGTGGCCGAACCCGACATCACCACCTTGATTCGGCCCTTGTCGTCGTCCTCGCTGTGCCACTTATGTCGCCGCCGGGTGATGGCATCGTACATCTCCACGCAGATCCTGCGGCTCATGCACACGATCATGGCTTTGCCCGTCATCGCCTCCTGACGACGCTCGAAATGTTCTGCCAGATCCCTTGCGATCAGCTCGATGCGTTTCGGTGTGCCGACCAGAGCCTCCATCGAGGCCCATTTGCTGCGCAGGTGCTGTTTGTTGCGTTCTTCTTCCTCGGCTTCCGTGATCTCCTCGAATTCGGCGTCCAGATACGGCTTCTCCGACTCCTCCAATTCGATCCGTGCCAGCCGGCTCTCGTAGTAGATGGGCACCGTGGCCCCATCCTCTACGGCTCGCAGAATGTCGTAGCGGTCGATGTAGTCACCGAACACTGCCGGGGTGCTGCGGTCGTCCTTCTCAATGGCCCCCTATGTCAACATACCTGTCGCCTAAAACTTTTTTAAATCAGGAGACAAAAATGGCGGTATTTAGCCAGGAATTTAAAGTACAATCGGTAGAAAAAGCGCTATCCAGAAATCCAGAGCAATCGCTGAAAGCCCTTGCCAACGATTTAGGTGTGGGTTACTCCACGCTTCAAAAGTGGATTCGTTTAGCCAGGGACAATCAACTCGAAATCTCAACATCAAGTATGTCAAAAGAAAAAAGCCCTCATGCCTGGACGAAAGCGGAACGTTTTGACGCCATTGCTCATTGCCATCATCTGACAGACGAACAGGCCAGCGCCTATTGCCGGGAAAAAGGCATCTATTTGCACCATCTGGACGCTTGGAGAACAGAATTTTTATCCGCTGCTCAATCGGCAGACCTCGCAGCCAGCCGAGCAGAAAAAAAGCAACTCAAACAAGAAAACAAGCGCTTGCAAAAAGAGCTGAACCGTAAAGAAAAAGCGTTATCGGAAACAGCGGCCTTACTGGTGTTATCAAAAAAGTGCCAGGCGATCCGGGGGGAAAAGGCGGACGACTGATCGCCTGCTCAGATCGCAAACATTACAGCGCGCTCATTGATGAAGCTGTCAGCAGTGGCGCACGGCAACAATCCGCCTGCGAACTGTTGGGCATATCCGCCAGAACCTACCAGCGCTGGAACCGTGGCGATGCGATTTCAGAAGACCTGAGGCTGCACAATACCGCGCCTGTGCATAATCGATTGCCCGAGGCGACCAGGCAAGAAATTATCAACCTGGTAAACCAACCGGAATACCGCGACTTGACACCGCATCAAATCGTTCCGGCCCTTTTGGATTCAGGGCGCTATATCGCCTCGGAATCAAGCTTTTACCGGGTCATGAAAGCGCACAACCAGTTAAAGCATAGAGCGAAAGAGTCGGCCGGCCAGCGTCACAAACCACAGCCGCTCAAAGCCACCCGACCCAATCAACTCTACTCGTGGGATATTACCTATTTATCAAGCCCGATCAAAGGACAGTATTACTACCTGTACATGGTGATGGATATCTACAGCCGAAAAATTGTCGGCTGGCAGGTTCATGATATCGAATCGAGCAGCTATGCAGCTGATTTAATAGAAGATATCGTCCGCCGGGAAAACATCGAGAAAAAGCAATTAGTCATCCATTCCGACAATGGCAGCCCGATGAAAGGCGCAACCTCAAGAGCCAGACTGATCGATTTAGACATTGCCAGCTCATTCAGCAGGCCCCGTGTCAGTAATGACAATCCATATTCTGAATCATTGTTTAAAACCATCAAATACTACTACACCTTTCCGGAAAACCCGTTTACAACATTAACCGAAGCAAGAGCCTGGGTAGATGGTTTTGTCAGCTGGTACAACGATGAGCACAAACACAGCGCCATCAGGTTTGTGACGCCTAACCAGCGCCATAATGGCTTGGACAAGGCCATACTTGAGCATAGAAAGCGCGTGATCGAACAGGCGAAAAAAGATAACCCCGAGCGGTGGAATGGACGAAAAACACGAAATTTAACCCCGGTTGGTCAGGTGTATCTCAACCCAAACAAGGAGAAATCAGAATCCTCTAAATGTCAAGTTGCAGCAACAATTACTTCGTGAATTAGTGTTAAAATTACGACAGGTTGGTTGACATTTAGCGCACAAGGATTGCAGAATACTCGCTGGTCGTAAATCTTAGTAGCAAACGGATCGTCTTTCCTCATCCCGGCTATATTTCATCTCTCCCAGCCGTATCAGCGGAGACGATTCATTTGGTGGAGAAACCAAGCGTTACCGTAGCCGACATCCTTCTAAAAGAGAAAGGATGCCAAGTCGACAAGTAGGGTGAGCGCTGTCGCTATAATGAACAAACTGACGGACAGGCAAGTACTGGAGATCATAGACAAGTTGAACAATCGCCCTCAAAAATGCCTGGGGTACAAGACACCCAATCTTCGCGCCGAGGAACCGCTGCGCTTCATACGCAGCTTCGGCGACATTTTCATCACCGTCGGCATCGTGCTGGCCGCTGCTGGGCTGGCCAGGACAGATTGGCTCGGCATCGAAAATCTGATTCCCGTAGCAGGCTTCGCGCTGCTGGCGGAGTGGCTGGTGCGGGTACGCCGACTGGCCCTGCCGGGCATTGCGCTGCTGCTGGTGATGCTGGCCTTCATCGGCAACAGCTTCAGCGCCTTCGATCTGTCCTCGTTGCAGCAGGCGGCGCTGATCGCCCTCGCCAGCGGTCTGTTCTACCTGCGCCATCGCATGCCCTTCAGCCTGTTGCCGATGGTTACCGCCTTGGTGGTTTCCGGCTTCCTGCTGGCCGATATTCCCTTCGAGCAGTTTCCCCGGTGGTTCGGGCTCGCGGGTCTGCCGGTGTTTGCGCTGGCGCTGTTCTACGACATCCGGGATCCGAGGCGTTGCAGCTATCTCAGCGACAATGCCTTCTGGCTGTACCTGCTGGCCGCACCGCTTATGGTGCATGGGACGATGGTCACCCTACTGGTGGAGAATGATGCGGCCTGGATACAGACCATCGGCCGCGAGTACCTGATGATCGCGTTCTTTGTCGCCTTCTTCCTGATGGCCCTGATGCTGGACCGGCGTGCGCTGCTGATTTCCAGCAATCTGTACGTCATCTATGCCGTCACCCGGCTGATCCATGGGGAATGGCACGCCCCGGATAACATCATCATGTACCTGGTGTTCACGCTGGGCATGATGGTGATCTTCTTCGGTGCCTACTGGTACCGGGCCCGTCGCCTGGTCTGGGGCTGGCTGGACCGCTATCCCCTGGCTCGCTACCTGCCGCCCTTCGATCCCGATGATAGCAGGGCGTGATACTACCATGTAATTGATTTCATATTTCGTCCACTCAGAAAAAGAGATAACCAGCACGGGCCATTGGAATTCTAATGAGCAGTATTGCGGCCAGGTGCAATGGATAGTATGTGTAGAACCACCACCGGAGCCGTGGCACGGGGATCTTCACCATCGAGGCCGCTGCTATAACTGGAATGGCACCAAGTGCCCACCAGTTTTTGTTGATCAACACGAGTGATCCGCAAGCGGTCAGTGCCATGAGTGCCGCAATCACCGAGGGCTTCTTTATATACGCCCATACCGCGATTGCGCCTATGATCGCCGGCCACCAGAATTCGACCAAGCTACCGCCGATGCTTATTAGCACACCGCATGCTATAAGTGCCGGTACAGTGCCCAACTCGATCAAATAGATGGAGCATGTTGCTGTAAGCAAGGTGAACAAGATATTCAGTGGCCACCATCCATTCCACAATCCGCCGAGGCTGATATGTGGAACAGCGGCGATCACTGCGAATATAAGAAGTCTCTTCATCGTTCGGATATATACTCCTTGCTCCATTGCTTCGGAACGAGCCAGGTTATATCCAATCACGAATACGAATATCGGTAGCGCCACGCGACCAATCTCAAACAAGAACGGAAGCGTCGCATTGAACAGATACTTATTGACATGGTCGCCGGTCATGGCCAACATCCCTATCCACTTCAGGGCCTCAACCGTACCGTCATCCAATTTGATCGCAGGCATCTCCATTGCTCACCGTCCGTATATCACCTTCTTGGCGTATAGACGTCTGATTCAGTCTTATACGCCGTGCGCGGCGCTACAGTTGTTTCCACGAGAATTTCTACAGTGTGGTAGTGCTCTTCCAGCCATTCTCCCCACTTCACGGCCTTCGTTATCAGGTCTGCCCTATACCGACTGTTAAATTTCGGTGTTCTGGAATGGTAGTTGGCGGCTCGAGTCCAAATATCTCCTTTATCATCACGAAGATGAACGCTTATGCGCCAAGCCGCGAGATCAAAAGAATAACAACCGTCTGCCTCTACGTGCTTCGCATCGATGCCGTACTTCTTCAACGATTTCAGATACGCAGTGTTGAACTGCATATATCCGACATCATAGGTTTTTCACCCACTGCCCTGGTTTACCGCTCTCCTTTTCTGCTACCGCTAACATTATGTTGGCCGGTATTTCATACTTGACGGCAGCAGAGATGGCACACTCCACCATCTTTTTCTGTTCGGGCGGTAAATCAATGGCAGGAAAGAACATTAGCGCGTTTACCAGTAGTAGGTAGGGCCGGCGAGCGTGTTATCGATAAACACCTCTGACCACCGAACGGTCCTTGTACAAAATTTCGGGTCCGAACGACCCAAAACATAATGGCTGCACATCCGCCCTTTGACATAGCTCTCCGGCACAGTCGCATATCGCTGGCATTCATAACCACCCCAATACCACTGCACACATTCCTGGTGCCGCTAAATGTCAACCAACCTGTCGTAATTTTAACACTAATTCACGAAGTAATTGTTGCTGCAACTTGACATTTAGAGGATTCTGATTTCTCCTTGTTTGGGTTGAGATACACCTGACCAACCGGGGTTAAATTTCGTGTTTTTCGTCCATTCCACCGCTCGGGGTTATCTTTTTTCGCCTGTTCGATCACGCGCTTTCTATGCTCAAGTATGGCCTTGTCCAAGCCATTATGGCGCTGGTTAGGCGTCACAAACCTGATGGCGCTGTGTTTGTGCTCATCGTTGTACCAGCTGACAAAACCATCTACCCAGGCTCTTGCTTCGGTTAATGTTGTAAACGGGTTTTCCGGAAAGGTGTAGTAGTATTTGATGGTTTTAAACAATGATTCAGAATATGGATTGTCATTACTGACACGGGGCCTGCTGAATGAGCTGGCAATGTCTAAATCGATCAGTTTGGCTCTTAAGGTTGCGCCTTTCATCGGGCTGCCATTGTCGGAATGGATGACTAATTGCTTTTTCTCGATGTTTTCCCGGCGGACGATATCTTCTATTAAATCAGCTGCATAGCTGCTCGATTCGATATCATGAACCTGCCAGCCGACAATTTTTCGGCTGTAGATATCCATCACCATGTACAGGTAGTAATACTGTCCTTTGATCGGGCTTGATAAATAGGTAATATCCCACGAGTAGAGTTGATTGGGTCGGGTGGCTTTGAGCGGCTGTGGTTTGTGACGCTGGCCGGCCGACTCTTTCGCTCTATGCTTTAACTGGTTGTGCGCTTTCATGACCCGGTAAAAGCTTGATTCCGAGGCGATATAGCGCCCTGAATCCAAAAGGGCCGGAACGATTTGATGCGGTGTCAAGTCGCGGTATTCCGGTTGGTTTACCAGGTTGATAATTTCTTGCCTGGTCGCCTCGGGCAATCGATTATGCACAGGCGCGGTATTGTGCAGCCTCAGGTCTTCTGAAATCGCATCGCCACGGTTCCAGCGCTGGTAGGTTCTGGCGGATATGCCCAACAGTTCGCAGGCGGATTGTTGCCGTGCGCCACTGCTGACAGCTTCATCAATGAGCGCGCTGTAATGTTTGCGATCTGAGCAGGCGATCAGTCGTCCGCCTTTTCCCCCCGGATCGCCTGGCACTTTTTTGATAACACCAGTAAGGCCGCTGTTTCCGATAACGCTTTTTCTTTACGGTTCAGCTCTTTTTGCAAGCGCTTGTTTTCTTGTTTGAGTTGCTTTTTTTCTGCTCGGCTGGCTGCGAGGTCTGCCGATTGAGCAGCGGATAAAAATTCTGTTCTCCAAGCGTCCAGATGGTGCAAATAGATGCCTTTTTCCCGGCAATAGGCGCTGGCCTGTTCGTCTGTCAGATGATGGCAATGAGCAATGGCGTCAAAACGTTCCGCTTTCGTCCAGGCATGAGGGCTTTTTTCTTTTGACATACTTGATGTTGAGATTTCGAGTTGATTGTCCCTGGCTAAACGAATCCACTTTTGAAGCGTGGAGTAACCCACACCTAAATCGTTGGCAAGGGCTTTCAGCGATTGCTCTGGATTTCTGGATAGTGCTTTTTCTACCGATTGTACTTTAAATTCCTGGCTAAATACCGCCATTTTTGTCTCCTGATTTAAAAAAGTTTTAGGCGACAGGTATGTTGACATAGGGGGGTGCGAAGGAATATAAGCAGCGATTCCCCAGTCGAAGGTCATATGGCTACCGGACCCTTTCGGTGGATTGACAGCGCACGATCCGAAGTCCGGAAGTGGCGGCTTGCCATCCTTGATGCGGTCGATCATCGCCGAGTGAGCTGCGCCGCAACCAGACGGGAATCCGCCTGGAAGGCATATCCAAATCGCGCACTCATCCTGAGACGCGGCGCTTGCCATGTTGCCAGCGACACCAAACAGAATTGCCACTGTAATTCCCAATACTCTCTTCATCTATTTCTCCTTACGTTGCTTATGCGGATTTACTGTCGTTGTCGCGGTTTACGAATGCCGCAATCTCAGACTCTGCATCAACCTGGTTCGGATCAACAGCAATACTATTGTCTGCATTGCCTGACGAGTCAGCCTCCATTGCCCTGATCGCATTCGCAATGCGACCACCTGTTGTATCTGCTATCCGCTCCTTGGCGGAATCGACAACTGAGCCGATTTTTTCTTTTGCCACATCCATGGCTCCCTTGGCTAAATTCGCCGCTGTGTCAGCACCTACTCTTGTGGCCGTTGCGGCCGCCATACCAGCAGACGCGAGCACACCGCCACTGCCGGCATTAGCCCCAGCAGTATTACCTTGTGCTCCTTCGCCAGTCTTTTCGCTTTTACTCTCCCCTTCCGCGCCTCCTGAGCCGTCTCCTCTTCCTTCTCCACCCAAACCATTGGTACTCGAGTCAGACTGTGCCAACGCGGAAGATTCTGAATCACCAGAAGTCTGATTGTCGAAGCCTGCGGCCTTTGCGAATGGTGTTTCTCCATTTCCAGGCATTCCGCCGCTACCTCCTCCGCCTCCACCTGGCCACCCTTCCGTGCCTCCTGAACCGTCTCCTTTTCCTTCTCCACCCAAACCATTGGTACTCGAGTCAGACTGTGCCAACGCGGAAGATTCTGAATCACCAGAAGTCTGATTGTCGAAGCCTGCTGCCTTTGCGGATGGTGTTTCTCCATTTCCAGGCATTCCGTCGCCACCTCCTCCGCCTCCACCTGGCCACCCTTCCGTGCCTCCTGAACCGTCTCCTTTTCCTTCTCCACCCAAACCATTGGTACTCGAGTCAGACTGTGCCAACGCGGAAGATTCTGAATCACCAGAAGTCTGATTGTCGAAGCCTGCGGCCTTTGCGAATGGTGTTTCTCCATTTCCAGGCATTCCGCCACCACCACCTCCTCCTCCGTCTCCACCTGCCCCCCCGTCTGGTCCGCCATCATCACCACCGCTTCCGCTAAACGCATTTGCCAACACATCACTGCCGGCGGCTACATTGGCATTGGCCTGAGAAAACGCGGCCATAAGCGCCGATGCCCCACCAGCGATTTGCGTAACGCCAGACGTAGCGCCAAAGGAGGCCATCGATCCGGCCATTGTTGCTGCGGATGCAGCAACACCGGCAGCACCGACAACTGCACCAGCCCCGAACTGTCCGATACCCATACCGCTGGGTGCCCCCGTGATAATGCCCGACAAAAGTTGTGGCACCTTATTGCTCAACATGAATATCGTGAGTGTGACGATCAACACGACGGCCATTTCCGAAAATTCGATCTTGGTCTGCATGTTGGTGTAGTAGTCGTTGATCAACGACACACCAATACCAATGAGCAATATCATCGTCATGATCTGGATGGCGATTCCAAGCACTGCCTTGTAAAAATTGATCGCCATATCATGGGTCCAACGCGCACCACCGAACCCCAAGAAAAAGATGCCGCCATAGGCAAGTATCCAGGCCGAAATAAGCAGCAACAGAATGTTGACGGCAATCATCGCTGTCAAAATTAATATGCCCAAGCCCAACACTATGCCGACCATGCTATCGACAGGTGACCACATCGACGATTCCCCTAGTGTCTTACCGAACAGGATGAAACCTATATCTACAATGCTTGATGGCGAGAACGAACCGGAATAGCCGCCCATGGCAGCGGCACTTCCGCCTACCTGCATCAGCGAATCGATAATAGACACCGCAAAATTCGGGCCGTTGACAAGTAGCCACCAAAAAAAACCGGTGAACACCGTAAACCGAACTACTTCAGCGAAGAACTCGCCGATGTCAGCCTTCCTCAGTGCCATCATGCCGAACGTCCAGACCATTGAGATCAGCGCCAACGTCCAAAACAGACGTGTAGCGACGTTCTCGATAATGCTCGCCCAGGAGCTTGCATTAGTCTTGAATCGATTCAATACCGTATCCATTACATCTGCGTTGTTGATTGCCGAAAACGCCTCTGTAGAGCACAGCAGCAGCCCCAGCATAACAATGGCCACCAAGAGAGGTTTGCGGTTATCGGTTTTTCCATTCATACGATTTCACCTTTCTAGTGTCGCCAACCTCAGATGTCGCCGGGTCCCCAAATTTTCGGCGTATCGCTAGATGTCTGGTACCATGTCATTAAATCACCAGATCCCCCAACGTGCCTTGGGCCATGTTAGTCCCATACAGGCGCTCAAGGAATGGCAGAAAAAACGCCCTGATTTATTCGTAAAACGCGTATATAACGTCACGGGTCTTGACAGGCTCCATTTTCATAACATTGTCATGCAGGCAATTTTCATTGTTTACTTCCGGCATCGTAGTACAGGTCTCTAGGACCCCAGGTGGTCGCTTTGCTCTTGACCATTCCATTTGTCCGCAGCCTGTTTGTCGCAGCCTGCTGACGCGCTTCCTCCGCCATCTGCGCCTGCATCCGTGTGGTCACAGCATTCTGTTGAGCGATCAACAGTCCTCGAATCTGCAAGAGCTGGTTGGCCTGCTGGCTGGCGAGTTGGTTGGCGTAACCAATCGCCTCCAACTGGCCCTCTGCCCCGGTGGCCGCAGACTGAAGCCGCTCCAGTTGCCTGGCGTCGTCCTATATCGCGTCCTGTTGCTGATCCAGGCCCTCGAACAATGCGCGGTTGGCGCGTTGCTGTGATTCGTAGCCCAACGACCTGCTCTCTTTGAGCTTTGCCAACTCGGCGTCCGTGCAGCCGCCGCTGCCATCGAAGCAAGGCGAACTCATGTAGTAATCGAGATCCCCGAATTTATTCAGGTAGTTGTTCAAGCTACCCAGGCGTGTTTTGTAGTAGTTCAGGGTATCGATCGATCTACGCAAATTGTTCATCGTCGTCGTAGCGTCATCCCAGATATTCATGGCCGGGGCCGTCGTATTTTTTAGCTGATTCGCATACTGGTTCAACTGGGTTTTGTACTCCTCGATCTGTTTGAGGGTTTGTGCAATGTTCTCGATGGTGTTGGTGGTGTTCTGGGCCAGGTTGGCCACATCAAAAACAGTGATGCCGGCATTCGAGTTCGCCGACATTCCAATCAATATCGCCAACATAAATGACGTTACCTGTGCTTTTACGCTCATGGTCTGATCTCCTTTTTTAGCCGCTAAAACTTACTTTCAGTAATCGAATGCCTGGTACGGTTTTGAAAATGCCATGTCCTTCGTGACAATGACGTTGAAACGGAACCTAGGCCGAATCTCCAGCGTCGGCGCAATGTTCAGGTTTTTTGTGATCATCTGAGCAGTCACCTCCCCGAGCTGTTGCCCCAGTGTCTCACTCAAGGCGTCACTGGCCCGTACGCTGTTATCGCTGTTATCGCCATCCTGACTCAACGTGATTCCAGCCGTGACCGCCGACATCAACAACGCTGAAGCGAATAACCGGAGATAGTGGTTATTGGTTTTATCTGCCAAACCGGCATAGCCGGCTCCATCCGATCCGGGCATTGCGCCAATATCCAGGGCCTTGCCGTCCGGAAACACGATTCGCTGCCAGGCCACCAGCACCCTGCCCTGCCCGTAATCCACCTTGCTGTCATACGATCCGATCAGCCTTGATCCCTGGGGTACCAACAAGTAGCGCCCGACAGGCGTGTCGTAGACGTTCTGAGAGACTTGAGCGACGATCTGACCAGGCAAGTCCGAGTTAATACCGGAAATCAGCGTAGCGGGCATCACAAAGCCTGCTCGCAGTATGTACGGAGTCGATGGCGTATCCATCCTGGAGTTCAATGTCCAACGGTCTCCGCCCTTTTGATTACCGAACTGTCCGTATCCGTCCGTCGATGCAGCAGCAGTCCGGATCAACATGGGCGAGCCGCCACCAGCTCCAGCCGGCGACGCCCCGCCGTTCTGCTCCTCCACGATCTGCTTGGCTGCCGCCAGGCGTGCCCTGTACGCGGCTGTCGGGTCGTCAACAGAGATTGCCGACGCCTCCCTGCGCAGTTCCTCGATCCGTCGAACCATCTCATACCTGTTGCGTGGCGTGCTGTTGCCAGCCTTGTAGCCGGAACCGGAACTGCGGGGGGACGACATTTGCACGCCCGATTTCGATTGCACAGCCTCTCGGAACATGGCGAACTTCGCCGCACGAATCTTATCCGCTTCTGCGTCACGTTCAGGCTGTTTCAGTTCTGGTTGCAACTGCTGTTGTGGTGGCAACGGCGGCCGTCTCGGATCGACAGGTTTGGCCACCACGATTTCCTGCGGCTGCTCTTCGGGCATTTCAGGAATCACCGGCTTTGCGGCCGGAATGATTCCCTCCATGTCTCCCACCATGCTCTGGGCCATCGCCATGTTTGCCGCTACCGGCTTTTCTTCCTCCTCTCTCACGCCCTGCTGAGAGGCGCGGTCCATGGCCACGAGCACCATCATGAGGAGAAACGCGCCCAGGACACCGCCGATGATGTACATCGGCATGTTGTTCACCCGACGCACGCCGGCCTTCTTCCCTACAGAGCCAGGCGACGCCTCCGGGGCCATCTGACCGTCGGTTTCACTCATCTTTCTACTCCTTGCGTGCCCAGTAACCGGCCGGCAACACGTCGGTGCCCTGTCTCATGTACGGTCGGCTGATCGATTGATCACCGACCATCATGGTCAATCGGTAAAAGTCCGGTGCGCCGGCGACATCGAGGATGTACCCCAGTGCGAGGCCATCTCCTGCGGCCACAGCGGCTTCGCTCTTCGTGAACTCCTCTACCGTGTACCCTGCGTCCCGGAGCTTCCGGACCAGAGTGACGCCGAATACCCCTTTCGTTTCATGTTTCATGTTGAAGCGGCTCTTTGCAGGTGGATACAGCTCTATGAGCTGTTTCACTGCGTCATCGGCAATCTTCACTTCCACAACCTTTTGATCTTCCGGCAGGAAGCTGCCGTAATTTTGATCTTTCGGCAGGAAGAAGAGGAAGCTGCCGTAATCTTGATCTTCCGGCAGTGGGCTGCCGTAATTGCCCATTGTGGTGCATCCGCTCATCACCAGCGCAAGCACTATGATGAAAGCCTGTCTCATGATTCATGCCTACGAGATACCGTGATACGGTCCTGTGAGCTACCCACGCCCGACACCAGAATCGCTTTCTCGAACACCACATCCACGATGAAGCGATCTCCCTGGACCCGGTAATTGACCAGTGTCACGTCATCATCCGAGAACCAGCCACCCTTCTTGCGCAGCACCAGCAGACTCGGCGCTTCGGTCTGTGACATGACCTTGGGCATCTGGATGATCGTTTTCTTACCGTCGCTGTACACGCGCACCGGCTTCCACGGTGCATCGCCGTCAACGTCATATTCAAAATCCAGATTGCCCAGGTACTCGCCGGTTTGCGGGATAGTGTTGCTCTCCCGTTCCCGTACCTCGCGCTTGCGGATGGTGTCCCACTTCGCCAGCGAATCTTCCGGATACGTGAATGCGACCTGCGGCATGTACTGCGTCCGATGTGACCTCAGCCGCATGTGATAGGTACGCCGATCCGTGGTCACGATGAGCGACGTTTCCAGGCCGACATCCATGGGCTTGATGATCAGGTGCAGCGTCTCCATGGGGCCGCGGCCGGTGATCGCCGGTTCCACCGTCCAGCGGGCGGCATCTCCCAGGTGAATGGAGTTCACCTGCTCGCCAGGCTGAAGCGCGACATCACAGACCTGAAGCACGGCGCACACGATGCTCGGTTGCTGCGCACCGAACAGGAAACGCACCGATCCGTTCGCACCCGCTACCGGCTTCATGCCGGTCGGTGTGCCGGCAGACCACCGCTTTGCTATCGCAATCGCGGCCTTTTCCTGCTCGGTCAGCTTCGGGTTGTTCTTCGAGAAATACTTCTCGGCCATGTCCGTTGTCGAGCCAGCGGCCAGGCAGAGAGAGGGCACCACCAGGGCAGCACCCATAATCAATGCAATATATTTTTTACGCATGGTGGATCGCCTCTTTGATTACAGAAGATTTGACCAGGAGAAGTCGCGAACGAAGAGCCCCAGAGGGTTCCTGCGCATGCCTTCTTCTGATTGCTGATTCAATGTGGAGATGTACACCGTGACCAGGGCGCGCATGTTGTGCTTGGTCTTCACGATGCCCTGCCGATCTCGCGTCGTTTCCGTCCAATCAATCTGCCAGGTGTCAGGCGATTGCGGAAGCACCGACCTGATCTCGATGCTGACCATCTCTTTCGTGGCCCGCTGGAACGGCGTTTTCTCTTCGTCGCCGTTCAGCCACTCATTCATCTTCTGAGTAGCCGGATCATTGGGACTCAACTTGGCGTACAAACGGAAGACGGCGGCCCTTTGCACCGCCACATCCAGCGTGACCAGGCGGGCGTCACGGATGAATTCCGCGACGCTGGCCTTGATCACTCTCGGATCGGCCTTGCTGGCGGTCTGGACAGGGCCAGCAGCAACATGCTGCCCGAGCTTGTCCACTTCCACGACGTAGGGAATGAACTTCGATTGGCTGCCGATCTGGATGATCCCGCCAATCGCCGCCAGCACTACCATGAACGCCATCAATGCAGCAATCTGCCACATGCGGCGGGATGCGACCTGTGAGCCCACATGATCGTTCCAGGTCCTTCTGGCGGCGAGATACGGATTCTCCGTCTCCCCAGCCCGACGGCCGCCATCGGTGGGTTCATCCGCCTTTTTAGGGTCTGCTGGCTTCTTGAACACCAGCCCTTTCAATGTGTCTGCAACGCTCATGCTGCCTCCAAATACTGATTCAAGGTAAGTCTGCGACTCTTAAGCCATTCGTCTACCCAGTCTTCGCCGTGCTTGGCTTCAAGCTGCTTGATGAACGCTACGTCCTCCTTATCGGATACGCCGACGAACGACAGCGCGAGCGGGCCTAGCGCCAGTTCGAAGAGCCGGCGTCCCTTCTCGGAGACGTAGTAATACTGTCGTTTGGGTATGGCGGTCGCCAGGATGTCGATCTGCCGGGTGTTGAGGCCCATGCGGCGATAGAGCGCCGCCGTGTCCTCATCGCGTGCGAACACGTTGGGGAGGAAAATCTTCGTTGCCGTCGATTCGACAATGACATCCAGGATGCCGGAGTTGGCGGCATCGGTCAGGCTCTGTGTTGCCATGACCACAGAACAGTTCGCCTTGCGCATGACCTTGAGCCATTCACGGATTTTGGCGCGGAATGCCGGGTGCCCCAGCATCAGCCAAGCCTCATCCAGCATGATCACTGCCGGCTGACCCTTCAGGCTTCGCTCTATGCGACGGAACAGGTAAAGCAGGACCGGAAGCGCGTATTTTTCGCCCAGGTCCATCAGTTCCTCGATCTCGAACGTCGTGAAGTCGCTGAACGATAGTCCATCCTCTTCGGCATCGAGGAGATGGCCCATCGATCCGTCTACCGTGTATTGCTTGATCGCTTCCCTGATCGCCAGGTCCTGTATCGTGGTGGAGAACTCCGATAGCGTTTTGGCCCCGCTCCGGTGCATGCTCACGATGGCATGTCCGATCTCATTTCGCTGCGCCGGCGTCGTCTCTACCCCGTTGAGCTTCAGGATCGTGTCGATCCACTCCATCGCCCAGGCCCTGTCCCCTTTCGTTTCCAGAAACTGCAAGGGGCAGAACGCCAGCCTTTCGCCATCGGCCGCTACGTCGAAATGCTTTCCGCCTGTCGCCTTGGTCAGCGCGTACATCGAATTGCCTTTGTCGAAGGCATACACCGACATCCCTTCATAACGCTTGAGCTGCGCTCCCAATATGGCCAGCAGTGTCGATTTGCCCGCGCCGGTCGGCCCGAAGATCGCCGTATGGCCGAGGTCGCGCACATGCAGGTTCAGACGGAACGGCGTGGACCCGTGCGTGACACAGTGCATCAGCGCCGGTGCCATCGGTGGGTAGAACGGGCAAGGCGCGTTCTCCTCGCCGGTCCATATCGCGCTGGTTGGCAGCAGGTCGGCAAGATTCATGGTGTTGAGCATCGGCCTGCGGACGTTCTCCACGCCATGCCCCGGCAAGCTACCGAAAAACGCTTCCAGTGTGTTGATCGATTCAACACGCGATACGAATCCTTTCGCCTCTATCGCCTTGGTGATCATCGTTGCCGACCGATCCAGCCGGTCGCGATCCTCGTCCATCAGCACGACGACGCTGGTGTAATACCCCGCCGCGACCAGTCGGCTATTAATCTCTGCCAGCGCCGCATTCGCGTCGTTGACCATGCTCAGCGCGTCCTGGTCGATTCTTCCGGAATTCGTGTTGAACACCTGGTCGAAGAAGCCGCGCACCTTCTGCTTCCACTTACCGCGAAACTTCTCCAGGTGTTTAATCGCTTCATGTGTGTCCAGGAAGATGAAGCGCGTAGACCAACGATATTCGCAGGGCAGCTCTGCCAGCGTGCTCAATATCCCTGGCGTCGATTCCAACGGGAAGCCCTCGATGGCCACCGTCTGCACGAACTTCTTGCCGATCTTGGGCACTACCCCGCCCCACATCTCCTTTCCGCCGATCAGGCTGTCGATGTACATCGGGTTCGAGGGCAACATGATCGGCTGGTCAGTGCCGCTGACGCAGAAGTTCAGCCACGAAAGAAAATCATCGAACGTTCGGGTTCGGCCATCCTCATGCACCACCTTATGACCCTTGAGCCGGGTCATCTTCAGCACGGTGGAGAGCCGTGTTTCCACGTTTTTGATCTCGCGCTTGAACTGATCGATCAAGCCTATGGTCTGCGCCTTGCGGTTTGCCTTCGGCGCATCGTCCTCGAACATCAGTTCCACGAATTTGCGTTGCGCCAGCAGCGGCGGGAACCAGGTGAGCGTTACCACAAAGTAGCCATCATACATAGTTCCCATGCTTTCGAAATACCGCCGACGTTCTTCATCGATAGCCGCCGATACCCGATCCGGGAAATGGCTCAATCCAGGCTTGGAGTAATTGGGTGCCGGTCGCCTCACGGCATCGACATGAACCATCCAACCGCTGCCGAGTCCGGCCAGCGCCTGGTTGATCCGGAACGACACCATGTTGCGCTGCTCGTCCGTGCTGCTGGCGTTATCGTCACCGCGATAAAGCCAGGCGGCCATGAACGAACCGTTTTTGCCGACGATCACGCCGTCGTCAACAACCGCCGCATAATTCAGCAGGTCCGCCAGGCCCTCGTCCGTGGATCGATGCTTCTTCAGTCGGTTGCCGGCGTCTACCGCCTGAATGCGCCCGAACAGCAGCATCAACATGACGATGCCCATGCCGGACACGAGATAGCTGATAGTCTGAATATTAATAATGTCCGTCATCTGTATCGCTTCCCTTGTCCGCCCGTATTTACCCGCCACGGCGTACTCCGTGGCGGGTAGTAGGCTTTGTACAGCCGATGTCTCAAATAGACGTGCCGCATGGCCGGGTCGGCCTTAGCCATGACCCGAAGCCCGTACAGGGCTCCGAACCACAGCACAATGCCGAACAGGGTTGCTCTGACTTCCTGTGCGCTGAAAACCATCGCGAAGGCCATCAGGCCGGAGAACATGACCATCTCGCGATCCCCGCCCATGAACAGGTTTTCCCTGTTGCCAGCTCTACGAATGGGGATCGCTCGCAAGGTCATTACTTGCGCTCCCCTTCCTTGACCAGCGCCGCTTGCTCGGTCTGCGCTTCGCTTCGCGCTTGCGCCTGCTCAGGGCTTACAATCACCGCGCCGCGACCAAAGAAGGTGCTCATCATGTTTTGCGCGCCAATGATCAGCGCCATGACCAGCACGACGAAAATGATCGTGCGAAAAAAGGCGTTGAGTTCGCCACCGAAGATCAGGACGCCGCCGGCGACGACAATGCCGATGATGGCCAGTGCGAATGCCACCGGCCCCGTGACCGACGCCTGTAGGTTGTTCAACCAGCTCTCATACGGCAGTGAGCCGCCACCACCCACCGAGGCATGCACCTCGTTGGGTGCGATCATCATCGCCAGTACGGCAGCCAGGACGCCGAAGATCGCCAGGTTGCGGTTCATAAAGGAAAGGCTCAGTTGCATTGTTAACTCCTAAAGGGTTGAGGTTTGATATTCGCCATTGCTGTACCCGGAAACCTCAATGATCTCCGAAACGCGCCGGCCTTCTTTGGTACGTTCAATATGAACAACGACATGAACCGCCTCGCCTATTAGCGGTTCAATTTCTGCGGGAGCCGCCTTGTTTCTCGAAACAAGGGACTTCAGCCTGGTCAAACCTTCCTGCGCGCTGTTCGCGTGGAGCGTGGCCACCCCGCCCGGGTGCCCCGTGTTCCACGCATCCAGCAGGTCCAGGGCTTCTTCGCCACGAACCTCGCCAACCAGTATTCGGTCTGGCCGCATGCGCAGTGTGGTTTTCAACAGCATCGTCATGCTGACGTCGATGCTGGTGTGATACTGGACGTGGTTTTCTGCGGTGCACTGGATCTCGCCAGTGTCCTCGATGATGAAAGGCCTTTCCGTTGGGTTCTGTTCGACCATCTCAAGGATCACGGCATTGACCAAGGTTGTTTTGCCTGATCCGGTACCGCCGATCACGAGTATGTTTCGATGATTTCTTATCGCCCGCTCCAGCGTCTCGCGCTGGATGTCGGTCATGATGCCGGCATCGACATACTCTCTGAGGGAGAAAACCTTTGATGCCTTCTTTCTAATCGCGAAGGTTGGCGACGGTACGACCGGGGGTAGCTGGCCGGCGAAGCGTGAGCCGTCTAGCGGCAGCTCGCCTTCTAGGATGGGTTCTTCTCTGGTGACTGTCTTGCCGTGATAACCGGCGACCGTCTCTATGACGGCCTGGGCCTGGGCGGCCCTGAGTGTGCCGATGAGCTTCATCGGCTCGCCATGCCTCTCCTGCCACAGCTTACCGTCTGCGTTCAGCATGACTTCGACAGTCGCGGGATCTTTAAGCGCCTCCAACAGCACCGACCCCATGTCTCGGGCCAGCTTTCGCTTCGCCCTCTCCTGCACACTGTCGAATTCTTCTTTCTTGGTCATTAGTGGTTCTGTGGTTCCGCTAACTTGCGGTTTGGAGAACGATATAACGATAACATCCGGCATGCAACACCTATCGCACAACGAATGAGACTCTTGTTTCCTGTTAGGTGATTTTTTTAGCCGCTAAAACTGCGCTGGGTTGTTTGATCAGCTTCCCTTCGTTACTTCCTACCTTAATTACTCTTCTTGGCGTCTAACCCTTGTTTTTCTTTCTCGCGCGCTGTTCCCAGCGCCTCACGATGAATGCCTGGTGTTCAGGCAGGACTGCGCACACCCTTACAAAGCCGTAAGGTAAGCTGCTTTTTACCTTCTTGCCGGCCAGCTCATCCAATGTCTTGGTGTCCATGTCCGTGGGTTCGGGCAATAGTGGAAGTGGGACCTCTAATGCGTTGGCAATCGCTGCCATTATTTTTAGGGATGGATTGCCCTTCCCGGTTGTAAGGTCGGATATAAATGAGATAGACACGCCAGAACGATTTGACAGTTCCTGCTTTGTCATGTCGCGTTCTTCAAGATGCTTGAGCACATTCGTGAAAAACATGTAGTTGTACACCGCGCTTCTGTCTCGTCGGGATCGTTAATTTTAGCGGCTAAAATTTCCGTGTTTGTTGTTTCGATATATCGAAATTCTTCTTTAACTGAGGCGGATTCAACTCGCTAGTGCAACAGGTGGTTTGATCCCGAAGAATACCTGATTGGGTGTCTTGTACCCCAGCTTGGATTCAACTCGTAAGTGCAACTCGATCTAGAGCGGGAGAGTAAGCCGCGGTAGCATCACGGCTTAACTCAATCCACCAAGAGAGAGGAGCACGATGAGAGGCTACACGCAGCTTACCCGAGATGAACGATACCAGATCTATGCGCTGAGGAAAGCGGGTCACAGCCAGAAAGAAATCGCTGAGGTTTTGGGGCGCAGCCCCTCGACCATCAGCCGGGAACTGAGGCGGAACAAGGGAGGGATTGAAAGGCTACCGTCCCGAACAGGCCCACAGGCTGGCGCAGAACCGCAAGAAAGAGCGGGACCGAACGCGGATACCGAAATCGACCTGGGCACGTGTGGAGCAGCTGCTTCGGGAGGACTGGAGCCCGGAACAGGTCAGTGGATGGCTGGCCCAGGAAGAAGGCACGGCCATAAGCCATGAATGGATCTACTGGTACGTGTATGAGGACAAGCGACGCGGTGGCGATCTCCATCGTCATCTGCGCTGCCAGAAGCCACGCAGGAAGCGCTATGGCCATTACGACCGGCGAGGGCAGATCAGGGAACGGGTGTCCATCGATGAACGTCCGGAGGTGGTCGAGGCGCGCAGCCGCATTGGTGATTGGGAAGCGGACACAGTGATCGGCAAGCCAGGCGGCGCTGTCCTGGTCACCCTGGTGGAACGGCGGTCCCGGCTGAGCCTGATCGCTCTGGCGCCCAACAAAACAGCTGAAGCGGTCAAGGCGGCCATCCTGAAGGTGCTACAACCCCTGTCGGCCCAAGTGCATACGTTGACCTACGACAATGGCAAGGAGTTCGCCTGCCACATGGAGATCGCCAAGGTGTTGAAAGCAGATGGCTACTTCGCCCACCCCTATCATTCCTGGGAGCGAGGCTTGAACGAAAACACCAACGGGCTCATCCGGCAGTACCTGCCCAAGGGAACCGACTTCAACAAACTGACGGACAAGCAGGTCCTGGAGATCATGGACAAGTTGAACAATCGCCCTCGAAAATGCCTGGGGTACAAGACACCCAATCAGGTATTCTTCGGGATCAAACCACCCGTTGCACTAGCGAGTTGAATCCGCCTTCCAAAACACGAGTGTAATTATAACATTTTCAATGTGTTAGGAGCTAAGTTGACGCCATTGCGGTTGAGGGCCAGCAGTTGCCCGGGGTCGGCCTGTTCCGGGGTGAGATCAGTGATGCAGAAGATCTGTTCTGTGCGTGTCCTGCCGGTCTTGGACACGGTAACCTGGCGTTCGATCCGGCAGACCTGGCCCACATGGGGGAAATCGAGATAGGCATTGAGTGCAACGGTGGTGCGAAGGGTGCGCTGCTCGATCCGACCGTGTCCCTTGTCCACCGTGGTGTGCTCAGGGGGGAATGGATTCCCGGTCGAAAGCCTTGAGATCGTTGGCCAGGGTTTTCTGGTTGTCCTTGACCGTGAACAGGTAGTGCGCGCCCTTTTCCTCGACCAGGAAGCGGGCGGTCTCGCGTTGGGTGTGGAGCGCATCGGCGGTGACCACACGCCCCTCGATGGAGAGGGGATCGAGCAGCTCCCGCAGGGGCCGGGATCTCATTACTCTTGGTCTCGACCGCGCGCTGTGCCAGGACGGTGCCCTGCCGAGGGAACAGGGCGGCGAGCAGGTGCGTCTGGCGGCCATCGCCCCGGCGAGCGCCCTTGAGGGTCTTGCCGTCGATGGCCAGGGGTTCGTCGGCCGGTGCGCTGGCCTGGACCCAGGCGGAAAAGGCCTGCTCCAGCGCCACCGGATCCACCTGCTGGAGCACGCGGCGGAAGGTGGGCTCGGAGGGGGCCACGAAGCGTTGCTGTCTGCGATCGAAATAGGCCCGCAGGCGCTTGAGCTGCGTCTGGGTCAGGCGGGCGGCGTACTCACTGATGGCCAGATAGCCCCGGGCGCCGGCCAGGGTGGCCGCCAGGGCGATGGTCAGCACCGTCGGCAGGGGGTGCAGCTGACGGCGTCCACCGCGGGGTTCGGGTAAGCGGCCCAGCTGTTCGCGCAACCGGGCCATCTCCAGGTCGCTCAGATTGATCTTCTGCATCGGTGTGCTCCAATCGGGATGAGGGATCGGGTGGCGCAGCCAGTGGCGCGCCCGCTCATGGCGCTGTATCGGTCGCACGATGACATCGGACAGCGGTAGGGATCATGGTAAATCCACTTCGATCATGGTGATTGAATTCAAGCATGATCTGAGGTGAACGTCCAGCAATTATCCAATAGTGCAGGTTTATCAGTGGGTTAGCGGATTAGATGACGTGGCCCTGCACCCTGGCCATGCTCAAGCTGCATATGGCCCATCAGTCTCCGGTCGAGAAAAAGACGGTGGCCTATGCCCGCGTATCGAGTCACGACCAGAAAGCGGACCTGGAACGGCAGAAGAAGATGCTGGAAATGTACTGCGCAGCACAGGGTTGGCAGTTCATGAGTTGTCGAAGATCGAGTCGATTTTGGGGGCTCGGATGTCCCAAAATCTTTCACGAGATCGAAGACTCGCTTGTACCTAGCGACCAACTGACGCGCATCTGCGATCCGGCCGTCGGCGCTGGGGGGGTGCTGTTGGCATCCGCAAATCACATCTGTGAGACCCACGGACCGGAGGCCCTGGCGCTGGTCTCCCCGAGGTTAGGCCGCGTTCATCGGCGGCGAGCAAATGGCCCTCTTCTGAGGGCCATTTTTCGGTTGATGTTTTCACGCTATGCATTATTATTAATCACTGTGACTATTTTCTAATCTACCGCAAGAGGCTGAACCAATGTCAAAGACAGATACCCGCGTGTTTACAGCGCATGTGCCGGTCCCCCTGGCGGACCAGGTGGACCAGCTGGCCGGAAAGCTGGAGCGGTCGCGGGCCTGGATCATAAAGCAGGCCCTTTCCTCCTGGGTTGCGCAGGAAGAAGAACGTGACCGGCTGACACGCGAAGCCATGGCCGACGTGAAAGCCAGCCGCGTCACCGATCACCAGGCTGTCCAGGCGTGGGCCGAAAGCCTGGATTCCGACAATCCCCTGCCGGCACCGCGCTGATGGTCCTGAAATGGACCAGTAAGGCGCTTTCCGACTTGACCCGCCTATACGATTTCTTACTGCCCGTGAACAAGCCTGCGGCCATCGATGAACACATGGGTAATGACATCGAGGATGCCAAGCACGCTGGCGCGCTGGGTTTCATGGCCAGGGCTCTGGTGATGGCCACCATGCCCTACAAAGACCCAAAGACTGACGCATTCACCCGCAAAAACGGCGAATTCCGGCTGAGGATTCTCGCCGGCTACGAAGGCGGCATCCCCTACGGCATCTACCCCCGCCTTCTGCTGTCCTTGGTAACTACCGAGGCCGTGCGGCGCCAGTCCCCCGTGATCGAACTGGGGGACTCCCTGCGCGGATTTCTCCGCGAGGTGATGGAGCTGCGTTCCAGCAGTGGTGGTTCCCGAGGCACCTCCACACGAGTTTCCGAGCAGATGAAACGGCTCTTCGGTGCCCTCATTACCGCTCAGTACACCGGCGACCTTGGCAACGGGCACAAGGGGTTCAAGCTGCGCAATGTGATGATCGCCGATGACCTCGACATTGATGGCGAAGACTGGGCGCTTGACAGAGACAACGACCAAGGCAGCGCCCTGTGGCGGCCGCAAGATCAGCATGAGGCCGGTACGTGGCAATCTACCGTGCGGCTGAGCCAGAATTTCTTCCAGGAGTGTATAGACAGACCGATTCCGATCGATCTCCGCGCCTACAAGTCGTTGCGTGGATCTCCGCTCGCCATGGACGTCTATACCTGGCTCACCTACCGGATGAGCTACACCGAGCGCCGCACCCGCCCGATCCCCTGGGCAAGCCTCATGCTCCAGTTCGGCAGCAACTTCCAGAACGGCCAGGCGGTGCGCGACTTCAAGAAGGCATTCCTGAAGGCGCTCAAGGCTGTCGCCGTTGTCTACCCACAAGCCCAGGTGGACGTGAAGGATAACGGTCTGGTGCTGATCCCCTCCCCGACGCACATTCAGGCGGTGGGGCAGCCGCGACAGAAAGAGCTGTTCTGATACTGCGCTGAAGAACTCCCGCCGAAAACCGCCTGAAATCGCCCTATCCTTTTGATTTACAGTGTAAATTTTTCTATTTTCTGGCGCGACCCTATACCTATATACGCGACCCTATATAAATAATTCTATAATTACCTGTAGTTAGTGCCTCCGAACTGTACATAAGCCAACCTTCAAGATTGGCGCAATTTGCAGGCAAGACCACCTACCCTTCGCCTTCCCTGGCTTCGCCCCTTTGCACTCCCCGACAATCAACGTCCTCTGCCAACACCTATCCCTGGAGTAACAACCCAACTCCTGAGTGTCATCAAGTCTGAAAAGATTGGACGCCAAGAAGGTAGCCAGGCTGCCGGGCCTACACTATAATGATTGCCGATTAGGGCGATTTGCCGGTGGATTGGAGAGGACACCTCAATACCCTATGCTGCTTGGGGGGCTTTGCGAGTTGGCAGGGTTGGGGATCATCTGGAAAAATGCAGATTGAACGCCAGGGAAGAATTTTAGCCGCTAAAGTTTCACTCCTTACAGCGGCTGCTACCGCTTAACACTCAGGGCATGGAGATATGTATGAGAAAGCGTCAGAAATGAAGACGATGGTGACTGCGAATCAGAAGGGGGGTGTGGGGAAAACCGCCACCCTTGTCCACTTGGCATTTGATGCGCTGGAGCGGGGTTTGCGCGTTGGTGTTGTCGATCTGGACACCCAGGCCAATGCCTCATGGACACTAAAGGAGTTTGCCAGCGGGTACACAGCAAGCCAGATGTTCAACCAGTCCAGCGATGAGGTCCGCGCTTGGTTCAATGGTGAAGTAACCGATGAGCCGTGCATCCGACTCGTCGAGTCCGACGCAAAGCTGGCCAACATGGAGACCAGGAAGCTCGCCGAGGTGGGCGCAACCTTCCGCTCCAATATTGCGGCGCTGGCGGACAGCGGTTTTGATGTGATTCTGATCGACACTGCGCCTTCCCTTGGCGTTAGTCTGGCTGCCGCGCTGATCGCGGCAGATTTCGTGCTATCGCCCATCGAGCTGGAAACCTACAGCATCCAGGGTATTCAGAAGATGATCACGGCTATAGCCAATGTACGCCAGACGAATCCGAAGCTTCAGTTTCTCGGCATGGTGCCCAGCAAGGTCGATGCGAGAAACCCTCGCCATAGCCGGCATCTTCAGGAGCTGGAAGCGGCCTACCCGCAACTGATGATCCCGGAGCGCGTAGGACTGCGTAGCAGTATCGCGGATGCGCTGGCAACCGGTGTGCCGGTCTGGAAGATTCGCAAGACCGCCGCGAGGAAAGCAGCCAAAGAAGTAAGAGCATTGGCGAACTATGTGTTCAATAAAATGGAGATAGCCTGATGGCTGCTAAAAAACAAACTGCTGCGGCCACTGCGTCGCATAAACCATCTAGTCTCGGATTGGATTCCATTGGTGATCTGTCCGGCTTGCTGAACCAGCCGACCGGTGGAAACGGCGGGCCGCTGGAGCTGCCCATCGTTCTGATCGATGAAGATCCGAATCAGCCGCGTCACGAAGACAGCCCCGGTTTCTCCAAGCAGAGTCTCGGTGAGCTGGCCGATACGATCCGGGAACGCAAGGTCAAGTCGCCTATCTCTGTTCTTCCCCATCCGGAGGTCGAAGGGCGGTACATAATCAACCATGGCGCTAGGCGCTACCGTGCGTCGATCATTGCCGACAAGACCACCATTCCTGCCTATATCGATCCTGATTACACCGAAGCGGACAAGGTGATCGAGAACTTGCAGCGCAATGACCTGACGGCCAGGGAGATTGCAGACTGGATCGGCCGGGAGCTGGCCCGAGGGAAAAAGAAACGGGACATTGCCAAAGAGCTGGGTAAGTCGCCGGCATTTGTCACCCAGCATGTGACCCTGCTTGATCTGCCCGAGCCCATCGCACAGGCATTCGCCGTCGGGCGGGTCAACGACGTCACCGTTATCAATAAACTGGTGAAGGCCCACAAGCAGGCCCCGGACGAGGTTGCCGCCTGGATGGATGACGACACCCAGGACCTGACCCGTGGATCGGTCAAGCTGTTGCGAGAATTCCTCGATGACAAGCAGCATGGCGGTGATGGTGATCCCCAGGGTGAAGGTGGTACCGATGACGACAATGAGGAGATTGAACCGAAAGCAAAGTCCAAGAAGCCAAAGGAGATTGATCCCGACAAACTGAAGAAGGCTATCGTGATCGTGAAGCATGACGAGAAGCCTGGTCGGCTCCTGCTTGATCGCCGTCCTTCCAAAGAAGGGTTGGCGTGGGTCAAGTACGAGATGGACGGACAAGAGATCGAGGTGGACCTGCTGGGCGTCGAGCTGGTGGCGGTCATGGAAGCCTGATCCGCCGATCCCACCCTCAACCCTGAGAAGAGCCCCGCCCTGTACGGGGTTTTTTGCCTGGCAGGGAAAATCCTCCTTGGCAAATAATAGTAATAATATTATTATTCTTCTTGCTTCTTATTCAAACGAGGAAGGTGACTGTCATGGTGCAAATGAGCAAGGATGTCCGGGATCGTATCTTCGCTGCGGCGGACGATCTGTATGAGCAGGGTGGCCGTGAGGGCTTTCCTACCGTTGACGCGGTGAGAAAAGCCTCACGGGTCAACATGAATGACGCCAGCGTGGCCATGAAGGAGTGGAGGCGCGCTCAGACCTCCCTAGCATCCCCCTTGGCCTGCAGGTGCCTGAGTCGGTTATGCAGGCTTCACAGTCCTTCGTGGGTTCGCTCTGGACTCAGGCCCAAGAGTTGGCCAACGAGTCACTGCGGGCGGCGCAAGCCGGCTGGGAGTCAGAACGCGAGGAGTTGGACGTAATGCGCCAGGAGCTGGCGGACGCTTACGAGTCCCAGGCGGCCGAGCTTGAGCAAGCGGCCGCCCGTCTGGCAGAGTTGGAGAAGTCCGATGCCACTGCGAAGGCGGATGTTGCAGATCTTCGGGGCAAGGTCGCTGAAGTTGGTGAACGTGCTGAAACCTCAGAGGCTCGTGCGAGCGAGTTGCGGGCGGAGATGAAGGAATTGCGGTCTGAGTTCGCTGAACAGCGCAAGCAGACGGCGCAAGAGATGGCGCGCCAGGCGGAGCGGTACACCAAGCTTCAGGCGGGCCTCGATGCGGCGAGAAAGGATGCTCGCACCTCTAGTGAGGAGGCCGCCCAGTTGCGCGGCCGTGTGGAGGTCCTGGATCAGGTCCTCAAAAGTCAGGTGCATACGAAGAAAAGTTGAGGTTATAACGGAGTCTTATTGCTATAAACCAGCCCCGCTCCGGCGGGGCGCGCAAACCAAACCTAGAGACAAAAAAATGAGCTACATCATCGACATGCCTTACGTGTATAGATTTCAGATCCGGATTCCGGCGAATCTTCCGTTCTCAGCCCTGCGCCTGGCGCGCGCCCCGGAGACAGGCGACATCGAGTTCGACGACGATGTCCTGCGTAGCATCTGCGACGACATCAGGTGTGGCAGGGGGAGGGAAGAGGCGATTTAGATGACGTGGACCTGGGACAAGTGGCAGCCCGTACACGGCATGCTGATCCTGTGGTAATTTCCACCGCTGGCCCATAGCAGAGGGCGTAGCAAAAAATATTACCTGCAAGGTTAACAAAGCGTTGTTACTATGCCGCGATATGGAAATCACATTCAAGACCAAAAAACTGGAAAAAGTCTTCAACCAGAGCAGGCGGCTCGAAGCATTGCATGGGGCCAAACGGGGTCGGAAGATCCGCATACGGCTACAGGAGTTTCGTGCCGCCGAAACCCTGATGGACTTTTGGCCTCCCAAGAGTCCGCCCGGGCGTTGTCATGAACTCACAGAAGGCAAACGTAACGGTCAGCTTTCGGTCGATCTGGATCACCCATACCGTCTGATTTTTGTTCCTGACCACGATCCGGTGCCTCAAAAATCGGATGGTGGTTTGGACTGGGTTCAGGTCACGACGATCAAAATTATTTGTGTGGAGGATACCCATGGCTGAGGAAGCAACGAATCGCTTTGTGCCCGATTACTCGGTTTCACCCGGTGAGGTGCTCAAAGACTATCTGGAATCGCAAGGAATGACCCAGATCGAGCTTGCTGACCGGCTGGGGTTCGCCAAGAAGACGGTCAACGAAATCATCAAGGGCAAGACTCCGATCATGCTGGAGACAGCTTTGAAGCTGGAGCGGGTTTTCGGGCGCCCCGCTCATTTCTGGAACAACCTGGAACGGCGGTATCAGGAGGATCTCGCACGCCTCAAAGACCAGCAACGACTCCACGAACATCTGGACTGGCTCAAGAGAGTACCGGTCAAAGCAATGGCCGAGCGGGGCTTTATCAGGAAGTTTTACGATAAGCTGGAACAGTTGGATGAAGTATTGCGATTCTTCGGCGTGGCGGATCCAGAACAGTGGCGTACTGTCTGGGAGCAGCACCAGGTCGCCTACCGACAGTCTCAGCGCTTTGGAACTTCTGCTGAGGCCGTCTCTGCCTGGCTGCGGCAAGGGGAGATCGAAGCTCAGCGGATTGATTGCGCTCCATACGACCAACGGGGATTCCAGTCCGCATTAGATGAAATTCGCGCTCTTACTCGGGAACCACTAGAGGTGTTTGAACCGCGATTGGTTGAGCTATGCGCCGGTGTGGGCGTTGCGGTGGTGCTGGTGCCTGAGCTGCCGAAGACCGGCATCTCCGGTGCAACGCGATGGCTGAAGAACAAAGCAATTATTCAGCTGAGCTTTCGTTATAAAAGCAATGACCAGCTTTGGTTTACCTTTTTTCATGAGGCTGGGCACATTCTCAAGCATGGTCGCAAGGCGATTTTCATCGAGGGAAACGGCATGAACGACGAAAAGGAAGAGGAAGCCAACGCTTTTGCGAGGGACAAACTGATACCGCCTGCGGCCTATGCCGCCTTCGTCAAGACATGGAAAGGGCGCTTGAATGAAATCGAAGCGTTCGCTGACCAGATCGGCATTGCTCCCGGCATCGTTGTGGGTCGCCTACAGCATGCCAAGCTGTTGCCGGTTAAGCATGGAAACAAGCTCAAGATCTTTTACCGCTGGGCAGGTCGGGAGAAAGGCTGAACCCTCGATTACGGCGTGCTTGTCGGTGCACCTCCGTGTGGTCGTTGAGGTCCTCGTAGCCCAGACACAATCCATAGACCCGCTGGCGCAACAGGCTCAGCCGGGAGTGCACCACCTTGCCGAAACCCCGTGGGTCGTGCAGCACCCGGCTGGCAGCCTCCAGTAACCCCAGGTGACGGTCCGCTTCCCGAAGCAGCACAACACCGCCGTCCGAGCTGATTTCACCGCCGGAGAAGGTTGCCTCGACCTTGCGGCGTTTTACCGGTGGAAATTCAAAGGATTCTTGGGTACAGTCTGTCACAGGCCCCCTCCGAATGTTCATCGTAAGCAACTGAATTATAACGGATTAAAGATGTTTTGCCTTTCTTTTTGGTGAAATATTCGGGCTAGCCGATCACCGTCGCCCCCGGTATGGCCAATGACCATGGCGAACTGCCATTCGGCGGCTTTTTGCAGCCCAATCGACCGAATATCCCGCTTCAAGCAGGGAAACCTCACTACGCCAAGGCCCTGGATCAGGCTGGTTAAGGTGTGGCCGGGGGAGAGGCGATTTAGATGACGTCGTCCTGGGGGCAGAATAGATGGCCATTAACATTTGCGCAATGACTTTGATATAGTACCTGGAATAATCGATCAAGCAGGCCGGTAGTCGCTCCCGCTGATTTTAGCCGCTAAATTTCAGGGGTTCTTCGTCACTTCGTGTGGAATTGCCAGAGGTTTTTGGTGACCACCACCCTTGACAGGGCCTTTCAGGTATTGATTCAGGTCTCCACCGCTATCGCCACCTGGTTCTCGATGGCTGTATAGAGTGCAACATCAACGCCTGGCGCGCGAATTGAAACCACCAATGAATAATGGGCACGTTGGTCATAGCGTTCCAGCTTGGGCCGCGTCTTCCACCACCCGCTGACGGGATAGACGGCCAACACCCCGCGACTGGCGAGGTCTGCCGCGGGTCCTCTCCAGATATCGGAATGGACACTGCCCCGATGTCGGCGTTGCGTACCCAACACCCAATGCAGGTCATTGCCGGTGTTGGTGCAAGTGCCCTCCTCTGCATCTCTTGCAGCGAGGTTGATACGATGACGAAACTCTTCCTCTGATTCATGTGGTCGTTTCACATCGAAACGCAGTCCATGGGATTCATAGCGGTAGCGGGATTTGACTCCACGTGCTGAGGGATTCGGCTCGATGAAGTAGGACAGCGTGACCCGCATCTCCACCTCGGTTTCACCCAACGCTTCCAGTTCACCCAGGGGCCAGGGCAGGCGATGCAGGTTCATGTCACGCAGTTTTGGCTCTCCGCCCTGCTTCCGCATGAAAGGCTGCAGACTGTCCTCGCAGATCAAGGTCAATGAGTTCTCGACACTCCATAATGCCCGGGAAAGATTCGGCTGCCCAAACCCGCAATGACGGACCAAGGACGCCACATTCTTCTTGCTGGGATTGGTCGGAAGAAACTGCTGCTTCATGGCCGGCGTCCACTCTGCGGAATGGATAATCAGGCCGCGAATCGTCTCCAGCCGTAGCTCTGGATAGGCCGCCATCAGCTGCGCCGCCATGCGGGCGGCCAGTGCAGAGGCGGCGCTGGTGGCACGGGTGGTCGTAAACAACCGCTCCGCGATATCCGAATTGGTGGTAAGAAGACTCAGGCTGTACATCCATGCCGCACCCAGTGCATCCTTACCGACATTCCCACCCTCGAAGACCACATCGGGCTTTAGGGGCCAATGGCTTTGCCACGTTTTGGATGTGGTACTGAACGGACTCAGGCCTCCAACAGGCGCTATAGGTTGATAATCGTCCGTATCGGGTTCGGTGATATGCTCCAGCTCAGTACTGGCGCCTACAGTCAGCACATTCCACGCCTGGCCTGGATCATGGATTCCATCCGAGGTGTTGCTGTCCGGATACTTTGCCCAGGCATTGGGGTCATTGACATTACCCGCAGAGACCACGAACAGCCTCGTTGTCTCGCCCTGGTTCTCGTAGTCGACAGCCAATCGATCCAGCGTGGCGGACCAGGCGGACGGCCTGCCACGGTCTCTGGCATCCCGCGCGGTAATGGCCATGCTGAACACCCGTCGGCGTTCCGGTGCAGTGATCTCCGGACGGCTGACCGCCTGAATGGTGAGGTATCCGTGATATTGCGGGTCACCGGCATTCCCGTGATTGCGGTCGAGCAGCTTCACCGACTCCAGCCGGTGACCCACTTCGATGGAAACCGATGAACCCAACACCGGTGTCAGGTTCCCCAGGAGCGCCAACCCGGCCATTTCGGTACCGTGCCCCTCCCGATCGTTGGTTCCCCACCCCGGCTCCACTGTGTGGTTATCGGAAGACCGAATGGCAGGGGCGAGCAATGGATGAGCGATATTGATGCCCGTATCCAACAGGCAGACACGCGGCACTGCGGGTCCCTCGCTTGGTACCGTCATGCGCTGGAGCAAATCATCCGCCCATTCGGGTTGCTCTTCCGGTGGCAGTGAATCGAAGAAATCGGCGGTCTCCTTCGCCCGGCGCAGCTCGGCGATGCTGTTCAAGGTCAACACCGAACGCTGCATCTGCTCAAGGGAGCCGTAAACCAGCAACACCGTGCGCTCCGGAAATTCGATCTGGCCTTGAGCCACCCGAAAGGCGAGTCCTTGCGCCATTTGCTTGACCTGCTCGACCACGTCGAGCCGGTCGCCGCGCACAGGCAACCACACCTCCCACCAGAAGGCCTCGTCGGGTTCGGTGGGAAAGACTTCAGGATCATCCGTCCAGAGGGATCGGATACTGGCCACCCGTATGCTACGGATCGCATCAATCAGCTTCTGGTGTCGCGGCCCACCCTTGGGCGTATCTTTTTCCAGATAGGCTTTGATCTTGTTTTCGAGGATATGCAGCTTGCCGTCGGGTACGAAGACTGTGGCAAGAGTCTTGTCCTCTTCATGGCGAACATTCCGTATCTCGATGCCAAAACGCTCCTCCGCCAGCGACTCGAAAGCCAGCTTAATGTCGGGGAAGCTCTCGAATTCGATCTGCAGACCGAAGCCCTCTTCCATTCCGCCTTGCTGCTGGGCCGTCTTTGCCTGTTCGAATTCTGGCTTCAGGCCCTCGATCTGTTGCAGCAGCGCACCGTCGTGCGCTTGCCGGTTTCGAGGTGGCACCGCTTGGCCACCACCCCCTCCGGGTCTCCGAAAGCGTTCTGTTTGCGCAGTCTGCTCGAGAATGAAGTGCCGCCGCCTGGGCTGAAGTCCGTCTTCTGCCATAAAGGGTCAGGTTCCGTTGGTTTGGTTGTCGAATCGTGATCTGGCCTCGGCACGTTCTTCTATGGCGCGCCGAATACCGGATTCGCCGATAGATTCCTTTTGATCGATGACCGCCTCCTTCAGGGCTTCGTCACAAGCACGGACGATCTCGGCATAACTCAGTCCGTTTGCTTTCGCGGCCAGCCGCTTCCAGGCAACCCCTTTGCGTGCCTTGCGGCCCAGGCGGGCCTTCAGCAAGGCGGCGATTTGCGTCTCATCGGGCAGGCCATAGTGCAGGATGTCATCAAAGCGGCGGAACAGGGCCTGATCGAGTATCTCCGGGTGATTGGTGGCCGCCACGATCAGACTGTGGGACTCGTCCTGCTCGATCATTTGCAGAAAACTGTTGAGAATGCGTCGCACCTCACCCACATCGTTACCCAATCCACGCTGTGAGCCAATAGCGTCGAATTCGTCGAAAAAGTAGACACCACGCGTGCGGTCAGTGGCATCGAATACCTGGCGCAGCTTGGCGGCAGTCTCACCCATGTATTTGGTAATCAGACCATCGAGACGCACCTGCAACAGCGGCAGGCCCAACTCGCCGGCCAGCATCCCCGCCGTCAGCGTCTTGCCGGTGCCCGGCGGCCCGACCAGCAGCAACTTGCGCCGGGGTGAAAGCCCGTGGGAGAGCAACCGCTCGGCCTGGCGTTGTTCCCGGATTACCCGCTTGAGCTGGTATGCGAGATGTTCATCCAGAACCATCTCGCCCAAGCGGTTCTTTGGATAGGAGACGCCCAGCAACTCGGCCAGCTCGCCCCGCGGCCGCCCGATGGGCACGGCCTTTTCCGCCTCCTTGGGCGGCAGCCCGCGCCGGGCCTTGGCCTGATCCACCAACGCTCGTAGTTCCTCCGCCAGCTTGCCATGGCCGATTTTTGCCTCGTGGGCAGCCAGTTGCATGACGACGGAGTAGAACCGCTCATCATCCCCTTGGGCGTGAGATTTCAACAAGGCAATCAATTGGTTGGCACTGGCCATTACGGTCCCCTCCGGCACCCATCATACCCTAACAGGCTGTTGAAAAACACCCCTATGCCTCCGGCTCCAGCCCTTCATTTTGGGTTAAATTTACCTCTGGATGGCCTGATTAGCCTGGTTTTCCGGTATCAGCCGGTTTATATTGCCCTTTCGAGGCTTTATTTTCGCCTTTTGGCGGATTTCAGGCACAACGGTGCCTACGCAGTTGAATAACGCCATTGCAACAAGGACATCAGGCGGGTCAGATTATACGCTGCGAAGGTGAATACGGTTTGGGCAGTCACTTTTTTCACTCCGCGAAATCGGGTTTGACGTAATCCCCCAACAGTTTTGCTCCAGCCAAAGACTTCTTCGATCCGTTTACGGATTTTGAGACTGCTGGTATAGCCTGAGTGCCGGGTTGTCCGCTTGTCAATCGCCGAACCTTTCGCTTTTTGAGTTACATGCGGGGTCACCTTCATGGCACGTAGTTCGGCAACGAAGTTCCGGGTATCATAGATTTTGTCACTACCCACTGTGGCACCCGCTTTTTTGACGCTGCGTTTGATCATTTTTGTCGCCGCCTCCCGCTCGGCCGTTCCTGTCGCCCGGGTCACTTCAACATCGACGACCAAACCATGGCGATTTTCCATGAGTGCATGGCCCGGAAAAGCGAGTTGGGCTTTATCGCCCTGACTTTTTTTATACATCCTTGCTTCCGGGTCCGTTGTCGATTCATGCGTGTCGTTACAGCGTTTCTCGCCTTTGAAGTTGACACTCGGATTGCGGGTGGAATCCTCCGGCGGCCGGCTCGAACCGTCTTTGGCCTTGACGCTTTTCACAGAAGCCCAGGCCTTGATTAGCGTGCCATCAACCGAAAAGTGTTCGTCGGAGACTAAATCCTGCCATTCGGCCAGGCACAGCACACGATCAAAAAACAAACGACTCACGCGCTCATTCAATAGACGGTCACGATTGGCGCTGAACGTTGAATGATCCCAAACCTCATCATCCATTGATAAGCCGACAAACCAACGATACAGCAGATTGAAATCAATGTGTTCGATCAGTTGCCGCTCCGATATGTAATCAAATGCCAATTATGGCAACGAAACAATGCGGCCTCCATGTTGGATTAAATCAACAGCCTGTTAAATAAAATAGAAGTTACGCATTGACAACAGATCGAAATTTTGGGTTTAAATGATTCATATTTGGCATAAAGGTGTCGATAAACGAAGCCATAACATCGTTGAATAAATTCCGCTGTACGCTATAGCAATTATTAATCACGTCTGCAAAGCTCAATTTTTGTAATTGAACAAAGCCACAAATTGCAGAAAAAATATGATTATTTATTGCTCTTTTATTGCGAACCTGGAACCGCTCAATATTACACACCTGCTTTATTGCCCGATGATATTGCTCAATCTGCCAATGCCTGTCATGTTGTTCGGTAAATGCTTTCTTGTCAAAAACAGCGGTTTTTTCTTCATCAGGTAGTGAACTTATGTAATGGCGAACTTGTTCTTTCAAGGTCGTCCGAAATAATTTCACATACCCAAAATTTTTGAGCCAAACCATTAAGCCGTCTTCCGGGATTTCTAATTGCCTGACTTGAACCCATGAACCTTTTTCAACAGAGACTAATCGATTACCTTCCACTGCAAAGAATAATCCTGTCTGATGATTTCTTGTCAATTTAAGATTATCCACGCAACTGTACCAGCTATCTCCTGTTACAAAACCAGGTTCTAGTCCCCAAGCTAATACTTCGGTCAGCATGTCTTGAAAATAGTCATTTTTTGTCTTTCCTTCCGCCTTATCGACCACCCGGAAATTCAGTGGTTGGTGTTTTCCTTGAATGTCTGTGTAGTACAACGTGACAAGATTGATTCCCTTGACTGCTCTATGATGTTTTCCCGACCAAAAATAACTGACAAATGCCATATATTGGCTATAAGGTTTATCAAGAACACTATCGTCAACACTCAAGGTTCCGCCCTTTAAATTCAGGCTTGCGCTGGCTTCATTGTATAAATCTCGCCCAGTGTAATGCTCCCGATTTAGAAATCGATTTACGCTATCATGTGATATTGACATGACTTCTCCTAATCGTCGACAACTAGCTTGTTTCGGCTCACTTAATAAAAAACCAATATACATGGGTAATGTACAGCAGGCTGTTGAGGGGCGTGTTATTTCTCTTATCAAGGTTTGCCTTGCATTGACTTTGGGATTTTTTAAACCCATAGTTTAACATTGCCTGTCAATGCGTAACTTCTATCGGGTTTCAATTAACACAATATCTTGTTTGTTGAATCTGACCCTCAGAACGCCATCTTTTGGCTTTTTGATTATATTGTCAAAATTTATCTCGTTTTTTGTAACATGCTGAATCATTTTCCTTAGCATGGCAGCTCCGGTTACACCTTGTTTTTGACAAAAAGATTCCCATGCTTTTTTTTCATCTTCGTTCAATCTTACTTCAATTCTGGCCATATTCATTAATTAGTGTTTAGTGCTGGTATGTAAAATGCAAAACATTTTACCGGCAAATGTCCACGTTTTGCGAATCCTAAAGTGGACCCCATTGTCCAGACAAATTATTAGAGAATTTAAGATAGAACCCTCATAACAGTCAGGCTCAATGGCTCTGGCCCATATTTTCACCCGGCGTCTGCTTGGCAGTGCCGGCATTATATTTATCCACGATTTTAGCGCCACCTCCCGTGGCGAATTGATAAACCCTGTCTGGCGTTTCATAGCCTAACGACTGATGCGGTCGTTCGCTGTTGTAAAAGGCAAAGTAGTCCGTCAACCCCGCTGACAGTGCTTGCAGGTTGCCGTATTGCTTCAAATAAACTTCTTCATATTTCACTGTGCGCCAGAGTCGTTCAACAAAGATATTGTCCAGGGCCCGTCCCCGGCCATCCATGCTGATGGTCACGCCATGCTGACTCAATACCCCGGTGAAGTCCGCGCTGGTGAACTGTGCGCCCTGGTCGGTATTAAATATCTTCGGTGTGCCATAGGTCTTGATGGCCTGCTCCAGACAATTTACGCAAAACGCGCTGTCCATGGTATTGGAAAGTTGCCATGCCAATACTTTTCGGCTGTACCAATCCATGATGGCCACCAGATAAACAAATCCTTGCGGCAGCCGGATATAGGTGATGTCGGTACTCCAAACCTGGTTGGGGCGTGTCACCTCGACGCCTCTTAACAGATAGGGATAGACTTTATGCTCAGGATGCGGCTTACTGGTGTTCGGGCCCGGCGCCATGCCGACCAGCCCCAGTATGCGCATCAGCCGCTGAACCCGTTTGCGGTTGACCTGATGGTTAAGGCCGCGTAAATACTTTGTCATACGGCGTGAGCCATAAAAAGGATGCCGGCTATATTCTTCGTCGATCAACCGCAACAGTTGCTGATCTTCAGCAGACACCGGCTGTTGTTGGCGTTTTTTCTGTTCATGGATTACTGAGCGGGTAACGTTCAATAACTGGCATTGCCGACTTAACGCCAACTCATCTTTTTGATCCACCCAGCTTTGACGCGTGATCATAGGCTGATCCCGGACTTTTTTTTAAGCCAATCCAGTTCCATATTCAACTGCCCGATTTTGGCGTACAGACGGTCCGGATTGTCTTGCGCCTTCACCGCTTTCGGCCCGCGTTTGCCTTCAAACAGGCTTCCCGCATTGGCCAACAGTTCCTTTTTCCATTGGCTTACCTGAGATGGATGGACTTCATTCTCTTGAGCAATCTCATTGATCGTTTTGATGTTCTTAACCGCTTCCAGCGCGATTTTGGCCTTTTGCGCCCCGCTAAAGGTTTTCCGTTTTTTTCGCTCATTTTTTGTACCTCTTTTTTCAATAGTTATAGTTTAAACTATTGTCCGGATTACGGGGTCCACTATATCCTGCACTAGAGCTAAACACTAAAAAAAATTTCGCACGTGCGAAATTCCACAAAAAACGAACAAAGGGGCTTTGCCCCTCTGCTTCGCATTCACCCCAAGGTATTTAGGCAAGGATGATGAGATTTTTTTGTGACTTGCCTTCAGGACGGGGAAGATGTCAAGGTGAGCTGGCCACGATAGGGACTGGAGGTGAGTACAGAAATTACAGAAACCAGAAAAAGTTTATTTGACACTTTACGTTATCGTGTTAAAACAAACCAAACTCTTGAATAGATGAATAGAAAGGGAACGGAACAATGTCAAAAGTAGATAGACTAAAGGAAGAGTTAGCTTATATAAGATATTACATATCTGTAGCAATAACCGGAGCTATAGCAATCTCGGGCTGGCTAGTTATGAATATTGAAACGGCTACATGGTATTCAATTATTGGTGGTTCTGCTGTTGTTATTTTTAGTGTTCTTTTCGTTTACACTCGACATAAAAGAGTTGAACAATTATTACAGGAGCTTGAAGATGCTTAATCAAATATTTGTAGGTTTAGCGGTACTTTCAGTTGTTATACTTTTTGGCTATCTAGCTCTATGGAGCTGGAAAGACATGAAAAATCATGAATCAAAATAAAAGGGAGCATTCTTAAACTCAATAGATGATATTTATATTCTTTTCCTTCCTCATATGTAACGTGAAGTCCTGTAAGCTGATATTCTTCCCATGCCTGGATAGAATCTTTTTTAAGTGATTCACGTTTTTCTTCTCGATCAATATATTGCTGAATCCCAAATCCCCAAATAGACCCATCAACCTCGGCTCTCAGCCACAAAAAAGCTGATATCAGCCTGCGCCGGGGCGATAATCGGGATGTTTGCAACGATTATTCGTTCAATTTTCGTCAAATCCTCGTGTTATCGCAGCCGAATTCGCTATTTTCGGCGAATGCGCTGGATTAAAAGCGCACCTGTCCTGGGGACGACGTGCGTGAATGCTGTTTATTATTGTTTATGTTCTATATCGGCGGTGATTCTATCGACCCAAGTGCAGTCAGTACCTGCTCAAACAGGCATCGATGGCAGTCTTTGACCTTGATGATCAGTTGACGCGCGGTTCGGGTGATTTTGGCGGCGATGCCATAAAGACGCCAGCGCAGAGTGATAGCGCGATGGTGCGCCAACTTTTCCGGCAAGAGTTGCCGCATCAGCGCAAACAGGTTGTAGGAGAGTGCGCAGATATGAAAATAAAGTGCATTCGCGTCAAAATCTGTACAAGGCAGCGTGTCGCCACCAAAGTCGTGTTTCAGTTCCTTGATGCGGTTTTCACTGTCTTCGCCGCGCTGGTTGTACCAGTGGATGATGTCGCTGTCTGACAGATCATCCCGATTGGTGGCGATGGCGCGATATATGTAGCGACTGTCTTCCAGTTGTTCCTGACCATCCGCATCATCCAGGTCCAGTGAGGCCTGACCTTTCAGGGGGATTCGCTGAATGACCAGGGTAAACGGCTGATCATAATCGCCGATACAATGCAGCATGCGATACGTTTGCCGGCTTTGGCTAACCTCGCCATTGCGGTGAATCATGGGCCGCCAATTGGTTTCGCTCAACTGTTCAATGTGTTCTTTAACCGCCCGGCTCATTTTTGCCCGAATGCCGTATTGAATGGGCTGTTGGTCGACGTATTCGATAATTTTTTGTTGATAGCCTGCCGCATCGATGCGTAGTTTTTTAATATGAACACCTTTCGGCAAACTGTCTTGGCAATGTTGGATGAATTCCGGGTTTTCTTTCGCTGGCGAATCATTACCCGCCCTGAAATCGCACGCCACAACCTGACCGGTCTCAGCGATATGGCCGACCATTGGCATATAACCGCGGTTTTTCTTATAGGTCCATTGCGCCCCACGCTTATTGGCGATGATTTCGGTGGCATCAATATCCAGCGTAATGCTTTTTTTACGCTGCAAAGCGGCTGCCAGAATGCGCCGGTTCACCGCTTTCCAGCCGCTGAAAGCGATTGACTGGCGCCCCATGCATCGCAACCAATCGCCCAGCGCACTGGACCTTGGCATTTGTTTCATCCCCAACACCGAAAGCAACGCGCTTTCGTCATGGAGGTGACGCACATCATCCAGGTGAAAACTGCCCTCATGCTGCATCAGAATCAGAGTTTCAAGATAAGCCGATGGCTTGATTCCCCGATTGCTTTTGGGCAGTGGGAATACCTGATCAATATGTTCACCCAGCTGCAGCGATTGCATCAAGTGCGCGATGGTGAGTAAACCGGCGCGCGAGGTCAGTTGATCGTTTGTTTTGCTCAGTTTATACGGTAAGATGTTCATAAGCATCAGGTGCACCCATTGGGTGATGGATTGTTTCGTCGCAAACCATTATACAACCAGGGCTCTTTCCATTTTTAGAGCTTTCTATCTGGGGATTAGGGAATATGCCCTTTCTGTCCACCACTTGGTTTTTTTGATCCAGCCCGTGCTTTCCTTTTTAATCAGCTGCCGGGCATTGGTAATGGCAGCCTCTACATCAATGGAATCAATCTTCAATGAAACGGCCTGTGGGTTTAAGTACAGGACTCTTGTCTCATGGCTTTTGAAATACGAATTTTTGCCTCTGTGTTGCCCGTCATCGTATTTTAGAAATGCACGGCAGCAGGGCTATCGGGCATTGCTTATAAGGCAACACGCCTCAACTAACGCAGGCTAATACAGTAAACCTCTTGCGCCAGGTGTTGCCGTTAGAAAATCAAAAATAACGCTAAAATCGTGTCAAGCAGTTTTTTTACTTATTTACGCTGAGTAGTTACCCCAAAACTTCGTTGCCGAGCTTCGCGCAGTGAAGGTGACCCCGCATGTGACTCAAAAAGCGAAAGGTTCGGCGATTGACAAGCGGACAACCCGGCACTCAGGCTATACCAGCAGTCTCAAAATCCGTAAACAGATCGAAGAAGTCTTTGGCTGGAGCAAAACTGTTGGGGAATTACGTCAAACCCGATTTCTCGGAGTGAAAAAAGTGGCTGCCCAAACCGTATTCACCTTCGCAGCGTATAACCTGACCCGCCTGATGACCTTGTTACAATGGCGTTATTCAACTGCGTAGGCACCGTTGTGCCTGAAATCCGCCAAAAGGCGGAAATAAAGCCTCGAAAGGGCAATATAAACCGGCTGAAACCGGAAAACCTGGCTAATCAGGCCCTCCGGAGGTAAATTTAACCCAAAATGAAGGGCTGGAGCCGGAGGCATAGGGGCGTTTTTCAACAGCCTGTTAAAAACAAAAAACTAACAAATAAGAAAAAGATTGTTTGGTAACTCATTAAGCTCCCTCTAGTTTCTATTTCCTGCCTCCGTGGTGGCTTTGTTTTCATTTTCTGGTGTTCTCCCCCTTGGCCAAGCAATAAAAAGTACTGTGCGGGCTTCTATGGCGTTTTTATCGTTTTTTTCTGATTACGTCCTCGATGTCATACTGAAAACCTTTATCAATCCCGATATAGACAGGCAAAACTTCAAAATATCCCGCTTGGGCTTCTGGATTGAATCGCTTAAAAGCTGCCTTTGCTTCTGCTTGCGTGGGTTTGATAGTGGCATAAAGCAACTGGCCACGCGATTGGAAAAGGCGGCAAAAGCTTTTATTTCGTGAATATGGGGTTTTCTGCTCATGATGGCATCATCTAACAAGCAGGTTAATTCTTTGCAAATGGAACTTATCCACAAGCTGCTTTTACAAGGTTAAATATAAAAGGTTAAATAAAGGAAAGGTTAAATAAAGGAAAGGTTAGGGATTTATCCATAATTTAATTTTGTTTAAAATCAATCTGTTATAAACAAAATTGCATTTTGACTGCACGCCATAGCTATATGTTTATTTTGACTTATCCACAAGCCCAAGGCGTCGATTTTTGGTGGCAGAATTAGCGGCTTTTTGCTCGGTTCTAAAATCAAGCGCAGCAGTTACGGTATATTTAACATCTACAATTTTGCGCCCTTCCCTAATTTGCTGGACTTCAACCTGCATTAAAACCTTAGCGGCCTTTAATTCATCAAGTGCGGCTGACATCTTGCGGTAATTATTGCGCTCGGTCTTGCCTTCCAGTAAACGGCTTTCGGCCTTAATGTCTGAATACATAAAATGGTAAGTATCAATCATACTAGCTTGTTTGTAGCGATGAACAAGCCGCTTATAAAGCCACCTTGAAAGCTGGGTTTTAAGCCCTAAATGCCGATCAATGTTATATTGTCGATATTCCAGCTTGTCGATTGCGTGCGATATGAACAAAGGCAAGCGCGCGGCATGTAATGCGCTGCTATCTTCTATATATTCCTCGCGGTCAACGGTCACTAAATCTTGTAAAATTGCTCCCCGCCAAAGCTCTTTTTTACCCTTGGATAACGTCAACATACAAAGGCTCATGATCTCTATAGCGTGCTTAATTTGGTCAAGACTGCGAGTTTTACCGCGTTTTGTGAGTTCTTTTTGTACCATATAAAGCGTAAATTTTACCCATGTTTCAGATTTAGCAGGATCATGAATCCCATAATTTTGATCGGTTAGAATTTTCTTTAAAGCTTCCTCTATTAGTTCCCCGGTAACACTTGGGAAAAATGCTTTATAGCTGCCGTCCTCCTGCTCAATCAAAGCGGGCTGTATAGTCAAAGTGCAATCCATACCTTTATAGCTGTAAGGTTGTTTATAAGGCTTTGCCAAGCCTTCGGGTGTGCGTAGCTTCTCCACCTGTGCAGGTGTAAAAAAATACTTTGGTATGCTCTCCCAAAGCTCAACCGTATTTGAAACGCTTTCAGGGTCATTCGTTACAAACTGGCTGAATAAGTCCATTTGTAGGCTTTTGATTGCCTTGGCAGGCGGTGTCTTTTTTTGTTTATTATTTTTATCTTCTGTCATGCCATAGCCTCCTTTTGATTGGGTCATTTATGGTTAATGCCACAACTGGGCTAAGATTATATTGAAAGATAGCTAGCTATCTTTTGTTATGGCTTTAAATTTTTTTAAAAATTCCTTTGCATCCTTTTTTTCAATTAAAGCTAGTATTCCCAGTTCTAAAGTTTCTTGATCGCTTTTAGCTCCTATATGCGCTGTTAAGTCTGATAAAAGTTCTTTCATACCAATACGCATTTTAGAATTATGTTGAATAATATAAGGGGTTCTTTTTTTTGGTTTTTGATGAACGATCAACAAACCCTAATTTTTCCCCTACTTCCTGCATTTTTTTATATTCTTCCTCGCTCGGAGGTGTTTGTGGTGATATCACTAAATCCTCAAGATCAATTTGGTCGTCCTCAATGCTTAAATGTTCTCTATCTTTAGCCATTTACAACCTTCCTTTTTTCAATGCTTGCCTTTAATTTGCGCTTAACTTCTCCAGCAAAAACCCTAGCATTTTCAGCGGCCTTTTCTATGCTGACTTGTTCTCGTTTAGTGCTGGCTTCCAATTCATTAACCGTACCACCAAAAGAAAAAACACTTTTGAAGGCTTCTCGGTCTATTAAAGCGCAATCAAAAAGATCAACACCCGAACTATCAAAATCGGCAGCTAGGTGTCTACCTGTCTTGGTTATAATCGCCGCACTTAACCGTGTAAATAAAACAGAAAAAGCAATATTTCGTCCTGAAACCTTAGAACTATATTTGATTGTTTTTATAGTTTTCATAGCTTCTCTTGCATCATTTTGTGAAGCCTGACACGGCACTATAACAAGATCGGCTCGGCTCATTGCACCAATAACCGCGCTACTAGCTACCCCTTCAAGATCAACCAAAATAAAATCGGCTTCACTTTGAGCTTCTTCAATAGCTTCTAAAATGGTTTCACTAGTGCAAACAAGCGTAAGTTCTCACTCTATTGAGTAAGTGGCTTAGCCTGATACGTCCAACGAAAAGGCTTAGCCATGGTTTCATTGAAATATTTTATGAAATCCGCTATTTTTTTGTTTAAATCCTCTTTAGATTTAAAGTTGCCGCGCCGGATTACTTTACGCATTAAAATGGAAAACCAGATCTCTATCTGATTAAGCCATGAACAATGCTTAGGGGTAAAATGAAAAACAACCGGATGGTTTGAGTTAGTCAAAAAAGCAGTACGACTTTCCATTGATTTCAAAATACCCTCTTTTCCTTTAACCCCTGATTCTCCTGAATACGAAATTTTTTCGGCAATTAATCGAACCACCGATTCTGAACAATGTGTATTGAGATTATCCATGACTAAATGCCAATGGGTTTGTTTGGGTTGTTGATGAAAAAGCAGGTTCAAAAACTCGGCAAAATCTTGCTCTGTTCGAGTTTCTCCTATACTTCCCATTACTTCTCCCGTGGCCACATCAAAACCTGCAATCAAGGTCTGGGTACCATGTCGAATATATTCAAATTCTTGTCGTTCAACTTTTCCTTTCTTCATCGGCAATGTCTGCGCTGCTCGCTCTAAAGCTTGAATCCCTGTCATTTCATCAATCGAAATCGTTTTGATGCCTTGCTCTTCCCGCTCCAAAGCCCGTTGGCAGGTTTCGCAAACATCTTGACACTTCTCGTCGAAGTATTCATCTTTTTTTGCCGTCAACCAGCCTTTCATCCGGTGGGGTTGCAGGTCCGCTTCTTTTTAAAAAGCGCCCAACAGAGCGTTGTGAAATATAATCAACAATGCCCCGTTTTATCGCTTCATCGGCTATTTCTTGTTGCGTCCAATAAGTGATCGGGCGTTGACTATCCTCTGGGCGTTCGCAGGCTATCGCGATAATGCTGCAAATTTGCTCCGCCGTATAGATAGCAGGCGCACCGCTTCGCGGTGCATCTTGAAGCCGGGCTAAAGGATTTTCTTGTTCACGGTTCTGTAACCAGCGTTTTCGCCAATTTTGAACAGTTGTCCGTCCAATTTTTAACTGGCGCATGGTTTCATGTACACTAATGCCTTCATCTGCCAACAATATAATACGGCAACGTGTCACCAGATTCTGAGGACTTGTATGTTTACGCACTGTGCCTTGCAATAACGTGCGTTGTTCTTCTGTTAAACTGATTGGGGCTGCTGTTAGACGTGGCATGATATCACCTGCTGAATTTAATATAGTATTATTCAGCATATTACAATATATTCCTCATAAATAGCATTGGTGTTTTCGCTTATGTGCACTAGTCACCTTCTCGAATAGCTTTATGTTATCTGGCTTCCCATCTTTTTGCGCCCATGCAGCACTATGTTGGTTCGTGTCTGCATCTATTAACGCAATGTTTAATCCCTTTTCTTTGGCTTGCCTTGCCAATTCACAGGCAAGAACAATTGTTGCGGTGGTCTTCCCTGCCCCGCCTTTACTCGATGCAAATACAATCACAGGCATTTAATGCACTCCTTTTTAGATAGCTAGCTTTCTAATCAAAAGGAATCTCTGTACATGACAAAAATTAGCTTATGACAAATGAGTCTCATGTATTCCAGTGACAAAAGGTATGGGTTGCAAAAGAGCAATCACTTTTCTAATCATCCTTTTTGATTGAGATAAGACATTAAACAACGTTGAGCGGATACAATCTAATCCATATCGAAACAGGCTTTGCGCGAGCCACTGATGTGTTTTGGTTTTTATTGGTAACTCGCAATCACGTTTCCATTCGCCTGCTTTATGTGACCAACAGAAAGCAATAACGGGAAGTACTAACAATTTTTTGATCCGAAGATAACCGACTACACGCGTTTCCTCAAGTTTGAATCCCCGTCCTTTTAAACAGCCGAAAAGCGTTTCGATTTCCCAACGCAAGCCATAAATTTTAATCGCATCAGGGTTCAAATGCTGACAGACGATGATTAATAACTCACCATCACTCAGCCGTAACCCACTGAGATAAATTGAACAATTTCCCAAATAGCGCGCTGTTGAGAGGTGTCGTGTGCTACCCGGCTTAAGCCCATAAAACAAACGCTCTACGCGTATTCGCTGGCCTTGGGCATTGGTTGTCCTGGCGTTGTTGCGAATACGGATATAAAAGGGAATCTCTTGCTCAAACAACCAGCCCATCCATTCGTCTCCAATAAACTCCCGATCAGCCAAAAGACCTTTGATGTGATGTCGGCCAAACTGCGCAATAAAGCGTTTCATCAGCGCTATACGTTCCTTCGTATTAGAGTTGCCCCGCTTGTTTAAAGGCAACCAATACACAGGAATGGCGGCACCCCGATAAACCACGGCAAGCACCAGCAGATTAATATTGGTTTTACCCCACTTCCAATTCGTCCTGTCTAACGTCAGATAGTAATCCTGATCAGTGAAACCAAACAGTTTCATGATGAAATGAGCGACTTCATTGTAATCCAGCCAATGGTCACTGAAAAATCGTTGCATCCGTCGATATCGTGAGGAAATTTTTGCCCGACTGGGAAAGAATACGGCGAGCTGGGCCAGATTGACCGTGCTAACTGCCATCAAAGCAATTAACATACCCACAAAACAAACGATTCCTGCCTTGTTCCATTGAAAGTGCTCAGTTAATATGACGGTCAGCTCGTTGATTTGTAATGTCCCGTTATTCATATTCGCTAAAACAAAATGCGGTATTTAATTACATTTCAACGAGCTACGCTAGCTTTTAATATTTTTTGTCATGTACAGAGAAAAGGAATATATAATCCTTGATTTTGTAGTAGTAAGTAGTAGTATTGATACTACTTACTACTACTTTACTGGTGAAATTATGGAACGCAAAAAAAAGGTGACACAAGCGGCGGTTAATGCTGCATGTGATCAACTACAGGCCGACAATAAAAACGTGACTGTAAACGCTGTTATATCCATTACTGGAGGGTCTTTCTCTACCGTGGGAGCAATGGTCAAGGCATGGAAGGAAGAACAGGCCGCGCATATTGCACCATTAATGCAAATGCCTGAAAGCGTCACCAATGCCATGCACAAGGCCGCTTTTGATATTTGGGCGGCTGCGTCTACTCTGGCGGGGGAATCTGTCGAACGTATCCAACATGAAGCAGAGGAAGCCATAACCAAGATAAAGGCGGAACTGTCCGAATATGCGGGAGAAGTATCAAGATTGGAGCGTGAATTGGAGCAAGCAAATATAAAAAGCGTTGGAAATGCAAAAAAATCTCGATGCAGCGCAAGAAAAAGCGGTTAAAATCACGGCTGAAAATGCGGGTTATATTGTACAGCTTCAAGAAAAAGATAGCCAATTAGTTAGTCTTAAAGCTGAGTATGCCAAGCTACAAGGGGAACTTGTGGAGATTGCCAAGGCTTCAAGTAAACCAGTGGTAAAGAAAGCTACAAGAACGCCATCAAAAAAAGACGACTGAATAGAGCAGAGGGAAATAATAGCTATTGATACATTGACGTATACCGGGGCTAGCTCAACAAAGGTACAAAAGCGGCCATAGAACGTCAGAGGATTGGTTGCCTGTGTTTTGCAACAATGCGAGAAATTGTGGCTTCGGAGACATTGTGAAATCTTCCGTTTCCTTGAAGAAGTAATCACCAACTTTTTTACGGTTAACGAACTCTAGCTCCTTATTCTTAAAAACGGTCGTTTTTCGAAGTCATAGAAAATAGTGATTGACTGATAAATCTTAACATAGTATCATTATTGATACTATTATAAGGGGTGTAGTTTATGTCTCGCATGGAAAAGCTTTTAAAAAATATCAGGAAAAATCCGAAGAACATTCGGTTTAATGATTTAGCCAAGCTATGCGATCACTTTTTTGGTGAACCCAGACAACAAGGAACAAGCCACAGAGTTTATAAAATGCCGTGGGTGGGTGATCCAAGAGTAAATATTCAGAAAGGAAAAAACGGAGAAGCAAAGACCTACCAAGTTAAACAGGTTCTTGCCGCTATCGAGAAATTGAAAGGTGATGAAAATGATAAATCATGAGCATTATACATACCGCGTTACCTGGTCAGAAGAAGACAAGGAATATGTTGGCTTATGTGCAGAGTTTCCAAGCTTGTCTCATCTTGATGATAGCCAGCTATCAGCTATGCAGGGCATTATTGATCTTGTAAAAGAAGTCGTAACCGACATGCAAGAAAATGGTGAAACCGTGCCTGAGACACTCTCTGAAAAAAATTTCAGCGGAAAATTCCAAGTTCGAATTCCACCAGAACAACATAGAAATCTTGCAATCATTGCAAGCGAGCAGGGCATTAGCCTCAATCGATATGTTAGTTCAAAACTATTTGGGTGAATTCTATACCCCTTAAAACATCATTCTTAAAAACGAGGGTTTTTCGGAGGACAGAGAAAGGCTGAAGAAATCAGCCTTTTTTATGGCTTAAATATTCCTAAAACTGTCTCTTGAAATAAATCTCCTAATACATCATAATTATAATGAGTTTTGGGAGATCAGATCAATGCTTATCGGTTATGCCCGCAGGACGACGTCATCTAAATCGCCTCTCCCCCGGCCACACCTTAACCAGCCTGATCCAGGGCCTTGGCGTAGTGAGGTTTCCCGGCTTGAAGCGGGATATTCGGTCGATTGGGCTGCAAAAAGCCGCCGAATGGCAGTTCGCCATGGTCATTGGCCATACCGGGGCCTGGCCGATCACCGTCGGCCCCGATGACGACCTGGGCCGGCCGTGTCAGCGCAGGAAGACAGCGAGCGCCTGCGCAGGATGGGCCGCAAAATGGCGGATCATGCTGGCGATGGATTGCCGCGGCTGACGGATCAGGCGACGCAGCAGGCCGATGACGGCGTTTCGCAGGCAGGCGAGCACCTGGGGGCCATGGCCCTTTCGAACCTGGCAGCGGTCCTCATCGAACGTGACATCGCGGACCCAATGGAGGCGGTTCTCGATACTCCAGTGCCCCCGGTTGAGGGCCAGCAGTTGCCCGGGGTCGGCCTGTTCCGGGGTGAGATCAGTGATGCAGAAGATCTGTTCTGTGCGTGTCCTGCCGGTCTTGGACACGGTGACCTGGCGTTCGATCCGGCAGACCTGGCCCACATGGGGGAAATCGAGATAGGCATTGAGCGCAACGGTGGTGCGAAGGGTGCGCTGCTCGATCCGACCGTGTCCCTTGTCCACCGTGGTGTGCTCAGGGGGGGAATGGATTCCCGGTCGAAAGCCTTGAGATCGTTGGCCAGGGTTTTCTGGTTGTCCTTGACCGTGAACAGGTAGTGCGCGCCCTTTTCCTCGACCAGGAAGCGGGCGGTCTCGCGTTGGGTGTGGAGCGCATCGGCGGTGACCACACGCCCCTCGATGGAGAGGGGATCGAGCAGCTCCCGCAGGGCCGGGATCTCATTACTCTTGGTCTCGACCGCGCGCTGTGCCAGGACGGTGCCCTGCCGAGTGAACAGGGCGGCGAGCAGGTGCGTCTGGCGGCCATCGCCCCGGCGAGCGCCCTTGAGGGTCTTGCCGTCGATGGCCAGGGGTTCGTCGGCCGGTGCGCTGGCCTGGACCCAGGCGGAAAAGGCCTGCTCCAGCGCCACCGGATCCACCTGCTGGAGCACGCGGCGGAAGGTGGGCTCGGAGGGGGCCACGAAGCGTTGCTGTCTGCGATCGAAACAGGCCCGCAGGCGCTTGAGCTGCGTCCGGGTCAGGCGGGCGGCGTACTCACTGATGGCCAGATAGGCCAGGGTGGCCGCCAGGGCGATGGTCAGCACCGTCGGCAGGGGGTGCAGCTGACGGCGTCCACCGCGGGGTTCGGGTAAGTGGCCCAGCTGTTCGCGCAACTGGGCCATCTCCAGGTCGCTCAGATCGATCTTCTGCATCGGGGTGCTCCAATCGGGGTGAGGGATCGGGTGGCGCAGCCAGTGGCGCGCCCGCTCATGGCGCTGTATCGGCCGCACGATGACGTCGGACAGCGGCAGGGATCATGGTAAATCCACTTCGATCATGGTGATTGAATTCAAGCATGATCTGAAGTGAACGTCCAGCAATTATCCAATAGTGCAGGTTTGTCAGTGGGTTATCGGATTAGATGACGTGGCCCTGGGTAGGTTTCGCAAATATCTTGACACCTCTCGTCGAAGTATTCATCTTTTTTTGCCGTCAACCAGCCTTTCATCCGGTGGGGTTGCAGGTCCGCTTCTTTTTAAAAAGCGCCCAACAGAGCGCTGTGAAATATAATCAACAATGCCCCGTTTTATCGCTTCATCGGCTATTTCTTGTTGCGTCCAATGAGTGATCGGGCGTTGACTATCCTCTGGGCGTTCGCAGGCTATCGCGATAATGCTGCAAATTTGCTCCGCCGTATAGATAGCAGGCGCACCGCTTCGCGGTGCATCTTGAAGCCGGGCTAAAGGATTTTCTTGTTCACTGTTCTGTAACCGGCGTTTTCGCCAATTTTGAACAGTTGTCCGTCCAATTTTTAACTGGCGCATGGTTCCATGTACACTGATGCCTTCATCTGCCAACAATATAATACGGCAACGTGTCACCAAATTCTGAGGACTTGTATGTTTACGCACTGTGCCTTGCAATAACGTGCGTTGTTCTTCTGTTAAACTGATTGGGGCTGCTGTTAGACGTGGCATGATATCACCTGCTGAATTTAATATAGTATTATTCAGCATATTACAATATATTCCTCATAAATAGCATTGGTGTTTTCGCTTATGTGCACTAGTGCAACGGGTGGTTTGATCCCGAAGAATACCTGATTGGGTGTCTTGTACCCCAGGCATTTTCGAGGGCGATTGTTCAACTTGTCCATGATCTCCAGGACCTGCCTGTCTGTCAGTTTGTTGAAGTCAGTTCCCTTGGATGGGCGAAGTAGCCATCTGCTTTCAACACCTTGGCGATCTCCATGTGGTAGGCGAACTCCTTGCCATTGTCGTAGGTCAACGTATGCACCTGGGCCGACAGGGGTTGTAGCACCTTCAGGATGGCCGCCTTGACCGCTTCAGCTGTTTTGTTGGGCGCCAGAGCGATCAGGCTCAGCCGGGACCGCCGTTCCACCAGGGTGACCAGGACAGCGCCGCCTGGCTTGCCGATCACTGTGTCCGCTTCCCAATCACCAATGCGGCTGCGCGCCTCGACCACCTCCGGACGTTCATCGATGGACACCCGTTCCCTGATCTGCCCTCGCCGGTCGTAATGGCCATAGCGCTTCCTGCGTGGCTTCTGGCAGCGCAGATGACGATGGAGATCGCCACCGCGTCGCTTGTCCTCATACACGTACCAGTAGATCCATTCATGGCTTATGGCCGTGCCTTCTTCCTGGGCCAGCCATCCACTGACCTGTTCCGGGCTCCAGTCCTCCCGAAGCAGCTGCTCCACACGTGCCCAGGTCGATTTCGGTATCCGCGTTCGGTCCCGCTCTTTCTTGCGGTTCTGCGCCAGCCTGTGGGCCTGTTCAGGACGGTAGCCTTTCAATCCCTTGTTCCGCCTCAGTTCCCGGCTTGTCAATGGCCAATAATTTTGACACCCTTTCGGCCAATAAAATTGACCCACCTGGGGCGACAAAAATCAGCGCTCGCGTTTGTGCTTCAGTCGATAGCTCTCTCCTCCCGGCATGAAGAGAGCTATTGTCAAATCTGGTGTACAGCCGTCTCGACCGTACCCTGTGAATGATCCTCTACTCGTTCGCCATCCTTGAATTTCACTCCCTCAACCATCTCGGCCAACAGCTTGTAGCCCCGGAGGCGTCGCCACTTTTTCTGCGCCGTCTCCATCAGCTTCCAGGCCATCGCCAAAGTCGTCATGCGATTGCCACAGTTCTTGGTCTTCGTGGTCCTCAGACGCACCGTGGCAAATACCGATTCGATCGGGTTTGTCGTCCGGATGTGCTGCCAGTGCGTCCCTGGAAAATCGTAGAACGCCAACAGCGATTCCTTGTCTTTCACCAGGCACTCCATGGCCTTTGGGTACTTGGCCTCGAAGCGCTTAACACAGCTGTCGAAGGCCTTGTAGGCATCCTCCCGCGTCTCGCCCATCCAAATCTCATGCAGCGCCGCCTTGATCTTCGGTTGCACCGATTTTGGCACCTTGTTCAGCACGTTCGCCGTCTTGTGCACCCAGCAACGCTGTTGAGCCGTTTGGGGCCATTTCTTGGCAATGGCCTTCCAAAAGCCAAGGGCACCATCGCCAATCGCCAGCTTCGGCGGGATCGTCAGCCCCTGGCTTTCCAACTGCTCGATGACCTCCAGCCAGCTGGCCTCGGACTCCCGGTAGCCATCGACCACTGCCAGCACCTCCTTGCGGCCCGTCTCGTCCGATCCAACCACTACCAACAGGCACAGGCGATCATCCATCCGTACGTTGCTGTAGACCCCGTCGGCCCACACGTACACATAGCGCCGCCGGCTCAGATCCCGCTGGCTCCATTGCCGATAGTCCGTCTCCCAGCGCTTCTTCAGGCGGCTGACCGTGGTGGCCGACAGCCCGGTGGCTCCTTCACCCAGCAGTGCCTCCAGCGCCGGCTGCATCTCCCCGGTCGAGATCCTCTTCAGGTACAGCCAGGGGATGAACTCCTCGACGTTCTTCGTCCGCTTCAGATACGGCGGCACCCGCTTGCTGTTGAACTTCACGCCCTGCCCGGAACGGTCTCGCACCTTTGGCACCTTGACCGGCACATCTCCCAACCCGGTCTGGAGGGTGCGCTTCGGCAGGTACCCATTGCGGACCACAGCCCGCTTCCCGTCCACGGCTTGCCCGGCGTACTGGGCCAGCAGCTCGGCCACTTCCGCCTCAATAGCCTGCGCCAACAGCTGTCTGGACCCTTCTTTCAGCAACTCGCTCAGGGCATCTCCGGCTGGTGCTTTCAGCTCGACAACGTTACTCTCGTTCATAGCGGTGTACTTCTCCTGTTGGTTGTTGATCCGCAAAGACCAATCAACAGGGTACTCCGCTTCTTCCGTCAGCCCGTACACCAGAAATCAGCATAGCTCTCATGGACTGGTACTCGCGTAAGGTGTTGTCATGGCGCTTATCCAACACCCTTGACGCCAGCTTTTGTGTCGATGCGCTGGAGGAAGCCATTGAGACCTATGGCGCCCCGAAGATTTTTAACACCGACCAGGGCAGCCAGTTTACCAGCGAGGAATTTACCGGCACTCTCAGGCATCACGATATCCGTATCAGCATGGATGGCAAGGGCCGATGGGTCGACAATGTCTTTGTGGAGCGCCTGTGGCGCAGTGTGAAGTACGAAGAAGTGTATCTGAAGGCCTATGACAACATGGGCGCAGCAAAAGCCTCACTGGCCCGGTATTTTGCCTTCTACAACGCTGAAAGACGGCACCAATCGCTTGACCGACAAACACCGGACAGCGTTTACTACGAATCTGCTGCTAGGATGGCTGCCTGAACCAGGAAAAGCACTTATCGTGTTGTCCAATTATTGGGGTCCACTTCTCTGATCAGTCCTTCTTCGATCTCTTGTTCTTTTGTCATAGCCAAATGCGTTCTCCTGCCATCCCCTTCAAGAGGCAGCGAGCTTTGCGTTCAGCTCAAAGCTTCACCGACAAACCTTCGCGGATTCGAAATATCTTCTTGGGGCTGACATTGGGATTTGATGTGGGAATGGGTTGTGCCACCCCAGCATAGCCCGCTTCATGTGAAAGAATTCACTTCAGCGGGGTGATCTCCACGGGTGCAAAGCCCTGGCTTCCCCAGGTGCTGATACCCGACTTAATGCCGTTTTCCTCAGGTTCCTCCACGGCAAAAGACGGTGGGGGCCTGCTATTTATTATCGGGAACCGCGCTGCCGTAGAGCGCGGCAACCCCAGCAATGTCGTCCTGCTGCAGGTGGTATAGATTCTCATTCTCCATGTAGGAGGGTCCCATGATGGCCGGTTTCCTGCGCTCGTGATTCAGCCCCAGGGCGTGACCCAGTTCGTGCAGGGCCACCCGGCGAAAGTCGAAGGCCTGCCGCTCGGAAAAAATGTAGATGCCCCACTCTTCCAGATGGAAATTGAAGTCGACATTGAAGACGTCGAAGGCCTGCCGCCGCTTGGGACCATCGTAGATGTCCCACGCTACCTCCTCATTGAAGAAGATGTCCGTCTCGGCCAGCCTCGCATCCTCAAGGGTCCACTAGGGATCGCCGTATTTGAAGTAGGTCACGGTCACTCCCAGGGTGCCCGCCCCGAAGCTGGTGACTATCGATCCCCTGGAATCGGCGGCACAGATCACCGAGGTGAAAGCCACCCCATTTTGGTGACCGTCTTCAGGGTACTCGGGCAGGGCGCCCGCGCAGGGATGGGAAGGACGGGCGGTATCGATTTCGAAATCGAAAACGGTCTTGTCGTTCCACTCCTGCGCCGCCTCACGGAACGCGTCAATCCAGCGGACCCCGGAGGGACTGCGGTCTTTCCCCAGCAGCACCAGCGTCGTCGGATGGAACGTGGTGGTCGCCTCCGGCCACCCGGCGGCGTCCATGAGTACATAGCTCCGGGAGGCCGATGACAGCAGGAACAGGCAGACCGCAAGCAGCAGGCTTCTCTTCATCGTAGCATCCCCCGAATGCGTGCCTTGAAGTCATCCGGTGTCATGGGCATCTCCAGGGGCTTGCGTGGCCGAACTTCCACCCCGGCAGCGCCACCACCCCGGCTTATCCCATACGCCCGGGCCCGGGCAGGCTCCAGATCGAAAACCGGTTTGCCGTCGCGGGTCCTGACCATGGCGCGGCCGGTACCCGGTTCATGATCGATCAGGTAGTGTCCCTGGGCCATCCCACCAGCGGGTTCACCAGCGGACGGGAGAGGCTCTCGACGAAATAGATGCCCTGTTCACCCAATTCCGGGATGAGCAGGTCGCTCACCCGTAGAGCGACACCATCGGCCACCCCACCAAGAAAAAAGAGGGTCACCCGGTCGCCATCCAAGTTGCCCTTGATCACCTCGTCCACCTCGAAAGTGACCTCGGTGCGCAGGGTGCGGCTGTTGGGCACATGCACCACGCGCCTGGCGATTACCCTCCCCTCGAACACCAGTTCCGCCCGTGAAGCGATCTCGTCCATATCCATCCGCCGGATGGAAGAGGCACCCGCCAACAGCGGCAGGAACAGCAAGGCCATCACGACCAGTCTCGAAAACATACGCATTTTCCTAGTCCACATAAAATAAAGCACCCGACCATTATAGAGGTATCGGTCAGCGCTGTCAAACGCTGCGCTCGGTACGAGAGTTTTGCGCTGTAGCGTTTCCGAAGGTGTGACGAGGCCGGCAATGCCACGATCACGAACAGCGTTACGCGAATACACGGGCTGTTTTCGGGGAATCGAGGGCTTTTGCTGAGGTTTATTGAGAATGGTTCTCGATAATGGGGTGTTCGGCGCAAGCACCGGCCTCAGGATTCGTTTTCTCCTGATGATGTGGGTAAGCAGGGAGGACTATTCAGAACCGCGCTACGCCGTATTGGGTATCGGCCTGACCAGGGATCGCATCTGTTCAGCCCTTCCCGCTCGCACATGGCCCAGCGCCATGCTCATCATGACCACAATGGCCAGCCCGGCGCGGGCCTTCATCTTGGCCAGGCCTCGGATGAAGTGCTTCTCAAAGCCGAAGCTGTGGTCGATGCAGTTGTTGATCCGCTCCAGCGCGGTGCGCCGCTTGTAGCCTCTTTGCCAGGTGGGGCTGCCATGGGGGGTCGGCGTGAAGATCCGGCGATCGTGGTCGGTGAGCTTGAGCCGCACGATGCGCCCGTAGGGGCCGGGTTGAACCCCACCCTGCCGGTGGCAGATTTCCTGGCCTTGGCAGGTCAGGTCGTAGGCCGCCGCCGGGCAGCGGTATTTGAGGGTGTCGCGGTCGGCCTCGAAGCCTTGGAAGGCCAGGTCGCGCTGCTCACCGGTAACCGGACAGATGCAGTGCAGGGTGCCACGTTCGGTATGGACAAGGGTATCGACCCGGTCCGGGAACAGGGGTCGGGTGATCGGTCGCTCGGGAGCGTAATCTGCCTGTTGTTTTTCCTCCCGCCACAGCAGCCGGGTGTCGATCAGGGGGCGAATGCGGTATTCGTCCCATAGCAGCGCCTTGGTCTCGCCACTATCCAGGCCCCGGTCGGCGCTGAAGTCGTCACAGCGCCTGGCCAGTTGCGGAGACTGGGCGCATAGTTCGCGGATCATGGACCGCAGCTCGATCTGCTCCGAGTGGCTGGCCGGGGTCAGGTGCATCGCCACCGGGATTTCGTAGCGGGTGTCCGCAATCAGATGCAGACCGTAGCCAAACCACCGCTTGAGTTTGCGCCATGGCTTGCCATCGGAACCCACTCCGGCCGTTTCGTGCACACCCCAGTCTGCCTCCGGGTCACTGGGTTCACCCGTATCCTTGTTCCGCCTCCCCGTGCTGTGGCTCTCGATGGCCTTGCCGTCATAGCCCAGATGGCAACCAAAGTCCGGCAGCACCTCCATCAACTGTTCGCGCAGGATCCCCACCATTTCTGTGATCAACCCCAGGGCCTCCTCCAACTCGACGACGTTGGTAATGGCAGCCTCTACATCAATGGAATCAATCTTCAATGAAACGGCCTGTGGGTTTAAGTACAGGACTCTTGTCTCATGGCTTTTGAAATACGAATTTTTGCCTCTGTGTTGCCCGTCATCGTATTTTAGAAATGCACGGCAGCAGGGCTATCGGGCATTGCTTATAAGGCAACACGCCTCAACTAACGCAGGCTAATACAGTAAACCTCTTGCGCCAGGTGTTGCCGTTAGAAAATCAAAAATAACGCTAAAATCGTGTCAAGCAGTTTTTTTACTTATTTACGCTGAGTAGTTACGCTTTCCCTTTGATACTGATGCCAAATACTTGAAGCGCTTATTATTCCACTTGCTCGGAATATAGCCCAGCCACTCAATACCTGAATCTTTATAAGCCTCATACCGTGGCATCGCTGTGATCTGTTTATTCATCGTTTAACAATTCCCTGATGCTGTTTTCCAGTTGGGGTAAGTAATGGTCAATGACCACCTTGATGGTGAGTGGATCTATGTCACCCAGGTAGTTGTGTACCAGGATATTGCGAAAACCGCTGATTTCATGCCAGGGAATGTCGGGATACCGGGTCTTGCAGGATTCCGGGATAGACTGGGTGGCTTCTGACAGGGTTTGCAGGTTCCGTATCGTGGCATCATAGAGAATATCATCCTGTAAAATATCGCCACGCTGTTGAATGCGTTTAATTTTATCGGTGGCATCAAGGATGTGTTTGGCATAGGCTGTCCAGTCTTTTTTCATAGCTCAACTGCCTCTTCTAAAATGCGTTTGCGCAGGTGTTTGTTTAACTCATGTTCGGGTATCAGGTCGATTTTGCGTTGCAGCAGGTGTTGCAGGCTTTCGGATAGCGGCAGTCGTTGTTTGAACAAGTCATAACCGCTTGGAAAATCGACCAGAAAATCAATGTCACTTTCGATGGTTTCTTCACGGCGTGCGGCGGAGCCGAAAACCCGGACATGGCTGGCGCCGAACTGATAGCATAGTGCTTTAATGTTTTCTTTTTTTTGTTGAATTTCATCAAGTAACATGGCAATTATCCTGTGGTTATGTGGTTTTATCCATGATTACATCCCCTAAAATTTTTCTGGTTCCCACGCTCCTGCGTGGGAACGAGGTATAAGCCTTATATCTTGGCATCGCGGCAAGTCGCTCAGTCATTATCAACTCCAGTGACTTCCTTTACGTCAATGCCCAAAATATCCGCTATCAACCCTTCGGCTTGTTGTTCCAGGTCGAGAATTTCCTTGGCTACTTCTTCCATACTGCGTAGTGGTTTGTGTTTATAGAAGTATTTGTTAAAGCTGATCTCATAGCCGATTTTGGTGGAGTCGGGATTAATCCAGGCTTCCTCTACATGGGGGTTTTACTTCAGTCAGGAAGTAGCGGTGAATCTCGTCATTAAGCGGCACCGTTTCACTGTCACGCAGGTCACTGTTGGCTTCATAGGTAATGAATTCATTTTTCTGCCCGGTCGGGTAATAGCCGTAATCAGGCAGGTCTTCAATACTACAGCCAAGATGGTTCAGTAACTCATCCAGTTTTTCCTGTTTGAATTTGACTGTTTTCCTGATGACTTTTTTCGCCTGTTCGTCATACCAACTTACGGCATTCAGGATGGCGTTTTTATCGCTTGCGGACAGTTTGATTTTCTGCTCTTTAAGCGTCTTATCGACTTGTGTCTTGACTTGGTTGTAATCGCTGGTCTCAGTGTCACCGAGTTCAGCCATTAACAACTCGGCTATGGCTACCTGCTTTTGATGCTTTAGCCACGTTTCAATGTTGAGTAGTTTTTTGCGATTCTTTGCATTGAACTCCAGCTCTTTGTCTTCACACCAGGCCAGAATCGATTTTTCATTTTCAGTCAATGTGCCGGGCGCATAGACGGCTTCGCCCCATTGTTGGTAAATCCATTGCATGGGTTCGCGCAGTGCTTTATCAAATCGTAGGGTTTCAATGCGCTCGGTCGTGAATTGCGCTTTTCGGCGGTCTGGCGTTCAATGTTGACCTTGTAATAACCAAAATCGCTGTTATCAAAAACCTGTGCTGCAATGCCATCTTCGTCAGCCTCGCGTTCAACCGATAACATTTGCAAGTAACATTCAGTAATTTGTTTAATATGTTCAGGCGCCAGCTCGCAGTTCTTCTCACCCAGGTTCTTGCGCAGCTTTTTGAAAAGCAGGTTGGCGTCGATGAGTTGCACTTTGCCTTGGCGGTGTTCGGGCTTGTTGTTGGATAGCAGCCAGATGTAGGTGGTAATACCGGTGTTGTAAAACAGATTGTTGGGTAACTGGATGATAGCTTCGAGCAGATCATTCTCGATAATGTAGCGGCGTATGTTGCTTTCACCGCTGCCTGCATCGCCGGTAAACAGGCTGGAGCCATTATGTACCGAGGCAATGCGTGAGCCGCACACTGTATTTGGGCCACTGTTTTGCAGATCTTTCATCTTGCTGATCATTTCCATTAGAAACAATAATTGCCCATCACTGGAGCGTGGGGTGGCATCCACGGTTTCAGTGTTTCCCCAGTAATCACTTAGCTGTACCAGAAAACGAGGGTCGATGACATCTTTACCATCTTTAATATATTTCAGCTCGCTTGACCAGCTTTTGCCATAGGGCGGATTGGAGAGCATGAAGTCGAATCGGGTTCCGGCAAATTCATCGGTTGACAGGGTTGAGCCATTTTTGATGTTTTCAGGGTTGTTGCCTTTGATCATCATGTCGGATTTACAGATGGCGTAGGTCTCGTCATTGATCTCTTTGCCGTAGAGGTAGACATCACCTTTAGCACAAATTGCACCTGTGCCATCTTTGATAAAGTTTTGCGACTCAGTCAGCATGCCGCCTGATCCACAGGCAGGGTCGTAGATGGTCATGACGGGGGTAATTTGTCTTTTACCGGTTCAAAGACTAGGTGGGTCATGAGTTCAATGACCTCACGAGGCGTAAAGTGTTCGCCCGCTTCTTCGTTGTTCTCTTCGTTGAATTTTCGGATGAGTTCTTCAAACACATAGCCCATGCCTAGGTTGGTGAGTGCGGGCAGGCGGTTGCCGTCCGGGTCTTCACGGTCTTCCGGTGTCAGGTTGATGTAGGGGGAGATAAACTTTTCCAGCACATCCAGCAGCACATCTTTATTGGCCATGTGCCGAACCTGGGCCTTCAGATTGAACTTGTCGATGATCTCTTTAACGTTGGCGCTGTACCCATTCAGATATTCTTCAGCGTTAGCGAGCAGGATCTGCTGATTATTGGTGGCGGTATTGTAGAGCTGGGTCAATGTCCATTTACTGGTGTTGTAAAATACATAACCGGAGGCGTCTTTCAAACCACTGTCATCCAGTTCTGTTAGCCCTATTTCATTTTGCTGAAAGGCGACTTCTTCCAGCACTTTTTCTTTGCTGAGTTCCAGCAGGGTGTCCAGCCGGCGCAATACCACCATGGGCAGGATGACATCACGGTATTTGCCGCGCACATAGACATCGCGCAGGCAATCATCAGCGATGGACCAGATGAAAGAAACGAGTTTGTTGTGGACGGTGTGATTCATTACGGGTTTTTATCCTTTTGTTATTTTATGGCTTGGGATTCGTAGCCTGGAGCAATGACGAGATTATCCACGCCATACAGCGCTTGCCTATTTTTAAGCCACAGATGATATTCGGGGCCTTCCATGCTGTGGTCTTCTGTGCAGTCCACATTCCACCGACGAAGTACGTAACCGGCAACAGCGACACGTACATCGACATTCAATACACCATTTTCCATGGCATAGTCTATTTCTATTGTTTTTGGCGTGCTTAAGACGTGGGTGCGGCACGATTTCCAGTTCGACGATCCGATTCCATTGATTGTCAGACTCCAGGGTCTCATACTCTTCGACTATGCTGTCGATGATTACCGGATCGGCAATACGCGTAATAACGAAATCGGAAAATCTGGATTGCCTCCTGTCATAGGCGCGGACGTGCCAGCGAAGTCTATTATCGACCAGCATAAAGGGCACAATCTCGCGTGTGCTCCGTCCGCTACTCAGAGAACGGTAGGTAATTCTTGCGACCTTCTCTTGATGGATGGCACGAGTTAGTACGGATAGAGTCGATAACGAGGGCTTGTTTAACTGCGCTGGCGTTTCACACGCAATGAACCCTTTGTGCGTGCCGACGAAGTCATCACCAAAGCCGTGCGCAAGGGCAGCCAGCGCCTGGTTGGGTGAGTAGTCGAATAGCGGCTCGAAGTCTTTCGAGCGCGTGTATACCTTGGCCTTGGTGTCGTACTCCAAATTCCTCGGAGCTAATTCCTTATATAGGGTGATGTCTCGAGTCGCTGCGGCAGCCTTGATACCAAAGCGGTTTACAAGATCATTCCGGCCGATTGTCCCTAAAAAGCAAACCCTGAAATCAATATGGGATAAGCGCTCTTTTTGAGCCTGACTGATGTCGAGCATATCATCGACCATTCGTGCTGCATTTAAGTTTCTCATAGCTTATTATGATATTAAAGCAGTCATGTTGGAGTCAATATAATATATTGACATCATCAAATTGATTATGATTCAATGGAGCTTGATTGCTGCTTAATTCTCTTGGGCAGAATGAAGAAGTCTGTTGCAGTTTATGGATTGCGCGAATGCTGAGTATGAAGATTATTTTGTCAATTTTCTTAGGTTTTGGGATTTCTGCAGCAGTCCATGCACTGTGTCCCGCCGGGCTTTCCAGTATCACTTATGGTTATGGCAATAGCGCCTGTGCTGACGATGCGGGCCGTATTCGGCAAATCCAGGGCAGTCTTGAACAATGTCCGGCTGGTTTTATGCGTTCTCAGGATGAATACGGAAATAAAGTGTGTTCAGATAATAATATTGAAGCTTATGATCTATCTGCAGGCTGCCCGTCACCTTTTATAGAACATTGGGATAAATGCGGGCAAACTGTTTGCGAGGATATGGACGGAAAAATAATAACCGAGCTGAGTCAATAAAATAAGGAATCCATGATGTATGTCAATGGCCAAAATAACTGAGCCAGTTTCGGCCATTAAAAGTGCGCCACTTTTCAGGTAAAAAATCAGCTATTCAGTTTGGATTTCAATCGATAGCTTTCCCCTCCCGGCATAAAAATATGTGAATGATGAATGAGTCGGTCGACAATCGGCACGGCGATATTGTCATCGATGAAAAATTCTCCCCAGTTGGTGAATTCCTTGTTGGTGGTCAGAATGATCGAGCGGTATTCATACAGCGTGTTAATCAGTTGAAACAGGTTGTGCATCCCTTGTTTGTTCAACGGTAAATAGCCCGGTTCATCGATGATCAAGACATCGAACTTGGCCAGCTGATTAATTTTCTTTTTCAGCTCACCTTTGAGTTCGGCAATCTCCAGCATTTCAATCAGTCCCAAGGCGGTATTGAAGCTGACCTTGTAGCCGGCCTCAATCGCCTTCAGGCCGATGCCGATGGACAGGTGGGTTTTACCGACCCCGGGCGGGCCAATGAAGACGATGTTTTCGCGGTTGTCGATGAAACCAAAGTCCAGCAGGCTGTTGATTTCCCGTTTGCTGATGGTGGTCTGTACGCGGTAGTCGAACTCATCCAGGCTTTTTTGCACAGGGAATCCGGCGCGTTTGCGGTTTTGCTCGATGCGTTTTTGGTTGCGCTGTTGTCGCTCCAAGTCCACCAGGCTTTCGGCAAAGTGCAGGCAGGAGCTTTCGTTGGCTTCTGCCTGACTGAGCAGGGTGGCCAGTTGTCCGGCAATGCCCGCCAGGCACAGACTGCGGTATTTTCCGGCAACGCTGTCAATGGATGACATGGCTCACCTCCTGACCAGTCGACTGGCCATTCAGGACGCGATAGCGTTCCAGTTGGGTGGGCGCTTTCTGGCGCGTAGTTGTTATCTGTGCAGTGGCCTTCTCATGGGTACTTCGCGCTGGGTGGTGTTGCCAGGCGTCCAGACAATCCTTGAAACCTGTTGCGGTGAGCTGTGTTCGATCCAGGATACGCATCAGTACTTCATCGCTCACCGGGCCGTATTGTGACGTCCATTGCTTGAGGATCTGTTTGACGCCCGGTAACTGGTCTTTGTCGATTTTCGGCGAGGTGGCTTTCAGTAATGCACACAATGCCTGACTGGCGTCAGCCCCTTTTCCCGGCAGTTCCTGGATGTCCTGTTCCAGTTGCTGGATATATTGACCTTTATCACGATAATGATCGGTGTTCTTGATGATCTGGCCTTTTTCCAGGCGCAGGGTATGTTCGGCAATCTTCTGGCCGGTCGAGAGGTCAGCGATCCGTAATTGACCGTGTTCGACTTTTACCGCCACCTGCGCCCTTTGATAAGCCATGGGCACTGAGTATTTGTTTCCCTGCCAGGCTATCAGGCCGGTTTTGTCCACTTTGCGGGTGACCCTGGCCTGCGCTGGATTCTCGCTGACGCAAGACGGTGTCAGGTACGGCAGCATCCTGTCCTGTTCTTCGTTTCGATAGTGCATGGCCGGCTGTTGACCGGTGCTGCCATGAACACGCTGGTTGGCAATCGTGTCCAGCCAGTCGGACAGATACCTTTCCAGCCCAGACCAGTCCGTAAAGGTTTCCCCATAGAGACCGTTTTGCCTGACGTATTTGACCCCGGCTTCAACCTTACCCTTACTCTCTGGATCGTAGCCCTCGCAGGCACGGGTACGGAACCCGGCCGCTGTGGCGTACTGATGAAAACGTTGATTGAGTGTCAGCTCCCGGAACACTTCGCTAATCACCACCAGTCTGGTTTGATCATAAACACATTCAGCTGGCATGCCGCCGAAATAGCGAAATGCCGCATCGTGCTGCTGAATCAGAGTTTCCGTATCAATGGGCCGGTCGGATACAGATACATACATCAGCCTGGAACAAGACAGCACAAACACCATGAAATACACTGTAGTTTCCACACCGCCAATCATGACACCACGCAACTCGCCGCCATCGACCTGACACTGTTCGCCCGGCACCATGTCCAGTACCGGTTCATAATAGCGCTGCTGCTTGACGCTGATTTCCTGCTTCAACGCTTGAATGTAGCGGCGTACCGAACGGTCGGAAACCGCCAGCATCTCCTCTTTGGCTTTCAATTTGCGCAGCACCTTGACCGCCGACAAGCCCGGCCAGGTCTCAAGCAGATGGATAATATACTCCCGGTAGTCATCCAGTTTTTTACCACGCTCTGTGGTTGCCTGTAAGGCCGTAATTTCAGCCTCTGTCAGTTTCAGGTACTTCGAGACTGTATGCCGGGAAATACCCGGTTGTCTGGCAATCTTGCGCATCGATAAGCCATTGCCTTCGTTGTATAACGCTTTGATTTGATGAATCACGTTCCACTCCTTCACAGGACTCCCTGAAAAAATTCAGGGACTCTCTCAGATTTATTTCAATAAATAAAGTCTGAAAAAGTGGCTCACTTTTGTTGGCCAGTTTTGGTCTGTTTTAATTGGCCATTAACAGCAATGCACCACGCTGGATCAGAGCGCTGATAAAATTCGGTTATATAACACAACCGGGGTAAGCCAGCTTACTTCATTGAATATGGATAAGCAGCCTTTTCACGGCTGAGAACTCCTTGCGCATTCGATATGGATCATTTCATGTTAAAAAAAAGATTTCCTGTCACTCGTTGCGGCACAGTTATGCCACACATCTGCTGGAAGCCGGCGTCGATCTGGTGGAGCTGCAACAGATTCCGGGCCACACCAGTTTACTGACCACGTCGCGTTACACGCATTTAACCGCTGTCACCGGAAAGAATTCTCAGCAGCAAATCAATCAGTTGATGGGTGGCTTCGATATCCGCTGGGGGAATGTCAAATGATACGGCTTTCTACGGTTATCGAGCAGTTTGAGGCAGATTTTCTCAAGCAGTATCAATCGCAACTTCTGCCTGGCCACTTAAAGGCGCTTAAGGCTTTTAAAGTTTGCCGAACAACGTGCAGTCCGGTAATGAAAGTACAATGCACAGATTGTGAACATCAGTCCTTCGTGCCACATTCCTGTGGCCACCGCAACTGCCCCCATTGTCAACATCACGAGTCTCAGCAATGGATTGAGCGGCAGATGCAGAAACAGGTGCCGGCACAGTATTTCATGATCACCTTTACGCTGCCGGCACAGTTGAGAGCACTGGCCTTTCGAAACCAACGGCTGTTTTACACGCTGATGTTCGAGTGTGTCCGGGAGACCTTGCAAACCTTCAGCCGCAATGACAAAAAGCTCAAAGGCGATCCCGGTGTCATTGCGGTACTGCATACGCATTCCCGGGCACTGGATTATCATCCCCATATTCATGCCGTGATGCCGGCCGCGAGTGTCGACCAGGGCAAACGCCTGTGGCGGACCAGGTCCGGCAAGTATCTGTTCAATCACAAGGCGCTGGCGAAAGTCTTCCGCGCCAGAATGCTGGCCCGCCTTGCCCGGGAAAAGCTGTCACTGCCCAAGGCGATGCCGCACAAATGGGTCGTTGACTGCAAACGGGTCGGGACGGGGGACAAGGCACTTATTTACCTGGGGCGCTATCTGTATCGCGGTGTCATCCGGGAAAAGGACATTCTGTCCTGCCGGGACGGCAAGGTCACTTACCGGTATCAGGACAGTCATACCAAACGCTGGCGAAACAAAACCGTCTCCGCTGCTGAATTCCTGTGGTTAGTGCTCCAGCATGTGCTGCCAAAAGGCTTTCGCCGGGCCCGGAATTTTGGTTTCCTGCATCCTGACAGCAAAGGCATGATCCGAGTCTTACAACGCCTGCACAACCTCGACCCCAAAAAAGGATTACCTGCCATCCGAAAACGACCCGCAATGAAATGTCCCTGCTGCGGCGGTGAAATGGCCGTACAACGAACGCGCATACCGGTTTTGAGGCGTTGGCTTTGTCGCAAACGCTGGCACCCATTTAAACCAGGAGGATTCGTTACGGTTATGTAGATTCAAAACACTTTCCCCCTCCTTCAAGCAGTTTGGTACTGACTGAGGAGCGCGTTCGGTCTGAAATCAGGGCTAATCAGTCAAAGAAGCACCCTGACAACGGAGCGCAAGGGAAATCCGTCCATTTTCCAATCATCGGACAAAAAAACAGCCACCTGACTGTTCAATCGGGCAGCTTCACAAAAAGCTATTTTCATAGCATCGTTCACACCTTCACTTGACCCTGGGGCCGTCCAACAAACGGTTCATATCGTGGCTCGCTTCGCGATCACGACATAACCTTATTCGTTATCACTGATGAACATGGGCGGCGAGAGCACCTCCGCCTGGCGTCAGTTCATCAATGATCTGGATGCGCGCGGGCTGCAGCGGCCCGAATTTGTCATCGTGGACGGGGCACCGGGACTGGAGGCCGCTCTCGTTGCCCTCTGGGGCGAAGACCTGCCGATCCAGAGGTGCACCGGTGCACAAGCATCGCAACCTTCTGGCCAAGGCTCCCAAGCGTATGCACGATGAACTGGCCGAGGATTACCGCGACATGATCTACGCCAAAACGGTTCATGAAATTGCCACCCGCCGCAAGGCATTTCTGCGAAAATGGCGGCTGAAATGCAAGGCCGTCGCTGACAGCCTGGAAGAAGCAGGAGATAAGCTGTTCACCTTCACGCGCCTGCCACAAGGCCAGTGGAAATCGGCCAGAACGACAAATGCGATCGAAGGCCTGAACGAGGAATTCCGCCGCCGCATCAAGACCCGGACCGTGCTGCCCTGCGCCGAGACCGTGCCAATGCTGCTCCGGGCCCTGATGGCCTCGGGGCAGATCGTCATGCGAAAGGTCGATGGCTGGGAAACGCTCGCTCAGCCCGTCGCCGACGCCACCCTTGACCAAGCCGCCTGACCGGCGCATAATTCAACCCGCTCGAAAATGCCTGAAATCAATTTCCACAACTTTCGAGACACAACCGACAACTTTTGAAGTGCAGTGTAAAGATAAGGTTATTAGTTATGGGAGAAGCTTCACAGTCAATTGCAGACTCAACTATTGTTAATAGATGTAAAAAATGGGAGAGTCTCTTAGCAACTTTTATAGTTTGGGTACAGGTTATGCGTGCCTTCAAACCAGACGAAACTTTTGAAAAAAAGGCTGCAGACCTTGGAAAAATTTCTCCTCAAAATGCTCTAAAGAAGCTTGCTGCGAACTATAATCTGAAGGTGAAGTTTAACAGGCGTAATTTAAAGCAGCTTGGGAAAATGGAGACACCCTTAATTATTAAAGGAGTAGATGAATGCTGGTTCTTGCTAGCCAAGATTAATGAGGGCAAGTATCTGGTTCAATATCCTGGAAAGTCTGCGCCAGAGATATTGAGTGAAAGCGATTTTATGGTCGCTTGGAGTGGGCATGTTGCTGTGGTTTCCTCACGTTCAACTTTGTCGGGTGTGATTCAGAAATTTGATGTCCGTTGGTTTCTGCCTGAACTTGGTCGTTTCAAAGGGTTAGCGATGGAGGTTCTTGCGGCCTCCGTCGTGTTGCAATTATTTGCGCTCGTTTCACCACTATTTTTTCAAGTTATCATGGATAAGGTCCTAGTTCACCATAGCCTCTCGACTCTTGATGTGCTGGTCACAGTGCTGATTGCAATTTCGGTGTTTGAGATGATCCTTAAAACGCTCAGACAATATCTGGCAAGCTGGACGGGAACACGGATTGATGCCCGGCTCGGGAGCAAGCTTTACCGTCATTTGATTGATCTGCCCTTGGTATACTTTAAGACGTGCCCGGTCGGGGTTACGGTTATGCGCGTTAGTGAACTTAATTCAATCCGCAAATTTATCACTGGCGCAGCTAATACGCTCATAATTGATTTAGGGTTTACCTTTATCTTCTTCGCCGTGATGTATTATTATTCTCCGCTACTTACATTGATAGTGGCTTCCTCTATTCCGTGCTTCATTCTCTTGTCATTGCTGATTACCAAGCCGCTTCAAAAGCAGGTTGAAGAGCTCTACAGAGATGCCGCAATCAACAATTCGTTCCTAACTGAAATTCTCGCAGGTGTTGAAACGGTTAAGGCGCTTGCGCTTGAGCCGCAAATGATCAGACGGTGGGAATATCAAACGCGCGACTTTGTACATTCCAACTACAAAGTGCAGCGGTTAATGCAATTATCGAACGGGGTAGTTCAGGGCATTCAGGAAATTGTTTTGGCTCTTGTTTTGTGGATTGGTGCACGCAAAGTCATTGGGCTTGAATTATCAATTGGCCAGCTCATTGCGTTTAATATGATGGCAAGTCATGTGATGCAACCTATGGTGCGGCTGGCGGAATTGTGGCGCGAATTTGTCCAAGCCCGTGTCTCGCTTTCGCGTCTTTCTGATGTGCTGAATGTCGTGCCAGAAATTACCGACGAACTTGAAGTACCGTCGAAAGATATTGACGGTGAATTGGTTTTTCAAAACGTGACATTTCGTTATACGCCCGATGGCCCAGCTATATTGGAAGATTTGAATTTAAAGATATCGGCTGGACAAATGGTAGCCTTTGTTGGCCGTTCCGGCTCTGGCAAGAGCACAATAACGCAGCTGATACAAAAACTTTATGTGCCTGAACAAGGAAATATTTTTCTGGACGGGAAAGACATTGCAAGCTTAAATCCAGTTGGCATTCGACAGCGTATTGGAGTCGTACTGCAAGAGAACTTTCTATTCAATCTTTCTGTACGCGATAATATTGCGATAGCTGACCCGGCTATTCCGTTATCGCGTGTTATCAAGGCCGCGCAGACTGCTGGAGCGCATGATTTTATTTTAGAGCTTGAAGATGGATATGACACAATTCTAGCAGAAGGTGGTCTGTCGCTTTCTGGCGGGCAAAGACAGCGCATCGCTATTGCCCGGGCATTGCTTAGCGACCCTGCGCTACTGATTTTTGATGAAGCTACATCTGCATTGGATGATGTCTCGCAAGCACTTATTCAAGACAATATGCCAAAAATTCGCAAAGGGCGCAGTGTTATTATCGTTGCCCATCGACTGTCCACCGTTCGCGATTGTGATTGCATATTCGTGATTGAAAAGGGACAGGTGATTGAAAAGGGTGCGCATACGGAGTTGCTGAACAATCCCAAAGGTGCTTACCGCCATCTTTGGGATCTGCAATGTGCTGAACGGTAGTGTCGCGAGTTTGGTAGAAATTCGAGGACGGCGTAATCTCCGGGTGAGCCGAAACCACCCACACGGCGGCTGGAACCGCCAAGGAGATCACGCCATGACAAGGAATACAGCAACATCGACATCCGCGCTACTGGCCAATGAGAGGTGGTCCTACATTTTCGACCAGTTGGCAGCCAATTTAAGATGGATCATGGTTTCATTCAGGCTGCCAATCTCACTGGTTCTGTTTTTCTTTCATATAGCGTTTCGACTTTTCTTTGAAACAAGGCATCACCCCGATCCCCGAGGCAGCGTTCGCGATAGCAAATGCGTTCGGGGAACAGGGTGATTCAAATATAAGTCGAAATGCTTTAGGCCTCGTCAGGCGTCAATATTCCGTGGGTCGAATGCGGGCGCTCGGCGTTGTAATACGCCAGCCGGTTTCAAAGGCATTCATGTAGATGCATTCATATTTCAGGGATCGCCAAAGACGTTCGATCATCCGGTTACCAGCGGCCTTTGCCGTCCATGGATATAGCCACGTCGGCATCTTTCAATGCCTGCGTCCATTCAAAACCCGTAAACTGGCTGCCCTGATCGCTGTTCATGATCCCGGGTTTGCCGTATTTGACCATAGCCTCTTTCAGGGCTTCGACGCAAAAATCCGCCTCCATGCTGTTCGACAGCCGCCAGGACAGAACCTTGCGGCTGTGCCAGTCCATAATGGCCACCAGATACAGGAACCCGCGCTGCATCGGAATGTAGGTTCTTTAATTGATCATCTACGCTCGTTGCTTTTTTGTCGCATATATTGGCCACCTGCAAGGTTCTTTTCGAAGTCATCCCAATTGGAGCTTCATCTCGGCGTCCAAGGTGTCGACGTCCCAAAGGTGATATTCGCGATGCATAGAGCTCGCATGTAGATCTCTCGGGTTTTGTCGATTGCCTGTCGCTTTGACCGATACGGCAACTGCTAGCTGTTAATGGCCAATTAAAACAGACCAAAACTGGCCAACAAAAGTGAGCCACTTTTTCAGACTTTATTTATTGAAATAAATCTGAGAGAGTCCCTGAATTTTTTCAGGGAGTCCTGTGAAGGAGTGGAACGTGATTCATCAAATCAAAGCGTTATACAACGAAGGCAATGGCTTATCGATGCGCAAGATTGCCAGACAACAGGGTATCTCCCGGCATACAGTCTCGAAGTACCTGAAACTGACAGAGGCTGAAATTACGGCCTTACAGGCAACCACAGAGCGTGGTAAAAAACTGGATGACTACCGGGAGTATATTATCCATCTGCTGCAGACCTGGCCGGGCTTGTCGGCGGTCAAGGTGCTGCGCAAATTGAAAGCCAAAGAGGAGATGCTGGCGGTTTCCGACCGTTCGGTACGCCGCTACATTCAAGCGTTGAAGCAGGAAATCAGCGTCAAGCAGCAGCGCTATTATGAACCGGTACTGGACATGGTGCCGGGCGAACAGTGTCAGGTCGATGGCGGCGAGTTGCGTGGTGTCATGATTGGCGGTGTGGAAACTACAGTGTATTTCATGGTGTTTGTGCTGTCTTGTTCCAGGCTGATGTATGTATCTGTATCCGACCGGCCCATTGATACGGAAACTCTGATTCAGCAGCACGATGCGGCATTTCGCTATTTCGGCGGCATGCCAGCTGAATGTGTTTATGATCAAACCAGACTGGTGGTGATTAGCGAAGTGTTCCGGGAGCTGACACTCAATCAACGTTTTCATCAGTACGCCACAGCGGCCGGGTTCCGTACCCGTGCCTGCGAGGGCTACGATCCAGAGAGTAAGGGTAAGGTTGAAGCCGGGGTCAAATACGTCAGGCAAAACGGTCTCTATGGGGAAACCTTTACGGACTGGTCTGGGCTGGAAAGGTATCTGTCCGACTGGCTGGACACGATTGCCAACCAGCGTGTTCATGGCAGCACCGGTCAACAGCCGGCCATGCACTATCGAAACGAAGAACAGGACAGGATGCTGCCGTACCTGACACCGTCTTGCGTCAGCGAGAATCCAGCGCAGGCCAGGGTCACCCGCAAAGTGGACAAAACCGGCCTGATAGCCTGGCAGGGAAACAAATACTCAGTGCCCATGGCTTATCAAAGGGCGCAGGTGGCGGTAAAAGTCGAACACGGTCAATTACGGATCGCTGACCTCTCGACCGGCCAGAAGATTGCCGAACATACCCTGCGCCTGGAAAAAGGCCAGATCATCAAGAACACCGATCATTATCGTGATAAAGGTCAATATATCCAGCAACTGGAGCAGGACATCCAGGAACGACCGGGAAAAGGGGCTGACGCCAGTCAGGCATTGTGTGCATTACTGAAAGCCACCTCGCCGAAAATCGACAAAGACCAGTTACCGAGCGTCAAACAGATCCTCAAGCAATGGACGTCACAATACGGCCCGGTGAGCGATGAAGTACTGATGCGTATCCTGGATCGAACACAGCTCACCGCAACAGGTTTCAAGGATTGTCTGGACGCCTGGCAACACCACCCAGCGCGAAGTACCCATGAGAAGGCCACTGCACAGATAACAACTACGCGCCAGAAAGCGCCCACCCAACTGGAACGCTATCGCGTCCTGAATGCCCAGTCGACTGGTCAGGAGGTGAGCCATGTCATCCATTGACAGCGTTGCCGGAAAATACCGCAGTCTGTGCCTGGCGGGCATTGCCGGACAACTGGCCACCCTGCTCAGTCAGGCAGAAGCCAACGAAAGCTCCTGCCTGCACTTTGCCGAAAGCCTGGTGGACTTGGAGCGACAACAGCGCAACCAAAAACGCATCGAGCAAAACCGCAAACGCGCCGGATTCCCTGTGCAAAAAAGCCTGGATGAGTTCGACTACCGCGTACAGACCACCATCAGCAAACGGGAAATCAACAGCCTGCTGGACTTTGGTTTCATCGACAACCGCGAAAACATCGTCTTCATTGGCCCGCCCGGGGTCGGTAAAACCCACCTGTCCATCGGCATCGGCCTGAAGGCGATTGAGGCCGGCTACAAGGTCAGCTTCAATACCGCGCCGGGACTGATTGAAATGCTGGAGATTGCCGAACTCAAAGGTGAGCTGAAAAAGAAAATCAACCAGTTGGCCAAATTCGACGTTTTGATCATCGATGAACCGGGCTATTTACCGTTGAACAAACAGGGGATGCACAACCTGTTTCAACTGATTAACACGCTGTATGAATACCGCTCGATCATTCTGACCACCAACAAGGAATTCACCAACTGGGGAGAATTTTTCATCGATGACAATATCGCCGTGCCGATTGTCGACCGACTCATTCATCATTCACATATTTTTATGCCGGGAGGAGAAAGCTATCGATTGAAATCCAAACTGAATAGCTGATTTTTTACCTGAAAAGTGGCGCACTTTTAATGGCCGAAACTGGCTCAGTTATTTTGGCCATTGACAGCCAAGGTACCTGAATACACAATATCCGGGTGTATAGATCAATGTCTCTCATGCTGCCCTACGCTAAACTACCCACTCGATCAGGGGAAGAGTCAGAAAATGTACGGTCTACCGGCTGGCGGCAGCCAAGAAGATCCCTGCATTCAAGGTCGGCGGGATTTGGCGGTTTCACGCACGGAAATTGACCACTGGATAAAACAACAGAGCACTGCATCGCAGGGCTGATGTCCAGGGTGTTTGCCTATCGTGCCAGGGGGCGATCAAGTCTCTCTGGCTTTCAGGTTCATGATGGGAGGAATCGATGAGTAAAGCCAATAACGGCGCCAACCTGGGCTTCGAGCGCAAGCTGTGGGAGATGGCCGACAAGATGCGGGGCCACATGGATGCCTCGGAATACAAGCACGTGGTGCTGGGGCTAATCTTCCTCAAGTACATCTCCGACGCCTTTCAGGCCAAGTACGACAAGCTGGCGGTTACGGCAGAGACCGAGTACACCGATCCGGAAGATCGTGACGAATATGCTGCCGACAACATCTTCTGGGTGCCGCACGAAGCGCGCTGGGAACGCATCCAGGCCCTGGCACCCCAGCCCACCATCGGCAAGGGGGTCGACGAGGCCATGACCGCCATCGAGCGGGAAACCCCCAGCCTCAAGGGCGTGCTGCCCAAGGACTACTCCCGACCCACCCTGGACAAGACCCGCCTTGGCGAGTTGGTCAAGCTGGTGGGCGACGTCGATCTGAAAGCCAGGGAATCCGGCGTCAGGGACCCACTGGGTCGGGTCTACGAATACTTCCTCGGGCGCTTCGCCGCCGCCGAGGGTAAGGGAGGCGGCGAGTTCTACACTCCCCAGTGCGTGGTGCAACTGCTGGTGCAGATGATCGAGCCCTACAAGGGCCGCGTGTACGACCCCTGCTGCGGCTCCGGTGGGATGTTTGTACAAAGCGAGAAGTTCGTCGAGGAGCACGGCGGCCGGCTGGGCGACATTGCCGTCTACGGCCAGGAGTCCAACCCCACCACCTGGAAGCTGGCGAAGATGAACCTGGCCATCCGCGGCATCGACGCAGACCTCGGCCCCCATCAGGCCGACAGCTTCCACAACGATCTGCACAAGAATCTGAAGGCTGACTATATCCTCGCCAACCCGCCCTTCAACATGTCCGATTGGGGCGGCGAGCGCCTCAAGGAGGACGTACGCTGGAAATACGGCGTGCCGCCAGCGAACAACGCCAACTATGCCTGGATCCAGCACTTCATCCACCATCTGGGACCCAATGGTATCGCCGGCTTTGTCATGGCCAACGGATCCATGTCCACGGCCACCACCGCGGAACTAGCCATCCGGAAGGGGATTATCGAGGACGACCGGGTGGACTGCATCATCGCCCTGCCGGGCCAGCTCTTCTACACCACCCAGATCCCGGTCTGTCTCTGGTTCCTCACCCGCAACAAGAAGGCCGATCCCAAACGAGGTTACCGCGACCGCAGCGGCGAGACGCTCTTTATCGACGCCCGCCGTATGGGTCAACTGGTGGACCGGGTGCATCGTGAGCTGACTTCGGAAGACATCGACACCATCGCCGGTGTCTATCATGCTTGGCGCGCCGCACAAGGAAGTGCAAGCGTCGCGGGAGACCGGATGTCGGAAGAGGCCAGCGAAGGCGGAGAATACGAAGACAAGCCCGGCTGGTGGCAATCCGTGACGCTGGATGACATCAAGGGGCATGGCTATGTGCTCACCCCGGGCCGTTATGTCGGTGCCGAAGCCGTGGAGGACGACGGTGTACCCTTCGAGGAGAAGATGGCGGAACTGACCACCCAGCTCTACGAGCAGTTCGATAAGGCGAGCGAACTGGAAGCCACCATCAAAAGGAATCTGGAGGTGTTGGGCTGTGGGGGGTGAGTGGCCACAAGCCTTTCTCGGCGATGTTGTTGAAAACTTTGATGCTCGACGCAGCCCATGCTCGAAACCCCCCTATGTCAACATACCTGTCGCCTGAAACTTTTTTAAATCAGGAGACAAAAATGGCGGTATTTAGCCAGGAATTTAAAGTACAATCGGTAGAAAAAGCGCTATCCAGAAATCCAGAGCAATCGCTGAAAGCCCTTGCCAACGATTTAGGTGTGGGTTACTCCACGCTTCAAAAGTGGATTCGTTTAGCCAGGGACAATCAACTCGAAATCTCAACATCAAGTATGTCAAAAGAAAAAAGCCCTCATGCCTGGACGAAAGCGGAACGTTTTGACGCCATTGCTCATTGCCATCATCTGACAGACGAACAGGCCAGCGCCTATTGCCGGGAAAAAGGCATCTATTTGCACCATCCGGACGCTTGGAGAACAGAATTTTTATCCGCTGCTCAATCGGCAGACCTCTCAGCCAGCCGAGCAGAAAAAAAGCAACTCAAACAAGAAAACAAGCGCTTGCAAAAAGAGCTGAACCGTAAAGAAAAAGCGTTATCGGAAACAGCGGCCTTACTGGTGTTATCAAAAAAGTGCCAGGCGATCCGGGGGGAAAAGGCGGACGACTGATCGCCTGCTCAGATCGCAAACATTACAGCGCGCTCATTGATGAAGCTGTCAGCAGTGGCGCACGGCAACAATCCGCCTGCGAACTGTTGGGCATATCCGCCAGAACCTACCAGCGCTGGAACCGTGGCGATGCGATTTCAGAAGACCTGAGGCTGCACAATACCGCGCCTGTGCATAATCGATTGCCCGAGGCGACCAGGCAAGAAATTATCAACCTGGTAAACCAACCGGAATACCGCGACTTGACACCGCATCAAATCGTTCCGGCCCTTTTGGATTCAGGGCGCTATATCGCCTCGGAATCAAGCTTTTACCGGGTCATGAAAGCGCACAACCAGTTAAAGCATAGAGCGAAAGAGTCGGCCGGCCAGCGTCACAAACCACAGCCGCTCAAAGCCACCCGACCCAATCAACTCTACTCGTGGGATATTACCTATTTATCAAGCCCGATCAAAGGACAGTATTACTACCTGTACATGGTGATGGATATCTACAGCCGAAAAATTGTCGGCTGGCAGGTTCATGATATCGAATCGAGCAGCTATGCAGCTGATTTAATAGAAGATATCGTCCGCCGGGAAAACATCGAGAAAAAGCAATTAGTCATCCATTCCGACAATGGCAGCCCGATGAAAGGCGCAACCTTAAGAGCCAGACTGATCGATTTAGACATTGCCAGCTCATTCAGCAGGCCCCGTGTCAGTAATGACAATCCATATTCTGAATCATTGTTTAAAACCATCAAATACTACTACACCTTTCCGGAAAACCCGTTTACAACATTAACCGAAGCAAGAGCCTGGGTAGATGGTTTTGTCAGCTGGTACAACGATGAGCACAAACACAGCGCCATCAGGTTTGTGACGCCTAACCAGCGCCATAATGGCTTGGACAAGGCCATACTTGAGCATAGAAAGCGCGTGATCGAACAGGCGAAAAAAGATAACCCCGAGCGGTGGAATGGACGAAAAACACGAAATTTAACCCCGGTTGGTCAGGTGTATCTCAACCCAAACAAGGAGAAATCAGAATCCTCTAAATGTCAAGTTGCAGCAACAATTACTTCGTGAATTAGTGTTAAAATTACGACAGGTTGGTTGACATTTAGCGGACGGAATATCGTGCGCAAAGGCTTATCGATGAACAAGGTCGTCGGTTTGTTGCTCCTTTTCCCGAGGGCGTAACAAAAGCCGTGCAATATGGTGACCAACTCAAGGCGCACGCCGTGTATCTTTCGCAGTACCAATTATTGCCCTGCCAGCGCATCAAGGATTATTTTTCCGATCAATTACAGATCCCCATCAGTGAAGGTTCGCTGGTTAATTTCAATCAACCAGCCTTTGAGAAGCTGGCATCCTTTGAGCCGATTTGCAAGCAAAGACTGGCGGCAGCTTCTGTTGTACATGCCGATGAAACGGGCATTAACATCAATGGCGCCAGGTACTGGTTGCATTGTGCTTCTAATGATTTATGGACACATTATTTTCCCCATGTAAAACGGGGCAAGGAAGCGATGGATGTCATTGGCATCCTGCCTGACTTTCATGGCATTTTATGCCACGATCACTGGAAGCCTTACTACAAGTCCCCCTTCACTCATGCCTTGTGCAATGCGCATCATCTGCGTGAACTGACCCGTGCCCGGGAGCAGGATGGACAGCAGTGGGCCAAAGAAATGGAAACCCTGTTAAAAAAGATCAATCAGGTCGTCGATGATGCAGGGGGGAAGCTTGAAGCAAGAAAAGCGGCCTGTTATCGACGACGATATCGAGATTTATTAGAGAAAGCACAAATTGAATGTCCGCCACCAACCCCGTTGCCCGGTAAACCCAAACGTGGGCGCCTCAAGCGCAGTAAATCCAGAAACTTACTGGAACGGCTGATCAATTACCCGGATGATGTCTTACGCTTTATGAGAGAAATGGATGTGCCATTTACTAATAATCCCGGTGAGAATGATATCCGCATGACCAGGGTGCAGCAAAAAATATCGGGGTGTTTCAGGAGTGAGCAGGGTGCCATCACCTTCTGCCGTATTCGGGGATATCTATCCACTTGTCGTAAACATCATGTCAGTGCCTCTGAAGCGTTGGTACTGGTATTTAAGGGGAAATTACCGGAATTTACTCAGTGACCTGATGCTTTTGGTAAAATACGCTGAGTAGTTACTATTTATCTAATATAATAGAGTATTTTTTTATCGATTTATTACTCTGAGGCTTATCTTTAGCAGATATTTTTCTCTTTTCCACAACCAGGGATTCAGCAAATACAGGGTTATAGCTATTTGTTATATTGACATCAACACTTTGCAGCGTAGCTGAAAATGCTGTACCAGATAAACTGTACATGCTTATTAATATCAGTGAAAATAATAAAAATGTACAATTTTTCATTTATAGCTGCCCAAACCCATGAAAATAACTCAACTTCATATTATCTACCCATTAACTTACTGTTATCTTAATTAGAGATTTTTGATAATACGCTGATTAAAACAATATGCAACCCTATCATCAGCGCATAAAAAAACCCACCCAGGAAATCCTGGGTGGGTTTGTTATAAGAGCCTGGCGATTCCCTACTTTCACATGGCAACCTGCCACACTATCATCGGCGCTAAACGGTTTCACTTCCAAGTTCGGGATGGGATCGGGTGGTTCACGTTCGCTATGTTCACCAGGCAAACTGGTTTGGCTTTTTAAGCCTTTGCCTTCAAGGATTCTCATCCTTACAACGCAGAAATCTGTTCTCTTGCAGTCAAAGCTTAAGTCCTCTGACTTACACCCAAACTGATTGGGTGTTATATGGTCAAGCCTCACGGGCAATTAGTACGGGTTAGCTTCATACATTACTGCACGTCCACACCCCGCCTATCAACGTTGTGGTCTTCAACGGCCCTTCAGGGGACTCAAAGGTCCCAGTGAGATCTCATCTTGGGAGGGGCTTCCCGCTTAGATGCTTTCAGCGGTTATCCTGTCCGATCATAGCTACCCGGCAATGCCACTGGCGTGACAACCGGAACACCAGAGGATCGTCCACTCCGGTCCTCTCGTACTAGGAGCAGCTTCCCTCAAATCTCAAACGCCCACGGCAGATAGGGACCGAACTGTCTCACGACGTTCTGAACCCAGCTCGCGTACCACTTTAAATGGCGAACAGCCATACCCTTGGGACCTGCTTCAGCCCCAGGATGTGATGAGCCGACATCGAGGTGCCAAACACCGCCGTCGATATGAACTCTTGGGCGGTATCAGCCTGTTATCCCCGGCGTACCTTTTATCCGTTGAGCGATGGCCCTTCCATTCAGAACCACCGGATCACTAAGACCTACTTTCGTACCTGCTCGACATGTCCGTCTCGCAGTCAAGCACCCTTATGCCTTTGCACTAATCTCCTGATTCCCGACCAGGATTAGGGTACCTTCGTGCTCCTCCGTTACTCTTTGGGAGGAGACCGCCCCAGTCAAACTACCCACCATACACTGTCCCCAACCCGGATAACGGGCCTAGGTTAGAACTTCAAACATACCAGGCTGGTATTTCAAGGTCGACTCCACGAGAACTAGCGTCCTCGCTTCTCAGTCTCCCAGCTATCCTACACAAGTAGGCTCAAAGTCCAGTGTAAAGCTATAGTAAAGGTGCACGGGGTCTTTCCGTCTAGCCGCGGGTATACGGCATCTTCACCGCAATTTCAATTTCACTGAGTCTCGGGTGGAGACAGTGTGGCCATCGTTACGCCATTCGTGCAGGTCGGAACTTACCCGACAAGGAATTTCGCTACCTTAGGACCGTTATAGTTACGGCCGCCGTTTACCGGGGCTTCGATCAAGAGCTTCCCTGACCACTTAATCGTTCTACCAAAAGTTGTTTCATGCGTCTGTTCTTCTTTAACTTGGATTCTCTATTCCTCGCTAATGATTCTGTCAGATATGCTTCATAATAGATCAGCTCGACCTTCTTATGTTGCTTACCAAACCTACTCTGTATTGATTTATGCTCTTCTACTCGCCTTCGCAAGTTAGAAGTGTAACCAATATAGTAGTCTTCGCTATCTTCTGCTTTTAAAACATACATGTAATACATACTTTATAAAACGATTAAGTGGTCAGGTAACCCCATCAATTAACCTTCCGGCACCGGGCAGGCGTCACACCCTATACGTCCACTTTCGTGTTTGCAGAGTGCTATGTTTTTGCTAAACAGTCGCAGCCACCAGTTTAATGCTACCTCCTTCCACTCCAGCCGCAAGGGCCTTCACGTACCAGAGGCGTACCTTCTCCCGAAGTTACGGTACCATTTTGCCTGGTTCCTTCACCCGAGTTCTCTCAAGCGCCTTAGAATTCTCATCCCACCCACCTGTGTCGGTTTGGGGTACGGCTCGTCATAACATGATGCTTAGAGGTTTTTCTTGGAAGCCGGGCATCAATCACTTCGCACTCTTAAATGAGTGCTTCGTCATCACGCCTCAGGATTAGCATGGAACCGGATTTACCTAATTCCACTCCCTACACGCTTAAACTACCTATTCCAACAGGCAGCTGACCTAGCCTTCTCCGTCACCCCATCGCAGTTATAACAAGTACAGGAATATTAACCTGTTTTCCATCGACTACGCCTTTCGGCCTCGCCTTAGGTGCCGACTAACCCTGCGTCGATTAGCGTTGCGCAGGAAACCTTGGGCTTTCGGCGTGGGGGTTTTTCACCCCCATTATCGTTACTCATGTCAGCATTCGCACTTCTGATACCTCCAGCAAGCCTCTCGACTCACCTTCGCAGGCGTACAGAACGCTCCTCTACCGCGTCAGGCGACAGACTGCAGGAAACAGGTTTCAGGTTTGTTTCGATGAAAGACTTTTATTGAGACCATTGAGCATTTTAGCGATTTCTTGATATTCATCTCGCCATTCTTGCCATTGTTTCTGGTCTATATAGTCCAAGTCATATAGGTATCTGACCCATACGCGCATTTCGTCGGCTGAACCTAAAGCAATATGTATATATCGCCTGAATTCCGCATTAGATCTACGCTTACCATAACCTTCTGCCAAATTGACTGCTATGGATTTACTGGCTCTTCTTATTTGATCGGCCAGTCCATATTGTTCTGTTTTCGGCAATTCAAGACTCTTACGATGTATTTCCAAAGAGATTTTATACGCTCGTTGAAATACGTCTAAGTCTTCGAAGGTTGTTTTCATCTGTTTCCTGTTCCCTGTAGTCTGTCACCTGACACCCGTAGCTTCGGTACATAGCTTAGCCCCGGTAAATCTTCCGCGCAGGCCGACTCGACCAGTGAGCTATTACGCTTTCTTTAAAGGGTGGCTGCTTCTAAGCCAACCTCCTGGCTGTCTGGGCCTTCCCACATCGTTTTCCACTGAGCTATGATTTTGGGACCTTAGCTGACGGTCTGGGCTGTTTCCCTTTCCACGACGGACCTTATCACCCGCCGTGTGTCTCCCGTGCTCAAACTTGTTGGTATTCGGAGTTTGCATCGGTTTGGTAAGTCGGGATGACCCCCTAGCCGAAACAGTGCTCTACCCCCAACAGTTATACACGAGGCGCTACCTAAATAGCTTTCGAGGAGAACCAGCTATCTCCGGGCTTGATTAGCCTTTCACTCCGATCCACAGCTCATCCGCTCATTTTTCAACATAAGTCGGTTCGGTCCTCCAGTTGGTATTACCCAACCTTCAACCTGGCCATGGATAGATCGCCCGGTTTCGGGTCTACACCTTGCGACTAAACGCGCAGTTAACACTCGCTTTCGCTACGCCTCCCCTAGTCGGTTAAGCTTGCCACAAAATGTAAGTCGCTGACCCATTATACAAAAGGTACGCAGTCACTCCGTCACTCAATCACTCTCGTGATTGGGTGACTCCGTTCCAGGTGTCAGGCAACAGGAATCAGGTAACAGTGAGCTGTGTGCTACGCACGCTATCTTTTTTGCTTTTTAAAATAACGTCGCTTGCGACTCAACTCGCTGTTTCCTGTTTCCTGCAATCTGTTCCCTGCTGTGGGACGAAGTCACTCAATCGTAAAAACGATTGAGTGACGGAGCTCCCACTGCTTGTACGCATACGGTTTCAGGATCTATTTCACTCCCCTCTCCGGGGTTCTTTTCGCCTTTCCCTCACGGTACTGGTTCACTATCGGTCAGTAAGGAGTATTTAGCCTTGGAGGAGGGTCCCCCCATGTTCAGTCAAAGTTTCACGTGCTCCGACCTACTCGATTTCATCCAGCCTCAGTTTTCGTGTACTGGGCTATCACCGTCTATGGCTGCTCTTTCCAGGGCATTCCACTAACTGAGGCTGGACTTAAGGGCTACTCCCCGTTCGCTCGCCGCTACTTAGGGAATCTCGGTTGATTTCTTTTCCTCGGGGTACTTAGATGTTTCAGTTCTCCCGGTTCGCCTCTCTACCCCTATGTATTCAGGGTAGGATAATCTGCTTACGCAGATTGGGTTTCCCCATTCGGAAATCCACGGATCATAGAAAGTTTGCATTCTCCCCGTGGCTTATCGCATGCTACAACGTCCTTCTTCGCCTCTTACTGCCCAGGCATCCACCGTATGCGCTTATTCACTTGACCATATAACCCGAATCAGTCTGTGTCGGATACTCTTCGTATCTTCTCAGCCCGCTGTGTTATATGTGTCAGCTGACATTTTCGCTTTTTCTGCTTGAGAACTCATTAGCATCGTTTCAATAGTCGCCTATCGATTCGATGTAACTCGTTTGTGCTTTATTCTAAAAAAGAATAAAACGTTTACAGATTTCCACATTGTTAAAGAGCTATTCGTTTAAAAAACGAATTCTATCGATTCTTTTTTGAAGAATGGATAGAATCGGTCTTTTTACCGCTTGCCTTTTTGCCATTTAAATGGTGGAGCCAGGGAGGATCGAACTCCCGACCTCCTGCGTGCAAGGCAGGCGCTCTCCCAGCTGAGCTATGGCCCCGTGTCAGACTTCAGGTAACAGGTAACAGGAATCAGGCCACTTTTGTCTGACGCGCGTTTTCTGTTACCTGTTGCCTGATCCCGGTTACCTGAGTGGTGGGCCTGGGAGGATTTGAACCTCCGACCTCACCCTTATCAGGGGTGCGCTCTAACCAACTGAGCTACAGGCCCAGGCTCATCTCTTCCAATCGAAATAATTTGTTGTGAGTACTTATGACGGCTTTTAGCTGTCTTTGTAAGGAGGTGATCCAGCCCCAGGTTCCCCTAGGGCTACCTTGTTACGACTTCACCCCAGTCATGAATCACTCCGTGGTGACCGCCCTCCTAAAAGGTTGGACTAGCCACTTCTGGAGCAACCCACTCCCATGGTGTGACGGGCGGTGTGTACAAGGCCCGGGAACGTATTCACCGCGGCATTCTGATCCGCGATTACTAGCGATTCCGACTTCATGGAGTCGAGTTGCAGACTCCAATCCGGACTGGGACCGGCTTTCTGAGATTCGCTTACTCTCGCAAGTTCGCTGCCCTCTGTACCGGCCATTGTAGCACGTGTGTAGCCCACCCCATAAGGGCCATGATGACTTGACGTCGTCCCCACCTTCCTCCGGTTTATCACCGGCAGTCTCCCCAGAGTCCCCACCATAACGTGCTGGTAACTAAGGATAAGGGTTGCGCTCGTTACGGGACTTAACCCAACATCTCACGACACGAGCTGACGACAGCCATGCAGCACCTGTCTCCAGGTTCCCGAAGGCACTCCTCTATCTCTAAAGGATTCCTGGGATGTCAAGGGGTGGTAAGGTTCTTCGCGTTGCATCGAATTAAACCACATGCTCCACCGCTTGTGCGGGCCCCCGTCAATTCATTTGAGTTTTAGCCTTGCGGCCGTACTCCCCAGGCGGTCAACTTAATACGTTAGCTCCACCACTAAGACCTTAAAGGTCCCAACGGTTAGTTGACATCGTTTACGGCGTGGACTACCAGGGTATCTAATCCTGTTTGCTACCCACGCTTTCGTACCTCAGCGTCAGTTTGAGTCCAGGGAGTCGCCTTCGCCACTGGTGTTCCTTCCGATCTCTACGCATTTCACCGCTACACCGGAAATTCCACTCCCCTCTACTCAACTCTAGTCTGCCACTCTCAAAAGCCGTTCCCAGGTTGAGCCCAGGGCTTTCACTTCTGACTTAACAAACCGCCTACGTACGCTTTACGCCCAGTAATTCCGATTAACGCTCGCACCCTCCGTATTACCGCGGCTGCTGGCACGGAGTTAGCCGGTGCTTCTTCTGAGGGTAATGTCAAGGCACAGGGTATTGGCCCGTGCTTTTTCCTCCCCTCTGAAAGTGCTTTACAACCCTCAGGCCTTCTTCACACACGCGGTATTGCTGGATCAGGCTTGCGCCCATTGTCCAATATTCCCCACTGCTGCCTCCCGTAGGAGTCTGGGCCGTGTCTCAGTCCCAGTGTGGCTGATCGTCCTCTCAGACCAGCTATAGATCGTCGCCTTGGTAGGCCTTTACCCTACCAACCAGCTAATCTAACGCAGGCTCATCCAATGGCGCGAGGCCTGACCACTAAATACCCTCGGTATCCCATCCAAACAACTGAACCAAATATGGTCATCAGTCATTCAAAAAGATATCCAAAGACACTTAGTGGTCAGGTCCCCCGCTTTCCCCCGTAGGGCGTATGCGGTATTAGCCTGGGTTTCCCCAGGTTGTCCCCCCACCACTGGGCAGATTCCTACGCGTTACTCACCCGTCCGCCACTCGTCAGCAAAGAAGCAAGCTTCTTCCTGTTACCGTTCGACTTGCATGTGTTAAGCATACCGCCAGCGTTCAATCTGAGCCATGATCAAACTCTTCAGTTTAATAATGTTTGTGACTTATAAGATTAGTCACCAATCTTGGCTCGACCCAGAATCAACGTAAATTCTGTCGCAAGAATTGACATGAGTTTCTGTGTCGAATATCTTAAAATCGCTAAAATATCCATCACAAATACCCACACAAATTATTTCGATTGTTTTGTTAAAGAGCGTGACCGGCAACCGGTCTGGAGCACTGCTCCGTTGAGTCCGACCATTATACAGAGTCAAAACTCACTGTCAACATCCTTTTCCAAAAAACTTGAAGAATAAACATGAACACTTCAAATCCACCTGCCTTCCTGGCCTCCCCCGTGGCATTTACCCCGAAAGAGCCGGTCATTATACGCAGCTTTTTACTATTGTCAAAGCTTTTTTAATTGTTTATCTCAACCCGGGCAAATCTGCGTTTGCCCACTTGATAAACATGCTTGGAACCGACAGGAATTGCGACTTTCGGATCTGATATTTTTTCACCGTCTATTTTAACCGCGCCTTGCTTTATCATACGAATAGCTTCTGAAGTACTTTTAACCAACCCTGCATCTTTTAATAGATTGGCAATTGGATACTCATTTTCCGTCACCTTCAGTTTTACCTCGTCCATTTCATCAGGCATTGCACCACGCTGAAACCGGGCCTCGAAATTTTCCAATGCTTTTTTAGCCGCATCCAGTCCATGAAAACGTTCGATAATTTCTTGCGCAAGTAAAACTTTGTAGTTTCTGGGATTTTCTCCTTCTTCACAAGATTTTTGCCAGCCACGGATGTCACTCATCGGCTTGAAACTTAACAACTCATAATAGCGCCACATCAATTCATCCGAAATCGACATAATCTTGCCAAACATATCATCCGGCTTGTCGGCAATACCGATATAATTATTCAATGATTTGGACATTTTTTGTACGCCATCCAGTCCTTCAAGGATTGGCATTGTAATAATCGTTTGTGGTTTTTGGCCCTCTGATTCTTGTAATTGCCGCCCTACCAACAAATTAAACTTTTGATCGGTTCCTCCTAACTCAACGTCCGCTTTCATCATGACGGAATCGTATCCCTGGATCAACGGATATAAAAATTCATGAATGGCAATTGGTTGCCCACCTTTGTATCGTTTGCTGAAATCATCTCGCTCCAGCATTCTGGCCACAGTATGTTTGGCTGCCAGCTGAATCATTTCAGCCGAGGTCATTTTTCCCATCCATTCCGAATTGAACAATACTTTGGTTTTTTCTGGATCCAGAATCTTGAAAACCTGTTCTTGATAAGTTTTGGCATTTTCAAGAACTTCTTCCTTGGTAAGCGCCTTCCGCGTTACGTTTTTACCTGTAGGGTCGCCAATCATGGCGGTGAAATCCCCAATAAGGAACAAGACTTCATGCCCCAAATCCTGAAATTGTTTTAATTTATTGATGAGTACGGTATGACCAAGATGCAGATCCGGTGCAGTTGGGTCAAAACCTGCTTTGATGCGTAACGGCCGTTCTTCTTCCAGTTTTTTGATCAGCTCGCTTTCCACCAAAATTTCATCCGCACCTCGCCGAATTTGCTCCAATATTTCTTGCTGCAACTTGCTTCTCCGTACTAATAACTAAATCATATATTATAGAATAGTCACTCATCGCTTGAGAATAAATATTCATTTTGTTCTATAATTGCATGATATAAGGTCATCTTTTTTTCTTTTGATTCAATTTTTGGTTCTATCTGTGAATAAACGTACTTTCAAGCTGAGCATGTTGATCATTAGTGTGCTTTTTACCATTACAGCATGCTATACCTTAATCAAACCCGATGAAAACACCAGTACTGAATTATCCTCACAGCCAATCTTACTATCCGCAGTCGTCACACCTGACATTTCTACGCCTGAAATTGAGGCTGTTTCTGATCAGAAAAAAAACATCTCCCTCAAACAAATTTCTCACCGCATTGAGAAAGGGGAAAATCTGTCAATCATTTTTGACAAAATGTCATTGAGTGCGAAAGACTTATATAAAATCACTCATGCCAATGATTTAGGCAAACAATTTGCACATTTGAAAACCGGTAAAACACTGGTTGCAAAAACAGATAACGATGGGCAACTAATCGAATTACACTACCAAAAAAATCCAATTGATACGCTGATTGCAAAACGCCAAGACGATCAATTTCTGGTTGAGCTTATCAGTAAAGAAGTAGAAAACAGACTCGCCAACGCTCATGCAACCATCCATTCCTCTTTATTTATTGATGGTAAAGAAGCGGGTTTAAATGATAATTTAATCATGCAACTGGCGAATATTTTTGCTTGGGATATAGATTTTACCTTAAATTTACGAGAAGGCGATCAGTTTACCGTCGTCTATGAAAAACACCTTGTCGACGGACAAGAAGTTGATGGCGGTGAAATTGTTTCTGCTGAATTCGTCAATCAAGGGCATAGTTATACTGCTGTTCGTTTTGTTGAAGCGGATGGCTCAACGGGTTATTACACACCGGAAGGGAAAAGCCTGCGTAAAGCATTCATCCGTACACCGGTTGCTTTTGCCCGTATTAGCTCTCGCTTCAACTTGCGCCGTAAACATCCGGTACTGAATAGAATTCGAGCGCATAAAGGCGTGGATTATGCGGCCAGAACTGGTACCCCGGTTAAAACTACCGGCAACGGCAGAATTGTTTTTCGTGGTCGAAAAGGTGGCTATGGCCGCACCATTATCGTTAAGCACGGACAAAAATACACTACGCTTTACGCCCATTTATCCCGATTTAAAAAAGGTTTGAAAACGGGTTCTCGAGTCAAACAAGGTCAGGTTATTGGTTATGTGGGAAAATCGGGACTGGCAACCGGACCGCATTTACATTATGAATTTCGCATCAATGGCAAACACAGTAATCCTTTAACGGTTAAATTACCAAACAGCAAGCCAATTGATAAATCATTACTGGCTGAATTTAAAAGCCAAACTACGCCGCTCTTGGCGCAGTTGAATAAAGCCAAAGCCTCACATTTGTTAGCACAGAACCAATGAAATCATGCCCGATTTATTTATCGGCCTGATGTCAGGGACCAGCCTCGATGGTATCGATGCTGGTCTTGTTGATTTTAGTGAAGATAAATGCCAGATACTGGACTTTCTTTACCTGCCTTTCTCAGCCGATTTCAAGCAAAAACTTAACAATCTCTGCCGAACAGATCGGCCTGTTTTTTTACATGACTACGGTAAACTCGATCAGCAACTTGGCGAACTTTTCGCCGACGCTACATTAACATTACTGCAAAAAGCGAATATCCAGCCAACACAGGTGACCGCAATTGGCAGTCATGGACTGACTACACACCACGCCCCAGACAGGGACCACCCTTTCTCGTTACAAATCGGCGACCCAAATATAATTGCCGAAAAAACGGGAATAACGACAGTAAGTGACTTCCGTCGCCGAGATATCGCCGCAGCAGGACAAGGCGCACCATTAGTTCCAGGGTTTCACCAATATTTATTTGCCGATCATCAACCAATTTGTATTATCAATATAGGCGGCATTGCCAATATCAGCATCATACAAAACAACAAAACACTGGGTTTCGATACCGGCCCCGGCAACACTTTACTGGATTATTGGATCGAGAAAAAAAAACATTATCCCTATGATGAAAACGGCGCATGGGCACAGTCCGGTAAAACTAACAATGACTTACTTAAACAACTAAAAAGTGACCCCTATTTTGCTCTCTCACCTGCTAAAAGCACAGGTAAAGAATATTTCTCACCAGCCTGGCTGGAGCAACATTTAGCCGACTTTAGTTTTTGCTCTGACGAAGATATTCAAGCAACATTATGTCAACTGACCGCCGACACGATTTGTGAAGCTATTAAGCAATATGGACCGGAATGTGAACAGGGAATTGTTTGCGGTGGTGGAAGCCATAATGCTTATCTAATGGGATTATTGCAACAGAATCTTCATTGTCCAGTTACCGATAGCAGTCCCTATGGTATTCATGCCGACCAGGTTGAGGCTGTTGCTTTTGCCTGGCTGGCAAGACAGACACTCAACCGCTTACCCGGCAATATTTGCTCGGCGACTGGCGCCAGTCATCCAGTCGTATTAGGTGGAATATATCCTGGCAGTAATTACTAGTGCAAACAAGCGCAAGTTCTCACTCTATTGAGTAAGTGGCTTAGCCTGATACGTCCAACGAAAAGGCTTAGCCATGGTTTCATTGAAATATTTTATGAAATCCGCTATTTTTTGTTTAAATCCTCTTTAGATTTAAAGTTGCCGCGCCGGATTACTTTACGCATTAAAATAGAAAACCAGATCTCTATCTGATTAAGCCATGAACAATGCTTAGGGGGTAAAATGAAAAACAACCGGATGGTTTGAGTTAGTCAAAAAAGTAGTACGACTTTCCATTGATTTCAAAATACCCTCTTTTCCTTTAACCCCCTGATTCTCCTGAATACGAAATTTTTTCGGCAATTAATCGAACCACCGATTCTGAACAATGTGTATTGAGATTATCCATGACTAAATGCCAATGGGTTTGTTTGGGTTGTTGATGAAAAAGCAGGTTCAAAAACTCGGCAAAATCTTGCTCTGTTCGAGTTTCTCCTATACTTCCCATTACTTCTCCCGTGTCCACATCAAAACCTGCAATCAAGGTCTGGGTACCATGTCGAATGTATTCAAATTCTTGTCGTTCAACTTTTCCTTTCTTCATCGGCAATATCTGCGCTGCTCGCTCTAAAGCTTGAATCCCTGTCATTTCATCAATCGAAATCGTTTTGATGCCTTGCGCTTCCCGCTCCAAAGCCCGTTGGCAGGTTTCGCAAATATCTTGACACTTCTCGTCGAAGTATTCATCTTTTTTTGCCGTCAACCAGCCTTTCATCCGGTGGGGTTGCAGGTCCGCTTCTTTTTAAAAAGCGCCCAACAGAGCGCTGTGAAATATAATCAACAATGCCCCGTTTTATCGCTTCATCGGCTATTTCTTGTTGCGTCCAATGAGTGATCGGGCGTTGACTATCCTCTGGGCGTTCGCAGGCTATCGCGATAATGCTGCAAATTTGCTCCGCCGTATAGATAGCAGGCGCACCGCTTCGCGGTGCATCTTGAAGCCGGGCTAAAGGATTTTCTTGTTCACTGTTCTGTAACCGGCGTTTTCGCCAATTTTGAACAGTTGTCCGTCCAGTTTTTAACTGGCGCATGGTTTCATGTACACTAATGCCTTCATCTGCCAACAATATAATACGGCAACGTGTCACCAAATTCTGAGGACTTGTATGTTTACGCACTGTGCCTTGCAATAACGTGCGTTGTTCTTCTGTTAAACTGATTGGGGCTGCTGTTAGACGTGGCATGATATCACCTGCTGAATTTAATATAGTATTATTCAGCATATTACAATATATTCCTCATAAATAGCATTGGTGTTTTCGCTTATGTGCACTAGGAGGCTGTCGGGGTGGCGTATTTTTCCGCTCTTTTTCGTTGCGTAGTACCACTTAGCGCTTCAAAAGAGCGAGAAAATCCACTCGATTTCCCACTCGTACCTCATAAACCGACAGCCTGCCTGGGATTCCATTAAGCTATAGAATCATTAACTATTGCTGATTTAATGGATAAAGAAATATTGTCTACGGAGAAAAGGATGAACCGCAGCCACAAGTAGTCGAGGCATTAGGGTTTCGAATAACAAACTGTGCACCGGAAACATCCTCTTTATAATCGATTTCCGCACCTTTTAAATATTGGATACTCATTGAATCGATCAGAACGGTAACCCCACCATTTTCTACTTTGGTATCATCTTCGTTGATCTCTTCATCAAAGGTAAATCCATACTGAAAACCTGAACATCCACCACCACTGATATACACTCTTAATTTCAGATTATCGTTACCTTCTTCTGAAATCAATTCCGCAACTTTTTTAGCCGCACTGTCTGTAAAAATAATTGGTTCCGCCATATTGAACTCTTAATCAAAAAAACAGATTATGACTATACCCAGCATTTTAGTCAACTTTAGAGGATAGAAAAAATCCCCCTAAAAACAAAGCGCTCGTTTTGATTATGGAATCACTGATTTGTTCAGTACTTCTTTATAGATTTAAAGTTATTTGCTGTTGGTCATCCTTCCCGCCATATCCATCCAATTTGTCCCAAACGCCAGCCTCATGCGCGAGTTGCAGGAAATTTCCAGAACGGCTGGTCATTTCTGAAGCAACCAGAATCACCCAATGACAAAGCGCGTGAGAAACCATAAAACTGCTGCATTCGGCTGGCGCATAAATGGCTGTATCGTTGGCGCTGCCCGGGGTTTTGCAGCGAAGCTTTTATCGCCAGCGTGGCGACGGCGGCATTATATAGCGCATTTTGTACACCATGTGAAAAAATAGGATCGACAAAGGCGGCGGCATCACCAATACAATAATAATTTTCACCACAAATATTTTCGGAATAATAGAAATAATCGGGTCGGTATTGCAACGACCCTTCGATAAAGCGCGCTGATTCCAGCAATTGACTGATATAAGGCAAACGTTGACAGGTTTGCTCGAAATAAACCTCGCGTTGCCGCTTATCCATACCCCGCGTGCTCTCTGTCGGCAACACCAAACCGACACTGGTTTTGCCTCGCTGCACAATATGCCATAACCAGCCACCATCGACTGACATAACGAAGGTAACCGGCTTCATTTCCTTCAATGCCGATTCAGGATGGCTTTTTCGATCCACCCCAATATAACGCGACCCTTCAAAATATCCCCAAAGGGATAAAAAATTCATTTCACTGCTGATGATTCGCCGGCTGTTGAATTGCCCCGCCAATAACGCGCTATGTCCGCTGGCGTCAATTATATACTGATGTTACGCGGTCTTGAATTGTTGCAATTCAGCAAAAGCCTGCCGAATGGCCTTGATATATAATTTAGCCTTCAAAGCAAAATGACTGGTTTGGTGTTTTATTTTGAGACACCCCAGTTTAAAGACCGCCATAATGGCCATAAAAATATGATTGTTTTGTGTTGTTGGGGTACGAGTAGGCGACTTTGCCAACCCGGCATTGGATTTCAATGATTTATGAAATTCTTCGACTTTCCAGCGTTTCTGATAGATTGCCGCAACCTTTTTACCCGTTAATGTTAAATCACTGCACACCAGATTAACGGTTGCCGTACTGCCGTCTTTGTTTGTAAAGATTTGCCGGACAATCAGGACTTCATGTGGGTAGCCTTTTAGCCAGCCGCGTACTGCTTGTTTATCCTCTAATGCAATGTCACTGACACGGGTAAATTTTCCTTGTTTCTTGTCGTCAACGTTCAACGTCACCAGGCGATTATCCTTTAAAGCCCCAATGAAATGTTTGTCTTTGTCAACAATAAACTCCAGATTCTCTTTAGCCGTAAACCAGCTATCCATCAACACATAGCGAAATTGAAGCCGATTGTTCAAACACTGTTGAATCATCGCACGCATCAGCTCATTTTTGGTCACCGTAGCCATTCGTTTAACCTGCTTTGTTTTGATATCACAAAACTGAATCGGTTTTTTGACCACTTCAAAGGCTACGGGTATCGAAACATTGCCCGTATGATACAAGGCATTCAATAGATTGATGCCTTTGACTGACCGCCCCTGGCAATGGTCATAATGCCAACAAATGACTTCATTCTCGTCTGTCCATTGCTTCTCCTGGATTGTATCGTCAAAAATCAAACACCCTGATTCTTCTTCAATCTTCCGGACTGTTCGTTTAACCTCCAGCCAGAGGTCTTTTGATGTGTACGTCCTGGACGATAAAAAACGCGTGACACTATCATGGCTAATTTCTCCACCTAACATCGACGACAAACCCGTTGCTGTCGCATAGCTCGTATTGCTGATTAAATAGTCTGTATATAGGTCTAATTTCTCTTTGTTCATCCTCAAATTTTATCAATTATCCGGCGTAGCGCGTAACATCAGTTATATATTGACAATGGATAGCGCCTTTGGCGTTGCTTTGTCCACGTTTATCCAGATAAACCACTTCTGGCCGCAAGACATCGTCAAAATCGATATTTTTGACTGCAACCTGTTGAAAAACCTGGGCTCCACATTCTTCCGCATGCGTTAACAGCAAATGGTCAAAAATATCTCTTTCCACATGCAAGCCCGGGCGTTCATAACCGAAATCAGAAAAAAGAATCTGCCGTATATTGTCATCCCAAACGGTAATTCCGCCCGCTTTGGCGAGAAAACCTTCCTGTCTGATTTTGTCAGAAACGCCGGTCAGATCGGTGAATTTCCAGATATGGGGAATCAGGCTTTCACCGACCTGATTGCGTGGAAATTGGGTTTTTTCCAGCAAAACCACTTCAATCCCCGCCTGAGCCAAATGTGTCGCCGCACTGCTGCCGGCCGGGCCGCCACCGATGACAACCACATCGGCATAGGAAGGGATTTCGTTCATGATTTACATATCACCCAGTGCGGCATGCCGGGTAGGGTTCTGCAACCACTCGGCGATATCTCTGCCTAATGCTTTGACGCAGCGCCCCATGATGGCGCAGGTTCCTTTATAAGCGCCAAAAAAGCCGCCACCGGAATAACGTCGCGCCATAAAATCACCAATAACCCGACCATTTTTGGTCAAGGTTCCCTTGACCTTGACCGCCTTGGCGCCTGACCAGGCTCCTCCGCCGCCACCGACTACCTCTTCGATCACGACAGTAAGCACCTGCGCATTTTTTGGAGCTCGCCCGCCTTCAGTGATAATGTTGGCGTATTGATCAGCCGCATATTCCTCGATAAACTGAGTCAACTTGCCATCCAGATTGCATTGCTGTTTGACGGCTTCACGGACATAAGCATCTTTCCTGAAAGTAATCGGCTTGATCACCAACGTTCCGCTTCCTGTAAAGGTCTGCGTCTGCGCTTCTACCTGCGTGTTTTCCGCTGTAGTCCCTGAGGTTTTATTCGCCGTTGTCTGACATCCCGCCATGACAAACAATGTAATAAATAACATGCCTATCGCTTTTTTCATTTTCGCCTCCAATATATTAGGGAATCGCTGACAAATCATAGATGAATTGTTCAGCACTTCCTTAGAAAACGCTGAACAAATCAGCGACTCCTTCGTAATCAGCCTGTTCGTTAACAAAATTATCATAACGCACCCTGTATTTTAGTACAGTGTCATTTTATATTGGAAAATTCCTTTATCTGAAGCCTGAGCAAACCAACAAGCCTCCTTAAACGAAGCTGGCTGAATCAAACCAGACGATTGATATTTTCGGCTCTTTTGAAAAATGAATGGGTAAATTATAATCTACTGAACTTAACAGCTACCAAGCCTATTTTTCATGATAACAGAATTATTTCAACAAGCTCTCCACATCCATGCCCCCTGGCTGATTAAATCGATTGATTTTAATGCAGATAAAAAACGGCTTGATATATACATAGACTTCAAGAAAGGCAGTGCATTTGTTGACCCTGATGGGACTTCAGATACTGCAAAAAGGTATAAAGCTTATGATACTGTAAAAAAAACGTGGCAACATTTAAACTTCTTTGAATATGAATGTCATTTGCATGCCCGCGTGCCAGGAATTAAACGGGATGATGGAAAGGTTCGGCTGATACCTGCGCCATGGGAAGGAAAGGTTTCAGGGTTCACGCTGCTGTTTGAAGCTCTGTTAATACAATTATGTAAAGCGATGCCTGTTCATAATGTCAGTCAGTTAACAGGCGTCTCTGATCATAAGATGTGGCGTGTATTGGATACTTATATTGAGCTCGCAAAGAAAGACGAAGATTTCAGTGATCTGAGTATCATAGGCATGGATGAAACATCTATCGCTAAAGGGCATGAATACATCACCCTGTTTGTTGATTTGGAAGAAAAAAGAACCGTGCATATCAGTGCAGGCAAAGATAATAAAACCGTCGTTGATTTTGTTGAAGATTTAGAAGCTAAAAAAGGTGATAGGAAAGCCACTAAACAGGTGAGTTGTGACATGTCCCCTGCCTTCATTAAAGGAGTTAAAGAAAACCTTCCTGAGGCAGAAATCACCTTTGATAAATTTCACATCATCAAGCTTATTAATGAAGCCGTTGACCAGGTTCGTAGAGAAGAAGGACGTTACACGGCAGAGCTCAAAGGGAATCGGTATATCTTCTTAAAAAACAGTGCTAATTTAACAAAAAAACAAAAAGATACTAAAGATGAATTAAGCCTGGCAAAACTTAATTTAAAATCAATCCGTGCTATGTATATTCGAGAAGCATTTCAACAGGTATATCAAGCTGAAACCAACGAAGAATTTGAAGGCTTACTGAATAACTGGTATTACCGGGCGACTCACAGTCAACTGGCTCCTGTTGTCAAGGTGGCGAAGACTATTAAGAAACATTGGGTGGGTATTTTGAGTTGGAAAAAGAGTCAAATAAATAATGGTATTTTAGAAGGTCTCAATTCAATTTTACAAGCGGCAAAAAGAAAAGCAAGAGGGTATAAAATCCAGCATTTCAAAACAATTGCCTATTTACTGACGGGTAAATTAGATTTTTCTAAAATAAATGCAAATTGCTTACCCACTTGATTTTCAAAAGAGCCATATTTTCTCTGACTATGCGCTGATCGTTTTCTTCTATCCGCTCCTTACCATAACGCCGTTCCAACTCGCGAATGGTAAAATGCGCTTTCGCCATTTGCTGGTAATGCGCCATAAAAACCATATTGACCGTCGCGCCACTTACCGCTCCTATCACCGGCAGACTTTGCGCCGCTATTTTTTCGGACACTGGCACACTGAACCGGCTGGCGACCGCATTGAGCAGTTTTATCAACATCGGACTCCCTTCTTTGCTCAATCCATGTACCGCCAGATGATTGGAAGTATCGCCGATAGCCTTGCTGAGAAAAGAACGGACAGCGTAATAGCTGCTGTCCGCATTGGCTTGAGAACGATCCGAACCACCACTTAAGGCAAACACCGTCAAACAAGCCATGCGGGTATCCATATCTTGCAAATCTTCACCATGGCTGCGGGCAATATCGGCAATCGAGCGCAACATTAACGTCGCTGAAACCGGCAATTCGACGGCTAAAGCACCGATACCGAATGTACCACCCAGCGCACCACTAAAGCCGGCCAACATTTTATGCAGTCGATTGGAAGGACTCACAGGCCGTGTTTGCAGAGAAAAAAGCGCGGCATCCATCGCTTTTTCCAGCGCTGTCTGTGTAACGCGGGAAACAATCGTAGACCAATGCCCCGGCAGAGCGGCCAAGGCTTTTTCTATGGGCATGCCGATTAAATGACCAATACGAGCGGCAATACTCGCCGTTTCCAGGCGTTGTACCGCCTGGGCCAATATAATAATATCCGCCTGCGTCAAATCAGCGGAAGAGGTGATCAGATTTTGTCCAGCCATTAACTGGCCTGCACATTACTCATCATTTCATTCAACAATTGAACCACCTTCAGTAATTCAACAATTATCAAATCGATATATTCTTTCAGGGCATGCAAAAAAGTTCTATGCTTGAATCCTTCTTCGACATAAAAATTCAGGCCATTATAAAAAATATTCAAGCCCATCAGAATCATGATAAATGCCGCGGCTTTCAACATCAGACCGCGCACATTGGCGCCGAGCTTGCCGAACGCCACCGATACCAGCAGCATGGTCGGCAAAGTTCCTGCGCCAAATGACAGCATCAGCAATCCACCATCGATAATATTGGGCGCCGTCGTTGCTTTGACGGCCATGGCGAAAGTCAAAGGACACGGCATCATGCCATTCAATACGCCGGCAATCATCGCCCCCAGCACAGGCCCTTTTTGGCGGGCCGTTGCGTAACCTTTCCGTAAAGTGTTCATCGAAATCAGTCGAAACGAGCCTTGAAAAGGCAGCCAGCCTAAAATACCCATGGCCAGTACAATAACGACTATGCCGATAGCCATTTGTAAAAAGCTTTGTACTTTCCCGAACAAGCCACTGGAGACCAGTACAAAACCCAACGAAGCAGCCGCCAGGCCGATAAGACTATAAACAAAAATACGACTTAGCTGATAAGCGAAGTAGGGCAAATAGGAGCGTGTCTTACCCGCCTGCATAAAATAGCCCGAAACCAGAGCGCCGCACATTCCCAAGCAGTGGCCACTACCCAATACACCGGCGACAAACGCCAGCATATAATCAAAACCAGCCGCTCCAGTCGCCATTTCCTGCATATTGTGCATTGAATGATCCATCCTGAGCCCTATTTATTGTTTAATCTTAATGAATTGGCAATCACCGAAACCGAACTTAACGCCATCGCCGCCGAGGCGATCATCGGGCTTAGCCGCCCCATCGCCGCCACCGGTATGGCGATGGTATTATAGCCAAATGCCCAGAACAGATTCTGTTTGATTATGCTGATCGTCGCCGCACTCAATTCTATCGCCTCGGTGACTTTGTTGATATCGCCTTGCACCAGGGTCATATCTGACGATTCGATCGCAATATCGGTGCCGCTGCCGATGGCAAAACCGACATCTGCCGCCGCCAGCGCCGGGGCATCGTTAATGCCATCTCCAATCATGCCGACGCTTTTCCCCTGCTGTTGTAACTGCTGGATAATAGCCTGTTTATCTTCCGGCCTGGCATTGGCGACAACCTGGTCGATAGCGACACTTTTAGCGACAAATTGGGCCGTTTTTTCATGATCTCCCGTAACCATCAAAGTTTCTATATGGCGCTTATGCAACCGCGCAATCGCTTCAGCCGCCCCTTTCCGGGGCTTGTCAGCGATAGCAAACAGGGCAGCTTCTTTTTGATCCACCGCCATAAAAACCGGCGTTTTGCTCTGCTCAGACAGCCGCTCCGCCTGTTCTGACAGACGCTTTAACACCACCTGATTATCTTCCAGCCAAGCTCGGTTGCCAATCAGTACCTTTTTACCGTTGACCTCAGCCCGGACACCTCGCCCTGTTTCACTGTAAAAATACCCCGCCTCAGGCCACTGTATTTTTTTACCTTTGGCGTAATCTGTAATGGCTCTGGCCAGAAAATGTTCGGAATTGTTTTCCGCCGCAGCCGCCAGCATAATGATTTTTTCTTCACTCAGCCGCGATACCTTGACCACTTCTGTCACAGCCGGCTTGCCCTCGGTAATGGTGCCCGTCTTGTCAAACACGATCGCATTGAGATGGGAGGCGACTTCAAGGCTTTCACCATTGCGAATATAAATACCCTTTTTCGCCGCCTGCCCGGTGCCCACCATGATCGCCGCAGGCGTCGCCAGCCCCAGCGCACAGGGGCAAGCGATCAACAATACGGTTATCGCATTGCCAACAGCGGTTGCCACCGGCGCGCCAACCACCAGCCAGCCACCAAACGTCATCGCGGAAACCGCCATTACAGCGGGTACAAACACGGCCGACACTTTATCGACTTGTTTCTGGATGGGTAATTTGGCCGCCTGTGCCTGATCCACCATATGAACAATACCAGCCAATACCGTATCCATGCCGACCGCCGTCACTTTCACCTGCAACACGCCGTTGCCATTGACGCAGCCGACAATCACTTTCTGCCCGGGTTCTTTGACTACCGGCATGCTTTCACCCGTCACCAGCGCCTCATCCACCGTTGAGAGACCGGCTATAACAACGCCATCGGTGGGAATTTTCTCTCCGGGACGAATCAATACAATATCGCCCACTTGTAGCGCATCGACATCGATGACTATCTCTTTGCCATCACGCAACAGCGTCGCCCGGGCAGGCTGCAGATCAACCAGCTGCCGTATCGCCTCACCCGCACGGCCCCTGGCTCGCTCTTCAAGATAGCGGCCCAGTAAGACAAAGGTGACGATAGCGACGGCCGCCTCGAAAAAAACATGACCTCTACGCCAGAATAGAGCCGGTAAACTGTAAAAATAAGCCGACCCCACGCCCAGCGCCACCAACGTATCCATATTTGCGGCGCGTTGCCTGGCCAAGCGTATCGCTTTATCAAAAAACGGCTTGCTACTGCCGAATACGACTACGGAAGTCAAGGCAAACTGCATCCAGTGAACCACAGGAGATCTCATCATCGCCATCGCCGAAGCGACCACCGGCAGACTGAGTGCCGCCGAAAACCAAAATCGCCGTTTTGCCTGTTCTATACGCTGCTGTTCTTTTATGATCAGATTTTTGCGCTGTGAAAGCGTATCTACGGCAAATGCCTCATAACCGAGCCCTGCCAACGTCTCGACAAGATCATCTTTATCCAGCTGTCCTTCCACCTGCACCGTTTCAGTAGCGAAATTAACATTCGCCTGCTTTACCCGCTCATCCCGGTTCAGCACCATTTCGATCAACATGGCGCAGGAAGCGCAGCTCATGCCGCCAACCGCCATTTCCACTTGCTTGAGCGGACCATTCAATGTTTTCTTTTTTATTTTGGGCGGCTCGGCTCGTTGCGCCAAATTGGACAGTACGGCATCCACTAATGTCAGCAGATTGGTCAACTGCAATTTTGCTGAATCAAATTCGATAACAACCGAACCGATTGCATACACAGAACGCAGCTTTTTGATTTCCGGCCGTTTTTTTAGCAGAATTTCGAAAATGACGGTTCGTTCCTGATCATTTTTAAGCGCCGGAGAAATGATTCTTATCCGGTTCTTCAATTGATGAACCAGCTGAAAATTTTTGCATGCCATGGATGCTTTTTCCATCATTATTTCAGTGGTCTGCGTGAGCGAATCAGCAGATAAAACATATAAAATGTCGCCATCCACTCATATCGGTAAACAAGAGGCTTTGGAATCCACTCTTGCGTTATTCTGCTCCAATGTAATTTGATCAAATAGAGCGTCAACACATCATTAAGAAAATCGATAATGGCCTTTTCAGGATCTTTAACCAACGCATTAGGACCTTTCAAGCCGATCTTGCCCACAATTTTCGCCGCCTGTACCGTTTCCTTGCCCGCCGTGTATTTTTCATTGAACCAGCGTGAAACCTTCAGGTTTTTAAGTCGTTGTTTAAGTGTTTTTTTATCGCTGGAAACGGTTTCTTCACGGGTGAAATACCCGGCATCATCCATCTCTGCGATAATTTGATGTATACCTCTGGCCAGATGCCTGAAATCACAGACATCTTGCTGGTAACGGATCGCTAATATTCGACCGCTGCGAAAAACCTGGACATGATAAACTCCATCGATGCGGCTGATCTTGTTGGCTAATGCTTGCGCCACCCTATCATGCGTACAAACAAGCGGAATCTGAAAACGTACATAGCCGTCTTCACGAAACCGGACAATAAACTGCCTTTGCATAGACATTGTACAACTCCAAAAAAAAACGGATGACTCTGTCTTTTAGAGCCGCCCGTTTCAATAGATGAAATAAAATTCCTAATCACCCAATATCTCAGCATTGGATACATCAAAAATTGCCGTTTTATCAGCTGTCATCTTTAGCTTCAGCGACAATATCTTCCAGGTTTTCTTTTTGGTTCAAAACAAAGTCTTTACTGGCGTCAACAGCTTTAGTGGTGCTGGCTATTATTTCTTTACGATATTTAAACACCATATAACCTGCGACAACACCCAGGCCAAAAACCAATGCTGGATGTTTTGTTATTTTACTCATTAATTTCCCCCTGTACTGGCGGCTGCCGAGGCCATCGTCCCCGTCATCACCTGCTTACCCATAGAATGGCCAGCATGATTATGCGAGCCATGCGACATCATTTTTGCATGATCATGAGCACCATGACTACCATGTGAATGTTTCATTTCTACCTTCTGTTCTTAAATTAGACAACCTACGATTCAGTCTTTTTTATCTGAAGCTTGTTCGAGATCATCCGTTATTATTTCGATTTCATGCAGCATTTGATAAATCCCTTTACACCCTTCACAACAAAATCTTTTTTCTCCCTCTTTGGTATTCAACTCAAACCCTGCGACCTCAATATCTAGCCCACATAAATCACAAACCTTTTTTTCATCACTCATTAGTTTCTATTTACCGCCTGAAAGTTATATATCAAGACTAATACAGCACCATTTTTGAATTGATGAATAAGGCTCAGAAATTTGTCTTGTATGACTGTAACTTACAACTCATTCAATTCGATAAAGAAAAATGGATGCTGTACTAACATCCCCCTTCAACATTATATACCATCTAACAAATAAATCAAGACAAGAGGTGTCGAATTCCAGGACGACGTCATCTAAATCGCCTCTCCCCCGGCCACACCTTAACCAGCCTGATCCAGGGCCTTGGCGTAGTGAGGTTTCCCGGCTTGAAGCGGGATATTCGGTCGATTGGGCTGCAAAAAGCCGCCGAATGGCGGTTTGCCATGGTCATTGGCCATACCGGAGCCTTGGCCGATCACCGTCGGCCCCGATGACGACCTGGGCCGGCCGTGTCAGCGCAGGAAGACAGCGAGCGCCTGCGCAGGATGGGCCGCAAAATGGCGGATCATGCTGGCGATGGATTGCCGCGGCTGACGGATCAGGCGACGCAGCAGGCCGATGACGGCGTTTCGCAGGCAGGCGAGCACCTGGGGGCCATGGCCCTTTCGAACCTGGCAGCGGTCCTCATCGAACGTGACATCGCGGACCCAATGGAGGCGGTTCTCGATACTCCAGTGCCCCCGGTTGAGGGCCAGCAGTTGCCCGGGGTCGGCCTGTTCCGGGGTGAGATCAGTGATGCAGAAGATCTGTTCTGTGCGTGTCCTGCCGGTCTTGGACACGGTGACCTGGCGTTCGATCCGGCAGACCTGGCCCACATGGGGGAAATCGAGATAGGCATTGAGCGCAACGGTGGTGCGAAGGGTGCGCTGCTCGATCCGACCGTGTCCCTTGTCCACCGTGGTGTGCTCAGGGGGGAATGGATTCCCGGTCGAAAGCCTTGAGATCGTTGGCCAGGGTTTTCTGGTTGTCCTTGACCGTGAACAGGTAGTGCGCGCCCTTTTCCTCGACCAGGAAGCGGGCGGTCTCGCGTTGGGTGTGGAGCGCATCGGCGGTGACCACACGCCCCTCGATGGAGAGGGGATCGAGCAGCTCCCGCAGGGCCGGGATCTCATTACTCTTGGTCTCGACCGCGCGCTGTGCCAGGACGGTGCCCTGCCGAGGGAACAGGGCGGCGAGCAGATGCGTCTGGCGGCCATCGCCCCGGCGAGCGCCCTTGAGGGTCTTGCCGTCGATGGCCAGGGGTTCGTCGGCCGGGGCGCTGGCCTGGACCCAGGCGGAAAAGGCCTGCTCCAGCGCCACCGGATCCACCTGCTGGAGCACGCGGCGGAAGGTGGGCTCGGAGGGGGCGACGAAGCGTTGCTGTCTGCGATCGAAATAGGCCCGCAGGCGCTTGAGCTGCGTCCGGGTCAGGCGGGCGGCGTACTCACTGATGGCCAGATAGCCCCGGGCGCCGGCCAGGGTGGCCGCCAGGGCGATGGTCAGCACCGTCGGCAGGGGGTGCAGCTGACGGCGTCCACCGCGGGGTTTGGGTAAGCGGCCCAGCTGTTCGCGCAACTGGGCCATCTCCAGGTCGCTCAGATTGATCTTCTGCATCGGTGTGCTCCAATCGGGATGAGGGATCGGGTGGCACAGCCAGTGGCGCACCCGCTCATGGCGCTGTATCGGTCGCACGATGACATCGGACAGCGGCAGGGATCATGGTAAATCCACTTCGATCATGGTGATTGAATTCAAGCATGATCTGAGGTGAACGTCCAGCAATTATCCAATAGTGCAGGTTTGTCAGTGGGTTATCGGATTAGATGACGTGGCCCTGTGTCGAATTCCACTTACCGACAAGCCGAGCCACACCTTCTTGCAAATATCCTGATAAATGGGATTAATGACAACTGAATCCTGAAGATGCCGCGCCCGAGTTATCATCAGAACCGTTACACACCTTACTGGACGCCTTCATCAATGCAATACGCAAAGCCCCGGTCAGGCTGGCACCCAAACCCAATCGCATCGCCACCGCAGGAACCAGGATCATCGATGCAACGGCCAGACCTGCGCCCAACAACATGGCGCTGTGCTCATCTTTTTTGCTTTTCTCATTTACAATGACTAATTCTTGGCTCATTTTGTCTCCCCTCTATACAAACACACATTACCAAGGAACCGCTGAACCAATCATCCATGATTTGTCAGCGCCTCCTTAAAGATAGGCAGATTTAACAGGCTGTTGAAAAACGCCCCTATGCCTCCGGCTCCAGCCCTTCATTTTGGGTTAAATTTACCTCTGGATGGCCTGATTAGCCAGGTTTTCCGGTATCAGCCGGTTTATATTGCCCTTTCGAGGCTTTATTTCCACCTTTTGGCGGATTTCAGGCACAACGGTGCCTACGCAGTTGAATAACGCCATTGTAACAGGGTCATCAGGCGGGTCAGATTATACGCTGCGAAGGTGAATACGGTTTGGGCAGTCACTTTTTTCACTCCGCGAAATCGGGTTTGACGTAATCCCCCAACAGTTTTGCTCCAGCCAAAGACTTCTTCGATCCGTTTACGGATTTTGAGACTGCTGGTATAGCCTGGGTGTCGGGTCGTCCGCTTGTCAATCGCCGAACCTTTCGCTTTTTGAGTTACATGCGGGGTCACCTTCATTGCGCGTAGTTCGGCAACGAAGTTTTGGGTATCATAGTTTTTGTCACTGCCCACTGTGGCACCCGCTTTTTTGACGCTGCGTTTGATCATTTTTGTCGCCGCCTCCCGCCCGGCCGTTCCTGTCGCCCGGGTCACTTCAACATCGACGACCAAACCATGGCGATTTTCCATGAGTGCATGGCCCAGAAAAGCGAGTTGGGCTTTCTCGCCTTTGAAGTTGACACTCGGATTGCGGGTGGAATCCTCCGGCGGCCGGCTCGAACCGTCTTTGGCCTTGACGCTTTTCACAGAAGCCCAGGCCTTGATTAGCGTGCCATCGACCGAAAAGTGTTCGTCTGAGACTAAATCCTGCCATTCGGCCAGGCACAGCACACGATCAAAAAACAAACGACTCACGCGCTCATTCAATAGACGGTCACGATTGGCGCTGAACGTTGAATGATCCCAAACCTCATCATCCATTGATAAGCCGACAAACCAACGATACAGCAGATTGAAATCAATGTGTTCGATCAGTTGCCGCTCCGAACGAATGGAAAACAGGATTTGCAACAAACTGGCACGGAGTAAACGCTCGGAAGGAATTGACGCCCGGCCCCGTCGGGAATACAGGTCATCGAACTCCTCATCCAAAGTGGTCAATAGAATATCGACCAAATATCGTAGTTTGCGTAAAGGATGATCACCCGGAATTCTAGATTCCAGTGTCCGATAACTGAATAATTCGTTTTGGGTATAATCAATGCCGCGCATAACAAATAAAAAATCGGGGAATATCAAATGGATTGAATCATTTTACCATAAATAACAATTAGTTATGTAATCAAATGCCAATTATGGCAACGAAACAATGCGGCCTCCAGGTTGGATTAAATCAACAGCCTGTTAATGCCAAAAATTAACCAACTGATTTAAAACAGGATTATTACGATGATAAATTAAACTATGTTATTTAGGGTATTTTGACTGCGTTAAATAACATAGTTTAATTTGTGTCTTTTTGAAAAACCATCAGACATAAAAAAAGCCGCTCTAGCAAAGAGCGGCTCATATACGCCATATATCTATCGCTCGAAACATTTAACGTTTTGAGTACTGAGGACGTTTTCTGGCTTTGTGCAAGCCGATTTTTTTACGTTCAACAACACGTGCATCACGTGTCAGATAGCCAGCTTTTCTTAATTGCGAACGCAAGGTTTCATCAAATTCCAGCAGCGCTCTGGCCAAGCCATGACGAATTGCGCCAGCCTGCCCTGAAGGTCCACTGCCTTTGACAAAAACCCTGACATCAAAATCAGTTGTTTTTTCCAGCAATTCCAGAGGTTGTCTGGAAATCATTTCGTCTGTCTTACGTCCGAAATATTGATCAATCGGCAAATCATTGACCAGAAATTTACCAGTACCTGTTGTCGCATAAACACGGGCTACCGCACTTTTACGGCGACCGGTTCCATAATATTGAGCTGCCATATCTTACCTTGCTTAAATTTCTAATACTTTGGGTTGTTGAGCCTGATGATTATGCTCAGGACCCGCATAAACTTTCAGCTTCTTGAACATTGCACGACCGAGTGGGTTGTTTGGCAACATTCCTTTAACCGCGTTGTTGATAATACGATCAGGAAAAGTTTTTCTTAACTTACCCAGGCTCACGGATTTCAGGTTACCAACGTAGCCGGTATGACGATAATACATTTTGTCATTTTCTTTGTTACCGGTGACGGCAACTTTTTCCGCATTGACAACAATAATGTAATCGCCTGTATCAACATGAGGCGTATATTCCGGTTTGTGTTTACCGCGAAGACGTCGTGCAATTTCAGTAGCAAGGCGACCTAATGTCTTTCCTTCTGCATCAATCACGTACCAATCGCGCTTAACTTCTGCGGGCTTTGCACTAAATGTTTTCATTGTTACTCTGTAATCTGTTAAGGCTATCTGAAAGAGCGGGAATTCTACTAAAAAAACCAGCAAACCACAAGATAAAATTATAATTTAATTTTCAGCGCGTGCAATTTTCGATACAAATGGGTTCGTTCCATACCTATCGCAGCCGCCAGTTTCGCTACACTGCCGCCATGTTTTTCAAAGTGATATTCCAGATAGGCGCGTTCAAAGTGTTCGCGAGCTTCCTTCAATGGAAAATTAAAAAATTCCGGGATGGCGCCGTTTTCTATTTTGGGACTTTCACTGATTGAACCCAGCGCCTCTTTGACTTCATCCAGGTCGATCTCGTCGCCCGCCCCCAGAATCATCAAACGCTGCACCAGATTTTTCAATTCTCTGACATTGCCGGGCCAGCTGTAGTTTCTGAGGAAATTCTGGGCCGCCATGTTGAATTTTCGAAAGGGTAACTTTTCCTGCCTGAAAAAATAGTCGATATAGCAGTTTAACAGGCCGGGCACATCTTCGCTGTGTTCCCTAAGCGGTGGAATCTCCAATGTGACGACATTCAACAGATAATATAGATCCTGGCGAAAACGTCCGCTATTGACCTCTTCATCCAGGTCCATGCGCGTCGACGCCATGACGCGCACATCGACATTGACCGCCTCGCTGCCGCCAACCCTAAGAAATGAACTGGACTCCAGTGCGCTCAGCAAGCGGGTTTGTGTTTCAGGATCCATACCGGCAATTTCCCCCAGAAACAGGGTGCCGCCATGCGCTTGTTCGAGCAGGCCCCGGTAAATCTTGTTTGGCCCATCTTCCCGGCCAAAAAATTCAACAGCGGAATTCTCCGGCGCAATACTGCCGACCGATACACTGATAAGCGGCCCCTCACGCCGGCTGCTGCTATTATGCAGATATCGGGCGTACAATTCTTTACCTACGCCAGCTTCACCGACAAACAACACCCGGGTATCATGTTGCGCCAGACGCTTGATGCGCTCTTTCAAGCGTTCGATCACCAGGCTTTTACCGACAGGTTCCACATCCAGCATCAATTGTTGCTTCAGCCCGGCATTTTCCTGCTGCAGATAACTGGCTTCCAGCGCGCGCTCTACGGTCAACAATAATTTTGCCAATGACAACGGTTTTTCCAGAAAATCGTAAGCACCCAAACGGGTCGCTTCCACTGCGGACTCAACCGAGGCATGGCCGGACATCATCACGACTGGCGGAAGGGAAGCATCTTCCGCGACCCATTCTTTCAGCAAGGAGATGCCGTCACTGTCCGGCATCCAGATATCCAGCAGAATCAGAGCGGGATGGTGCGCCTGTTTCTGCTGCCTGGCTTTGGCGGCATTTTCCGCCATCACCACGTTATAGCCTTCATCCTGCAAAATTTCCGATACCAATTGTCTGATGTCTTCTTCATCATCAACGACTAAAATCGTTGGCTGCTGTTTTTTCATAAATGATTTCCTTTAACTCCCGGAAGCTGAATCACAAAGCCTGCGCCATCATTATAAGCGGTATCGACAAAAATAACGCCGCCATGTTCTTCAATAATTTTTTTCACAATAGCCAGTCCTAAACCGGTCCCTTTCACTTTGTGGGTGACGTAAGGATCGAAGATGCTGGCGATCTGCTCTTCTTTCAGGCCGATTCCCTGATCGTAAATCGCCAGCTCCACATAGTCGGCATTGTTTTTTTGCGCCTGCGACAGGCGAATATCAATTTCACCTTTACCATGCATCGCTTCCAGCGCATTTTTAATTAAATTATGCAGCACCTGACGAATATTGTCGGGATCGACTTCCACCTGAAAATAACGTCCTTTAATGTCCAGCTTGAAACGGACTTCTGATTGCAGTGCATATAAATTGACTACATCCTGCACCAATTCCTGTAAATCTATTTTTTTGACCTGTTTTTTAGCCGGCCGCGCATATTCTGCAAAATCATCCACCATGCGCTTCATCGCCTCGACCTGCTGAACGATGGTTTTAGTCGCACGCTGCAGCATCTCCAGCGATTGCCCTTCCAGCTCTTTGCTGAGCTTGTGTTGCAAGCGTTCAGCCGACAATTGAATCGGCGTCAACGGATTTTTGATTTCATGCGCCAAACGTCTGGCCACCTCGCCCCAGGCGGCATTTTTTTGCGCCTGGATCAAGTCGGTAACATCATCGAAAACCACGACCGCGCCCATGCGCAAGCCATTTTGTGAAAACAGCGGCGTTCCCCGGCATAACAACTCTTGCCTGCCATTCGGCCCCATAAACGCGATGCGTTGTTCCCAGATATCATCGCCTTGTTGCAGCAAATGCTGCAGTGTTTCCAATAGCCCGGCCATTTCCGGGTAATCCTTGATCAATTCCTGGAGTTGTTGCCCGATAAAACGGCTGACGGGTATATGCAAAATACGATAGGTGGCCTGATTGGCGGTTCGGATCTGGTTTTGCGCATCAAAACTGATCACCCCGGCGGTCAGGTTGGCCAGAATGATTTCCAGATATACCCGCTGACTTTCCACTTCCAGACTGGCTGTGCGCGCCTCATCCCTTGACTGGGCGATGCGTTGGGTCATCAAGTTGAATGACTCCACCAGAAAACCCAGATCATCCTGGGATAAAACCGGCAATTGTTTATCATAGTGGCCTACCGCAACCGCCTGGGTGCCTTTCACCAGTTCCTTGACTGGCGCGACGATATTGCGAATCAGAATAAAAGCCAGCCAAATAGCCGCCAGCAGACTTAACAACAACACCAGAAACAGGGCCAGCGTAAAACTGTGCTTCAGGGAATTTTGCAAAAAACGCATTTCCTGATAGCGCACAAAGGCAAATTCGATGGAGTCGGCCAGATCGGCAATTCTCACAGGAACGACGAACAACGCCTGCAGGTATCGTGGTTCATCATTTTCTATCTGCTGGATAACGCGAATCCGCATGCCGCCGTCATCACCGGATTCGATCGCATAATACTGGCCATTTTGTTTGATTTGCAGCCAGGTTTGTTTGTCGGGTAAATGCGGCAAAATATCGCTGGGATTGACGCTGCTGGAAGCAATAATCCGTCCGGTCCCTGAAAAAACCGCCATTTCATTGGCGTCGATGGTTTCCCGCCAGGCGCCGATATCCATAGCCATCAAGGTGTCAGATTTATTCGCCAGTGCGGTCGCTACCAGTCGGGTCTGTTTGATATGCCAGCGCATGCGCTGATCCAATGACACCTGGCTTAGCTCCAGCGCATCTTCCATGGCCCGGTCTATTTCAACATTGAACCAACTATCGATGCTTTGATGCAAAAATTGAACGGAAAAATAAAATACAATCGCCGCAGGCGCCAGAGCTTGCAATACAAACAGACTCAGCATCCGAAAGGTCAGGCGTGAACCCGCTTCTTTCTTGCGTAATTGTCGAATTAACGAGTATAAATTGATGCCAACCAGACATATCAACACCACCAGCCCAATGGCGTTGACCAGCAACAACCAGGTGTACATTTCGCTCAGCTCAGACGAGGCCTGACTGGCCGTACTCATCAGCTGTAATGACAGCAACACCAGCCCAAACAGGGCCACGGCCATCATACCGACTGGAAATTTTATTTTTGAATAGGCCATATGCTCCAGTCCGACGACAAGTCCCATTGTTTATCCAGCCAGGCCACCGGACGCAATGGCGCCGGTAGAGCCTCGCGCTCGAATACTGCTTTAATCGCAAGCTTGTCGCTGCCGTTGACTAAAGCGCCATCAGGCTGGTTCAGGGTAAGCTTTAAACGTCCAATCGCATGCAATGCTTCGGACAAACTGGAAAACATTTCCGCCTCGGTCTTATTGGTCTGAATTGAAAACTGATTCAACAAGGCATGGTATTGCAATTTCAATTGAATACTTTTCTCCAGCAAGACTTTATCCCACCAAAAGCGTCGTGGTTTTCGCCACTGAACATATACCTGCCAGTAAAGTGGCACACCATGCAATACCGCATCCCTGGCGACATCACTTAAACGAAACACCAAATAGGCCGAAAGCCGCCACTTTCGTTCCGGCAACTTGACCATCTCGACAGATTGCACCTCAACGCCAACACTACTGGCATGAGCCACACAAGGCAACAAGCCAATTAAAAAAGACAGCGTTAACTGCTTAAGCGTGTTTCGACAAACGGGCATAATAAAACCCATCCATTTGTTGTTGACCCGGTAAAATCTGCCTGCCAACCGGCTGCGCGACGCCCCATTCCGCATCGATGGGAAGTTCGCGTGCATCTTGATGTTCGGTTAAAAAACGCTGTATCTGCAATACATTCTCCTGTTTCAACACCGAACAAGTCGCATAGAGCAGCATGCCACCGGGTTTCAATGCCTGCCAGGCCAGGTCAAGCATTTTTTGCTGGATCTCCGTCAACGCATCGATATCGCTCTGTTGCCGTAATAATTTAATATCAGGATGGCGCCTGATAACCCCCAAGGCTGAACAGGGGGCGTCCAGCAAAATCCTGTCATATCGCAGGTTCATCCATTCTCCAGCCTGGCTGACATCGGCCTGCCGACATTCGGCCATGAGCTGTAAGCGCGCCAGATTTTCTTCGACTTTTTCGAGTCGGCTGAGGGACACATCCAGCGCCAGCAATTGAATATCCGGCTGACGTTCCAACATGGCTGTCGTTTTGCCCCCAGGGGCTGCACACATATCCAACACCGACTGCCCTGACTGCAAATCCAGTAAACCGGCAGCCAGTTGCGCAGCCGCATCCTGTACCGACACCCAGCCATCCTCAAAACCCGGCAACACTGTCACTGGCACAGCCTGCTCCAATATAATCGCGGTATCAACATTGGCGAGAGGATGGGCTGGAATATTTTGTTGCTGTAATCGTTTTAAATAATCCTCACGGTCAATCTTCTGCTGATTGACGCGTAAAATCATCGGCCCCGGCTGATTATTGGCCTGTAAAATAGCTTCGGCCTGCTGTGGCCAGTCTTGCTTGAAGCGGGCAATCATCCAGTCAGGATGTGAATAACGAGATTGCCAGGAAACATCTGCTTGTTTAATCAGCGTATCCTTTTCCCGCAGGAATTGACGCAACACGGCATTCACCACACTTTTAGCCCACTGTTTTCGGCCTACAGCAGCGACAGTCTCCGCTACCGCAGCATGAGGCTTGACGCGCATAGACTGACATTGAAAAAGGCCGGACATCAATAATAATTTGATATCCAGATCCTTGTTGCGGAAAGGTTTGGCAAGCAGTTGCTGTAATAAAGCCTCCAATCGATAAAAGTCCCGGCAAACGCCAAAACACAAGGCCTGAACAAAACCGCGTTCAGATAAAGGCACGGAGGGCAATTGAGCGTCCAGAACCTGGGTCAAGGATTTTCCGTCTTTAACGACGGCCAACAAGACATTGACAGCCAGCTGGCGCGGTGAATCACTCACTGGCCGCCCAACTTGACATTGCTCAAGTCATGCGCATTACGAAAAGCCTGAATATCCAAACGTTTTCCACCCGGTAATTGCACCTCATGCAATCTAAGCAAGCCTTTTCCGGTCGCCACATCAACCTGCTTGTCGCGAATCAACACTTGCCCCGGCTCTGCATCGGTTTGTTCATCTATTACCTCGGCACGCCAGATTCTCAGCGTTTTATCCTGATAGCGGGTTTGTGCCACCGGCCAGGGATTCAAGCCGCGTATCTTCCGATTCAGCAACTCGGCCGGAAAGCGCCAGTCCAGATCCGCCTCTTTTTTACTGAGTTTTTCGGCATAGGTGACTACCGCCTCATCTTGTGGCTCTGGCATCAGTGTCTGACTTTCAATCTGTGGCAGAATTTTTTTCAACCCCACCGCACCCAATTCAGCCAATTTGTCATGCAATTGTCCCGCAGTGATTTGATCATCGATTGGACAGACTTCCTTTTGCAGCATATCACCGGCATCGAGTTTTTCCACAATCTGCATGATGGTAACGCCGGTTTCGGCGTCGCCGGCCATCAAGGCCCGTTGTATCGGTGCGGCACCTCGCCAGCGCGGCAATAAAGAGGCATGCACATTGATACAGCCCAGCCTGGGTGTATCCAGCACCACTTGCGGTAGAATCAACCCATAAGCAACCACTACCATTAAATCAGGCTGTAAATCTTTCAACACTTGTTGATCGGTTTCTGACTTGAAATTAAGTGGCTGATAAACAGGAATAGCCGCTTCTTGAGCCACCATTTTGACCGGACTGGGCGTTAATTTACGCCCACGTCCTGCGGGCCTGTCGGGCTGGGTGTAAACAGCGCACACCTCATGCCCGGATTGCAATAGCATTTTCAAGGTGGGTACAGCAAAATCCGGCGTACCGGCAAAAACTATTTTCATCCAGCTTTCCGTTGTTGTTTATGGATTTTTTCCAGTTTGTCTTTGATACGTTTTTTTTTCAGTGGCGATAAATAATCGACAAATAATTTACCCTGCAGATGATCCATTTCATGTTGGATACAAACGGCCAGCAATTCTTTGGCTTCCAGCTCGAACGGCTCTCCTTCCTTATTCAAGGCTTTCACCTTGATATGTTCGGCGCGTTTCACTTTTTCAAAAAATCCTGGCACCGACAAACAGCCTTCTTCTGATTCTTCCACGCCATCTTTTTCGATAATTTCAGGGTTGATCAAACACAGCGGCGCATCTTTATCTTCACTGGTATCGATAACGATAACCCGCTGATGCACATTTACCTGGGTGGCGGCCAAGCCAACGCCTTTTGCTTCATACATGGTTTCCAGCATATCATCGACCAGTTGACGAATCTTGTCGTCGACTTTATCGACCGGTTTTGCTACCGTTCTCAACCGTTTATCTGGAAATTCTAAAATCGATAAAATACTCACTCTAACTCCGGTTATCTTGATTTCAAGCGCAGATTTTAGCCGATCAATCGGACAAACGCATTATCACAATACGCTCGGCGCCAATTTGAAACTGAAAAAAGAGATCAACAAAACGGCTAAAAAGTTCAGAATAACACCAACTTTCAGCATTTCTTTCATAGCGACTTGACCGGTACCAAACACAATCGCATTCGGTGGTGTCGCCACCGGAAACATAAAAGCGCAAGAAGCCGCAAAGGTGGCTGGCAGCATTAAATAAACCGGCTCCACCTGAATCGCCTTGGCCACTGCCGAGAGCACGGGCATGACCAACTGGGCTGTGGCGGTGTTGGAGGTCATTTCAGTCAACAAGCTCATACCCGCCGTCAAAATGAATATGATACTGGGCAACGCCATATGCTGAAGGCCCTGTAATTGTTGAGCCAGATAAACGGACAAACCGCTTTCGACAAATCCAGAGGCCAGCGCAAAGCCACCGCCAAACAGTAACACCACCGACCATGGCAGTTGATTGAAAACAGATTGGTCCAATAAGCGGGTTTTGTCGCCATTCTCATCGTTGACGGGAATAAAAAACAGACTGAGTGCCATCATAATCGCAACCGTACCGTCATCGATCAATTTCCCGTGGGGCAAAAAAGACGACCAGCCGGGCAGCGCCCAGTCGCCAATTGTCAAACCTTTACGAGTCACCCATAGCACTGCGGTGATCATAAACACAATCATCACCCAGCGTTCAGGCCCGGTTATTTTGCCAAGCTGTCGGTTTTCTTCCTGTAACAATTGATGTACTTGGGGAGAATACGGCAAGCCGCGCAGAAAAAAAGCATAGAGTATGAACGCCAGTAATAACAACATCATCAGCCCAATCGGCAAGGCCAGTAACATCCAGGGCAAAAAACCGATGCTGTCCCCGGTTGCACTCTGGTAAAAACGGGCAAACACCAGATTCGGCGCGGTTCCCACCAGCGTCATCATACCGCCCACCGAGGCAGAATAAGCGATAGACAGCAATAAGCCCACACTAAAACGCTGACTCTGTCCCATACTGAATTCCTGCTGAAAACGAGCGACAACCGCTAATGCGATTGGCAGCATCACCAGGGTTGTCGCCGTATTGGAAATCCACATTGACAATGATGCGGTAGCCAACATAAAGCCTATCATCAACGTCAAAGGCTTCCCTTGAGTCAACAACAAAATTTTCAAGGCAAATCGCTTATGCAGATTCCAGCGTTGCATCGCCAGCGCAATGATGAAGCCACCCAGCAACAAAAATACGGTGGAATTCATATATTGCATGGCTGTAGCTTTAGTTGAGGCAATACCCAACAATGGAAACAACACCAATGGTAGCAAAGCGGATGCCGCCAACGGGACTATCTCGGTAATCCAGAGAGTGGCCACCAGAACGGCGACGGCGGCCATTCTGACCGCTAGCTGATTGCCACCAAAATCGGCTGTAACAAGAATGGTTACGGCAATAAAAAGCCCCGCTGTAACACCAACCTGCCGAACCATCATGGCTGACCTATTCCGCATGGTATCGAGGACTCAATTCATGAACAGCATCGACCATCGCTTTGACATGGTCGGGATTGACATCTGGCAGAATACCATGGCCAAGATTGAATACATGACCAGAACCTTGGCCGTATTTTTCTAAAATTGTACCTACTTTCCGACGAACAACCTCCGGCCCCGCGTATAAAGTAATGGGATCGAGATTACCTTGCAAGGCAACCTTATCACCAACTCTGGCTCGGGCCTGAGCAATATCTGTCTGCCAGTCCAGACCCAATGCGTCATAACCCGCCTCGGCCATCATTTCCAGCCACAAGCCACCGCCTTTGCTGAACAAAATAGTCGGAACCGTTTGACCATTGACATTGGTTTTCAATAACGAACGAATCTGCTTTGCATAACGCAAAGAGAAATCCCGGTAATCTTCGGTGCTCAGTACACCGCCCCAGGTATCGAATAACATCACCGCCTGAGCACCTGCCTCGATTTGCGCATTCAAATAAGCGGCTACCGATTGCGCCAGTTTATCCAACATTTGATGCATCAGTTGCGGTTGCTCAAACATCATGGCCTTCACTTTTTGAAAGCTTTTACTGCTACCACCTTCCACCATATAAGTAGCCAATGTCCATGGGCTACCCGAGAAACCAATCAGTGGTACCGCGCCATTCAATTCCTGACGAATCAAACTGACTGCATCCACGACATAACGCAATTCAGTGACAGGATCTGGAACCGGTAATTTAGCGACATCCGCAGCCGTTCTGACCGGTCGTTCAAATTTAGGCCCTTCCCCTTCAGCAAAATACAGCCCCAGGCCCATTGCATCGGGTATCGTCAAGATATCAGAAAACAAAATCGCCGCATCAAAGTCAAACCGTCTCAGTGGCTGCAAAGTCACCTCACAGGCTAATTCAGGGTTGGTGCACAAATTAAGAAAACTTCCTGCTTTGGCGCGAACTTCCCGATACTCTGGCAGATAACGTCCAGCTTGTCGCATCATCCATACAGGCGTTTTATCAACCGGTTGTTTTAACAGGGCTTTAATGAATCTATCGTTTTTTAATGCTGTCATCAGTATTTTAAATGGTTAAATGAAGCGCCAACAATCAGTCTTTGTCTGTTGTTGCAGTATTTTAAATGAGCGTATCCAGGCTTTGGCTAATGGCTTGGGGAGTGTTTTTCGCGCCTTTTGTGCTGCGCTACGGTTAACATAATCTCCCAGCACAACGACATAATGTTGTTTACCCTGTCGTTGCACCGGAAAATAATGGGCTTTTTGCTGTAAAAGCGGATATTGTTTAATCAGTTTTTTGACTCCGCTCAGTTGAGTCAGCACCATGATTTGCAAGGTAAAATGCTTTGGGTTTCTTTGTTCAAGCCAGGCAATCCCCTGCTGTTTGCTTATTCCCGGTGCTTTTTTTATCTCGCTTTTTTCTAAAGGCTTGGTTGTTTCCGGCTTCACCTGTTGCGGAAGAACGCTAACCTCCTTCTCCGCAACTTTATCAGGCGTGTCCGCTGCATCAGCTAACGCGGCTTTCTGCTCTACCTTAAGCGGCGTATCCTCAGTTTTCGTTACCGGCAAATTGGTTTCTGTTGTACTTTCAGTGTTGTCAGTATCATTCTTTGCAACGGCCAAGGTTTTATCAGAAGGGTTGGCCAATGTTTTGCCCGTTACCACAACTGGCTGAACAATTTCCTCTTGCTCAAGCTTTTTAATATCAGCGTCGATATTTTTCGGTGGAGAGGCAATCGACTCTTTTTTCGAATCTTTATTGTCCACCTTATCTGCTAATACAGTCGTCTGTGCTGTTTTAACCTGTGTGTAATACGAATACTGCGAAGATACTGCTTCGTGCTGAATAACCGGCGTCGATACAGCAACATCTACTGGCTGTTTTTTATAGACAGTTTCTGTTATATCAGTCCCTATCGAACTCTTTGCATCGGTTGCTGGCTTGTTTAAATAGAGCAGCCCCCCGGCAATAGCCAAACCGGCAATAATGGCTAATGTGCTTCCCCAAGCCAAAGGAGACATTTTTTTATAGTGAGACAACCGAGGCAGCTCTTCAATAATTTTGCCCGGTATACCATGGGTTTTTCGATAAAGATTTTCAACCTGGCCTTCATTGATGGCATTAAAGGAATTCAATGCGCCTTGTCCAGCCGACAGATTTTGCAAAAACGCCGTGTAATGTTGTTGATTCAATGGTGGGATTTCAATCAAATGACATTCTGATATTTCCGGGTCTGATATTTCCGGGTCAGAGCTGTTTTTAAGATGCAATTCATCATGGGTCAAGGCGAAAATCAGGCGCAGACAATCATATGGTTTGGCGAATTGAATCAATGCCGAAATCAATCCCGGCACCAGTAAACCGGCATTATCGATGATCCAGACGAGTTTTTGCTGACGGCGATCCATTTGTGCCAATTTTTCGGCTAACCCAGTCCCCTCTACATCGGTCAGTTCTTGCAGCAAGCGTTCCGTCAATCGCTCAAAACTCAGATTGTCCGAGCCATCGATCCAAATGATCCGCCAATGCTCCTGCCGCTGTTCTTGAACCATCTTCAACAAGCTTGTCTTGCCTATGCCTTCCGGGCCACAGACGACCAGAGACTGACTCAGGTTGTTAATCAAATGAATCAATAAATCCAGTTTTTGCGAGCGCTCAAGGGTCACCAGGCGATGAATGTTATCCGAGCCCTGGTGATTATTATCTGAGTGCGCAGAATGATAAATTACCTCATCATTTCCCGGCATAGTCATTCAAGGTTTCCAACAATTGTGAAGTATCTATATTAACGGGTAATGTCGCTTTGCCCAAAGACTCCAGCAAAATTACCCGAATATTGCCATCGACATTCTTTTTATCCACCGCCATTAAATCCAGATACTGCTCGGGCTGCATGGTTTCTGGCGGAGTAACCGGCAACCTGGCTGCTTGAAAAATGGCTATAATTCTGGCGACATCCTCATCATTCAGCCAGCCCATTCTTCGTGATAAATCCGCTGCGAAGCATGTGCCAATGGCAACTGCCTCGCCATGCAGATATCGGCCATAGCCCATGCCGGTTTCAATCGCATGACCAAAAGTATGGCCTAAATTCAACGTAGCCCGTACACCCGCTTCAAATTCATCTTCCGCCACGACCTCCGCCTTGTTCTGACAGGACCTTTCAATCGCATAAGCCAAGGTATCATCATCGCGGGCCAACAAAGCCGGCATGTTGCTCTCCAGCCATTCAAAAAAAGGCAGATCACGAATCAGACCATATTTGATCACTTCGGCAATTCCGGCAGACAATTGCCGGTCATCCAGGGTTTTTAACACATCGGTGGCGGCGATGACACATTGCGGCTGGTAAAACGCGCCGATCATATTCTTGCCCAACGAGTGATTGACGCCAGTTTTACCGCCAACAGACGAATCTACCTGTGCCAACAGGGTGGTTGGAACCTGGATAAAAGCAATGCCGCGTTGATAACAGGCAGCGGCAAAGCCCCCCATATCGCCAATAACCCCGCCACCTAAAGCGACCAAGGTTGCATTACGGCTAAATTTGCTGGTGAGCAAATGGTCGAATATTTTCTCGACATAAGCCAGGGTTTTATATTGCTCACCATCCGGCAACACTACCGTTTCGAGCTGATATTCAGCCAGGCTTTGTTTAATGGCATCTAAATACAAAGGTGCAATGGTTTCATTGGTGACAATCAACACCTGGCTGGCGCGAATATGCCGGGTCAAAACATCCGGCTGCTGTAACAAGCCAGCACCAATATAAATGGGGTAGGATCGTTGTTTTAAATCAACTTGCAGAACATTCATGTCAAATCAGGATATTCAAGTTCTCGTAAAATAGTTTTCAATACGGCCTTGCTTGGCATTATACCGGTATCGACGGTGATATCGGCACATTCCCGATATAATGGCTCTCGCTCTTTTAGCAGTTGTTCCAGCCTTTGCCGTGGATTTTCAGTTTGCAACAAGGGCCGCTGAGTGTCCCGCCGGGTGCGTTGCAGTATCCGGTCTATCGAACATTGCAAATACACCACTAATCCATTTTCTTTCAGCAGTCTGCGGTTTTCTTGCCGTAAAATGGCGCCGCCCCCGGTGGCCAGTACAATCCCGCTCAGACGGGTCAGCTGCTCAATGACCTCCTGCTCCCGGTCCCTGAAGCCTTGCTCCCCTTCGTACTCAAAAATCGTTGGGATATTGACACCAGTCTGTTCTTCGATCACCCGGTCGCTGTCATAAAAAGGCCAGCTAAGTGCTCTGGCCAGTTTTTTTCCTAATGTCGTTTTGCCAACGCCCATCAAACCGATTAAATAAATATTATTGGCCTGTTTCATCCTGTTGGATTGTTACACAAAAAAAGGGGCATTATGCCCCTTTTTTCATGATTGTTGGAAACTTAATTGACAGATAGTGTTTTCTTGATAATTTTGGGGGTAATAAATATCAGCAGTTCCGTTCGATTATCGCTGACTTCTTTTTTTCTGAACAAGAAACCAACGCCAGGCAAATCTCCGAAGAACGGTATTTTAAAAATTTGATTGGCTTCATTCTGTTCGTAAACTCCACCCAGCACAACAGTTTCGCCATCCCTGACCAATGCATTGGTTTGCACTTCACGCTTGGAAATACCGCCAGTACTGGTGTCAGGACTGTCTTTTTTGATTTTCAACTTCATCAGTACCTCACCACTTGGCGTGATTTGTGGAGTCACATTCAATTCCAGCACGGCATCGATCAACTGAGTCTGAGTACCGTTCTGACTCACGGTCTGATAAGGAATTTGCACTCCCTGTTTAATGATCGCTTTTTGCCTGTCCACGGTCATTATCCGGGGATTGGCCAATACTTCTCCCTTACCATTGTTTTCCAAAGCCTGCAGCTCCAAATTGAGCACATAATCAGCGCCTCTGGCCAATGTCATGCCCAGTGCCCCTACAGGATGATGCTTGATCCCGGCAGCAGCCAAATCGACCAAGGTATTACTTACCGTGGTCGCACCATTTATATTTCCTTGAGTACCACCACCGCCGACGGCGAAGTTTTTACCCGAGCCTACACTCGCCTGCTTGGCGACGCCAAATTTGACTCCAAGATTCCGGGCAAATTCTGTTGTTGCCACAACAATGCGCGACTCGATCATGACCTGTCTGACCGGAATATCCAATCGCGCAATCATTTTATGGATTTCTTCCAGTTGCTTGGCCGTATCCCGAACAATCAAGGTATTGGTGCGAGAATCCACGGTTGAAGTTCCCCGCACGGACAACAAACCTTGTCGCTGACTTCGCGTAGTTTGCTGATTCCGCGTGTTAGTCGTTGTCCTGGGCGTCAAAAACCCTCCTGTCGTTCCTTGACTTTGAGAGGTAACCGATGATCTGACCACATTCTGCCCAGTCAGCAAGGCCTGAATTTCTTCCGCCTTGGCGTACTGGATTGGAATATATTCAGTTTTAAGCGGCTCCAGCTTTTCAATAACCTTCTTGGCCGCCAGTTCCTCTTCTTCCATCCAGGTAATTTCAGCCGCTGGCGCAACAAAGATAACATTGCCGCTTTGCCGCTTGGCCAACCCTTTGGATTTCAACACCAAAGCCAAGGCTTGATCCCAGGGTACATCATTCAAACGTAACGTGACACTACCTGAAACCGAATCCGAAGCAATAATATTCAGATTGGTAAAATCCGCCAGGATCTGTAACACTGAACGCACTTCAATGTCCTGAAAGTTCAAGGTCAGCTTTTTGCCGATATAAGGGAATTTACTCTTGATTCTGGCCAGCTTCTCGACCTCACTCAACGGTCTGAACTCAACCGTTAACTGGCCTTCAGTCTGAAATGACGAATATTCAAAATTACTGTTAACCGGTTTAACTATAATGCTGACGCCATTGCCTCGCGGTTTGGCGACGATGTTCTGCACTGGCGTTGCGAAATCAATCACATCATATTTTTTTGCCAGTTGTGATGGCAGCCGGGTATTGAGAAAGTTCAATACCACTTTATTGCCACGCTCTTTAATATCAACGACTGTATTAGGGTTGGACAGAGAAATCATCAGCCTTCCTTCGCCATTAGGTCCCCGCCGAAAATCCAAACCGGTTATCCCCTGTTGCGGCATTAATTTACTGATGACATCCTGTTTTTGCTGTTTCTTGATAGCCTTCTCGGATACAGCGACAGACTTGGCGGCAGCCAGGGTAAGAATGAATTGCTTGCCTTGCTGCCGGGTTTGATAAGACACGGTATTGGTCAAATTGACAATGACTCGCGTTCTACCCCCTGCCTCAATCACATAAACGGAATTGACGCTACCCTGCTTCACCGGAAAGCTTTTTTTGGCCAGGTGGCTTTTTACACCATTAAAATCCAACGCGATTCTGGCCGGTTTATCCGTTTCAAAAATCTTTGGACTGGCGATTTCGTCATTAAAGGTCAATGCCAATTGAACCCTGCTCCCTGCCAATGTTGAAAACTCCAATGACTCGATTGCTTTTTCATTAGTGGCTGAACTAATTGATGGTTGCAGAGACAAAATCAGTGCAAACAAAATTCCGCTTATTTTCATCACGATGGATAAACCTCGTTGTTGATTCTTGTATGTAATCTTCATAGTCAACCCTTGAATTACTCTGCTAACGCAATTGTGACTTGCTGTTCTCGCCAGTGCCCCGGTTTCTTGTCCGGAATGATCTCGGTCAAATCGATTCGGTCTTCCTGAATACGGATAATCTTGCCGTAATTCACGCCCATATGATTGCCTTCCTTGACCCGATGGATAGTTCCATCAGCTGCTTTAATCAAAGCCCACAGTGTCTTGTCCATTTTTACTGTTCCCACCATTCGTAATGAATCCAGAGGGTAAAATTCCAACTCTTCTTTTCTGCGCGTAATATCAGGCCGAATTCCGCTGCCGCTGCCAATTTCAAAATCTTCAGACTCGGTAACTTTATCTGATAATTTAAACGGATCTCTCAACCCTTCCGGGTCGAATAAAAAGGGTTCAACCGCCTTAATTTCCGGTAAAGGCTCTATGGTTCCTTTGGGGCGAGCCTTGACTTCAGCGATATAGTGCTCCAAATCTTCAAAATCATCCTGGCTACACCCTGTCAGCACAACGGCCAGCAGACAAGATAGCAAAGAAAAAGTCGTTCGGTGCTGAGTCAGCTTCATGTCAGCTTTCATTTTCTTTTTCTCCTGCTTTTTTTCTTGCCCTTAGCTGGCGCCACTCCTTCATTATAGGTTTTAACCACAGCGCTCATGGCCAAATCCTTCCCTTTCATTGGTTTTATACTCACATCATGTACCGTAACGATACGTGGCAACGATGCTAATCCACTAATAAAGAGCCCTAACTCTTCATATTGTCCCAGCACTTGAATTCTGATCGGTAACTCTGAATAAAAGTCTTTTCGGATTTCGCCACTGGGTTGAAACAACTTGAATTCCAATCCACTGGCCAAACCTGTTTGAGAGATATCGACGAGTAAATTAGCAACTTCGGCTTTAGTAGGCATTTGCTTAATCATTTCGCCCAAAGAAGCCTCTATTTGTGTCAGCTGATCACGATAGTCCTGTAAGTTAACCGCTTTTTTCTGTTTGATTTCAAAAGACGTTCGCAGCGTTTGCTCTTTTTGCTCCAGCGTTTCAAGCTCGGCCAATTGATCGGTGGTAATGAAATAATAACTTGCCGCTATCACCAATACACAGATAATAACAATGGCTGCCGCCTTTATGGGATAAGGCCATGTGCCTGCAGCTTCAAAGTCCCAGTTGACTTCGGATAAATTCATTTCTTACCCCCTTTCTGCTCATCCTCTTTTTTTCCCTGGATAGCTGTCAAATTAAAATCATTCATATCTTCCTGCTTACCCCCTTTTCCTTTAATCACTTGCAACTTGGGCGAGTGCATCCAGGGAGACAGTTCTATAGCGCGCATTAATGCAGAAACCCGTGCATTCGATTGCGCCTTTCCGGAAAAAGAGAGCTGATTGCCTTTCTGATCGAATTTGGTCAGAAAAACACCATCGGGGGTTACTTTCGGCAATTCATCAAATAAATGTACAACTTCAGGCCGGCTTTCTTGTAATTTTTGAATCAACTCGATCTTGGTCAATAACTTGTTTTTCTTCCCTTCAATATCACGAATTTCCTTGATTTTCCGGTTCAGCACATTGATCTCGTTTTGCAGCAGTTGATTGCGTTGCTGCTGATATTGTTTCATCCCTTCGATATGCATATAGACAGCAAGCAACACGGTGCAGGTAAAAGCCACTGCAAGACCAATCGCCATCAGAAAATCTTGTTGCTGCTGTTTGCGCCGCTGTTCGCGCCAAGGTAATAAATTGATTCTAGCCATCAGTCAAAACTCCTTAACGCCAAACCACATGCAATCATCATGGCCGGTGTATCATTACTCAAGGCTTGCGGTTTGACTCTATTTGACAACGCCATATTGATAAACGGGTTGGCTACAAAAGTGGGCATATTCAATTCCTGCTCCACCAGTGAATCGATCCCTGCGATTGACGCACAACCTCCGGCTAAAATGACACTGTCCACCGAACGACTGGCACTGGATGAGACAAAAAACTGCATGGACCGGGCTATTTGCTGAACAATCGCCCTTTTGAAGGGATCCAACACATCTGTCTGATAATTATCCGGCAAGCCACCATGTTTCTTGGCCAGGCCCGCTTCTTCATAAGACAGTCCATAACGTCGCTGTATTTCTTCGGTCAATTGCTTGCCACCGAAACCCTGTTCACGGGTATAGATAGTCTTCCCTTCAAACAATACATTCAAAGTCGTCGTGGTCGCGCCAATATCGGCAATAGCAACTGTCTGATTATCCTGAGAATCTGGAAACTGATCGACCACCAGTGAAAAGGCGTTTTCCATCGCAAATGCTTCTACATCGACAATGGCTGGCTTCAACCCAGCCATTGTCAGCGCTTCCACTCTATCTTGGACATTTTCCCGCCGACAGGCTGCTAATAACACATCCTGCATTTCGGGGTTGCTTTCCGATACACCTTGAATTTCAAAATCAAGATTGACTTCGTCCAATGAATAAGGAATGTATTGATCAGCTGCCATCATGATCTCTTCTTCCAATTCATCCTCACTGAAAGAAATTGGCATCTGTATGATTTTGGTCATCACCGACGACCCTGAAACGGCAACGCAGGCTTGCTTGGTACGGGTACCAGATTGCTTGACCGCAGCCTTGATTGCATTGGCGATTGCTTCGGTATTGGTAAGATTCTTATCGACCACCGCATCCTGGGGTAGCGGCGTCACAGCATAGCTTTCAACCTTGTATTTTATCCCTGTCTTACTTAACTCCAACAATTTAACGGCCGCTGTACTGATATCGATACCCAGAACAACAGACTGATTTTTTCTAAACCAGTTCATGAACAAGCCCTTGTAAGATACTGTGAATTCTTGCTTTTAATATCGGCATAATAAAGCCTTTTAAAAAACCATTTTTTGGCAAGTATAGTCGTGATTTATTTTTTTCACAGAAAAAAACCAGACAATTTGAACTTTTCGCCAACTAGCTAACAATAATGCTAAGTTTCCAACAGTTTTTCGGCAGTTGTCAGCGGCCATCGTTGTAATACCTGATAGTGTACGCCGCCTTGCTGACTGATAGATTCCACCAGACAAAAATCCTGCGCTGTCCAGTCGATTTTTGCAACTGCCAAGTCAATATTGTCCGACGCTTTACGCGCCAGAGTAATATGCGGTCGATAAGGCCTGGATTCTGTTTTGATTTCCGCCGCCTCCACCTTTTCATTTATCTGTCTGACTAAATCCAGAACGGCATCGACCGGTTCTGTCTCCAGACATAGAATCTTAGGCTTGCGCCAGAAAACTATTCGATCAAATGTCAGTAGAAACGATTTACCCCAGATATCTTGACAAGATTTCCTTAATTTCGCTTCCTCGTCAGCATCTACATTGCCTAAAAAACTCAGTGTGACATGATAATTGGAAGGTTTTACTTTTCGTATTGAGGATGCAGGCAAACGTTTGCTGATATCAATCAGTTGTTGGCGAATGCTGTCATCAGGCCATAAGGCGAAAAAAGTCTTTTCATTGCATAAAAAAAGCTGTATTCCGAATCAGCCAGAATACAGCTTTCACCTCCTGAAAAATCTGTTTCTATCAGAGCTTGGCCAAAACTTTCGCCACTGTTTCACCCATTGCCGAAGGAGTTGGCGCAATCGTTACACCCAACTCTTTCAGTCTTTCAACTTTTTCTGCAGCCGACTCGCCTGATGACGAGATAATAGCCCCGGCATGCCCCATGCGGCGGCCTTTTGGCGCGGTCAAACCGGCAATGTAGGCAACCAATGGTTTAGTCATATTTTCTTTAAAGAAAATGCCCGCCTCCACTTCTTGAGGGCCGCCAATTTCACCAATCATGACAACGACTTTTGTATCAGAGTCCTGTTCGAATTTTTCCAGGATATCACGATGAGAACTACCGTTGATCGGGTCGCCTCCAATACCTACCGATGTGGAAATGCCGATATCCAGGGTTTTCATCTGATCGGCAGCTTCATATCCCAACGTGCCTGAACGCCCGACAATACCAACATTCCCTGCCTTATAAATATGGCCAGGCATAATACCCAGCATGGCTTTTCCCGGGCTGATCGTGCCGGCACAATTCGGACCTGTCAGAACCATTCGCTCTTCTTTTGGCTGGCGGCGCAAAAAGTTCTTCACCGTCATCATATCCTGTGTCGGAATACCATCGGTAATGGCGACACAGTATTTAATACCGGCATCCGCAGCTTCCATTATGGAATCAGCAGCAAAGGCAGGCGGCACAAAAATAATGCTGGCTTCGGCTCTGGCTTGTTCCACCGCTTCTTTGACGGTATTAAATACAGGACGGTCCAAATGTTTTTGTCCACCTTTGCCTGGTGTGACACCTCCAACAACGTTGGAACCATAGTTGATCATATCCTGAGCATGAAAGGTTCCGATCTTGCCGGTAAAACCTTGTACGATTATACGCGTGTTTTCATCAATTAAAATTGCCATGGTATTCCTCTCAGCTCTGTTTGGCGACGACTTCGTTTCTGGCCTGGACCGCTTTTTCAGCCGCTTCTGCCAGAGTATCTGCGGTAATAATCGGCAAACCGCTTTCTGCGATAATTTTGCGTCCTTCCTCCACATTGGTACCAGACAAACGCACAATCAAAGGCACTTTCAAATCCAGTTTTTTCACTGCCTGCACCACACCTTCGGCAATCCAGTCACAGCGATTGATGCCGGCGAAAATATTCACCAGCATGGATTTGACATTTTCATCCTGCAACACCATACGAAAGGCTTTTTCTGTTCTTTCAGACGAAGCGCCACCACCAACGTCCAGAAAATTAGCCGGCTCACCACCTGCCAGTTTAATCATATCCATAGTCGCCATGGCCAAGCCTGCGCCATTGATCATACAACCGATATCGCCATCCAGGCCGACATAGCTCAACCCTCGGTCGGCTGCGGCCATTTCGCGTGGATCTTCTTGCGTTTTATCACGCAATTCGGCGATTTTCTGTTGGCGAAACAAGGCATTGTCGTCGAACCCCATTTTGGCATCCAAGGCAATCAATTCACCACTTCCGGTAATCACCAACGGGTTGATTTCCAGCATATTGGCATCCAGATCCCGCATGGCGCGATAACAGCCCTTGATTGTTCTGACTGCATGACTGATCTGTTTGGCATCCAGCCCCAAAGCGAACGCCATTTCCCGTGCCTGAAAATCCCGTAAACCGACCGCAGGTTCAATATGGATTTTTTTAATCGCTTCCGGGCGGTTAGCCGCCAGTTCTTCGATCTCCATGCCGCCTTCGGCAGAACCGACCATAACGATACGCTCATGCTCTCGGTCGACCAGGAAACTGAAATACAATTCCCGGGCGATATTGGTACCCGCTTCAATATACAAGCGCAAGCAGACTTTCCCCGTCGGCCCGGTTTGATGCGTAACCAATCGTTTACCCAACAGTTCTTCCGCCGCCTGACTGACTTCGTCATGGGTTCTGCAAATTTTGATGCCGCCAGCCTTGCCGCGCGCACCAGAATGAATTTGCGCCTTGACCACCCAAACATCGCCGCCAATTTCACGCGCGCGCTGAACCGCATCTTCAGGACTGTAGGCCAAGCCACCTTCCGCTATTTTAATGCCGTAATCGGATAAAAACTGTTTCGCCTGATATTCATGAATATCCATAGCTTCCTCTACATGATTTAAATGATAATTCCGTCAACAACAAAGCAGTCATCAAACCGGCTCTTGAAGCAACAGAATTTAGAAATTTATTAGTTAGTTTCCGCAGCGATAGTTTCCGCCATTCTGACGATGTTATTAGCCATTTTCTCAGAAGCCGCATCGATCAGGCGGCCATCCAGAGAAGCGGCGCCTTTGCCTTGCGCCGCCGCTTCTTTCAAGGCTTCCAGAATCCTGCGTGCCTTTTCAACTTCTTCCGCCGGCGGTGTAAACACCTCATTGGCCAGCTCGATCTGTGACGGATGGATAGCCCATTTACCTTCACACCCCAATGCCGCAGCGCGTTTAGCTGCCAATTTGAAACCTTCAGGGTCTTTGATATCGCCAAAAGGGCCGTCTATAGGCCGCAAACCATAAGCTCTGCAGGCGACAATCATTCGGCTCAAGGCAAAATGCCATTGATCACCAGGATAATCTGGATTCAAACCACCAATATTGACGGTTCTGGCGCGATTACTGGCGGCATAGTCCGCCACCCCAAAATGCAATGCTTCCAAGCGTCCACCTAAAGCACCCTGCTTGGCGATATCTTCAACATTGGCCATCCCCAATGCTGTTTCAATCAAACACTCAATGCCAACCCGGTTTTTCAGTCGTTGCTGCATTTCCAGCTGATTAACCATCGCTTCAACCATATAGACATCGGCATAAACCCCTACTTTGGGAATCAGGATCGTTTTCAGCTTTTCACCGCATTGTTCCATTAAATCAACCACATCGCGCACCATATATTCGGTGTCCAGGCCATTGATGCGGACAGAAACCGTGATGCCATGACCTTCCCAGTCAAGGTCATTGATGGCTTCGATAACATTTTTTCGCGCTTGTAATTTATCATCCGGCGCAACGGCGTCTTCAAGATCCAGGAAGATATAATCCACGCCACTTTTCAGTGCTTTTTCAAACATGCCAGGGTTTGATCCCGGAACCGCTAATTCGCATCGCTGCACGCGCTGAGTATTGGCTTCGAATAATGTATGACTCATTTAAACCTTCCTAATCCTGTTAAATTCCAACGACCTTACCAAGAAATTTGGCTGATTCAACAATCGACCTAAAAATTGGTAAATCCATCATTTTACTTTGTAGTCAAATATTGTCAATTAACGCCAACAACTTCTATCTTCAAAAAAACACCATAAAACAATCATCTGAGTAATTTGGACAACAGCTTTTGCATTGCTTTACAATTCAAGGCAATCAGGAAAAACCTTATGTCTTTTAGCAATAACCGCTTTCTTCGACAATTACTCAGTAGCTTGATGGATTTAGCGCCTATCTTGCTAACCGTTGTTTTATTCCAAATCTTTGTGATTCAGCAACCTGTGCCGGGCGTGCTCCAGCTCATTCTCGGCATGTTGTACACCATTTTTGGTTTGACCCTGTTTTCTCTTGGCCTGGAACTGGCGCTTTTTCCCATTGGCGAAGAAATTGCCTTTTCTTTTGCTCGCAAAGGCAGTCTTTTTTGGTTGTTGATTTTCTCGTTTTGCTTAGGCTTTGGCACAACAATCGCTGAACCCGCATTAATTGCTGTCGCCAACAAAGCCGCTCAAATTGCCCATTCAGACAATTCGGACGCCTTGGCTACCTATGCCCTGGGGCTGCGCATCACTGTAGCGCTGTCGGTCGGCTTCGCCATTATCCTGGGCGTACTGCGCATACTGCGCGGATGGCCTTTGCAACACCTGATCCTGGCCGGATACTGTCTTGTTTTAGCCATTACACCTTTTGCACCCGCCACTATTATTGGCATCGCCTATGACGCAGGAGGTGTAACAACCTCAACGATAACTGTGCCGCTGGTAACGGCGCTGGGCATAGGGCTGGCCAGCTCTATCAAAGGACGCAACCCGGTAACCGATGGTTTTGGTTTGATTGCGCTGGCTTCTTTAACGCCGATTATTTTTGTTCTGTTGTATGGAATTTTAGAATGAACCCTTTTTTCACCTGGCTATCAGATTTCACCCAACAGCTGATTGAAACCAGCCGGGACATAGCGCCTGTCGCCATCCTGTTTATTTTCTTTCAAATCGCCATCTTTCGAAAACCGCTTAATAATCCGGGTAAAATTATCTGGGGTTTCATTCTGGTATTGCTCGGCATCACTTTTTTTCTTAAAGGATTAACCCTGGCCTTGTTTCCGTTAGGCGAAATGATGGCGCAACAACTCACCTCCCCACAATTTCTGCAAATCTCACCCGGACAAACAAGCTGGACAGATTATGGCTGGATTTACGCCTTTGCCGCCTGCATAGGCTTTTCCAATACTTTAGCCGAGCCATCATTATTGGCTGTAGCCATAAAAGCTGAAGATATATCCGGTGGAGCCATTCAGGCTCTTGGCCTGCGTCTGGCGGTTTCAGCCGGTGTTGCTTTTGGCATTACTTTAGGTGTCTGGCGCATCATTACCGGTCTTGACTTATATTATTTTATTTTGAGCGGCTACCTGGCCGTTCTTGTGCAAACATTATTTGCACCAAAACTGATCATTGGCCTGGCATATGACTCCGGCGGCGTCACCACCTCGACAGTCACAGTTCCTTTGGTGACTGCTCTGGGTTTAGGCCTGGCGCAAGCAGTCCCTGGCCGCAGTCCATTGCTGGATGGCTTCGGACTGATCGCCTTCGCCAGTTTATTTCCGGTGATTTCCGTCCTGGCCTACGCCCAGATCACCCAGTGGCTTTCCCGATAAAGGAGAAAAATATGCATTTCAAACTAATTGTCGTTTTTGTCGATGACGATAAAACCGAACTGGTGCTTAAAACCGCCCGTAAACATGGCGCCAAGGGGGCAACCGTGATCACCAGCGCCCGCGGTGAGGGCATCAAACAGAACAAAACCTTCTTCGGGCTGACACTGGAGACCCAACGGGATGTTGTCATGATTCTGGTGGAAGAGCACTTAAGCCGCGGCATTCTGGAAAAAATCGCTCATGCTGCCGAGTTTGATGTCAAGCCCGGCACAGGTATCGCCCTGCAATTGGATGTCGAAGACGCTATCGGCGTCATGCATCAGGTTGAACAACTGACCCAGGAACTGGAGGATGAAATATGAAAACCATTTTGCGCGTCAAAGATGTCATGAAAACCACCTGCTGCACTATTGATGGAGCGGCTACCATCCACGAAGCCTTAGTCGCCATGCGTGATCACAAAACCTCTGTTCTGGTGGTGAACAAACGCCATGCTGACGATGAATTCGGCATGATTACCTCAACCGATATCGCCCGACATGTGCTATCCAAAGACCGCTCTCCTCACCGGGTCAATGTTTATGAGGTGATGTATTGCCCGGTCATCACCGTTGCTCCGGAAATGGATATCAAATTGTGTTCCCGACTATTCGACCGCTACAGTCTGGTTCGCGCCCCCGTTATCGACAAGGCAGGAAAGCTGGTCGGCACTATCAGCCCTAACGCATTGGTTTTACAAGGGCTTTATCAGATTTATGGCTGACGCCTCCTCTTTATACGCTTGCTGATAAGGCTAAATTATGGCAATATTAAAGGATTTTGGCGGCTCTTTGAAGCTTTTGCATCAGGAGTCACTTGTTTTTCATAATCCATTCTCAGAGGCATATCAATGGCTGGTCGTAACCACTTATTTATCCCAGGCCCTACCAACACCCCACATTCGGTGCTTAGCGCCATGCATGTTCCAATGGAAGATCACCGCTCTCCCATTTTCCCGAACCTGCTAAAACCTGTCCTTGAAGATCTGAAAAAAGTTTTTCGCACAGAAAAAGGCCATGCCTTTATTTTTCCTGCAACCGGCACAGCCGGATGGGAAATTGCCCTCACCAACACACTGAACCCTGGCGATAAGGTGTTGATTTACCGTTTTGGGCAATTCAGTCATTTATGGGCCGCCCACGCAAAACGCTTAGGCCTGGAAGTGGAGCTCCATGAAAGAGAATGGGGAACCGGCATTCCTTTAGACCATTTAGAAGCGCGCCTGAAAGAAGACAGCAATCACGAAATCAAAGCGGTTTTAGCCACCCATAACGAAACCGCCACCGGCGTTACCAGTGATATGGCTGGCGTCAGAAAGGCCCTGGATGCCGCCAATCATCCGGCACTGTTTTTTGTTGACGGTGTAAGCTCTATCGCCAGTATCGATTTCCGCATGGACGAATGGGGTGTCGATGGCGCTATCAGCGGCTCTCAAAAAGGTTTTATGCTGCCTGCTGGCCTTGCCATTGTCGCCTTCAGCCAGAAAGCCCTGAAAGCGGCTGAAACCGCAACCTGCCCTCGCGCCTTCCTGGATTTACAGGACATGCTGAATGCTAATAAAGATGGCTACACTCCTTACACGCCATCGACGCCAATGATTTATGGTCTGCGCAAAGCCCTGGATCTGTTGCTGGAAGAAGGCATGGAAAATGTTTATGTTCGCCATGCGCGCCTGGCGGAAGGCACACGCCGCGCCATCGCTGCCTGGGGACTGTCTTTATGTGCGCAGCCAGGCTGGGAATCAGATACCGTTTCAGCTATTGTCGTTCCTGAAGATAAAGATGCTCGCGAAGTCATCAGCACCGCTTTTCATAAATACAATATTTCATTAGGCGCAGGCCTGACCGAATTAGCTGGAAAAGTATTCCGTATTGGTCATATTGGTGATATGAATGATGTTTCCATGCTGGGATGCATCGCCGGCGTTGAAATGGCCATGCTGGATCATGGTTTTGATATCCAGCCGGGCAGTGGCGTTGCCGCCGCGATTGAATATTATCGATCAACCGCCGCTTAAAACCGATAGCTGCAAGCTATTGATTTTGTAAGCAAAACTGAAACCGTTGTCCGTTTTGCGGGCGCTGACAAATCACGGATGATCTGTCAGCGCTTCCCTTACATTGCTCTATCTTTTATCGCCGCAGCAATTGCAACACGGCATCCCGCTCTTCTTTTAATTCCGCCTCGGTTATATCCATACGTGCCCGGCTAAAATCGCTGATCGGCAAATCTTTTACAATGGAAATAACGCTATCCTTTATCGTTACCGGATAAGAATAAACCAAGCCTTCGTCAATACCGTAGCTGCCATCGGAAGCTATCGCCATACTCACCCAGTCTCCTTCGGGCGTTCCTCTTACCCAGGCTTTCATATGACCAATAGCCGCATTGGCAGCTGAAGCCGCACTCGATTGCCCGCGCGCCTTAATAATAGCCGCACCACGTTGTTGAACAGTTGGAATAAAATAATCGCTAAACCATTCCTCACCCACCAACTCCAATGCCGATTGTCCACGAACTTTGGCATAGTGCAAATCGGGATATTGGGTAGCGGAATGATTGCCCCAAACAGTAATATTTCTGATTTCATTACAGGTTACGCCGCATTTCTCAGCCAGCTGACTGATCGCGCGATTATGATCCAGCATGGTCATCGCACAGAAACAGGAGGAATCCAGGTCCGGTGCATTATTCATCGCGATATACGCATTGGTGTTCGCAGGGTTCCCTGTGACCAATACTTTGACATTCCGATGCGCCACTTCATTCAGAACACGGCCCTGCACAGCAAAAATCTCGGCATTACATTCAAGTAAATCACGTCGCTCCATTCCTGGCCCACGGGGTCTTGCGCCAATCAAAAAAGCATAATCGACATTATTAAACGCCACTTTGGGATCATCGGTGACGGTCACTTTATGTAATAAAGGATAGGCACAATCATTCAACTCCATCACGACGCCGCGTAACGCATTCATTGCGCCCGGAACTTCCAGCAATCGCAAATTGATCGGTTGCTCATAACCGAACAATGCCCCACCCGCCAAGCGAAACAACAATGAATAACTGATTTGACCTGCTGCGCCAGTAACTGCAATATCAACTGGAGTTTTCATAGATTTTATTTTTCCTTATTTTTGCATTAGTTCGGGCCGATCAAGTAGCTTTCATTTAGATCAAGACCTTTTAATCACAATATGACATATTTCAGGCACTGTGAAAAGAAATACGATAGCGGATGACCCTATTCCCGTTCATTTTATTGAGCCTAATTTCAGGAAACGCTGAACAAATCATCCATGATTTGTCAGCGCCCGCAAAGCGGAAATGCGATTTCCGCTTTGCTAACAAAATCAATGGCTTGTAACCATCGATTTTGGCGATGCATCCGTGCATCGCTGGAATCGCGAATCAATCAGCGATTCCTTAATATATTGTATAATAGCTTCATTTAATGAAGCGAAAATCCAGGCACTTACATGAAAAAACTGTTATTTCAGTTCGATACTGACACCCATCCTGCAAGTTTTGATACCGTTGTCGCCTACGATGGTGGTGCCGACCATGTCATCCCGCATGGCAATGTGACACCAGAAAATGTCAGGGCTCTGGTGGAAGGCTGCATTTTTACCCGGCCACCAAAAGATAAAAAATACACTGCTATTTTTGTCGGCGGCAGCAATATGGTTAAAGGTCAGGAACTGTTTAATACCATTCAAAAATTTTTCTTTATGGATTTTCGTGTTTCCATCATGCTGGATAGCAATGGCAGTAATACCACTGCGGCAGCAGCAGTGGCAAAACTTGCCAGCAGTGGTTCTTTACAAGGCAAAAAAGCCGTTGTTCTGGCAGGAACCGGCCCGGTTGGACAGCGGGCGGCAGTAATGCTGGCAGAAGAAGGCGCGGATGTCAGCATCACTTCCCGCCATATATTCAATGCCGAACAAGCCTGTTTTGATATTAAAGAACGCTTTGGCGTGGAGGTAACGCCGATCGAAGCTCCCGCCATAGAAGACCGTGCCGCAGCTGTCGAAGATGCCAATATCATCCTGTCGACAGGAGCCGCCGGCATTGAACTGTTAAAACCTGAACACTGGCAAAACAACCCCAATATAGAATTGATTGCCGATGCCAATGCCACCCCACCCTTAGGAATCGGCGGCACAGACATGATGGACAAAGGCAAGGATCGTCACGGTAAAATCATTTGGGGCGCAATTGGCTTTGGCGCACTGAAACTCGCCTTGCATCGTGCTTGTATCGCTAAATTGTTTGAAGACAATCAGCAAACGCTGGATGCCGAGACTATTTTCGAGCTAGCGAAACAAATGGCTTAGCCCACTTCATGAACCCGGCTATCAAGAGTTTCCGGGAAGATGCCCGCCTGTTGTTTCAATTCGGAATACAGGCGGCGAATCCTTACCATGCCATCAGGCAACAGCTTGTCGACCGACCTGATGAGTTGGTCATCGGCAAAAAAGAGCACGCAGTTCATTACCTTAGCCCTCTTTTTCATATCATCGCTGTCGGTAAAGCGGCGCCAGCCATGGCGGAAGCCTGCACGCATGCGATTGCTGCCGAGAAAATCAAATCAGCACTGGCTGTCACCACACACAATAATTTACGCCCTGTCGACCAGTTTCAAGTCATTGCCGCCGGCCATCCTTTTCCTGATGAAGCAGGTTTGAAAGCAGGGCAGATTGTGTGCAAACGCCTAACCCAACTGCAAGCGAATGAATCGGTGTTGTTATTATGGTCAGGTGGCGCTTCTGCGCTGTTGCCCAGTCCCGCCAAAGGACTTGCTTTACAGGATAAAGTACTCACCACGCGCCTGTTAATGGACAGTGGCGCAAATATCGCCCAGCTTAATTGTGTGCGTAAACATCTATCCGCTTTAAAAGGCGGCCAGATGGCCAGACTGATCGCACCACATCGCTCACATAGCCTGATTCTATCAGATGTCCCGGACAATGATCTTTCCGTCATCGCCAGCGGACCGACTTATCCTGATGAAAGCACTTTTGCTGACGCGATCTCCATATTGCATCAGCAAAATATCTGGGATAAAGTACCCGATTCGATTCAGCAACATTTGATTAAAGGGCGTAACAATAAAATCCCGGAAACGCCGACTCAACAGGATGCGTGCTTTCGTTTTGTCAGACATACATTAATCGGCGACAATCAAACCAGTCTTGATGCGTTGGCGACACTGGCGGAAAAAAAAGCTTATCGCGTCGTCCGTTACCACTACCCACTAACAGGGAACTGCCGTAATGCTGCGGAAGAACTGGTTAAATGGGTGATAAAAAACCAAAAAACATGCAATTCCGGTAAAATTGCCATTATTACCGGCGGGGAAACAACGGTTGAAGTCAATGGTCGCGGTCTGGGCGGTCGCAATCAGGAAATGGCCCTGAGTTTCGCACTGGCGGCAAAACGTCATCAGCTTTCCGGTCAATGGGTTTTTCTCAGCGGTGGCACGGATGGAATAGACGGGCCGACCAATGCAGCGGGTGGTCTGGTTGATCCCGACAGTCTGAACCGTATAAATAATGCCGCGGAAAAACTCGATAACAATGATTCATACCATGCGCTGCTACAATCGCAGGATTTATTGATAATCGGCGCGACTGATACAAACGTGGCTGATATTCAGATTTTGCTTTATCAGTCTGATTGAAAAAATACTATTTTCAGGCAAGCGCTGATTATTTACCCATGACATTCAGCGCTTCCTTAAAAGAATTTAATTTAACCAGGAGACATTATGTTTACACAATCCATGCGTATCGCCGGTTTCGACGATGAACTTCACCAGGCCATTGAAGAAGAAAAACAACGCCAGGAAGATCATATCGAGTTGATTGCGTCTGAAAACTATACCAGTCCGCGCGTCATGGAAGCCCAAGGTACCTTGTTGACCAACAAATATGCCGAAGGTTATCCCGGCAAACGTTACTATGGTGGCTGTGAATATGTCGACAAAGTTGAGCAACTCGCGATAGATCGTGCCAAGGAATTGTTCGATGCTGATTACGCCAATGTGCAGCCACATTCCGGCTCACAGGCCAATATGGCTGTTTTTATGGCATTAATCCAGCCCGGGGACACTATTTTGGGCTTGAGTCTGGCCGACGGCGGTCATTTAACTCACGGCGCCAAACCCAATTTTTCCGGCAAAATCTATCATGCCGTCCAATATGGCCTGAACCCTGAAACCGGTGAAATCGATTACGACCAGGTAGAAAAACTGGCCAACGAACACAAGCCTAAAGTTATCGTCGCTGGATTCTCCGCTTATTCCCGTATTTGGGACTGGCAACGCTTCCGCGAGATCGCCGATCAGGTGGGCGCCTATTTATTTGTCGATATGGCCCATGTGGCCGGCCTGGTCGCCGCAGGCGTGTACCCAAACCCTGTCCCCATCGCCGATGTGGTGACCAGCACCACGCATAAATCTTTACGCGGCCCTCGTGGCGGCCTGATTCTTTGTAAAAGCAATCCTGATTTGGAAAAGAAACTCAATTCCAATATTTTCCCCGGTATTCAAGGCGGGCCGTTGATGCATGTCATCGCCGCCAAAGCGGTCGCATTCAAAGAAGCGATGGGGACTGATTTCAAACAATATCAGCAACAAGTGGTCAATAACGCCCGCGCCATGGCTGACGTCTTTATGCGCAGGGGCTTCGATGTCGTTTCAGGCGGCACCGACAATCATCTGATGCTGGTCTCGTTGATCAACAAGGGCATTACCGGCAAAGCGGCCGATGCGGCACTGGGAAAAGCCCATATTACCGTCAATAAAAATGCCGTGCCGAACGACCCTGAATCTCCTTTTGTCACCAGTGGCATACGTGTCGGCACACCGGCCCCGACCACGCGTGGATTCAAGGAAGATCAGATGCGGGAAATCGCCGGCTTGATGTGCGATGTGATGGAAAATATCGATAATGATGAGGTCATTAGCTCTGTGCGAGAGAAAGTCAGCCTGCTTTGCGCACGCTTCCCTGTTTATCGCAACGACTAATCCACTATAAGGAACACACTCATGTCTGATATTGAAATTGCCCAGCAGGCCAATATGCGGCCGATTATCGAGCTGGCGGAGGAAAAACTGGGTATTCCAGCCCAGCATCTTGACCCTTATGGCCATTACAAAGCCAAAGTATCACTGGAATATGTCAACTCCCTTCACGACAGAAATGATGGCAAATTGATTTTGGTCACCGCCATCAGCCCAACGCCGGCCGGCGAAGGAAAAACGACGACCACGGTTGGCTTGGGTGACGCCATGAACCGGTTGGGTAAAAACACCATCATGTGCCTGCGCGAGCCGTCACTTGGCCCTTGTTTTGGTATGAAAGGAGGCGCTGCCGGCGGCGGCCATTCCCAGGTTGTGCCCATGGAAGACATCAACCTGCATTTTACCGGGGATTTTCACGCCATCGGCGTCGCCCATAACCTGTTATCGGCCATGATCGACAATCATATACACCATGGCAATGAACTGGGTATCGATTCCCGCCGCATCACCTGGAAACGGGTCGTCGATATGAATGACCGCGCCTTGCGTAAAATTACGGTCGGTCAAGGTGGACCTGCCAATGGCTATTGCCGGGAAGATGGCTATGATATTGTCGTCGCCTCTGAAATCATGGCGATATTATGCCTGGCCACCAGCCGCTCTGACCTGAAAGATCGTTTAGGCCGTATCGTCATTGGCTACAAAGCCGATCGTGTCACACCGATTTACGCTCGTGACCTGAAAGCACATGGCGCTATGGCTGCCTTATTGAAGGAAGCGATCAAACCCAATCTGGTGCAGACACTGGAAAACAACATCGCCATCATTCATGGCGGCCCGTTCGCCAATATCGCTCACGGCTGCAACACTGTCACCGCCACAAAAACCGCCTTGAAACTGGCTGATTACGCCATTACTGAAGCAGGTTTCGGCGCCGACCTGGGCGCTGAAAAATTTATCGACATCAAATGCCGTATGTCAGGCCTGAAACCTTCTGCCGTGGTATTGGTAGCAACTATCCGCGCATTGAAATTCCATGGCGGTGTCGCCAAGGATGACTTGAACCATGAAAACCTCGGTGCCCTGCAAAAAGGTTTCGCTAACCTGGAAAGGCATCTCAACAACGTCACCGAACACTATGGACTGCCTTGCGTGGTGTGCATCAATCACTTCACCTTCGATACCGATGCCGAAATAAAACTATTGTTGGAAAAATGCGAATCTTTAGGGGTTAAATGCGTCGTCTCCAAACATTGGGCAGAAGGCGGCAAAGGCGCCGAACAGCTGGCCAAAGAAGTCCTGGAAATCGTCGATAACCGTGAAGCTGATTTCAAGTTTGTCTATGATGAAGAACTGCCGCTTTGGGACAAAATTGAAGGTATCGCCACCAAACTCTATGGCGCATCATGCATCAGAGCCAATGCCAAGGTAAAAGGCGATATTGCCGCCTTACAGAAAAAATACGGCCACTTTCCTATCTGTATGGCTAAAACGCAAATGTCTTTCTCCACTGACCCAACCTTAAAAGGCGCCCCATCCGATCACACAGTGGAAATCAGCGAAGTCCGGCTCGCCAACGGCGCCGGATTCATCGTCGCCATCGCCGGCAACATGATGACCATGCCGGGCCTGCCTAAAACACCCGCCGCTGAACGCATCGACATTACCGATGATGGCGTCATTACAGGATTGTTTTAAGCGGGATTGAGTGAATAGCACAAGGATGTGCTGCCAAAATCTATGTTAAGAACCATTGATTTTGTAAGCTAAGCGGAAATCACATAACGCTTTGCGGGCGCTGACAGTATAGATAATACGTTCAGTGTTCCCTGGAAATGAAAATACCAATTAAATTTTAGCGATTTCTTTGCTCTCATGAAGGTAATTTCTGATGGCGTCCCGAGGAGGATTCGAACCCCCGGCCTGCCCCTTAGGAGGGGGCCGCTCTATCCTACTGAGCTATCGGGACTAACCTTTTTTATTTTAGCATATCCTATCAGTACAGATTAATGCTTGATAACTCGCGGAAGTTCTTAGCTTGAGCAACCCACTGTTCGACTTGGGAAACAGAAGGAACTTTTCTTACCAGTTTTTTTTCCGCGTTGACTTCCGCCATTTTAGCTTGTAGATTTTCAGGCTTGCGTTGAGCCAGTTCAGGCACGGTATCGACCCCGGCACATTCCAACAAATCGGCATACTGCGTGCTGACGCCTTTGATGCGAGCAAGATCAGCCCTGTTAACCCAGTTTAATATCAATTTCTCGCTGATGCCTGTTTGTTCGGCAATAGCTTTCCGCCCTTTTTTCTCACAGCATGTTTCCAATAATGCTTCAATAGAATTAATGCCGGCTTCTTCCAACTTTGCTGCGTAAGCCTCACCAATTCCTTCAATCACTGAAAGTTTTGTCATTTTTTTCTCCTTTGGTATTTTCAATCTAACGACTTTTCTTTGTCGACACTTTAAGTGTATCCTGGTTTAGGGTCAATATTTTTAATGGCCAAGTCTGAGAATATCATATTCATGCGACAATCTGTCACATTTAAAAGGCATTCTTTTATCCCTATACTCATAAGCAATTCGATTTCCTACTGTTGCAGTTGGATCATCCATAATCCGGCAGCCTCTTAGCTTCTGAAACGATATACCCCTCTATCTTAATGCGGCCTTAATGCCGCATTTTTTTTGTAAATCAGTTACTATGTCTCTATAGGCTTTCTATCTCTACAATGGATAAAAAAAAATAAGAATATTTGCGCTTTGTGCAGTTTACCGGTCAGGATTTTTGACTTTACGGTCTCTGTACATGACAAGAAATATTAAAAGCTGGCGTAGCTCGTTGAAATGTAATTAAATACCGCATTTTGTTTTAGCGAATATGAATAACGGGACATTACAAATCAACGAGCTGACCGTCATATTAACTGAGCACTTTCAATGGAACAAGGCAAGAATCGTTTGTTTTGTGGGTATGTTAATTGCTTTGATGGCAGTTAGCACGGTCAATCTGGCCCAGCTCGCCGTATTCTTTCCCCGTCGGGCAAAAATTTCCTCACGATATCGACGGATGCAACGATTTTTCAGTGACCATTGGCTGGATTACAATGAAGTCGCTCATTTCATCATGAAACTGTTTGGTTTCACTGATCAGGATTACTATCTGACGTTAGACAGGACGAATTGGAAGTGGGGTAAAACCAATATTAATCTGCTGGTGCTTGCCGTGGTTTATCGGGGTGCCGCCATTCCGGTGTATTGGTTGCCTTTAAACAAGCGGGGCAACTCTAATACGAAGGAACGTATAGCGCTGATGAAACGCTTTATTGCGCAGTTTGGCCGACATCACATCAAAGGTCTTTTGGCTGATCGGGAGTTTATTGGAGACGAATGGATGGGCTGGTTGTTTGAGCAAGAGATTCCCTTTTATATCCGTATTCGCAACAACGCCTGGACAACCAATGCCCAAGGCCACCGAATACGCGTAGAGCGTTTGTTTTATGGGCTTAAGCCGGGTAGCACACGACACCTCTCAACAGCGCGCTATTTGGGAAATTGTTCAATTTATCTCAGTGGGTTACGGCTGAGTGATGGTGAGTTATTAATCATCGTCTGTCAGCATTTGAATCCTGATGCGATTAAAATTTATGGCTTGCGTTGGGAAATCGAAACGCTTTTCGGCGGTTTAAAAGGACGGGGATTCAAACTTGAGGAAACGCGTGTAGTCGGTTATCTTCGGATCAAAAAATTGTTAGTACTTCCCGTTATTGCTTTCTGTTGGTCACATAAAGCAGGCGAATGGAAACATGATTGCGAGTTACCAATAAAAACCAAAACACATCAGCGGCTCGCGCAAAGCCTGTTTCGATATGGATTAGATTGTATCCGCTCAACGTTGTTTAATGTCTTATCTCAATCAAAAAGGATGATTAGAAAAGTGATTGCTCTTTTGCAACCCATACCTTTTGTCACTGGAATACATGAGACTCATTTGTCATAAGTTAATTTTTGTCATGTACAGAGCTTTACGGTAAAGCTTAAAAATGGCCAGACTTTATATTTTTGTTGTGAAGGCTGCGTGCAGATTTATCGCCTTTTTCATCACCAGGAATTATCAGACACTTCCGACTCCGACCATCAATTTTGATCCTGTTTTTTCCATGCGCCTGTTTTTAAATAGCCTCGTCATTATTCTCGTTTGGCTGGTTTGGCTAATCTACACGTTTCCAGATGCTGATTTGCTATTGAAGCAGAACTGGCCGATAAGTCTGACCATGATTTTTGGTTCATTTATTGCCGGAGCAACCAGTGAAGGGGGAGGGGCCATCGCGTTCCCTGTTTTTACAAAAATATTGCATATCAGCCCGCATGACGCCAAGGTTTTTTCATTAGCCATTCAAAGCATTGGCATGATCGCTGCCAGCCTGACCATTTTAATTCTGCGCATCACCATTCCCTGGCGTCTGGTTTTATGGGTTAGCCTGGGAGGATTGGCCGGTGTTGTTTTCAGCAGCATTTATTTAGCGCCATTATTTCCGGCCGTATTGTTAAAAGTGATGTTTACCGCCATGGTGAGCAGCTTTGCGCTGACTTTATTTGTATTAGGCTGGCGCCCTCGACAATACAATACCACCATTTCAACTGCTCATCTCAAGGAGAAAGTCATCCTTCTGTTGGTCGGCTTTACTGGGGGCTGTATGACAGGGTTAGTCGGTAACGGCATTGATATTATCAGTTTTTCCATCATGATATTGTTGTTCAGACTCTCGGAAAAAATCGCCACACCAACATCTGTCGTTTTGATGGCCATCAATGCACTTGCAGGTTTTTTATTACATTGGCTATGGCTGGACCAGTTCAGTCATGATATCCAGCAATGGTGGCTGGCCGCCATTCCTGTTGTTGTGATCGGCGCGCCATTAGGTGCATATTGCTGCACCCGTCTGGATAATAAATTAATTGCCGCCCTGTTGATTGCCTTGATTGTGCTTGAATTACTCAGCACATTAATTTTACTACCCGGCACAACACAAACTTTAGTGATAGGCGGTTCGACTTTTCTATTCTTTTTACTGTTGTATTATAGTCTTCTCGGCATTAACCATTATCAGCCTGATGAAACGGAGGTTTCAACATGAAATTATTACACCGTAGCCTGGTTTTACTAATCATGGCAATCAGCTTAACCGCCTGTAACAAAACGCTTAAACATGAAGAACTACCTGCTCATATAGTAGTAGGCGAAGATTACTATACGCAATTTGTCATTCGTTATGAAAAAGGCGTGCATTTAACCACCAATTTTCGTCGTGGTGCATCGATTCCCGTCAACACCCGAGTCAAACTGCTATCGATAAAAAGCAAGACTATTGAAGTGCAGCCTGAAACGATGGTTAAACCTTTGTTGATTAAAAATGCCAAAAAACATACAGGTGATGATATTGTGCAGGCTTTTGACAAATTGTTCGCCAAACGGAAAGTCAATTTGCGTCAATTCACTTCCCTGGAAAGAAAATATATCAGGCAAGGCAAGGCCTTTAAAGGCATGCGGAAGAAAGCGGTGCTGGTCGCCATTGGTTATCCGCCCATTACCGAAACACCTAACCTGGATATGAATGTCTGGACTTACTGGAGTGGCCGCTTTAATCGTTTCCGCGTACATTTCAGAAACGACAGAGTGTACAAAATTGTAGATTGATGTTCGGTATCATTAAAGGCGTTATCGTCACCTGCCTGTTCATTGCTTACCCGTTATTGGTCTATTTTGCCATTCAGCAACAAATGGCATGGGTTGCGCCTGCTATGTTTTCGGGAATCTATTTATTGCAGGCGTTGAAGGTGCGGCGTTTATCGACCAGATTATATAAAATTTGTGTCGCCATCGTTTTATTGGCGGGCGCTTTTTACCTGCAAACCATTACTGCCAAGGCAATGCCAGTTTTAATCCAGCTTATGTTAATGCTTGTATTTGGACGCACCCTGCTAAAAAATCGTGGTCCATCCTTTATCGAGCGTTTTGTTCGATTGGAATTTCCTGAATTTCCGCCCGGCGTCAGTGAATATTTACGCAATTTGACCCTGCTGTGGACATTGTTTTTCGCTTTTAACGCCATTGTCTGCACCGCCCTGGCTATTTGGGCCGATGATCGCTGGTGGGCTTTATATAACGGTTTAATTATTTATCTGCTGATTGGATTGTTGATGATTGGTGAATATATTTATCGGCATTTCCGTTTTCCCGAACTGGCTATTCCTGATCCCCGTTCGACAATGAAAACCATGTTCGTCAATGGTCGTAAAATATGGATGGAGCTGGAAAACCAATGAGAATTGTTTGTCTAGCAATACTGTTGCTTGTCAGTTTTAGCAGCCAGGGGCGCGATACTCTATCCGCTGTGTTAAAACGTATGCATAGCGATAGCGCAGTCAAACTGGCTTATCAGGAACAAAAAGAACTGGAATTGATGGACAGGCCCTGGCATGGACAAGGTTTTTTATATTCACAGCCTGCAGCCGGCATTATGATCAAGCAACAACTCAAACCCGAGCCTGTCCTGATGGCTGTTGTCGACCAGCAATTGTATTATTTCGACCAGACACATCAGATACGTCATCAGGGTGTATTGGATGAAAGCAATCCTTTCAGTTTGAATATTGCTGTTTTTAAAGCGCTGATGAGTCAGGACATGGTATTGCTGGAACAATTTTATCAATTGGATTTTGTCAGTTTAAAAGATAGCTGGCGGCTGATTTTAAAAGACAAACAATCGCCAGACTCTGGCTTTTCCATTATTATCAGCGGCCCGTTACAGCAACCAGCCAATCAGATCACGATTCAACAAGCCGATGGTGACAAAAGCACGATGCTGTTAAAAAAAGTGGCGGAAGGGGAAGCGGTGAAACAGCAGATTGATCGACTGCTAAGGCAACTTGATATCAGCCCGCTTAAAAAATGAAGCTATCCTCCCTGTACTGGCGACTGTCTTTTTATACCTTGCCAGTTTTGTTAGCAGCTATCACCTATAGTTTTGTCACGTTTAAAACCGACCTTTCCGCATTTATCGTCAACGGTAAAAATGCAGAAGAAATGGTCCTAGCCAGTGAAATGCAATCAGGTGTGTTATCCCGGCGTTATTTGATTTCGATTGGCTCTAATAGCCAGCAAGCACCAGACCCTCAATTTATTCAGACACTGATTAGACATTTAAAACAAATCAATCAGGTTGCCGATGTCTGGTTGCCAGAACAAAAAGCAGCCACTTTAAATACAATAAAAACGTTGTATGTAAAACATGCGACATCCATTTACAGCCTTCATCCCGAGCAAGATTTAAGCCTACTGTTTTCGGCCACAGGTCTTAAACAAAAAGCCCACTTCATCAAACAGGCGTTGCTGTCGCCTCAAGCGCCTTTGATTAAACCCATTGTTTTACACGATCCGTTACTGCTCACCCTGAACGGTTTTCAAACATTATCCAATCAATTCAAGCCATCCGAAGCCTCCCGCTATAGCAACCTGATTTTGCAAACCATTCCATCGGGAATGAATGCACCCGCCCAGCAAGCCATTCAGCAATTAATAACATCCCAATTCAAGCAACTGAATGAAGAGAAAAAATATACCTTAGAAATGACCGGCGTACCGATTTTTGCCGTCGCAACCCAGCAGTTGATTCAAGGCGATATTATCAAAATAAGCCTGCTATCGACCCTGGCCTTGATGCTTCTGTTCGGATGGGTTTTTCGCTCCTTGTCAGCCATGTTTCAGGTATTCACGCTGCTGGGCATCACTATCCTTTGTGCCATTTTAGCCACGCAACTGGTTTTTTCTTATGTGCATGGCATGACCATTGCCATCGGCGTCACTCTTATTGGCATCTGCATCGATTATCCCATTCATGCCATGGTGCATTGCCAACATAATCACCATATTAATCCCAACAAGACCATTGCCAGACTGTGGCCCAGTATGCTGCTTGGCGGTATCACGACGCTAATTGGTTATCTGGCTTTAGGGGTTTCAGGTTACCCGGGCTTTCAACAAGTCGCTGTTTTTGCCGCTACCGGTATATTGACAGCTCTATTGATCACCCGCTTTTTATTGGCAAAGCTGATTCAACCCTCTCAACATGCGGTTAGTTTGCCCTGGCTTCGATGCTGGTTAGTATTTTGTGATCGATTTCGAAAACCACTATTGGCCTGTGTCTTTTCATTATTTGCATTATCACTATGGCAACTTGACCATCTTAAGTGGATGGAAGATATGCAACAATTAACGCCAGAGCTGGATGCGTTGAAACAACAGGACAAACGTATTCGCGCTCGCATGATCAGCATTGAACCCGGCCGCTTTATCCTGGTCAGCGGCGAAAATAACGAACTCGCCCTGCAACATGCCGAACAGGTTTATCAGCAGCTTGACCGGCTTAAACAGCAAAAAGCTTTAAGTGAATATTTTGGTCTGTTCCCCTGGCTATTGTCTGCACAGCAACAACATTTTAATCAAGATTATTTAAGGCAATACCTTAACCGGGATAATCTTCAACTATGGCGAGATGCGTTACAGCAACAAGGCTTGTCTGTCGCCAAACTGGGACATTTCAACTATTCTTTTCCTCCGCCATTGACCTTGGATGAAGTCTTACAAACTCCAGTCAAACGCCTGATAGACAACCGCATCATACCTCATCTGGATAAAACACTGATTCTGATCTGGCTATCACAGCATAACCCTGTTGAATTAAGCCGAACGTTTGATGCTATTCCCTATGCACGCTACTTCAGTCAACGGGATTTATTGAATAACATGCTTAAACATTACACTCAAACCGCCAAAAAATTATTATTAGCCGGGCTGAGTGTCATCTTGTTATTGATGATTATTCGTTACCGCAGCCTGATGAAAACAATGCTTACACTTTCACCCGCACTTTTATCAGCCTTATTCATTTTATCGACCTGGGCAATTACCGGTACGGCAATCAGTTTTCTCCATCTGGTCGCTTTCTTGTTAGTGGTCGCTATTTGTGTCGATTATGGTATTTTTTATCAAGAAAACAGAGGCGGGGATATTCAAGTCACCTACCAGGCCATTGCCATTTCCATGCTAACCAGCGCCCTGGCTTTTGGCAGCATGATTGCAGCTGAAAGCACATCGCTCAAAACCCTCGCTGGAGTCGTTTCATCATGCGTTCTATTAGGATTTTTGCTTTGCCCGATTATTATTCCACAACGAACGACAGCTTATTTTTCAAAAGCAACGCAGCAAAAAAATGACTGACAAAAATCACTCCCCCGTAATATTTGGTTTCTGCGCTATGCCCTTATTTATGATTACTTGATCAATTTCACAATTTTATTGTGTCAATTAACAGTAAATTTTGAAAATTTGACTAAGATGAAATCAGTTGAATCTTAAGGTTTCATTTTATGTCTATAGTTCAAGTTGTTTTTGATATCAATCAACCAACAAATAATGCTGCCAATCAGCATTTCTTCAATAGTGATCCTGTTTATTTCACTGAAGAAGCACCTGATCAGCTTGAAATTCTGATTCACCAGGTTTCAAAAACGCCGAAAGATTTAATTCGCCACAGCCAACGTATTTATTACTGCTTTTTACATAAACACAACGCCCATTTGTTTGCGGCATTAACAGATTTATTATTATTTTTCTCTGTACATGACAAAAAATATTAAAAGCTGGCGTAGCTCGTTGAAATGTAATTAAATACCGCATTTTGTTTTAGCGAATATGAATAACGGGACATTACAAATCAACGAGCTGACCGTCATATTAACTGAGCACTTTCAATGGAACAAGGCAAGAATCGTTTGTTTTGTGGGTATGTTAATTGCTTTGATGGCAGTTAGCACGGTCAATCTGGCCCAGCTCGCCGTATTCTTTCCCAGTCGGGCAAAAATTTCCTCACGATATCGACGGATGCAACGATTTTTCAGTGACCATTGGCTGGATTACAATGAAGTCGCTCATTTCATCATGAAACTGTTTGGTTTCACTGATCAGGATTACTATCTGACGTTAGACAGGACGAATTGGAAGTGGGGTAAAACCAATATTAATCTGCTGGTGCTTGCCGTGGTTTATCGGGGTGCCGCCATTCCGGTGTATTGGTTGCCTTTAAACAAGCGGGGCAACTCTAATACGAAGGAACGTATAGCGCTGATGAAACGCTTTATTGCGCAGTTTGGCCGACATCACATCAAAGGTCTTTTGGCTGATCGGGAGTTTATTGGAGACGAATGGATGGGCTGGTTGTTTGAGCAAGAGATTCCCTTTTATATCCGTATTCGCAACAACGCCAGGACAACCAATGCCCAAGGCCAGCGAATACGCGTAGAGCGTTTGTTTTATGGGCTTAAGCCGGGTAGCACACGACACCTCTCAACAGCGCGCTATTCGGGAAATTGTTCAATTTATCTCAGTGGGTTACGGCTGAGTGATGGTGAGTTATTAATCATCGTCTGTCAGCATTTGAACCCTGATGCGATTAAAATTTATGGCTTGCGTTGGGAAATCGAAACGCTTTTCGGCTGTTTAAAAGGACGGGGATTCAAACTTGAGGAAACGCGTGTAGTCGGTTATCTTCGGATCAAAAAATTGTTAGTACTTCCCGTTATTGCTTTCTGTTGGTCACATAAAGCAGGCGAATGGAAACATGATTGCGAGTTACCAATAAAAACCAAAACACATCAGCGGCTCGCGCAAAGCCTGTTTCGATATGGATTAGATTGTATCCGCTCAACGTTGTTTAATGTCTTATCTCAATCAAAAAGGATGATTAGAAAAGTGATTGCTCTTTTGCAACCCATACCTTTTGTCACTGGAATACATGAGACTCAATTGTCATAAGCTAATTTTTGTCATGTACAGAGATTATTTTTACAAGGAAAGGGTGTAGATTTCGCTCAACGCATGGTCGCAGGTACCCAAAGCCTGTTATCCAATCAGCAAGTTGATTTATTACAACAAGCATTGAAGTTTAATGACTTCACTTCCCTGCAAACAGTAAAGTTTAGTCTGTTTGCCAGCGGTCGTATCACAGCTTTGCCATTAGTAGAAAAAAGCCAAGAAGCAACAAGCCAAAAACGTACTGATTCATTAACCCTGGCTCAAGACTTCATAGAATACAGCCAATTAGAGCAAGCGATGGCTGAATTAGAACAGGGCTTATTTCAATCTGATCGGGAAGATATTCAGCAACTATTACTGGATTTATACCGCTCGACTAAAAGTAAGTCACGTTTTTCAAAAACTTATCAGCAAGCCCAAGCTAAAGGAATATCCTTAATTCCTGATTGGTCCGTATTGCAACGATTTTTTTCTGATCAATCATCATGAACCGGTCAGCACCTAGCGAGTCTGCACTGAAACTCGTAATTCATGGCGTTCCTGAACAAACCGAAAAAATTATGCGACTATTTTTTCGGCAAATATCCAAAGAATTCATTGTCAGTGAAACTATTGATGATGCCGATATTCATCTTGTTGATTTGGACTATAGTGGAAGCTATAACATATTATCCAAACTTCAACGCAATCAAAATCAATGCGTTTTTATCGTTGCCTCTTTGACAGAACGCCGTCTCGATTCGAATATAATCTTTCTAAAAAAACCACTGACCAAAGAAGCCACCCTATTGGCATTAAAACAAAGTCAAGTGCTACTTGAAAAAGGCACTACGACAGACCAAAAAGACACAAATGAAAAATCAGCAGCTAATGATTCCGGATCTACAAACAAAACTGATCCATTAAAAAAGACTGAACAACCCACTGCCGAGCAAAAACCAGACAAACCCGTTAACGAGAAGTTTTTTTCCAATTATATCGGCCTAATAAGCGGAGTTGACTTCAGCGATCCAGAGCAAGTAACTCAAGCATCCTTTTCACCCAAAAATTACTTTTTTTGTTATGTCTATAACGCGATAAAACCCGCCCATAAAAAAGGAATGGTTCTGGAAATCAACGCGGGCTGGAAACCCCTGATTATTTTTCCACACAGCAAGGAAATATGGCTGGATGCAACGGATCACCAACTGAGAGCATTCGCCAATTTAAAAATGAGCCCATCTTCCGAGACTAATATCAGCTTCTCGGCAGTCAATATCAGAGAACTGCCAACCAACAGGCAGGATGAAAAGTTTCAATCAGAAGATAGCTTGTTGTGGAAATTGGCGCTATGGACATCTAAAGGTCGTTATCCGACTAATATGGACCCTAACAAGCCAATTATTTTAAAACACTGACCAAATTTAACCCGTCTAATCGTCACTCCACATGCGTTACGAATTTGTGCATTGTTAATCAAACAACCCCAATCCATGCTGGATGTCGCTAAAACCTTGAATATTGGTCCTCAATATGTTTTTGCCTTTATTACTGCTTGCAGCTCTTTAAACCTTATTGCGCAAGTAGACAGTCCCCCTGTACAAAAAAAGTCAGAGAATAAAAAAACCAACAGCTTATTAACAGGCTGTTGAAAAACGCCCCTATGCCTCCGGCTCCAGCCCTTCATTTTGGGTTAAATTTACCTCTGGATGGCCTGATTAGCCAGGTTTTCCGGTATCAGCCGGTTTATATTGCCCTTTCGAGGCTTTATTTCCGCCTTTTGGCGGATTTCAGGCACAACGGTGCCTACGCAGTTGAATAACGCCATTGTAACAGGGTCATCAGGCGGGTCAGGTTATACGCTGCGAAGGTGAATACGGTTTGTGCAGTCACTTTTTTCACTCCGCAAAATCGGGTTTGACGTAATCCCCCAACAGTTTTGCTCCAGCCAAAGACTTCTTCGATCCGTTTACGGATTTTGAGACTGCTGGTATAGCCTGGGTGTCGGGTCGTCCGCTTGTCAATCGCCGAACCTTCCGCTTTTTGAGTTACATGCGGGGTCACCTTCATGGCGCGAAGCTCGGCAACGAAGTTTTGGGTATCATAGTTTTTGTCGCCGCCTCCCGCTCGGCCGTTCCTGTCGCCTGGGTCACTTCAACATCGATGACCAAGCCATGGCGATTTTCCATGAGTGCATGGCCCGGAAAAGCGAGTTGGGCTTTATCGCCCTGACTTTTTTATACATCCTTGCTTCCGGGTCCGTTGTCGATTCATGCGTGTCGTTACAGCGTTTCTCGCCTTTGAAGTTGACACTCGGATTGCGGGTGGAATCCTCCGGCGGCCGGCTCGAACCGTCTTTGGCCTTGACGCTTTTCACAGAAGCCCAGGCCTTGATTAGCGTGCCATCAACCGAAAAGTGTTCGTCTGAGACTAAATCCTGCCATTCGGCCAGGCACAGCACACGATCAAAAAACAAACGACTCACGCGCTCATTCAATAGACGGTCACGATTGGCGCTGAACGTTGAATGATCCCAAACCTCATCATCCATTGATAAGCCGACAAACCAACGATACAGCAGATTGAAATCAATGTGTTCGATCAGTTGCCGCTCCGAACGAATGGAAAACAGGATTTGCAACAAACTGGCACGGAGTAAACGCTCGGGAGGAATTGACGCCCGGCCCCGTCGGGAATACAGGTCATCGAACTCCTCATCCAAAGTAGTCAATAGAATATCGACCAAATATCGTAGTTTGCGTAAAGGATGATCACCCGGAATTCTAGATTCCAGCGTCCGATAACTGAATAACTCGTTTTGGGTATAATCAATGCCGCGCATAACAAATAAAAAATCGGGGAATATCAAATGGATTGAATCATTTTACCATAAATAACAATTAGTTATGTAATCAAATGCCTATTATGGCAACGAAACAATGCGGCCTCCAGGTTGGATTAAATCAACAGCCTGTTAAGCAAAATTTTATCCAAATTACGTACTAAAACGGACGATGACACAGCATAAAATTATTTTTACCGGCCCGGTTGACGCTGGAAAAACTACGGCCATTCATGCCATCAGTGATATTGATCCGATTAAAACGGATGCAATTGCCTCTGACATGACCAAACAGAAAGGCAGAAACCACTGTCGCCATGGACTATGGAGTGATGAATCTGAGTGGCGGTGAAAAAATTCATCTTTATGGTACGCCTGGCCAGGAACGCTTTGATTTTATGTGGGATATTCTCACCCAAGGCGGCATCGGCCTGATTATATTATTGAATAATACCCGTCATAATCCATTTCAGGATCTGCATTTCTTTCTGGATTCCTTTGACGAATTTATCAGGCAGACCAGCGTAGCGATTGGCATTACACAAATGGACCTGAAAGCAACGCCGACTATTGAACAATATCATCAGGAAATAAAAAAACATAAATTGAACCCACCGGTTTTTGCCGTGGACGGTCGCAAAGCGCGTGATGTTTCGTTACTTGTTCAGTCTTTGATTTTCACTATTTCCCCTGGCATTGACGGAGAAGAATAAATGGCACACCTTACTCTGGCTGATAAGCTGTTTTTTGTATCCATCACCAAGCGGTGCCTACTTCTGTATTTCCGACCAAGAAGAAAATAAAAGCCGCCGCTTTTTACAAAACTTATTGCGAGAAAGACAAACACCATCGCTGACATTAGCCGAGTTAATGCGCTTGACTGAATTCAGTGATGAAGAAAAAGCCTTGGAATTACTTTACCATTGTCAGGAACTCGGTTGGATTCAAGGGCTGAAGGAGCCTCTCACGGTGCCTGATAAACCGTTGGAAAACTATTTATCTGCAATATTACCGAGTTTCTCCACTCAAGAAAAAGCGTTACTGGCTGACGAGCAAGGGTTTTACCTGGCTTGCAAAGGGTTTTCGCACGAAGCCGCTGAAGAACTATCGGCTTTAAGCGCCGAACTGGCCATACTGCATCACAGACGCGCTGGTCTACTAAAAAACAACTTAGGGTTAGGCAACCAAGCCTGGGCTCTGGTCGATGCTCACGGAGACAGTCAATTAGGTTTCTGGCCGTTATTCATTGGCCAGTATCGCTTTATTCTGGTCATTGCCGACACCCCATTTTTCAATCAACCAGAATTTGTCAATCTGATCTGGTCATTAAGTATTCGATATGCGACGAATTCAACAGAAAAATCGTCAATCAGTGAATAGTATTAGTTTAGAAAACATGTAATACCGTATGGCAACATCTATGGTATGGACTCGCCAATCATAAATGTCCCTGTCTACCATCTATAGTATTTGTAATTAAATATTTTAACTACCGCCATTAAACCGTATTTTGATCCAACCTAAGGAATCCACCATGAAATCCGATATGTTAACCTCCATTTTAGTTGAATTAAACGGCACATCTGCCGATATTGAAGCCTCTGGCGTCATTTCGACAGACGGTTTGATGATGGCTTCTGTTTTACCTGCAGGCCTGGATGAAGACCGAGTCGGTGCGATGAGTGCCGCAATGCTGTCCTTAGGCGACAGAACTGCTCAGGAACTCAACCGAGGTACCCTTGAACAAGTTTTAATCAAGGGCGACAGTGGTTACGTGCTAATGACCTACGCCGGTAATGAAGCCGTATTGACAGTGATGGCCAAAGCTAACGCCAAGTTAGGGCTGATTTTTCTGGATGTCAAGCGCGCCGCACAAAGTATTGCGGAATTATTGTAATCAAACCGGGAGCGCTCATGATCCACGATATGCAAGCAGAAGATATTGTCGGTGATTATCAGGAAACCGAATTGCAACTTTACCAATCTATCCGCCGTAAAGTTTTTTATACTGACAGAGTATAGTGGACCCCGTAATCCGGACAATAGTTTAAACTATGACTATTGAAAAAAGAGGTACAAAAAATGAGCGAAAAAAAACGGAAAACCTTTAGCGGGGCGCAAAAGGCCAAAATCGCGCTGGAAGCGGTTAAGAACATCAAAACGATCAATGAGATTGCTCAAGAGAATGAAGTCCATCCATCTCAGGTAAGCCAATGGAAAAAGGAACTGTTGGCCAATGCGGGAAGCCTGTTTGAAGGCAAACGCGGGCCGAAAGCGGTGAAGGCGCAAGACAATCCGGACCGTCTGTACGCCAAAATCGGGCAGTTGAATATGGAACTGGATTGGCTTAAAAAAAAGTCCGGGATCAGCCTATGATCACGCGTCAAAGCTGGGTGGATCAAAAAGATGAGTTGGCGTTAAGTCGGCAATGCCAGTTATTGAACGTTACCCGCTCAGTAATCCATGAACAGAAAAAACGCCAACAACAGCCGGTGTCTGCTGAAGATCAGCAACTGTTGCGGTTGCTCGACGAAGAATATACCCGGCATCCTTTTTATGGCTCACGCCGTATGACAAAGTATTTACGCGGCCTTAACCATCAGGTCAACCGCAAACGGGTTCAGCGGCTGATGCGCATACTGGGGCTGGTCGGCATGGCGCCGGACCCGAACACCAGTAAGCCGCATCCTGAGCATAAAGTCTATCCCTATCTGTTAAGAGGCGTCGAGGTGACACGCCCCAACCAGGTTTGGAGTACCGACATCACCTATATCCGGCTGCCGCAAGGATTTGTTTATCTGGTGGCCATCATGGATTGGTACAGCCGAAAAGTATTGGCATGGCAACTTTCCAATACCATGGACAGCGCGTTTTGCGTAAATTGTCTGGAGCAGGCCATCAAGACCTATGGCACACCGGAGATATTTAATACCGACCAGGGCGCACAGTTCACCAGCGCGGACTTCACCGGGGTATTGAGTCAGCATGGCGTGACCATCAGCATGGATGGCCGGGGACGGGCCTTGGACAATATCTTTGTTGAACGACTCTGGCGCACAGTGAAATATGAAGAAGTTTATTTGAAGCAATACGGCAACCTGCAAGCACTGTCAGCGGGGTTGACGGACTACTTTGCCTTTTACAACAGCGAACGACCGCATCAGTCGTTAGGCTATGAAACGCCAGACAGGGTTTATCAATTCGCCACGGGAGGTGGCGCTAAAATCGTGGATAAATATAATGCCGGCACTGCCAAGCAGACGCCGGGTGAAAATATGGGCCAGAGCCATTGAGCCTGACTGTTATGAGGGTTCTATCTTAAATTCTCTAATAATTTGTCTGGACAATGGGGTCCACTTTAGAGAAACCCCTTATCCTGATGGCAAACTCATTGTTTCCACGACGGATCTTGAAGGTGTTATCACACATGTCAACAAATCCTTTGTCGAAATGTCCGGCTACACGGAAGATGAATTGATCGGCGCGCCCCATTCAATTTTACGTCATCCGGATATGCCGCCTGCTGCATTTAAAGATCTCTGGGATACCGTGCGACAAGGAGATAAATGGCAAGGGTTTGTCAAAAATCTGCGTAAAGATGGTGGTTATTATTGGGTGAAAGCCACAGTTATTCCGAATATCCGGCAAGGAAAAGTGGTTGGTTACACATCGGTACGCCGCAAACCTTCCAGAAAGAAAGTGGAAGAATGTATCAAACTTTACCCTACCTTGTTTTAATTGGCGGAGTGCTTTATGTCTTTTATGTTTACTGTCAGCCCTGATTTCTCACCAGATCATTTATCTGGCTGGTATATTTTCAACACCTGGTTACAAAGACAAACCGGGGAAGCCATTCATCTGGAAATGTTCAATAATTTTGACAGCCAGCATCAGTTCATCAAAGAAGATAAAATCGATTTGATCTATGCCAACCCTTATGATGCCGCCATGCTGGTGCGTGACAAAGGCTTTTTAGCCGTTGCAAAACCAGCCGGTATATCAGATGAAGCAATTATCGCTGTTTCCGCTGACTCTAATGTTTCCGATGTTGCCGATTTACCAGAAGAAGCCAGAGTCGCTTACACCGATGATCCTGATGTTCGCCTGATGGGTATGATTATGCTGGAGCCAGGCGACCTGGATGCTGATAATATCAACACTGTTCCAACAGATTCCTACGCGATTGTCGCCAAGCACTTGCTTAGAGATGAAGCGGATGTTGGCATTTTTCTGGCCGAAGCATATGATGATTTATCAAACATGATTCGATCTCAGTTAAAAATATTGGTGCGTAGCCAGATCAGTGTCATTCACCATTCCTTGATGATTGGCCCCAAACTACAACATAAACGAGAAGAAATCACTCAGCTGTTAACCTCGATGCAAAAGGATGAAAAAAGCGCCACTGTATTGAAAAACTTAGGATTCGATGCTTGGCAACCCGTTGAAAATGACGAAATGGAATTTATGATCGACCTGATGGACACCTTGGAAACCTGAAGGAATACAAAAACGTTTTCATGCTTGATCCAGATATTGATTAAATCGCTCCCAGCTGAAACTATCGCCTGGGTCTGTTTTTCGGCCAGGGGAAATATCGCTGTGACCAACAATATTATCCCGCATTAACCTGGGATAATGCTGTAATAACAGCCGACAAACTGTCGCAAGTTTCTGATACTGAATATCAGTATACGGCTCTGTTTCTGTCCCTTCCAATTCGATGCCAATCGAAAAATCATTACAGCGCGATCGGCCCCGGTAACATGAAACTCCCGCATGCCAGGCGCGTTGATCAAAGCCTGTAAACTGAAAAATATCACCATTCCGATCAATCAGTAAATGTGCTGATACTTTTAATCTATGAATTTGTTGAAAATAAGGGTGTTGTTCCGGATCCAATTGATTACAAAACAACTGCTCAATAGCGTCCCCTCCAAACTGTCCGGGCGGCAGGCTGATACAATGAACGACGATTAAAGAAATATCTTCAGGGTCCGGCCGCAAATCACAATTTGGTGAATCCACCCTTCTTGCTGATGATAAAAAATGATTATTTATATTCACTTTATTCCTAATGTTTCATCTACCTTTAATGAAGCACTGAACAAATCACCCTTGATCTGTCAGCGCTCTCAAAACACGACAATGATTTCCACTTTGCCGCTGGAATCGCTGATTTGTTCAGCGTCTCCTTTACTCCTAAATCACGATATAATAAAGGACTTTATAATCGATTCCAGCAATCAATGAAAATATATCCCTCATCTGATGAGATTCAACGTTATTTAAAAGAGGATATCGGTAGCGGTGATCTTACTGCACAAATTATCTCTAAACAGCAAATGGCTTTCGCATCAGTGATCTCCCGCGAGCCAGCGCTAATCTGTGGTCAAGCATGGTTTGAAGCGGTTTTCAATCAACTCGACAGCTCTATTTCAATCCAATGGCAGGTAAAAGAAGGGCAATTCGTTAACGCCAATACATTACTCTGCAACGTTACCGGATCAGCACGAAATCTGTTGACCGGGGAGCGAACTGCATTAAATTTATTACAAACGCTTTCGGCTACCGCCAGCCAGGCAAAACGTTATGCTGATGCTGTTGCCGGTACTGATTGCAAAGTCCTCGATACACGCAAAACCATTCCTGGCCTGAGAATGGCTCAAAAATACGCCGTTCGTTGTGGTGGCTGCGTTAATCACCGTATCGGCCTGTTTGATGCGATACTGATCAAGGAAAATCATATTATCGCTGCAGGCTCCATCCACAAAGCTATCAGCTTGGCCAGACAAATAAGTGATGTGCTGGTCGAGGTCGAAGTCGAAAACCTGGATGAATTTAATCAGGCGCTTGCAGCAAAACCAGACCGCATCATGTTGGATAATTTTTCCATCAAAGACCTGATAACGGCTGTCACCAATAACGACAAGGAGATTGAACTGGAAGCTTCAGGTAATATTACTCTGGATAATATTGCCGAAATTGCTAGGACGGGAGTAGATTATATTTCTATTGGCGCATTGACAAAAAACATTCAAGCGATTGACCTTTCGATGAGAATCACTTTGGAAAACTGACATGATTGAAAATATTGATGAACTGGTTAAAACCATTACCCATGGCGTTTATGTTATTGGTGTCAAAAACCAAGATACGGAGCATGTCTTTACCGCCGCCTGGGTTATGCAGGTTTCTTTTGATCCGCTGCTCTTATGTATCAGTATCAACCCGGAACACTATTCCTGGAAAATTTTGCAACAAGGCCGCATCTGTAGCGTCAATGTATTGCGAAAAAAACAACTCGATTATGCAAAACATTTCGGAACCTGTGGCCTGAAAGATAAAATGTCTGGATTTAACTGGCGAAAGGCGCTTACAGGCGCTCCCATCCTGGAAGATGGATTAAGCTATTTTGATTGTCGACTGCGAAATATTTATGATGCCGGCGATCACAAACTGGCGGTTTGTGAAGTGGTGGATGCGGCTTTACTGAATGCCGATGCGCCGCTGCTTTATAGTGAAACGGGCAAAATGGATGGTAGTGAACAGTTATTTGGCGGACAAAACGATTGAAAGACGGGATGAAACCATCCCGTCTTACCGGTGTTGCTTACAGCATACCTTTTAATGCTTCGAATTTTTTCTTCGCAGTTTTCAGATGCTCTTCAGCAACTTGTAATTGCTCTTTTTTAGCTTCTTTACGTGCTTTTTTCAAAAGAGCATTAGCACGCTGACGGTTTCTGTCGACCACATCATTTGCATTGATTTCTTTAGAGGCATCACTGGCCGCTTTAATCAGAGATGCAACCACTTCGCCTTCCGATCCTGAATCGATGGCATCCATAGCCACTTTAATATTTTCCAAAACCAGTTCAATCGCTTCTTCTGGCGTATAACAAATACGACCTAATTCACAAGCAACCGCTGATGTTGAAAATGACCCCAGAGTCAAAGCCAAAGAGAATGCAACGATTACACTTTTCAAAATTTTCATATGGTAAAACCTCATCATTATATTTTTTAATTAACACTTATGACATTCAAGCGACAAGCTTTCAATTAAATGCCTGCGGCGATTCTATCATAAAATTTAAGGATTACCAGCGAACCATCTGCTGTCCTAGGAAATCCAAATAGAATGCTTGTCTATAATAATGCGACCTAGCTGAATAGCACTTAAACTGGGCGCAAAACAGGATCCAGCCAGGCAGCGGGTAATATCCGTTTTAAAAAAGCAAATAAATAGGTAGGAAAAGTCACATAGTAGTGTAACTTCGGCTGATCACTTTCCAGCGCATTGATAACTTTTTCCGCCACAGCCTCTGCCGGCAAGGTAAACGGCACGACCGGGCCTTCCTGTTGTAAGCGCTGCTCGATCGCCTGATAAGCCTCTCGATGGACACTATGCTCTGCATCGATATTTTTTTTGAACATGGCGTAGGCATTCTGGCGAAAACGACTTTCAATCGGCCCCGGTTCAATCAAAACGATATGAATCCCTGAACCATGCAGTTCCAGTCGCAGTGTCGCCGCCAACCCTTCCAGTGCAAATTTACTGGCGTTATAGGCCCCCCTATAGCGCATGGCTACAAAGCCCAGTACTGAACTATTATATATAATCCGTCCATGGCCTTGTTGCCGCATCGTGGGGATAAGCAAACAGGTCAGCTCATGAGTACCAAAAAGATTACTTTCAAATTGTTCTTGTAATACTCGCCGGCTTAAATCTTCAACGGCTCCAGGTTGCCCATAAGCGCCATTATGGAATACCGCATCCAGTTTGTTATCGGTTAACGTAAATAAATCCTTTACCGCCTGTTGGATACTGTTGGAGTCCGCCAGATCAAGCCGTAATGCTTCAAAACCATCATCTCGTAAATTCTCAACATCCTTTTGCTTGCGCGCCGAACAAATAACTCTGTGTCCACGTTTTTTCAACAGCTGTGCTGTAGCATAACCAATACCACTGGAGCACCCCGTTATTAATATCGTTTTCCCTGCCGTCATTACTGAATAAGTTCCGATTCTTTGAAATAAAAACTTTTACCACTACTGCAATCGACCAGAACAACCAATTGGGTTTTGCTACTGCGTGGACTCAGTTCATCAGCTTCAACACGTGTGCATTGATTGGTTTCCAATGCCTTTTGCGCCGCCAAACGTCTTAGTTTTTCAATCTCCGGAAGACGATGTTTAAACTGCTGGGCGACAGGAGGCAATTGATTTATTCGATAAGGTGGAATCGCATAAATCGAAAACTTCTTTGGATTGTTTTGAATCAATGCCTGAGTGATGACTTGTTCTGCTTTAGCGCCTTCATCCCATTGTTTCTCAAGCTGTCGTTTTTTCTGTTCTTCAATAGCCCGCCGCTGCCTTTCCAACTCCTGCTGCAAGCGTTCGTCTTTTTTTTCCGTAATAGCAATATGCGTCCCTGTTTTAACATCAATAGCATAGGAATTGTCTGTTTTTTGACAAAGTTTCTGCTGATAGCTGGTCGCGCCCGACGCATCAGTACATTTATATATTTCGGCATTTGCATTTGCGCTTATGCAAAGCAATAAAATAAGAAATTGTTTCTTCATATCATGATGCCTTTATTTCTATCAAAAAAAATCATTACTTAATCTTCGCTCAGGTCATTTGCCGAAAAGCTGTTTATGCTAGGAGGCTGTCCGAGAATAGATAACCTACTACGGAAAAGCTGAATTTGGCCAGATTTTCCCATTCTTTTCGTTAAATAGCGCAACTATTCGCCTCAAAGAATGAAAAAATCTGACTTAAATCAGCTTTCCCTCGCAACGGCTTCTATTCTCGGACAGCCTCCTAGTTGGCTATCGGATTGAATGAATTGTAAGTTACAGTATTATAGTAACAATTGAAACTTATCCATCAATACAAAAATGATGCTGCACAAGTTTGCTTACGCGAAACCACCCTACAGCTTGACACCCTGGGAAACCCTGAACAAATCTTCCATGATTTGTCGGCGACCGCTTTTGACGACGCATCCGTGCGCCGATGGAATCGCGAATCAATCAACGATTCTCTGGTTTACAGGGTGGATTCGCGCCCAGGCTATCCACCGGTAATCTTCCAGAGATAGCAAGATGTCGCTATAAAAAACTCGCCCCCGTTATTTTGCTTTTTAGTATAGTCACTAAATGACTAAAAAAGTAGATGGCAAACTCAAAAGCCATTTAAGTTTCAGGTTAAAATAGTCATTTTACTTGTTTTATTGTCATGCAAACTTATAAAAAAGAATTTATTCAATACGCTTTGGACTGCGGAGTTTTAAAATTTGGTTCATTCAAATTAAAATCCGGCCGTACCAGTCCTTATTTTTTTAACACGGGTTTATTCAATACCGGCGCCAAACTCGGTCGCTTAGGCCATTTTTATAGCCAGGCATTAATAGAAGCAGGCCTTGAGATTGATATTCTCTACGGGCCCGCCTACAAAGGCATCCCGTTGGTCAGCACTGTTTCCATCGCTTATGCACATGCAAAACAAGATATTCCATTTGTCTTCAATCGCAAGGAAATCAAAGATCATGGTGAAGGAGGACAGCTGGTTGGTGCACCGTTGAAAGGTAAAACACTGATTATCGACGATGTCATCACTGCTGGAACTTCGGTCCGGGAATCGGTAGAAATTATCCAGCAAGCAGGCGCGGAAGTAGCTGGCGTATTAATCGCACTTGATCGACAAGAAAAAGGCCGGAATAACATATCTGCCATTCAAGAAGTTGAAGAGCAATTCAATATTCCAGTCATCGCTATTATTTCACTGGCTGATATTGTCAAATTCCTTGAACTGGCCCCCAATTCAGAGCAACAACTTGTACAAATCCGCCAATACCAACAGAAATATGGGCTATAAAGCTTTTGCTTGTAAAAAATTTCCTGATTTGAACTACACTAGAAGTTACGCATTGACAGGCAATGTTAAACTATGGGTTTAAAAAATCCCAAAGTCAATGCAAGGCAAACCTTGATAAGAGAAATAACACGCCCCTCAACAGCCTGCTGTACATTACCCATGTATATTGGTTTTTTATTAAGTGAGCCGAAACAAGCTAGTTGTCGACGATTAGGAGAAGTCATGTCAATATCACATGATAGCGTAAATCGATTTCTAAATCGGGAGCATTACACTGGGCGAGATTTATACAATGAAGCCAGCGCAGGCCTGAATTTAAAGGGCGGAACCTTGAGTGTTGACGATAGTGTTCTTGATAAACCTTATAGCCAATATATGGCATATGTCAGTTATTTTTGGTCGGGAAAACATCATAGAGCAGTCAAGGGAATCAATCTTGTCACGTTGTACTACACAGACATTCAAGGAAAACACCAACCACTGAATTTCCGGGTGGTCGATAAGGCGGAAGGAAAGACAAAAAATGACTATTTTCAAGACATGCTGACCGAAGTATTAGCTTGGGGACTAGAACCTGGTTTTGTAACAGGAGATAGCTGGTACAGTTGCGTGGATAATCTTAAATTGACAAGAAATCATCAGACAGGATTATTCTTTGCAGTGGAAGGTAATCGATTAGTCTCTGTTGAAAAAGGTTCATGGGTTCAAGTCAGGCAATTAGAAATCCCGGAAGACGGCTTAATGGTTTGGCTCAAAAATTTTGGGTATGTGAAATTATTTCGGACGACCTTGAAAGAACAAGTTCGCCATTACATAAGTTCACTACCTGATGAAGAAAAAACCGCTGTTTTTGACAAGAAAGCATTTACCGAACAACATGACAGGCATTGGCAGATTGAGCAATATCATCGGGCAATAAAGCAGGTGTGTAATATTGAGCGGTTCCAGGTTCGCAATAAAAGAGCAATAAATAATCATATTTTTTCTGCAATTTGTGGCTTTGTTCAATTACAAAAATTGAGCTTTGCAGACGTGATTAATAATTGCTATAGCGTACAGCGGAATTTATTCAACGATGTTATGGCTTCGTTTATCGACACCTTTATGCCAAATATGAATCATTTAATCCCAAAATTTCGATCTGTTGTCAATGCGTAACTTCTATTTAATTATTTTGACCATTTCCTGATGGACATACAGAACCTCGCCATCATCAAGGTGTAACCGGTATTCTATATGCTGGATGGTTTTGCTATACGGTGCTTCCAGAATCATGCTTCTGACTGTTTCACGATCCTCGCCCTCAACCAGCTGCAAAAATCCATCTAGTGCACATAAGCGAAAACACCAATGCTATTTATGAGGAATATATTGTAATATGCTGAATAATACTATATTAAATTCAGCAGGTGATATCATGCCACGTCTAACAGCAGCCCCAATCAGTTTAACAGAAGAACAACGCACGTTATTGCAAGGCACAGTGCGTAAACATACAAGTCCTCAGAATTTGGTGACACGTTGCCGTATTATATTGTTGGCAGATGAAGGCATCAGTGTACATGAAACCATGCGCCAGTTAAAAATTGGACGGACAACTGTTCAAAATTGGCGAAAACGCTGGTTACAGAACAGTGAACAAGAAAATCCTTTAGCCCGGCTTCAAGATGCACCGCGAAGCGGTGCGCCTGCTATCTATACGGCGGAGCAAATTTGCAGCATTATCGCGATAGCCTGCGAACGCCCAGAGGATAGTCAACGCCCGATCACTCATTGGACGCAACAAGAAATAGCCGATGAAGCGATAAAACGGGGCATTGTTGATTATATTTCACAGCGCTCTGTTGGGCGCTTTTTAAAAAGAAGCGGACCTGCAACCCCACCGGATGAAAGGCTGGTTGACGGCAAAAAAAGATGAATACTTCGACGAGAGGTGTCAAGATGTTTGCGAAACTACCAACGGGCTTTGGAGCGGGAAGAGCAAGGCATCAAAACGATTTCGATTGATGAAATGACAGGGATTCAAGCTTTAGAGCGAGCAGCGCAGATATTGCCGATGAAGAAAGGAAAAATTGAGCGACAAGAATTTGAATATATTCGACATGGTACCCAGACCTTGATTGCAGGTTTTGATGTGGCCACGGGAGAAGTAATGGGAAGTATAGGAGAAACTCGAACAGAGCAAGATTTTGCCGAGTTTTTGAACCTGCTTTTTCATCAACAACCCAAACAAACCCATTGGCATTTAGTCATGGATAATCTCAATACACATTGTTCAGAATCGGTGGTTCGATTAATTGCCGAAAAAATTTCGTATTCAGGAGAATCAGGGGTTAAAGGAAAAGAGGGTATTTTGAAATCAATGGAAAGTCGTACTGCTTTTTTGACTAACTCAAACCATCCGGTTGTTTTTCATTTTACCCCTAAGCATTGTTCATGGCTTAATCAGATAGAGATCTGGTTTTCCATTTTAATGCGTAAAGTAATCCGGCGCGGCAACTTTAAATCTAAAGAGGATTTAAACAAAAAAATAGCGGATTTCATAAAATATTTCAATGAAACCATGGCTAAGCCTTTTCGTTGGACGTATCAGGCTAAGCCACTTACTCAATAGAGTGAGAACTTACGCTTGTTTGCACTAGTGAGGCATCGAATTTGTCTAAATCTATCTGGCATAATTCAGCCAGATGTTCCGATATTTCAAATTTATTGCCACTCACATCCCAAGTCCAATAACCTAACCGGGCAATTCGTTGAGCGGCGGTCAACTGCATTTGACTGTCTCTCAGCTTTGCCGAATTTTGACTCGCCCGCAAAATAAACCATAATCGATGTAATAAAATCGGATAATTAATTGGCTTGACAATAAAATCATTGGCGCCAACATCAAACGCACGTTGAATAGACTCAACATCACCCAGCCCGGTTGACATGATGATCGGCACATCTGCCAGAACCGGGTTTTCCCGCATTCTAAGACAGGTCTCAAATCCATCCATCCCATCCATTATCGCATCCAGCATAATAATATCGGGCTTGTGCTGGGTAACCATTTCCAGTGCCTGATGACCACTCTCTGCCTGATCGACAATAAATGAAGAAGCTGTTAAAGCAGCGCTGGTGATAAGACAAAAACTCTGATCATCATCGACCAGCAAAATTCTGTACTGATGCCTCTCTACTGGTTGGCTTTCAGGTATGTCAAGAGATTTATCATTAAAAAACGCATCTTCTTCATCCAGTTCAGTTGCCAGTGCCGTTAAAACGCTGGGTAATAATGTGCGTAACTGTTTAATCAATTCATCACAGCCATGCGACTCTCGTTTTGCCGCCAAATCTTCTATGGCTGCCGCCAACCTGGCCATTGCCGGCACACCTAAATTTGCACAAGCTGATTTATAGCCATGAGCGGTTTTTCTAAGCGTCTCGAAATCAGCTTGTTCGCAGGCAGATTCCAATTGCTGAATTTCCTGGTCTGCAGAGCCTAAAAATAAATGAATAGTTAAAGTGGACCCCATTGTCCAGACAAATTATTAGAGAATTTAAGATAGAACCCTCATAACAGTCAGGCTCAATGGCTCTGGCCCATATTTTCACCCGGCGTCTGCTTGGCAGTGCCGGCATTATATTTATCCACGATTTTAGCGCCACCTCCCGTGGCGAATTGATAAACCCTGTCTGGCGTTTCATAGCCTAACGACTGATGCGGTCGTTCGCTGTTGTAAAAGGCAAAGTAGTCCGTCAACCCCGCTGACAGTGCTTGCAGGTTGCCGTATTGCTTCAAATAAACTTCTTCATATTTCACTGTGCGCCAGAGTCGTTCAACAAAGATATTGTCCAGGGCCCGTCCCCGGCCATCCATGCTGATGGTCACGCCATGCTGACTCAATACCCCGGTGAAGTCCGCGCTGGTGAACTGTGCGCCCTGGTCGGTATTAAATATCTCCGGTGTGCCATAGGTCTTGATGGCCTGCTCCAGACAATTTACGCAAAACGCGCTGTCCATGGTATTGGAAAGTTGCCATGCCAATACTTTTCGGCTGTACCAATCCATGATGGCCACCAGATAAACAAATCCTTGCGGCAGCCGGATATAGGTGATGTCGGTACTCCAAACCTGGTTGGGGCGTGTCACCTCGACGCCTCTTAACAGATAGGGATAGACTTTATGCTCAGGATGCGGCTTACTGGTGTTCGGGCCCGGCGCCATGCCGACCAGCCCCAGTATGCGCATCAGCCGCTGAACCCGTTTGCGGTTGACCTGATGGTTAAGGCCGCGTAAATACTTTGTCATACGGCGTGAGCCATAAAAAGGATGCCGGGTATATTCTTCGTCGAGCAACCGCAACAGTTGCTGATCTTCAGCAGACACCGGCTGTTGTTGGCGTTTTTTCTGTTCATAGATTACTGAGCGGGTAACGTTCAATAACTGGCATTGCCGACTTAACGCCAACTCATCTTTTTGATCCACCCAGCTTTGACGCGTGATCATAGGCTGATCCCGGACTTTTTTTTAAGCCAATCCAGTTCCATATTCAACTGCCCGATTTTGGCGTACAGACGGTCCGGATTGTCTTGCGCCTTCACCGCTTTCGGCCCGCGTTTGCCTTCAAACATGCTTCCCGCATTGGCCAACAGTTCCTTTTTCCATTGGCTTACCTGAGATGGATGGACTTCATTCTCTTGAGCAATCTCATTGATCGTTTTGATGTTCTTAACCGCTTCCAGCGCGATTTTGGCCTTTTGCGCCCCGCTAAAGGTTTTCCGTTTTTTTTCGCTCATTTTTTGTACCTCTTTTTTCAATAGTCATAGTTTAAACTATTGTCCGGATTACGGGGTCCACTATAAGTCTTGTTCAGTACACTTTCACCAGACTCTGTTGTTAATGATCGCAAAGTCTCTAATACTGTAGAGTCCAATATTGATTGACTTGCCTTATCATCAATTAATAAATCAACCTCGGTATGTGTTTCTTGCTGGTTTTTCAGCCATTTACTCAATAACGTGCTTAATTGTTGAGCATTGAATGGCTTGCTTAAATAATCATCCATGCCGGCATCCAGACACTGCTCGACAATTCCTTTTTGCACATCTGCAGTCAACGCAATAATTGGCGTATAAGGTTTATTATATTCTGATGTTACGCGCTACGCCGGATAATTGATAAAATTTGAGGATGAACAAAGAGAAATTAGACCTGTACACAGACTATTTAATCAGCAATACGAGCTATGCGACAGCAACGGGTTTGTCGTCGATGTTAGGTGGAGAAATTAGCCATGATAGTATCACGCGTTTTTTATCGTCCAGGACGTACACATCAAAAGACCTCTGGCTGGAGGTTAAACGAACAGTCCGGAAGATTGAAGAAGAAACGGGGTGTTTGATTTTTGACGATACAATCCAGGAGAAGCAATGGACAGACGAGAATGAAGTCATTTGTTGGCATTATGACCATTGCCAGGGGCGGTCAGTCAAAGGCATCAATCTATTGAATGCCTTGTATCATACGGGCAATGTTTCGATACCCGTAGCCTTTGAAGTGGTCAAAAAACCGATTCAGTTTTGTGATATCAAAACAAAGCAGGTTAAACGAATGGCTACGGTGACCAAAAATGAGCTGATGCGTGCGATGATTCAACAGTGTTTGAACAATCGGCTTCAATTTCGCTATGTGTTGATGGATAGCTGGTTTACGGCTAAAGAGAATCTGGAGTTTATTGTTGACAAAGACAAACATTTCATTGGGGCTTTAAAGGATAATCATTTGGTGGCGTTGAGCGTAGACGACAAGAAACAAGGAAAATTTACCCGTGTCAGTGACATTGCATTAGAGGATAAACAAGCAGTACGCGGCTGGCTAAAAGGCTACCCACATGAAGTCCTGATTGTCCGGCGAATCTTTACAAACAAAGACGGCAGTACGGCAACCGTTAATCTGGTGTGCAGTGATTTAACATTAACGGGTAAAAAGGTTGCGGCAATCTATCAGAAACGCTGGAAAGTCGAAGAATTTCATAAATCATTGAAATCCAATGCCGGGTTGGCAAAGTCGCCTACTCGTACCCCAACAACACAAAACAATCATATTTTTATGGCCATTATGGCGGTCTTTAAACTGGAGTGTCTCAAAATAAAACACCAAACCAATCATTTTGCTTTGAAGGCTAAATTATATATCAAGGCTATTCGGCAGGCTTTTGCTGAATTGCAACAATTCAAGACCGCGTAACATCAGTTATATTCTTTTTCGTATTGGCGGATCTTTTCAGTTGCTTCAAAGCCGTCCATTTCTGGCATATGGCAATCCATTAACACAGCATCATATTCGTGGCTGGTTGCTTTTTTTAACGCTTCGGCACCATCATTGGCCAACTCCACCGTACAACCAATCATCCTTAGCAGGGCCATACCCACTTCTTGATTGATTTTATTATCTTCCGCCAACAAAATATGTCCTTTCAATTTTGTTGACAATTGTTCAGCCTTGCCTGGGTTACGCTGCTTCTGACTGCCCAAACTATCCAACAAACGATTCAACAGTTTTTTCTGACTAACTGGTTTATTAAGGAAAAAATCGATACCATATTGATTGGCTTCATTTTGCTCAAAAGCAATATTATCCGAACTCAATATAATGATTCCCATCGAGTCTAATTGTGGTGCTTCATAAATTTTTTTCGCCAATGTCAAACCATCCATTGTCGGCATATGCCAATCCAAAATCGCCAACTGATAAGTTTTGCCTTTAGCCTGACTTTCATATAAATAATTGAGCGCCTGTTCACTGCTGGAGAGACAGTAGCAATTTACCCCCCAGAAACTCAATTGATTACAGATAATTTCTCGATTAGTGGCATTATCGTCTACAACGAGGATATTGATATCTTTCAAAGCTGACACTTCAGCTTTTTCCAACAGTGTCTGCTTACTGGTTTTCAAGGACAAGCGAATGCTGAAACATGAGCCTTGACCCAATGTACTGGTCAAGGTCAGCTCCCCACCCATCATTTCGACCAGTTTTTTGGATATACTCAAACCTAACCCTGTTCCACCATGCTTTCTGGTAATGGAACTATCCGCCTGGGTAAAGCTGTCGAAAATGGCTCCTTGTTGCTCAGGAGGAATACCCGGGCCGGTATCGATAATATCAATCAATACCTCAACCTTATCTTCAGAGCTCTTATCTTCATCCAAACGTACTTTTAATTGCACCTCGCCATGCTGAGTAAATTTAATGGCATTACCAATGAGGTTGATTAATACTTGCCGTAATCGCTCCCCATCTGCAATCACGGTTTCATGGAAATCAACCGGCACATCAAGCACCAGTTCCAGGCCTTTTCTGTAAGCCTGTGATGACAAAATTTCCATTGTATCTTCCAGCAGCGTGCGCAAATTAAACTCGGTTTCCACCAATTGGAATTTCCCAGCTTCAATCTTGGAAAAATCAAGAATATTATTGATGATGCCTAACAATGACTCTGCTGAGCGATAAACGGTATTGGCCAGCCGTTGCTGTCGCTCGTTCAACTCAGAATTGAGCAATAATTCCGTCATGCCGAGAACGCCATTCATCGGTGTTCTTATCTCGTGACTCATGGTCGCTAAAAATTCGCTTTTCGCCTTGTTGGCAGCTTCCGCCTTTTCAACCAGTTCATACGCCTCATCGGTTTTCTTTTGCAGATCCTGGGTGCGTTTTTGCACTTGTTCTTCCAAAGTCTCTTTTTGTTGTTTCAGCTCCTCGTTTCGACTGTCAATCTGTTCCAGCATATTCTCTGTACATGACAAAAATTAACTTATGACAAATGAGTCTCATGTATTCCAGTGACAAAAGGTATGGGTTGCAAAAGAGCAATCACTTTTCTAATCATCCTTTTTGATTGAGATAAGACATTAAACAAGGTTGAGCGGATACAATCTAATCCATATCGAAACAGGCTTTGCGCGAGCCGCTGATGTGTTTTGGTTTTTATTGGTAACTCGCAATCATGTTTCCATTCGCCTGCTTTATGTGACCAACAGAAAGCAATAACGGGAAGTACTAACAATTTTTTGATCCGAAGATAACCGACTACACGCGTTTCCTCAAGTTTGAATCCCCGTCCTTTTAAACAGCCGAAAAGCGTTTCGATATCCCAACGCAAGCCATAAATTTTAATCGCATCAGGGTTCAAATGCTGACAGACGATGATTAATAACTCACCATCACTCAGCCGTAACCCACTGAGATAAATTGAACAATTTCCCAAATAGCGCGCTGTTGAGAGGTGTCGTGTGCTACCCGGCTTAAGCCCATAAAACAAACGCTCTACGCGTATTCGCTGGCCTTGGGCATTGGTTGTCCAGGCGTTGTTGCGAATACGGATATAAAAGGGAATCTCTTGCTCAAACAACCAGCCCATCCATTCGTCTCCAATAAACTCCCGATCAGCCAAAAGACCTTTGATGTGATGTCGGCCAAACTGCGCAATAAAGCGTTTCATCAGCGCTATACGTTCCTTCGTATTAGAGTTGCCCCGCTTGTTTAAAGGCAACCAATACACAGGAATGGCGGCACCCCGATAAACCACGGCAAGCACCAGCAGATTAATATTGGTTTTACCCCACTTCCAATTCGTCCTGTCTAACGTCAGATAGTAATCCTGATCAGTGAAACCAAACAGTTTCATGATGAAATGAGCGACTTCATTGTAATCCAGCCAATGGTCACTGAAAAATCGTTGCATCCGTCGATATCGTGAGGAAATTTTTGCCCGACGGGGAAAGAATACGGCGAGCTGGGCCAGATTGACCGTGCTAACTGCCATCAAAGCAATTAACATACCCACAAAACAAACGATTCTTGCCTTGTTCCATTGAAAGTGCTCAGTTAATATGACGGTCAGCTCATTGATTTGTAATGTCCCGTTATTCATATTCGCTAAAACAAAATGCGGTATTTAATTACATTTCAACGAGCTACGCCAGCTTTTAATATTTTTTGTCATGTACAGAGCAGCATATTATTGAATGCCGTGCCTAACTGGCCTATTTCATCGTTGGTGATAAACTTGACCCTTTGCCGATAATCACCGGTTTTTTCAATATTCTGACTGGTGGAAACCAATTCCAGAATTGGGTCGGTGATCTGTTTGGCCACTCGTCCAGCAAATCGTGAAATCAACCAAGCAACCACCGCCAAACCCAACAAGGCAATGGCCATTTCTTTCAACAACCGTTGATACATACTATCGAGGGAAACAATGAGGATAATCTGGCCATATTCCTCATTATCTAAAATGATCGGTTTACATATCTGCATAAAACGAAGACTGATCCGCTCCGGCAAACACTTTTCCGTCAATTCCCTTGGCAATGAATCCAGAAGGTAATCCTTTTTGGTGTAAACAGCGAATGGTGCTGTTTTGTCTTTTTTAGTCAGCACTGCATAAACAATATTTTTATGCGCCTTTAGAGTCTGCAAAATATTTTTCGCATCGTTGGGATTTTCAAAAACCAAAGCGGGCGTAATCGCCAGTGTAGTTACCTCTGTCAAGGCATTGAGCTCATGACGTAATGCCTGTTTGTTTGATATGACGGTATTGATCATCAAAACCCCGCCAGAAACCAGCAACATCAATAAAACACTCAAGCGAATGAGATATTTTAATTTGTCTTTAATCGAGCGGTTCTGTAAATTTTTCATATTTATCAATAATCCACAATCCTGGAAAGTTTCAGCAAACTCGAATTAATCACTATGTCAGCTTGTTTGATTCTTGCCAGATTAATCATGATCTGCATTTTTCCTTTATTCTGAACCAGTGCAACCATGCCGCCCATCTTCAAAAACGCCTCAGTTTCACCAATAGTCAAAGTCGCTTGTCCCTGTAATTCAGTTAACAGTACCGCTAAGCGGCTATTGTTGAGATCGGTTAAATACAATAGCTGACAGCGTTTTAGTTTAGTTAGACGGGAAAGCGCAATAATATTGATAACCTTTTCATTAACCTGTTTATTATTAATCTGTTGAAATGCCTGCTGAACAATATTGTTACCCAACACACAAATATTGAGCTTATCTTGTTCAGCCTGAAACGCCTGCTCCGGCCACTGGGTGAAACGCGCAATATTTAGCGTCAAAACGGCAAGCACCGTCTGTTTTTCAACCGAGCGCGCCCAGGAAAGTGTTACGCTGAAGATAAACAGACACACAATTCCGATCAACAGTGACCTGTTAATTGACCTCATTCATTCAGTCCGTTAAAAACGCCATGAAATCTTGCCATAGAAACTACGGTCAATTTCTGTAGGCTGCGTAAAGGATTCTTCACGATATTCCTGATGATGCTGCGCCAGCAAATTTTGTCCGACCATCGACAGTTCTATCCCGCTAACCGGTCGCCAGGCCATACGCACATCCATAGATATATACCCTTTAATAGTTTCTGTATCGAAAGAACCAATTGCGATACTTTTATCGACATAGCGTAAAATAAGATCTAAATCGATATTTTTAGTGGGGGAAACAATGCTACGTAAAGAAACACGTTGCTGAGGACTGACCGCTGTATTGCTTTGAGCCAGGGCATCGTTGAAATCTGTTTTTAACAAGCTGTAATTGGCATCCCAACGCCAATAGCTCAACATTTGCCAGACGGTGGTGACTTCAAACCCATAAGTCTGAAGACTTCCTGGATTGCGTAACATATTCATTGACTTGATGCCGCCAAATGAAGGATCAAATACTGGAGTTTGTGGAACGGCTGCCCTCAAATTATCATAATGATTATAAAAAGCGGTGAAATCAAAAGATAATTGGTCAGTAAAGGTTGTACGATACCCCAGCTCATAGGTGATGACATCTTCAGCTTTAAAATTTTTGTTGCCTTGTGCATAAACGGCAATAGCCTGGGGGGATGAATTTGGAGGTATCACTCGAACTAGGATTGTAGCGTCGGTATCCGCTCTGGATGGTGTTCGCACTGCTCTGGAAACAGCTCCCCAAATTCGATGATTAGGATGAGGAATCCACATAAAACGCGCGGTAGGCTGAACCTCGAAACCACTGTAATCATTGTGCTCAAATTTAGAACCCAGCGTTAACCACAAAGTCTCTTCAATCAGAGTGATTTCATCCTGCAAGAACAAATTGACCAGCTGATCATTACGACTGGCTGGATTCATGGCAACGAGATTATTGTTTGGATTTATTTTGAAATTATTATAGGAATACCGGTATCCTCCTCCCAAAACAACATCATTCCAGTCATTAAGAGCGAAATGCTGTTGAAAATCAAGATCGAAGACATAGCGATCTTCTTGGTATAAATCTTCATCTCTTCGATAATAATCAAAAAGGGCTTGCAGAGTATAATCAGACCTTGATGAAAAGACATGTTGATGGCGCGCCAAAAGATTGCCGCCATAGGCATCGATGGTTTCATCAAAGTTCTTCTGGTAAGGTGGCGTTAATAAAAACTTGTTGGTGTATTGATTGATATTGCTGTGATAAACATCACCTTGCACGGTCAGGTTATCCCGCAGGGTCAGTTGAGAATCGAGCCGGAATCCACCCTGAACCTTGTCCCAGTCATCACCCGCGCCGCCGCCGGATTTAAGGGTATTTTCTCTGTACATGACAAAAAATATTAAAAGCTGGCGTAGCTCGTTGAAATGTAATTAAATACCGCATTTTGTTTTAGCGAATATGAATAACGGGACATTACAAATCAATGAGCTGACCGTCATATTAACTGAGCACTTTCAATGGAACAAGGCAAGAATCGTTTGTTTTGTGGGTATGTTAATTGCTTTGATGGCAGTTAGCACGGTCAATCTGGCCCAGCTCGCCGTATTCTTTCCCCGTCGGGCAAAAATTTCCTCACGATATCGACGGATGCAACGATTTTTCAGTGACCATTGGCTGGATTACAATGAAGTCGCTCATTTCATCATGAAACTGTTTGGTTTCACTGATCAGGATTACTATCTGACGTTAGACAGGACGAATTGGAAGTGGGGTAAAACCAATATTAATCTGCTGGTGCTTGCCGTGGTTTATCGGGGTGCCGCCATTCCGGTGTATTGGTTGCCTTTAAACAAGCGGGGCAACTCTAATACGAAGGAACGTATAGCGCTGATGAAACGCTTTATTGCGCAGTTTGGCCGACATCACATCAAAGGTCTTTTGGCTGATCGGGAGTTTATTGGAGACGAATGGATGGGCTGGTTGTTTGAGCAAGAGATTCCCTTTTATATCCGTATTCGCAACAACGCCAGGACAACCAATGCCCAAGGCCAGCGAATACGCGTAGAGCGTTTGTTTTATGGGCTTAAGCCGGGTAGCACACGACACCTCTCAACAGCGCGCTATTTGGGAAATTGTTCAATTTATCTCAGTGGGTTACGGCTGAGTGATGGTGAGTTATTAATCATCGTCTGTCAGCATTTGAATCCTGATGCGATTAAAATTTATGGCTTGCGTTGGGAAATCGAAACGCTTTTCGGCGGTTTAAAAGGACGGGGATTCAAACTTGAGGAAACGCGTGTAGTCGGTTATCTTCGGATCAAAAAATTGTTAGTACTTCCCGTTATTGCTTTCTGTTGGTCACATAAAGCAGGCGAATGGAAACATGATTGCGAGTTACCAATAAAAACCAAAACACATCAGCGGCTCGCGCAAAGCCTGTTTCGATATGGATTAGATTGTATCCGCTCAACGTTGTTTAATGTCTTATCTCAATCAAAAAGGATGATTAGAAAAGTGATTGCTCTTTTGCAACCCATACCTTTTGTCACTGGAATACATGAGACTCATTTGTCATAAGTTAATTTTTGTCATGTACAGAGGGGTATTTTCACCGCGTATGAAACCTTTTACATAAGCTCTGCCAGTGGTATCTTCGTTTAATTGCCCGCCATAGCGAAATGCGCCAAAGCCCAGTTCTCTATTGCCGCCACCGGCGACCAGCAAGCCGCCTTGCGTATCCCGGGAATTTTTGGTGATAATATTGATTACGCCATTGACGGCATTAGCCCCCCACAATGTCGCTCCCGGCCCGCGAATCACCTCGATCCGGTCAACATCTTCCAGCATGACATCCTGGTTTTCCCAGTACACCCCTGAAAACGAACGTGTATTAAGACTGCGACCATCAATCATGACCAACAGTTTATTGGAGATACGACTATTGAACCCCCGGATGCTGACCGCCCATTTGTTACCATTTATTCGTGCAACATCTACACCAGGCGCCAGCCGTAATGCCTCTGGAACAGAGGTTGCACCAATGCGTTTGATATCTTCCTGGGTGATGACAAACACGGCAGCCGCTGAGTCATTTAAAGCCTGCGTTTTTTTGACACCGAGGTAACTTCAACATTTAGCAGATCCTCAATGCTTAGCTGGAATAAATCCTCCTGCTCTGCATGAGCAATCGTATTTAAGCCGCAATAAAACCCTATTGCGACAAAAAGCCACCATTTCTTTTTCACCAGGTATTTCACAAAAATTTATATACATTGAACTTACTATCAAGTGTAGTTTAATTCTGGATTTTGTCCGCCAGAAAGTTGTTGTATATCAAGCGGCAGAATTGTCAGGAAGAAAGCTCGATCAGATTCTTTTGAAGATCAAATCCCATACCCCATGACCAAGACGCAAGCCACGTTTTTCAAACTTGGTCATGGGGCGGTATTCCGGACGGGGGCAGAATTGTTGGTCGGCGACCTGATTGACCACTTTGCAGCTGACAGAGAGAATTTTTAACATTTCCTGGGCATAATGGCGCCAATCGGTGGCGGCGTGAAAATAACCACCGGACTGTAGTTTTTTTTCCAGCAATTCAACAAACGAAGGCCGAACGATACGACGTTTGTGATGTTTACGTTTGTGCCAGGGATCGGGAAAAAACAAATGTACGCCGGCCAGACTTTCATCGGCGATTTTTTGTTCCAGAATTTCAATCGCATCGTGATGATAGATGCGGACATTATCGAGGTTTTTTTCCGCCAGCAAGCGCATTAAATGGCCAACGCCCGGTCTATGGACTTCGATGCCTAAATAATTATATTCAGGGTTGTTTTCCGCCATTTTCGCCAGGCTTTCGCCATTGCCGAAACCGATTTCCACAATCAGAGGAGCTGTGCGAGTGAAGGCTTGCTCCAGCGCCAGCGGTTCAGCCGGGTCCAGACAATACCTATCCCAGTATTGTTCCAGCGCCAGTTTTTGACCGGCCGTCGCCCGCCCCTGACGACGGATGTAACTGCGAATGCGCCAGCGTTCGTTTGGCTGTCCGCTCATGGCTTACAAAAACAGGCCGTCGATCGGTGAAGAGGCGGATGCAAAGCGCTTTCTTGGCATCCGGCCGGCTAAAAAGGCCTCACGACCGGCTTCTATGCCTTTTTTCATCGCCGAGGCCATCAGAACGGGATTTTGCGCGGCGGCAATGGCGGTGTTCATCAACACACCATCACAACCCAGCTCCATCGCAATCGCCGCATCAGAAGCGGTGCCGACGCCGGCATCGACCAGAATGGGCACATTGGCGTTTTCGACTATGGTCAAAATATTGTACGGGTTGCGAATACCCAATCCGGAACCAATCGGCGCTGCCAGCGGCATTACCGCAACGCAGCCGATTTCTTCCAGCCGTTTTGCGGCAATCGGATCGTCATTGGTATAAACCATCACATCAAAACCGTCTTTAACCAATAACTCCGCCGCCACATAGGTTTCCGCTACATCGGGGAACAGGGTTTTCTGATCGGCCAATACTTCCAGCTTGACCAGCTTGTGTCCACCCAATAGTTCTCTGGCCAAACGGCAGGTTCTGACCGCATCTTCAGCGCTAAAACAACCGGCGGTATTGGGCAGAATGGTGTATTTATCCGGTGAAATAACATCGAGCAGATTTGGCTCGTCTTTGTTCTGACCGATATTGGTACGCCGAATCGCGACAGTGACAATCTCGGCGCCACTGGCCTCGATAGCCTGACGGGTTTCTTCCATGTCCTTGTACTTGCCGGTGCCGACCAGCAAGCGCGAATGATACTGTTTACCAGCCAAGGTAAAACTGTCATCTTGCCCGCCACCAATGGCCTGGACGATTTCTAACCGATCATTGTCTTGCAAGGATTGGTGTTCATATTGACCATACGGAATAATCTCCTTGTTTAATTCAACAGCAATCCTTTTACCTGTCAAGTTCATCTCATTGATGACATCCGCCACGGTGGTCCCATCTGTAAATTCTTTTATATCGCCATTGACCGTTATTTTCATCTCTTTACTCATACTCGTTAAATCAATCGAATGTCTTGAATACAGTGATTCATGCCTGAACCATACGCCGTTTACGAACACTTTCGGCCATTTTATTCAATAAGCTCTCTGAATCATCCCAGCCCAGACAGGCATCGGTAATACTTTGGCCATAATTAAGTGGTTGGCCTTCAACCAAATCCTGACGCCCGGCCTGTAAATGACTTTCCACCATAATGCCAATAATGCGCTGATCGCCTCCTGCAATTTGTTCGCCCACATCGTCAGCCACCACCATTTGCCGTTGAAACTGCTTCAAACTGTTAGCGTGACTGAAATCAATCATAATATTGGCTTTAAGGCCAGCTTGCTCCATCCCTTCGGCAACTTTTTCCACATTGACGGCATCATAATTCGGCGCATCGTTGCCGCCGCGCAGAATGATATGCGCATCTTCATTGCCGCGGGTTGAAAAAATAGCCGTGCGGCCTTCTTTGGTGACGGACAGAAAATGATGCGGACTCATCGCCGCATTGATCGCGTCGATGGCAATCTTGAACGAACCATCGGTGGCGTTTTTAAAACCAACCGTGCAGGACAACCCCGAGGCCAGTTCACGATGCACCTGGCTTTCAGTGGTTCGGGCGCCAATCGCCCCCCAGGCAATCAAATCCGAGACATATTGTGGCGTAATCAAATCCAGATATTCCGTGGCCGCCGGTACGCCGATATTGTTGATATCCAGTAAAACTTTTCGGGCGATTCTTAGCCCTTTATTGATATTGAATGTTGAATTCAGGTCCGGGTCGTTAATCAAACCTTTCCAGCCAACTGTGGTGCGCGGCTTTTCAAAATAAACCCGCATGATAATCAGCAGCTCGTCTTTCAATTCGGTCTTGATCGCTTTGAGTTTTTCGGCATATTCCAATGCCGCAACCGGATCATGAATGGAACAAGGCCCGACGACGACCAGCAACCTGTCATCCTCACCGCTGAGAATTTTGTGTGCTTCGGCGCGAGCGTCAATGACTGTCTGCACTGCATCGTCGGTAATGGGTAATTCCTGATGCACCTTTAAGGGTGTCACAACTTCCTGCATGTTGACGATTCTTAAATCATCAATATTGTATTGACTGGACATGTTTTATAGCTTGTAGAATGGAGTTAACTGGAAGATAAGCCGGTTGCTGGAGTAATACCGCATTTATTTAATATGAATACTGCTGAACATCAAAATGACAATATCGATAAAGTACTAACACAGAGCAAACTACCGGATACCAAACTTGTCTATTTTACATGTTTTAGTGAAAAAATGTTGTTTTAAAGCTGAAACTTGTCTATAAAAGGGCTTTCTTGAATCAATTTGTCTTGTTTAACTCATTCTATATGCCTGTCAACAAAAATCACTGCTTTTACCTTGCATTGAGCGGAATACTACTTGCCGTTCAGCCGCTGTCTGCCAACCCGCTATCTCAAGCGATTCAAACTGAAACAGCGACCGTTTCAGCTTCAGCAAAATCGCAACAAAAAATCAATCGGCTCAATGACAAAACGCAACAAATGCTGAATCGCTATCGGGCTGCATTACACCAGACTAAAACGCTGAAAACCTATAACCAGTATTTACAGGACATGTTGAAATCCCAACAGCAGGAATTGCAATCCATGCAAGAGCAATTGCAAAATATTGATACCACCCAGCAGGAAATTGTGCCACTGATTTTAAGAATGCTGCAAAGTCTGGAGCAATTTGTGATATTGGACATGCCTTTTCTGCCGGAAGAACGTCAACAACGTATAAACCGTCTGAAAGAAATGGTAAAACGGGCCGATGTCACCAATGCAGAAAAATACCGCCGCATTCTGGAAGCCTACCAAATTGAAAATGATTATGGCAAAACCATTGAAGCCTACCGGGGCGACCTGGAAATGAATGGCAACACCCGTTCTGTCAACTATTTACGTCTCGGCCGGGTAGCACTGTATTATCAACTGCTGGATGGCAGTGAAACCGGTTTCTGGAACAAAGAACAAAAACAATGGCAAATCCTTGATGAAGACTACCGCAGCCAAGTGAACAAAGGCCTGCGTATTGCCCGCAAGCAAATGGCGCCAGACTTGTTAACCCTGCCTGTTCCAGTAGCGGAGGCAGCCCAATGAGACTGTTCAGTTTAATTTTATTGAGTTTGATGACCTCTTTCATCCGGGCCGAACATCTGGATCTGGATCAACTGCTCCGGGAAGTCAAACGCGAACATCAGGCGGAAGCAAAAATTGATCGTCAGCGGGAGGCAAAATTTTTAGCCGAAAAAAATCAGCAACAACAAATCCTGCAAGCAGCGATTAGCCGTTTGAACCATCAGAAAGCCTTGAGTGAACAATTAAAATCACAATTACAGGAAAATGAAAAAAAACTGGCGGAACTGGAAGAGCAACTCAACGAACGTAGCGGAGAGCTTGGTGAGTTGTTTGGCGTTGCCCGCCAGGCAGCCGGTGTTCTGGCGGTCGATTTGGCCAACTCCATTGTCTCGGCACAAATCCCAGGCCGCACAGAACGATTGAAACAACTGGCGGACAATAAATCATTACCTACCATTGCTCAACTGGAAGAACTCTGGTTTCTGCTCCAGCAGGAAATGACCGAGTCCGGTAAAGTGGTTTATTTTGACAGCACCATACAGACTGCTACAGGTGAAACTCGTCCAGCCAAGGTTTATCGTGTCGGTGTATTCAATGTGCTGGCTGATGGTCGTTATTTACAATATGACAGTGACATCCAACGCTTGTTTGAACTGGTCAGACAGCCCGGTGATCGTTATCTGCAGCTGGTGGAAAACTTTATCCAGGCCGAACAAGGGCCTGTACCGCTGGGAGTTGACCCAACTCGTGGCGTTATTTTAAGCATGCTGGTGCAAACCCCAAATGCATTTGAACGTATCGATCAAGGCGGGATAATTGGTTATATCATTCTAGCCTTGGGCGCTTTTGGCCTGGTCTATGCAATCTATCGTCTGATTGTATTGTTTTTGGTGGGTCAAAAAATGCAAACTCAACTCGATAGCCCAGAAGCCCATGATGACAACCCTCTTGGTAGAGTGTTATTAGCAGCCGAACAAAACGCCCAAGAAGATGTCGAAACACTGGAACTGATTTTAGATGAAGCCATTGTCCAGGAAGCCCCCAAGCTGGAAAAAGGCTTATCATTGATCAAGCTATTAGCAGCGGTTGCGCCTTTATTGGGCTTGTTAGGTACGGTGACCGGTATGATTGCCACTTTTCAATCTATCAGCCTGTTTGGCACTGGCGACCCTAAATTGATGGCCAGCGGTATTTCACAAGCCCTGGTCACCACCATGCTGGGTTTATGTGTCGCGATTCCGTTATTGTTTTTGCACAGCCTGATGGTTGCCCGCAGCCGGGTACTGGTTCAAATTCTGGATGAACAGAGTGCCGGTATTATTACCCGCAGGTTAGGCAAATAATGCAGTTCTTATCCGAACAAATTGACTTGATTCGTCAGTTTTTGCTAGCTGGTGGCATCATTTTACAAGCAATACTCTGGGTTTGCGCTCTGCTCTGGTTTCTGATTGCTGAAAGATTGCTATTTTTCAAAATGGATTATCCGGGCCTTTATCAACGCTATCTGGAGTACTGGCAGAAAAGAGACGATAAAAAATCCCATTATGCGCGTTTTTATCGCCGCTACCTGATTTCTGAAGCGACTGTCGCCATGCGGAAAACCCTGCCGATCATTAAAATGCTAACTGCCTTGAGTCCTTTACTCGGTCTGCTTGGCACGGTCACTGGCATGATTCATGTCTTCGATGTCATGGCCATTACTGGAAACGGCAATGCCCGGGCAATGGCCTTAGGTATATCCCAGGCCACCATGCCCACCATGGCCGGCATGGTAGTCGCCATTACCGGACTTTATTTCAACCGTTTATTGGAACAGCGTATCAGCGATGAAACCCATCATTTAGCCGATGCTCTGCAATACCACTAATTCTTATGCGCCGAAAATCTTATCGTTCTAGCGACGAACAGCAAGCCGACATCGACATGACGCCGATGCTGGACATCGTCTTCATCATGTTGATTTTTTTTATCGTCACCACCTCCTTCGTCAAGGAATCCGGTATCGATGTCAACCGGCCGACAGCACAAACCGCCACCCGCCAGGAACAAGGGCATATCATCGTGGCAATTAAAGCAAACGGCGATGTCTGGATCGATAAACGCCAGGTGGATATTCGCGCCGTTCGAGCCAATGTCGCCCGGCTCCATGCCGAAAATCCGCTGGGGTCGGTAGTAATCGCTGCCGATAAAAACACCACTGTCGATCGCCTGACGCAAGTCATGGATCAAATTCGTTTAGCGGGCATTACTAATGCCGCCATCGCTACCGAGGCAGCCGCGCAGTGAAACGTTTGCTTTTTGCCTTACTTTTCAGCCTGCTGGCGACATTTGCTTTGTTCTGGTTAATGCAATGGATGATCGTCAGTCAACAACAGCCTCAGCAAAAATCTGAAAAGCTGTTAATGACAGAATTTGTGCGTCTGAAAAAAGAGAGCAAAGTTCAAACCAAACAACGTAAATTACCCCAACCACCCCCGGAAAAACAACCGCCTCCACCGCCCACCATGGCAATGCAGAGCAATCCTGTTTCCAGCCAGGCCAATGCGCCCCAAATGAATATGCCGGCGCTGGATATCCCATTAAATAGCAGCCGCTTTGCCGGATCAGTAGTAACCGGTGTACAAATGGGCCGCGGAAAAATCAGTACCAACTTAATTCCGTTGGTCAGAATTCCACCCCGCTATCCCATGCGTGCCGCCAGACGCCGAATCGAAGGCTGGGTAAAAGTCGAATTTACCATTACCGAACAAGGTACAGTCAAAGATGCTGTCATTGTGGAGTCTCAACCAGCCGATATTTTTGACCGGGCAGCTCTTAATGCCATTCGCCGTTGGAAATTCAAGCCTAAAATTATCGATAGCGTTCCTTTTGAACAACGCGCCATACAAATTCTGAAATTCAAATTATCAAAATGACAATACGGGCTTTATTCTTTGTTTTTTGTATCAGCATTTCTTCCGGCCTTTGGGCGGAGAGTGGCAAAGCACCTTCAGTTTCTCCGTTTGTGTACAAAAAACTCACCCAGGTTGAAAAACAGATTAACCAAAAAGCCTATCGAGCTGCAGAACAAGCGCTGAAAAACCTGTCTGGCAAGGTAAAAGGTTATGAAAAAGCGGTTGTATTACGTTCATTATCATCTGTTTATGCACTACAGGAAAAATACACACTGGCGGCCAGGCTTTTGGAGCAAGCCTTAAACCTAAAGGCATTACCTGATAAACAGGCATTACAGGCCCGATTGAACCTGGCTCAACTGTATATGGCAACCAAGCGATATTCCAAGGCAATCAAAATACTGAACCCTTGGCTGGCCGGTAACAAATCACTGGATACAGAAACCCACGCCATGCTGGCCAATGCCTATGTACAACTCAAACAATATCGCAAAGCTTTGCCGCATATTCAGCAGGCCATCCGGCAAAGCAAAAAGCCACCTGAATCCTGGTATCAACTGAATCTGGCTCTCTATTATGGGCTCAATCAATACCAGCCCGCCGCTCGCCTGCTGGAAAAACTGTTACATCGTCATCCAGATAAAAAAGCCTACTGGAATCAACTGGCTTCAGTCTATCAACAATTGAGACAGTACAAAAAAGCAGTCAGCGTCAAATACCTGATGTATAAAAGCCGCTTACTGAATAGTGAAAAAGATATATTGGATCTGGTCAATTTATTCATTTACGCCGGCGCTCCCTACAAAGGGGGACGCATTCTTCAACAGAATTTTAAAGCGGGAAAAGTACGGCAAACAGCCAAAAACTGGGAAACCCTGGCAAATGCCTGGCAGCAAGCCAGAGAGTCCGATCTGGCCTTGACGGCTCTGAATAAAGCAGCCGCATTAAGTGGTAAAGGGCAGCTTTATTTGCAATTAGCGCAAATTTATATTGAAAAGGAAAACTGGCCCAAAGCCATTAGCACCAGTCAAAAAGCCTTACAAAAAGGCGGGTTGAAAAACCCGGGCCAGGCCTATGTTTTATTGGGCATCAGTCAGTATGAGGCAGGACAATATCAAAAGGCGATCCGTGCTTTCCAACAGGCGGCAAAATTTAAAAGACAACGAAAAACAGCGCAGCAATGGCTGGGCTATTTAAATAGCGAACGATCCTTCAGCGCAAAATAAAAACTTTGAAGCTTCCTGTCAACTTAGAACCGCTGATTTGTTCAGCGTTTCCCAAAAGATCAATATACGACATTTAATTCAGGATCTTCATAAAGCCGTTTTTTCTTCCAGCCGGCAAATTTACTGTCATCAAACTGCAAATCATGATCGATTGCATGTTCATAACAGCTGCGAAACAATCGGGCTGTTCTGAAAGCATGTAATTCATCATCGGCTGTCACGATATCCACATTGCCAACTTGAAAGGTTTTGTTGCGGGATTTATTATCTTTTACCCAAAAAACAGTATAGCAAAGATAGCTTTTATCCTTACGGTGATCGTATTTAATCGTTCTGGAAACCCCGGTCACCCCCGTCGTTGTCTTGTTTTTAGGTGGCTTTAGAAAACGTGTCTGGCTGCCTTTCAATACCACCAGCATCTGATCACGCCAGGCGATCGCCGCTTGTAATGACTTGTTTTTATTCCCCCATAATTTATGCGAGAAATAACGGCTGCTTTCCTTACCGCGTCTTACAATACGGACTTGATAACCGAATGCATCCGGCTCCGTAATATGTTTTACTTTTGCCATAAAACCTCTAATAATCAATAATAACCCCCACTGGGTTGACGGGTGCAAAAACTGACAAACCGCTAAGATTTGTTGTTAATGATGTAATTCTTTGATTACGAATTATCAGCAAAATAAAAAATAAATCAAGTAAAATATTTATTTCTGTGGACTAATTCCGACTATTTTAGTGTAGAATAATGCTATCGCATGACATGTTCACTGCGATCTGTTATAAACCTTTGTTTCATAACTTATTTGGAGAGAAAAAAATGAGCGTTCTAGTAGGTAAACCAGCCCCAGACTTTACAGTTCCTGCCGTATTAGGCGACGGCCAGATTGTTGATGCTTTCAACTTTGCTGAAGCAACCCGTGGAAAATATGCTGTTGTTTTCTTCTATCCACTGGATTTTACATTTGTTTGCCCAAGCGAACTGATTGCTCTGAATCATCGTCTCGATGAATTCAAAAGCCGTGGCGTTGAAGTTATTGCCGTTTCTATCGACTCTCATTTTACTCACAACGCCTGGCGTAACACGCCAGTTAACGAAGGTGGTATCGGCCCGGTTCGTTATACAATGGCGGCAGACATTACACATGAAATTTGCAAAGCTTACGATGTTGAAGCCGAAAGCGGCGTCGCTTATCGTGGCAGCTTCCTGATCGACCAAAACGGCGTCGTTCGCCATCAAGTGGTCAACGATTTGCCATTAGGTCGTAACATGGACGAGTTACTCCGTATGGTTGATGCGCTGCAATTCCATGAAGAACACGGCGAAGTATGCCCTGCTGGCTGGCACAAAGGTGAATCAGGTATGGATGCAAGCCCTGAAGGTGTTGCTAAATACCTGGCTGAAAATGCTGACAAACTGTAAGAAAAATCGGTAACAGCCCGATTAAAAAAGGCGCAGTCCTATGGATGCGCCTTTTTTTATGAGCGACCTGAAATTTACGGTAACTAACTCCGCAACCCCCAGATAGCATGTAAGTCTATTTCTACATTTTCTGGACGGGAGACAATATCCACAATGCCATAATATTCTTCCTTCGCAGTATTTTTACGCTCCATACATTGGTAAACCTTGCCGGAAGCGGAAAGAACTGGCAGAACGATCGGTTTATTGGTTTTACGGCCATGATGAATGACAATAGCGATATCGCCGTTAACCAGTTTGACGAATGATCCTGGCGGATAAACGCCTATCTCTTTTATCAGTGCTTCCGCCAACTGTGCGTCAACGCTGGCGCCGCGCTGGAGAAATATTTCCCGCAGCGCTTTTTTGACAAAAAACCCATCCCGATATTTTCTGGGCAAAACCATAGCGCTATAAATATCCGATAAAGATAAAATTCGCGCATACAAATTAATCTCATCTCCCTTAAGTCCTTCGGGATAACCTGAGCCATCCAATTTTTCGTGATGCTGGGCAACGGCCTTAAGCCAGACTTTATTGCCAACACCCTGTTGTCGCAAGATTTTTTCGCCAACTGCTGGGTGTTGACAGATTGCCTGTTTCTGCTCGACCGTTAAAGGCTCTTTTTGGCGAGTCAGCTTCTCCTGCAACTCCATCATGCCAATATTTTGGCTTAAAGCGGCCGCCACGACATTCTGTCTGATCTTGACGGGCACGCTTTTTCTTCGTAATAGCAATTCCGTCAACATGGCGCACAAAACAGGATGAACCTGAGTATATAGACTTTCCTGATCTAACAATATTGCCCCGAGTATGGCGTCTTTATTCTCCGTACATAACTTCTGAATAACCTGGGCGATTTTCACAATACGCTGAGAGTAATCAGGCTGTAAGACTCCTCTGACCATATCGGACAGGATACGATGATTATGCTGCCTGATGGCATTCAAGACATTAAAAGGAGAAGCCATTCCATATTCGACCTGACTATTTTCACGTCTTTCTTCTTCAGCCGTGGCTTCGCGAAACAGTCCTCGCGTCAATAAGATATATTTTTGATACTCCGAAATGACTTTCTCTCCCTGATTGAACAACAACTCCCCATCGGGACCATAAACCGTCCAAGGCAACGGCTGATCGATCAGTATTTCATCGGCTTTAAGTTGAACTTTAAATCCTTGAGACATCTTAAGGTGAACAATTAGCAAAAAAAAACGGAAAAAACTATAACAGTAGTAAAATAGATACTTATATACACAAAAATCCGTGGTGACAACGCAGCACAGAGGCACCCCGGATTCAGGCTCATAGTGAAACTCACTACTTGCCGATACATTTTTTGGAATCTCCTTAGCCCAGGTTCTATATAACTATAGTGAACATTAAAATAGAAAACTTAGTACAAACTCGCATTCCTACTGTACATGGTGAATTTATTCTGCATTATTTCACCAACAGTCTGGATGAAAAGGAGCATGTCGCATTTGTCAAAGGCGATGTTCGAGGAAAAGACCAGGTCCCGGTCCGCATCCATTCCGAATGTTTCACCGGGGACGTTTTGGGTTCTCTACGTTGTGATTGTGGCGAACAACTGGAAATGGCTCTGGAAATGATAGAACAAGCCGGTCTCGGCGTACTGATTTATCTCAGACAGGAAGGCCGCGGCATTGGTCTGTTAAATAAACTCAAAGCCTATAACTTGCAAGACCAGGGTATGGATACGGTTGACGCCAACATCCACCTGGGGCATGAAGCGGATGAACGGGAATACGATATTGCCGCATTGATTCTTGACGATTTAGGGGTTAACTCGGTTGCATTGATAACCAATAACCCGCAGAAAATTGACGAACTAAAACGCCTGGGCATCCAGGTTGATCGCCGCATTCCGGTTGAACCCAGCATCCATAACGATAACCGCAACTATTTAAAAACCAAAGTGCAAAAAATGCGTCATATGCTATCGGTTGAAAAAAAAGAACAATAGAACCAATGGAAAAATTACCCGTTTCAGCGCTAAAACTCAACATTAGCCTGGATTCAAACTATACCCAAACTTCTGATATTTCCTCAACAGAGCAAAATATTCTTGGTCAACAGCGTGCCAAATCGGCGCTGGTCTTCGGTGTCGCCATGCAAACGCCTGGCTATAATATTTATGTCATGGGTGAACCCGGCACCGGCCGCTTATCGATGATCACCGACCATCTCAGCCAGCATGCCCATCAACAAGAAGCGCCTGCGGCCTATGCTTATGTGGAAAACTTTGAAAACCCGCGCGAACCAATCGCTATACAACTTCCTGCCGGACAAGGTGGCGAATTCAATAAAGACATCGAAAAATTGATCGACAATTTACTGGCGACTTTTCCAGCCGCCTTTGAAAGCCCGACTTATCAACAAAAAAAACGGCCATCGAACGCCGTTTCAACCAGCGCTACAACAAAGCTATCGAGCAGGTTGAGAAAAAAGCCCGCAGCATGAATATTGCCTTGTTCCGCGATAATGAAAGCATCACTTTTCTGCCTGTTCGTGACAACAAGGCCCTGGATGAAGATGAGTTCATGCTGCTTTCAGATGAAGAGCGTGAAGACTTTCTAAAGCATGTTGAACAATTGGAAGAGTTTCTTAACGAAGCCTTGCTGGAATTGCCGCAATGGCGTCGCACCCTGGTTGATGAACTGCGTCAACTCGACAGCCAGACCATCGAACAAGCCATCGCGCCATTATTCATCGATCTCAAGAAAAAATATCAGCATGTCGATGATGTCATCACTTATCTGACTGACTTAACAACCACCCGCTAAAAGCGGGTGGGTTCGTATTACGGACTGAAAGTCCGGATACGCGTCGACTAAACGACGCGTCTTAATCAGGCTCCATCTTAAAATTATCGTTTGGATTAGGTTCAAAGTGATGTTCCAAATATTGTTTGATCATCTCATCGGTCATTTGACCAACGGTGACGCAAAAATACCCACGCGCCCAAAAATGTCTTCCCCAGTATCGCTTTTTCAAGTGAGGAAACTCTTCGAACAGATAGCTCGAACTCCTTCCTTTGATTCGCCTCATGATTTCGCTGGGTGCCATATTCGGCGGTGCACTCACCAAAATATGGACATGGTCTCTGCTCACCACGCCTTTTATAATCCGTATCTCAAACGCTTCGCAGGTCTGCCGCACCAAGTCCCTTACTCGTTCTGCTATTTCACCTCTGAGCACTTTGTAGCGATATTTGGTTACCCAAACAAAATGGTACTCAATTTGATAAACCGTATGACTACCATATCTATAGTCCATTGCCACCTCCTTGGCCGTATTATCGCAGCTAAAGCTGACCGGCTAAAGCCGGTGGTTTAAACCTTATGATGGAAAATTAATTGAAACATAACAAAAAATCCAGCGGACGGCTAAAAGCAAGGTAGCCCTGATGGAGCTTGCGGAATCCGGGATAGCTACCCGAGATGCCGATTCTCCCTCTCGTTGCCGATTGATGAAAAGTCGCTTTACAAATTAACTTACAAAAATGGCTCTTGTTCCCATGGCGAACCATGGGAACAAGAGCTTGCAGGAGCCAGAGTCAGCAAGGAAAATAGGGGTCAGAGCAATTAAGCCTAATTGTTATGAGAGTTCTATCTTAAACTCTCTAATAATTTATCTGGACAATAGGGGGCACTTTATGAGAGCTTAGGAATAGAGCTTTACCTTTAATCTTCTAAATAGTTCCCATCTATAAATGCTAAAACATTGAAATACAAACAAAAAGCCGCCAAAAGGTGCTGATAAATCCGGTGTTGGATGGTATAATTATGCACTAAGTCATTGAAACATAATGAAACCATCCCACACCGGAGATAACAATGCGACAAAAATGCACTGTCCAGCGTAGTATATTTCATTTTTTCGTTGATCACGAGATCGGACAGGAATTACAAGCCATTTCCACTTGGCTGGATGATCATCCTGAGGTACTGGAATGGGTGGTAACCGATCTCCTGGAGGCAAAGGTTACAGATTGTGGTCGCAAAGGCATGCCAGTGGAGTCAGTGCTGCGCTGTGCAATTCTCAAGCAATACCGGCAGGTGAGTTACGAGGAGCTGGCGTTCTACCTGCTGGATTCGCAATCATTCCAGGCATTTGCCCGGTTACCCGTGGAGGTTATTCCCAGAAAAGCAGCGTTACAGCGAACCATCAGCAAGATCAGTGATACGACCTGGGAAAAAATCAATCAGGCCATACTGGGACAGGCCAGGGAGGCGGGCGTGGAGCGAGGACAAGTCATTCGTCTGGACAGCACGGTAACGGACGCGAATATTCACGAACCCAGTGATAGCAGTTTGTTGTGGGATGGTGTGCGCGTCTTGGCCCGACTGTTCGAGCGGGCAAAGGAATTATCGGGTGGCAAACCACTGCCTTGCCAGAATCATTGCCGACGGGCTAAAAGGCGCATGTGTAGTATTCGCTATATACGCGGCCGGGACAAGAAAGCCGCCTTATATCAGGATCTGATCCGGGTGACGCGGATGAGCCTGTCGTATATCGAGCCGGTTTACCAAGCGCTGGCAGGGTCACGGGCAGATCCCGCCCGTTGCGCGGCCTGGCTGGAAGAAGTCGAATACTATCGCACATTGATCGAGCAGATTATCGAACAAACAGAACGGCGTGTTTTTCAGGGTGAAAAAGTGCCGGCCCAGGAAAAGATCTTCAGCCTTTTTGAAGCGCATACGGATATCATCATCAAAGGCAGCCGGGATATCCAGTATGGTCATAAATTGAACCTGGTGACAGGTCAAAGCGGACTGGTATTGGATGTGGTGGTCGAAGCGGGTAATCCGGCCGATACGGAACGCTTGCTGCCCATGCTGGAGCGCCACATACAACACTATGGCAAGGCGCCCCGGCAAATGGCTGTTGATGGTGGCTATGCCAGCGAAGCTAACCTGAAAGAGGCCAGGGCGAAAGGCGTCAAGGACATGGCTTTTCATAAAAAAAGAGGCCTGGATGTCCAGGAGATGGTCAAAAGTAAGCGGGTCTACCGCAAGCTGCGCAACTTTCGAGCAGGTATTGAAGCGGGTATTTCGTATCTGAAACGCAGCTTTGGATTGAATCGATGCAACTGGAAAGGACTGGAGCATTTCAAGGCTTACGTGTGGTCGGCGGTTGTCACGCATAACCTGGTTACGTTGGCGCGCTTGAAGCCAGTTTGAACCAGTCGGCTACTGACTTTTTTTGAAATGGGGATATCACCTCAGGGGGTTATTCGTCCAAAAAATGGAATTTTGGCCATCATAGCTTCCTGCAATCGACAATAGACTGGGTTGGACCGTAAATTAATTTATTCGGTATTTTGGAATACGCTAATTATCTGAATACTGGCGTCATATATAGCTATTTATAGACGGGAACTAAATAACTGATGTTACGCGGTCTTGAATTGTTGCAATTCAGCAAAAGCCTGCCGAATGGCCTTGATATATAATTTTGCCTTCAAAGCAAAATGATTGGTTTGGTGTTTTATTTTGAGACACTCCAGTTTAAAGACCGCCATAATGGCCATAAAAATATGATTGTTTTGTGTTGTTGGGGTACGAGTAGGCGACTTTGCCAACCCGGCATTGGATTCCAATGATTCATGAAATTCTTCGACTTTCCAGCGTTTCTGATAGATTGCCGCAACTTTTTCACCCGTTAATGTTAAATCACTGCACACCAGATTAACGGTTGCCGTACTGCCGTCTTTGTTTGTAAAGATTCGCCGGACAATCAGGACTTCAGGCGGGTAGCCTTTTAGCCAGCCGCGAACTGCTTGTTTATCCTCTAATGCAATGTCACTGACACGGGTAAATTTTCCTTGTTTCTTGTCGTCAACGTTCAACGTCACCAGGCGATTATCCTTTAAAGCCCCAATGAAATGTTTGTCTTTGTCAACAATAAACTCCAGATTCTCTTTAGCCGTAAACCAGCTATCCATCAACACATAGCGAAATTGAAGCCGATTGTTCAAACACTGTTGAATCATCGCACGCATCAGTTCATTTTTGGTCACCGTAGCCATTCGTTTAACCTGCTTTGTTTTGATATCACAAAACTGAATCGGTTTTTTGACCACTTCAAAGGCTACGGGTATCGAAACATTGCCCGTATGATACAAGGCATTCAATAGATTGATGCCTTTGACTGACCGCCCCTGGCAATGGTCATAATGCCAACAAATGACTTCATTCTCGTCTGTCCATTGCTTCTCCTGGATTGTATCGTCAAAAATCAAACACCCTGATTCTTCTTCAATCTTCCGGACTGTTCGTTTAACCTCCAGCCAGAGGTCTTTTGATGTGTACGTCCTGGACGATAAAAAACGCGTGACACTATCATGGCTAACTTCTCCATCTAACATTGACGACAAACCCGTCGCCGTCGCATAGCTCGTATTGCTGATTAAATAGTCTGTATATAGGTCTAATTTCTCTTTGTTCATCCTTAAATTCTATCAATTATCCGGCGTAGCGCGTAACATCAGTAAATAAATTTAAAAAGTAAAATATATCTCTGTACATGACAAAAATTAACTTATGACAAATGAGTCTCATGTATTCCAGTGACAAAAGGTATGGGTTGCAAAAGAGCAATCACTTTTCTAATCATCCTTTTTGATTGAGATAAGACATTAAACAAGGTTGAGCGGATACAATCTAATCCATATCGAAACAGGCTTTGCGCGAGCCGCTGATGTGTTTTGGTTTTTATTGGTAACTCGCAATCATGTTTCCATTCGCCTGCTTTATGTGACCAACAGAAAGCAATAACGGGAAGTACTAACAATCTTTTGATCCGAAGATAACCGACTACACGCGTTTCCTCAAGTTTGAATCCCCGTCCTTTTAAACCGCCGAAAAGCGTTTCGATTTCCCAACGCAAGCCATAAATTTTAATCGCATCAGGGTTCAAATGCTGACAGACGATGATTAATAACTCACCATCACTCAGCCGTAACCCACTGAGATAAATTGAACAATTTCCCAAATAGCGCGCTGTTGAGAGGTGTCGTGTGCTACCCGGCTTAAGCCCATAAAACAAACGCTCTACGCGTATTCGCTGGCCTTGGGCATTGGTTGTCCTGGCGTTGTTGCGAATACGGATATAAAAGGGAATCTCTTGCTCAAACAACCAGCCCATCCATTCGTCTCCAATAAACTCCCGATCAGCCAAAAGACCTTTGATGTGATGTCGGCCAAACTGCGCAATAAAGCGTTTCATCAGCGCTATACGTTCCTTCGTATTAGAGTTGCCCCGCTTGTTTAAAGGCAACCAATACACAGGAATGGCGGCACCCCGATAAACCACGGCAAGCACCAGCAGATTAATATTGGTTTTACCCCACTTCCAATTCGTCCTGTCTAACGTCAGATAGTAATCCTGATCAGTGAAACCAAACAGTTTCATGATGAAATGAGCGACTTCATTGTAATCCAGCCAATGGTCACTGAAAAATCGTTGCATCCGTCGATATCGTGAGGAAATTTTTGCCCGACTGGGAAAGAATACGGCGAGCTGGGCCAGATTGACCGTGCTAACTGCCATCAAAGCAATTAACATACCCACAAAACAAACGATTCTTGCCTTGTTCCATTGAAAGTGCTCAGTTAATATGACGGTCAGCTCGTTGATTTGTAATGTCCCGTTATTCATATTCGCTAAAACAAAATGCGGTATTTAATTACATTTCAACGAGCTACGCTAGCTTTTAATATTTTTTGTCATGTACAGAGAAAATATATGAAAATAAGGACAAAACTATTTTTTACAGTGAGTAGTGTTTTTCTGCTCAGTATTACAGCTGGATGCTCTTCAATGGTAGTCAAATCCAATGACATTGAACAGAGAACCTCATTTGCATTAGGATTGGATCGAAGTCAATTTACAATCTCAGATCGAGTTGATAGTGGTGTACGGACAGATTATGTTGTAAAAACAAAAGCTGGGAAGACTTATCAATGTTATGTCACAGGATCGTTTTCTATTGTTGGACGTTCTATATCTGATGCAATTTGTTCCAATAATCACGGTGTATACTCACGTAATAAAACCAGTAAAACTTCTTGTAACGCCCTTTTAAAAGCCGCAGGAAGATGTTAATTTTTACTTTATAACTAAAGCAAGGTAGCCCGGATGGAGCTTGCGGAATCCGGGATAAGCTACCCAGCAATGCCGATTATTCCTCCCGTTGGTGATTGATGAAAAACCGTTTTACCCATTAACTCGCAAAACTGGCTGGGTTCCCATGGCGAACCATGGGAACAAGAGCTTGCAGGAGTCAGCGTCGCACTTTCCCTAATAATTAACTGATGTTACGCGGTCTTGAATTGTTGCAATTCAGCAAAAGCCTGCCGAATAGCCTTGATATATAATTTAGCCTTCAAAGCAAAATGATTGGTTTGGTGTTTTATTTTGAGACACTCCAGTTTAAAGACCGCCATAATGGCCATAAAAATATGATTGTTTTGTGTTGTTGGGGTACGAGTAGGCGACTTTGCCAACCCGGCATTGGATTTCAATGATTTATGAAATTCTTCGACTTTCCAGCGTTTCTGATAGATTGCCGCAACCTTTTTACCCGTTAATGTTAAATCACTGCACACCAGATTAACGGTTGCCGTACTGCCGTCTTTGTTTGTAAAGATTCGCCGGACAATCAGGACTTCATGTGGGTAGCCTTTTAGCCAGCCGCGTACTGCTTGTTTATCCTCTAATGCAATGTCACTGACACGGGTAAATTTTCCTTGTTTCTTGTCGTCTACGCTCAACGCCACCAAATGATTATCCTTTAAAGCCCCAATGAAATGTTTGTCTTTGTCAACAATAAACTCCAGATTCTCTTTAGCCGTAAACCAGCTATCCATCAACACATAGCGAAATTGAAGCCGATTGTTCAAACACTGTTGAATCATCGCACGCATCAGCTCATTTTTGGTCACCGTAGCCATTCGTTTAACCTGCTTTGTTTTGATATCACAAAACTGAATCGGTTTTTTGACCACTTCAAAGGCTACGGGTATCGAAACATTGCCCGTATGATACAAGGCATTCAATAGATTGATGCCTTTGACTGACCGCCCCTGGCAATGGTCATAATGCCAACAAATGACTTCATTCTCGTCTGTCCATTGCTTCTCCTGGATTGTATCGTCAAAAATCAAACACCCCGTTTCTTCTTCAATCTTCCGGACTGTTCGTTTAACCTCCAGCCAGAGGTCTTTTGATGTGTACGTCCTGGACGATAAAAAACGCGTGATACTATCATGGCTAATTTCTCCACCTAACATCGACGACAAACCCGTTGCTGTCGCATAGCTCGTATTGCTGATTAAATAGTCTGTGTACAGGTCTAATTTCTCTTTGTTCATCCTCAAATTTTATCAATTATCCGGCGTAGCGCGTAACATCAGTAATTAAAATAAAACACACCGCTGTTACCGCCTAAAGACCATTGAATGCCTCGGTTTGGCAGATATGTGCGGGTGTTATAGGGGTTTGCGTAGCGGCTTTGATAACGAAACTTGCCGCGGCGATGATTCAGATATTTATTGATGCGCTGCTCGTTACGATCCAGGTAGCGCAATATATTGCGGCGCTGGTAAGGGCCTGCCTCGTTTTCACAACGAAGTTCCTCGATACGATTTTCCAGTTTGTTGATGTGACGATATAGCTTATGGGCGTGCTGGCGGGATAACCGGCCATGCTCCAGATTTTCATCGACCAGATGATATTGACGCAACAAGCGCTGATTGACCTGACGCCAGAAATGCCGATTTTCATATTGGTTTTCATAATAATCATCGCTATCAGTATAACGGTAGCGATAATTTTCGGCCGAGCAGCCTAATGTAAACCCCATTAACATGATGATGAACAATAACTTTTTCATAACGACCTCCTCGCTGTTTCCAGCTTTTTCAACGTGGCTACAGTTTAGCGAAGAGGCTCTGAATTTTAACTGAACAATGTTTAATTAAATAATTTCATTTTCAACGGGGTTTTGTAATTCGCCAATTTTTTCAATAACGATGCGTACACGCTGCCCGGACTTCAAATAGCCACGCGGTTTCATTTTCACCCCGACGCCTGAAGGCGTGCCAGTGGCGATGACATCCCCAGGCTCCAGCGTCATCGCCTGGCTTAAATAGGCGATCATCTCATAACAATTGAACAGCATTTGTCCGGTATTGGCCTGCTGACGGCGTTCATCATCCACCCAGGTTTCCAGTTGCAGATTATGCGGATCGGGGATTTCATCGGCCGTGACCAGCCAAGGCCCCATCGGTCCATGGGTATCGAAGGATTTACCCAGCATCCAGGTAGGCGAGCGGATCTGCCAGTCGTGCACCGAGACATCGTTGACTATGGTGTAGCCGGCGATCACATCGGCGGCTCGCTCGGCGGCAACATGCTTGCAGCGTTTGCCAATCACAAACGCCAGCTCACCTTCGTAATCGACTTTTTCGGAAACTACCGGAATCTGGATGGCTTGTCCCGGCCCGATCACACAGGTGCTTTGTTTGGTGAAAAAGGTCGGATATTCCGGCCACTCCAGTCCGGTTTCACCAATATGATCGGCGTAATTCAAGCTGATGCCCAGAAATTTACCAGGCCGTGGAACCGGGGCCAGTAATTCAATCTGATCAAGTGGCAAGCGTCCAGAGCCTGCATCGATAAGCGTTTGTAATTTTGCCAAAGCCTTCTCGCCCTGAGCCAGAAAGTCGATCATATTGCCTGGCAAATCTGAATGCCGGGATGCATCGACGACCTCATTATCGATAACCGCGCCGATTTTGTTTTGTTGCTGATGTTTGAAGCTGATCAGTTTCATGGAATCCAAGTTTTACTAACGATCATCGCAAGAATTGCCACCCCGCATGATGAAATGTTGTAGAGTTCCTTGTGGAAGATGGCGGTTAAAGACTGCGCTTTACTTTGGAGCCTTAGAGCCCGACTGCTAACGTAGCCTGCCATGGATGACTCGAACCCCGGATTGCTTCTTTAAGAGCGAATGTTAAAAGGGCCGTTGACGATTTACATCGCCCTCAGGCAGATCATCCAGGCAACCGCCACCTTCCAGGCTCAATCATAGAGTAAAGGAGGAAGAAATGGAACTCACTGCAATACACAAGCGAGTCATCGGGTTGGATGTTCACCAAAAGCAGATTACCGCCTGCGCCATGGTTGAACAGGCCGATGGTGGTATTCAGACAGAGCATCGGCAGTTTGGCGCATTCAAACGTGATCGACGTGCATTAGCCGATTGGGTGCAGTCTGTCGCACCGGATGAGGTGGTGATGGAACGCACCGGCATCTACTGGAAAAGCCCATATGCAGCTTTGGAACATGTGGGTATTTACGCCAGGGTCGTCAATGCCCGGCATGTGAAGAATGTGCCGGGACGCAAGACGGACATCGGCGACGCGCAATGGCTGGCGATGCTTTCCCGTGCCGGACTGCTGCGCGGTTCATTCGTGCCACCGGAAAAGATGCGGCAGTTACGCCTGATTTCACGTCAACGACAGAAGTTGGTGTCGATGCTGTCTGCTGAGAAGAACAGACTGCACAAGGTATTAACCGACGGCGGCATCCGGCTTGGCGTGGTGGTCAGCGATGTACATGGGCAATCCGCGCGCGCCATGGTTAACGCGCTGATTGAAGGACAGCCTGCGCATGATGTGTTGAAGCTGGCCAGCAATCGTCTCAAAGCGCCGCGCGCCGATATACTGGAGGCGCTGCAAGGTGAGTTGAGCGAGCACCATCGCTTCGTACTGAATGAACTGATGCAGCATATTCAGGATTTGGAAGCACGCATAGCCAGATTCGATGCACAACTGCTGGCCGGACTGGAGAAGGAGAAAACGGTTTTGCAATTGCTCCAGACTATTCCCGGTGTTGATTTGATTGGAGCAGCCATGCTACTTGTTGAGATCGGAACGGATATGACTGTCTTTGGCAGTGCGGATCGGCTGGCGTCATGGGTGGGCATATGCCCCGGCAACAACGAGTCTGCCGGCAAACGCAAATCAGGACGAACGCGAAAAGGAAACCCATATGTGCGTCGCCTGCTTTGCGAATGCGCCCATGCCGCCAGCCGAACCCGATCGGTTTTCCAGGCAAAATATACATCACTGGCGATTAGGCGAGGTCACCAACGCGCCATCATTGCGCTGGCTCACAAACTTTTGCGGACATGTTACTTCATGATTAGTCGCGGCGAGTATTTCCGGGATTCGACCATCGACTACGAAGAAATGGCTGTCAAACGCAATGCACCACGCTGGATCAGAGCGCTGATAAAATTCGGTTATATAACACAACCGGGTTAAGCCAGCTTACTTCATTGAATATGGATAAGCAGCCTTTTCACGGCTGAGAACTCCTTGCGCTTTCGATATGGATCATTTCATGTTAAAAACGCTTATTTTATCTCTGTACATGACAAAAAATATTAAAAGCTAGCGTAGCTCGTTGAAATGTAATTAAATACCGCATTTTGTTTTAGCGAATATGAATAACGGGACATTACAAATCAACGAGCTGACCGTCATATTAACTGAGCACTTTCAATGGAACAAGGCAAGAATCGTTTGTTTTTAGAAGTTACGCATTGACAACAGATCGAAATTTTGGGTTTAAATGATTCATATTTGGCATAAAGGTGTCGATAAACGAAGCCATAACATCGTTGAATAAATTCCGCTGTACGCTATAGCAATTATTAATCACGTCTGCAAAGCTCAATTTTTGTAATTGAACAAAGCCACAAATTGCAGAAAAAATATGATTATTTATTGCTCTTTTATTGCGAACCTGGAACCGCTCAATATTACACACCTGCTTTATTGCCCGATGATATTGCTCAATCTGCCAATGCCTGTCATGTTGTTCGGTAAATGCTTTCTTGTCAAAAACAGCGGTTTTTTCTTCATCAGGTAGTGAACTTATGTAATGGCGAACTTGTTCTTTCAAGGTCGTCCGAAATAATTTCACATACCCAAAATTTTTGAGCCAAACCATTAAGCCGTCTTCCGGGATTTCTAATTGCCTGACTTGAACCCATGAACCTTTTTCAACAGAGACTAATCGATTACCTTCCACTGCAAAGAATAATCCTGTCTGATGATTTCTTATCAATTTAAGATTATCCACGCAACTGTACCAGCTATCTCCTGTTACAAAACCAGGTTCTAGTCCCCAAGCTAATACTTCGGTCAGCATGTCTTGAAAATAGTCATTTTTTGTCTTTCCTTCCGCCTTATCGACCACCCGGAAATTCAGTGGTTGGTGTTTTCCTTGAATGTCTGTGTAGTACAACGTGACAAGATTGATTCCCTTGACTGCTCTATGATGTTTTCCCGACCAAAAATAACTGACAAATGCCATATATTGGCTATAAGGTTTATCAAGAACACTATCGTCAACACTCAAGGTTCCGCCCTTTAAATTCAGGCTTGCGCTGGCTTCATTGTATAAATCTCGCCCAGTGTAATGCTCCCGATTTAGAAATCGATTTACGCTATCATGTGATATTGACATGACTTCTCCTAATCGTCGACAACTAGCTTGTTTCGGCTCACTTAATAAAAAACCAATATACATGGGTAATGTACAGCAGGCTGTTGAGGGGCGTGTTATTTCTCTTATCAAGGTTTGCCTTGCATTGACTTTGGGATTTTTTAAACCCATAGTTTAACATTGCCTGTCAATGCGTAACTTCTAGTTTTGTGGGTATGTTAATTGCTTTGATGGCAGTTAGCACGGTCAATCTGGCCCAGCTCGCCGTATTCTTTCCCAGTCGGGCAAAAATTTCCTCACGATATCGACGGATGCAACGATTTTTCAGTGACCATTGGCTGGATTACAATGAAGTCGCTCATTTCATCATGAAACTGTTTGGTTTCACTGATCAGGATTACTATCTGACGTTAGACAGGACGAATTGGAAGTGGGGTAAAACCAATATTAATCTGCTGGTGCTTGCCGTGGTTTATCGGGGTGCCGCCATTCCGGTGTATTGGTTGCCTTTAAACAAGCGGGGCAACTCTAATACGAAGGAACGTATAGCGCTGATGAAACGCTTTATTGCGCAGTTTGGCCGACATCACATCAAAGGTCTTTTGGCTGATCGGGAGTTTATTGGAGACGAATGGATGGGCTGGTTGTTTGAGCAAGAGATTCCCTTTTATATCCGTATTCGCAACAACGCCAGGACAACCAATGCCCAAGGCCAGCGAATACGCGTAGAGCGTTTGTTTTATGGGCTTAAGCCGGGTAGCACACGACACCTCTCAACAGCGCGCTATTTGGGAAATTGTTCAATTTATCTCAGTGGGTTACGGCTGAGTGATGGTGAGTTATTAATCATCGTCTGTCAGCATTTGAACCCTGATGCGATTAAAATTTATGGCTTGCGTTGGGAAATCGAAACGCTTTTCGGCGGTTTAAAAGGACGGGGATTCAAACTTGAGGAAACGCGTGTAGTCGGTTATCTTCGGATCAAAAAATTGTTAGTACTTCCCGTTATTGCTTTCTGTTGGTCACATAAAGCAGGCGAATGGAAACATGATTGCGAGTTACCAATAAAAACCAAAACACATCAGCGGCTCGCGCAAAGCCTGTTTCGATATGGATTAGATTGTATCCGCTCAACCTTGTTTAATGTCTTATCTCAATCAAAAAGGATGATTAGAAAAGTGATTGCTCTTTTGCAACCCATACCTTTTGTCACTGGAATACATGAGACTCATTTGTCATAAGCTAATTTTTGTCATGTACAGAGTTATTTTATACGATATAATGATCGATTTTTTATATGACGTTTAACTGGCCGAAGGCTAAAAAAACACCATGACCCCCGAACAATTTGATCATTACGCCCGGCAAGGTTATAACCGTATTCCGGTTTGCCGGGAGGTACTGGCTGATCTCGACACCCCATTAAGCGCCTATTTGAAACTGGCCGATGCGCCTTATTCCTATTTGTTTGAGTCGGTACATGGCGGCGAACAATGGGGGCGCTATTCAATTATCGGCCTGCCCTGCACAACGCTGATCAATATCAGTGGCAACGATATAACGGTTATTGAATCAGGTGTTGTTAAACAACGTCTGAACCACCCTCAACCTTTACAGTGGATTGAAGAATTTCGCCAGCAATTCAAGGTTCCGGATATCGAAGGTCTGCCTCGATTCAATGGTGGCCTGGTGGGCTATTTTGGTTATGAAACCATCGCTTACATTGAAAAGCGTTTACAACCACGGGAAAAGCCCGACCCGATTAGCACACCGGATATTTTATTGATGGTGTCGGAAGAAATGCTGGTGTTCGATAATTTATCCGGCAAATCCCTGCTGCTGACGCATGCCAACCCAGAACAGGATCAGGCTTATGAAAAGACGACTGCCCGTCTGGATAAACTGGCGGACCGCTTGAAAAACCAGAAAGCCAAACCGGATGATCACGCCTCACCCAAGAAAGTTTCCGAAGACGATTTTGTCTCGGGCTTTACCCAGGAAGGTTTCGAACAGGCGGTGCTGAAGGCCAAGGAATATATTGTTGCCGGCGATATCATGCAGGTGGTTTTGTCCCAACGCTTGTCCATTCCCTACAGTGCGTCGCCATTGAATCTTTACCGCGCCTTGCGCTGTTTGAATCCATCACCTTATATGTATTATCTGAATCTGGAGGATTTTCATATTGTCGGCTCCTCGCCGGAAATCCTGGTCAGGCTGGAAGACAACCAGGTCACGGTACGGCCGATTGCCGGCACCCGTCCTCGCGGTGAAACCATCGAACAAGACAAGGCGCTGGAAGAAGAGTTATTGGCCGACCCGAAAGAATTGGCCGAACATTTAATGCTGATCGACCTGGGCCGTAACGATACCGGCCGGGTGGCGAAAATCGGCACAGTCAAACTGACCGATAAAATGATTGTCGAACGTTATTCGCATGTTATGCATATTGTTTCCAATGTCGTAGGTGAACTGGCTGAAGACAAGGATGCCTTCGATGTGCTGACCGCGACCTTTCCGGCCGGCACGGTCAGCGGCGCGCCTAAAATCCGCGCCATGGAAATCATCGACGAATTAGAACCCGTCAAACGCGGCGTGTATTCTGGTGCTGTGGGCTATATATCTTGGTCTGGCAATCTCGATACCGCCATCGCCATCCGCACCGCGGTGATCAAGGACAACACTCTGCATATTCAGGCGGGCGCGGGCATCGTATATGATTCTGTACCCCGTAATGAATGGGATGAAACAATGAATAAAGGCCGGGCCGTATTCCGCGCCGTCAGTATGGCTGAAGCCGGTTTGGAAGGAGAGCAATCATGAGTGCGGTTAAACTGGTAATGATCGACAACTATGATTCATTTACCTATAACCTGGTGCAGTATTTTGGCGAACTGGGCGCTGATGTTACCGTGGTGCGCAACGATGAAGTCACATTGGCCGACATCGAGGCGATGCAGCCGGACAAACTGGTGATTTCTCCCGGCCCGTGCACACCGAAAGAAGCCGGTATTTCTGTCGACGCCATTTTACATTTTGCCGGTAAACTGCCGATATTAGGTGTCTGTCTTGGCCATCAAAGTATTGGTTACGCCTTTGGCGGAAACATCATCCACGCCAAGGAAATCATGCACGGTAAAACATCGTCAGTATTTCATCTGGATCAGGGCGTATTCAAAGGTCTGAGTAACCCTTTCACCGCCACCCGCTATCATTCCCTGGTCATCGACCAGGACAGCTTGCCTGATTGCCTGGAAGTGACCGCCTGGACCGAAGACAAACAAGGCCAACGTGATGAAATCATGGGCGTCAGACACAAAACGCTGGATGTGGAAGGGGTACAGTTTCACCCCGAATCCATTCTGACCGATCATGGTCATGATTTATTGAAAAATTTTCTGGAGCGTTAATATGGACTTCACCTTGCCACAAGCCATCCAGACCGTGCTGGATCAACAGGATTTAAATCCTGATCAAATGCGTGAGATCATGCAGAAAATCATGACCGGCCAAGCCACAGATGCCCAGATAGCAGGCTTCCTGATCGCCTTGCGCTGCAAAGAGAAAAGCGTCGATGAGATTGCCGCCGCCGCCGAGGTTATGCGTGAACTGGCGACGAAAGTTCCTGTTACAGGTGAGCATATCATCGATACCTGCGGCACCGGTGGTGATGGCGCCAATACCTTCAATATTTCTACCGCTTCTGCATTCGTCGTTGCAGCAGCCGGCGGCAAAGTCGCCAAACACGGTAATCGCTCGGTCTCCAGTCGTTGCGGCAGCGCCGATGTACTGGAAGCGGCCGGCGTCAATCTGGATTTAAGCGCCGAACAGGTCGCCAAGTGTATTGCCGACATCGGTGTGGGTTTTCTGTTCGCGCCCAAACACCACAGCGCGATGAAACACGCCATCGGGCCGCGCAAGGAAATGGGCGTCAGAACGCTGTTCAATCTGCTCGGCCCGTTATCCAATCCCGCCAATGCGCCACATCAGTTGATTGGCGTATTCGACAAGAAATGGCTGTTGCCGCTGGCTAAAGTATTACAAAAACTGGGCAGCAAACATGTTCTGGTGGTCAACGCCTACGATGGGCTGGATGAATTGAGCATCGCCACCCACAGCCATATCACTGAATTAAAAGATGGCCGGGTACGCGATTACACCATCAGACCGGAGGAATTTGGTCTGACGCGCAGCCCACTGGATACTCTGGCGGTTGACAGCGCACAGGACAGCCTGAATCTGATCCGCCGCGTTCTTGATAATGAGGCAGGACCTGCCCGGGATATTGTCGCCCTGAATGCTGGCGCTGCAATTTATGCCGCCGATCTTGCTGAAAATCTTGCCGCCGGCGTTAAAAAAGCGCAGGAAATGCTGGAATCAGGCCTTGCCCGGCAAAAATTCGAGGCTTTGATCAACTGGTCGCCAGCCGAACAATCCAGTGAAAAACCAGCAGCAAAAAAGCCCCGCAAACCGCGTAAAAAGAAAACCACGGATACATCGGATATTTTAAAAAAGATTTTAGCGACCAAACAGGAAGAAGTTGCCGCACGCAAAAGTAAAGTCCCGCTGGAAATGTTGCAGGAAATCGCATCAGGTATCGAAGCGCCACGCGGTTTTTATCGCGCCTTGAAATCCAGGGCCGACAGCCAGCAACCCGCCATCATCGCCGAAATCAAAAAAGCCTCGCCCAGCAAAGGTGTTATTCGGGAAGACTTTAAACCGGTGGAAATCGCCCAGGACTACGCCATGAATGGCGCAACCTGCTTGTCTGTTTTGACTGATAAAAACTATTTTCAAGGCTCGGAAGTGTATTTGCAAATGGTGCGGGAACGCTGCCCATTGCCGGTATTGCGCAAGGATTTCATGATAGACCCTTATCAGGTACAGGAAGCCCGTGCACTGGGAGCCGATTGTATTTTATTGATCGTTGCCTCCCTTGAAGACGATCAAATGCAGAAGCTGGAAGAAGCCGCCATGGCGTTGAGCATGGATGTAATGGTCGAAGTACATGATGCAGCCGAGATGGAACGCGCATTGAAACTCAAAACACCATTAGTTGGTGTCAACAACCGCGATTTACGCACTTTCGAAACGAATCTTGAAACCACGCTTGCCTTGCAGAAAATGGCTGCGGATGACCGCCTGCTCGTCACCGAAAGCGGTATTCATACGCAAGGAGATATTAAAAAAATGACCGACCAGGGAATCTACACCTTTCTGGTCGGCGAAGCCTTTATGCGCGCGCCTTCCCCTGGCCAAAAAATGCGGGAATTGTTTTTTTAAGAAAATACTGAACAAAAGACTCCTGATGTTTGTTGTCCGAAAAGCGAAAAGGTGATTACCGCTTTACTCACAAAATATAGGACTTGCAACCATTGCTTTCATGAATTTTGTCAGCTGTTTTTATCGAATTGTCACTTCGACTTTACGACCAAGAACCGAAGCAAATTTTTCCAGTGTTGATAACTTAATGTCTTCAGCATGGTTTTCAATTCTGGAAATTGCTGATTTTTTCGTGTTTAACATCTTTGCTATTTCTTCCTGAGTCAACCCTGATGCTTCACGGGCTTGGCGAAGCAGAGCGCCAATTTTAATAGCTTGATATCCTTCTTCATAATTATTATCAAATTCTGAATCTAAAGCTCTGCGTTTATCAACATATTTCTGTAAATCACTCATCGTATATTTCTCCTTCTCAAGTAGTATTTCTTTCGAGCTTGCGCTAATTGAATTTCCTGTTTTGGTGTTTGCTGGTTCCCAAGCTCCCGCTTGGGAACCCTGACCCAGAAGCTCCAGCAGAATCAAGCTAACTGGACAGGGTTTTCTAAGGTTTTAGCGCTTCAGAACGCAAAGCGTGAAGTTTTGACGCGCCCACGCAGGAGCATCACTGTCATTAAGTTAATAAATAATTCAATAAATACAGTGGGTTGGGTTAGATTCACACAACCAAAGAGGTATAAGGTAACCCTTACTTTAAGCGCGCATCGTAACCCAACAGGTGATATTGGCCATGTGAGCGCTGTTGTTGGGTTACGGTGCGCCCTTGATTTTGTTGGTAATTCAAGTCATTTCAGTGTTGCGCACCTAACCCAACCTACTGATAATATTATATTTTACCCTTAATTTAATGACAGTGACGCAGGAGCATGGGCGCAATGAAAAGTACTGCCTACCAAATCAAATCATCGGGTATTTGGTAATCCTTATACGGGTCATCTTCTGAATTTTCTGTGGCCTCCTGAGTGCTTTCAAACAAGACTACGACGATGGATGCTTCGACCTGTCTGATTTTTTCGGCCACTTCCGAGGCAACCACTTCATAGCCTTGCTGCGCCCGCACTATCGCCAGACGGCCGGAGATGATTTTTTTCCGCACAGCCTCTGACACATAAATATCTTTAACCTTGTTGTCATCGGTAAAGCGATATGGAATACCATCCTCATCCTGTGGCAATTTATTGGTCTCGATCAACTGCTGTTAATGGCCAATTAAAACAGACCAAAACTGGCCAACAAAAGTGAGCCACTTTTTCAGACTTTATTTATTGAAATAAATCTGAGAGAGTCCCTGAATTTTTTCAGGGAGTCCTGTGAAGGAGTGGAACGTGATTCATCAAATCAAAGCGTTATACAACGAAGGCAATGGCTTATCGATGCGCAAGATTGCCAGACAACCGGGTATTTCCCGGCATACAGTCTCGAAGTACCTGAAACTGACAGAGGCTGAAATTACGGCCTTACAGGCAACCACAGAGCGTGGTAAAAAACTGGATGACTACCGGGAGTATATTATCCATCTGCTGCAGACCTGGCCGGGCTTGTCGGCGGTCAAGGTGCTGCGCAAATTGAAAGCCAAAGAGGAGATGCTGGCGGTTTCCGACCGTTCGGTACGCCGCTACATTCAAGCGTTGAAGCAGAAAATCAGCGTCAAGCAGCAGCGCTATTATGAACCGGTACTGGACATGGTGCCGGGCGAACAGTGTCAGGTCGATGGCGGCGAGTTGCGTGGTGTCATGATTGGCGGTGTGGAAACTACAGTGTATTTCATGGTGTTTGTGCTGTCTTGTTCCAGGCTGATGTATGTATCTGTATCCGACCGGCCCATTGATACGGAAACTCTGATTCAGCAGCACGATGCGGCATTTCGCTATTTCGGCGGCATGCCAGCTGAATGTGTTTATGATCAAACCAGACTGGTGGTGATCAGTGAAGTGTTCCGGGAGCTGGAGCTCAATCAACGTTTTCATCAGTACGCCACAGCGGCCGGGTTCCGTATCCGTGCCTGCGAGGGCTACGATCCAGAGAGTAAGGGTAAGGTTGAAGCCGGGGTCAAATACGTCAGGCAAAACGGTCTCTATGGGGAAACCTTTACGGACTGGTCTGGGCTGGAAAGGTATCTGTCCGACTGGCTGGACACGATTGCCAACCAGCGTGTTCATGGCAGCACCGGTCAACAGCCGGCCATGCACTATCGAAACGAAGAACAGGACAGGATGCTGCCGTACCTGACACCGTCTTGCGTCAGCGAGAATCCAGCGCAGGCCAGGGTCACCCGCAAAGTGGATAAAACTGGCCTGATAGCCTGGCAGGGAAACAAATACTCAGTGCCCATGGCTTATCAAAGGGCGCAGGTGGCGGTAAAAGTCGAACACGGTCAATTACGGATCGCTGACCTCTCGACCGGCCAGAAGATTGCCGAACATACCCTGCGCCTGGAAAAAGGCCAGATCATCAAGAACACCGATCATTATCGTGATAAAGGTCAATATATCCAGCAACTGGAACAGGACATCCAGGAACTGCCGGGAAAAGGGGCTGACGCCAGTCAGGCATTGTGTGCATTACTGAAAGCCACCTCGCCGAAAATCGACAAAGACCAGTTACCGGGCGTCAAACAGATCCTCAAGCAATGGACGTCACAATACGGCCCGGTGAGCGATGAAGTACTGATGCGTATCCTGGATCGAACACAGCTCACCGCAACAGGCTTCAAGGATTGTCTGGACGCCTGGCAACACCACCCAGCGCGAAGTACCCATGAGAAGGCCACTGCACAGATAACAACTACGCGCCAGAAAGCGCCCACCCAACTGGAACGCTATCGCGTCCTGAATGGCCAGTCGACTGGTCAGGAGGTGAGCCATGTCATCCATTGACAGCGTTGCCGGAAAATACCGCAGTCTGTGCCTGTCGGGCATTGCCGAACAACTGGTCACCCTGCTCAGTCAGGCAGAAGCCAACGAAAGCTCCTGCCTGCACTTTGCCGAAAGCCTGGTGGACTTGGAGCGACAACAGCGCAACCAAAAACGCATCGAGCAAAACCGCAAACGCGCCGGATTTCCCGTGCAAAAAAGCCTGGATGAGTTCGACTACCGCGTGCAGACCACCATCAGCAAACGGGAAATCAACAGCCTGCTGGACTTTGGTTTCATCGACAACCGCGAAAACATCGTCTTCATTGGCCCGCCCGGGGTCGGTAAAACCCACCTGTCCATCGGCATCGGCCTGAAGGCGATTGAGGCCGGCTACAAGGTCAGCTTCAATACCGCGCCGGGACTGATTGAAATGCTGGAGATTGCCGAACTCAAAGGTGAGCTGAAAAAGAAAATTAATCAGCTGGCCAAGTTCGATGTCTTGATCATCGATGAACCGGGCTATTTACCGTTGAACAAACAAGGGATGCACAACCTGTTTCAACTGATTAACACGCTGTATGAATACCGCTCGATCATTCTGACCACCAACAAGGAATTCACCAACTGGGGAGAATTTTTCATCGATGACAATATCGCCGTGCCGATTGTCGACCGACTGATTCATCATTCACACATTTTTATGCCGGGAGGGGAAAGCTATCGACTGAGATCCAAACTGAATAACTGACTTATACCGAGGAAAAAGTGGCGCACTTTTAATGGCCGAAACTGGCTCAGTTATTTTGGCCATTGACAAACTGGGCAATCTGATTGGCTTGTTGTTTTTTGGCCGTCTCCTGATTGCGTTGTTCATTCAAAAGCCTGTCTTTTTCCACTTGTTTGGCGCGCGCCTGTTCGGCCAGTTTTTTTGCCTCATTTTCGACGCTGACTTTATTTTTTTGCTGTTTACGGGTCTGTTTGCGTTTTTCCGCCTTGACCTGTTTCAGCTTGGTTTGATTGACCAAACCCGATTTCAATAATTGATCTTGTAATGACATAATTTTTTAGTGATTTAATTCATTATGATGCCAGCAACCCCGCATCCCGAAAAGTCCGCCAGGTTTTCATGCCGCCGGACAGAATTTTAACCTGAAACCCCGCCTGCATCAGAAACCTGACCGCATAATAAGCTCGTTGACCCACACCGCAAATCACCCAGACTTCCTTGTCGGTACTTAGCTGATCGACTTTTTCACGTAACTGCTCCAACGGAATATTGATCGCGGTATCAATATGCTCTTGCTGAAATTCCGCTTCACTGCGAACATCCAGTAGAATGTGATTATCATCATGCAGTTTGCGCCAATCAGCCAATTGCAAGTCATGCCGCAAATGATTGGCGGCAATCATGCCGGCCATGTTGATCGGATCTTTGGCCGCGCCGAATTGCGGCGCATAACAGAGTTCCGCTTCCTCCAGATCAAACACATCGGCATTCATTTGCATCGCCATGGAAAAGACATCGACACGGCGGCTGACGCCGGCTTCACCAATGGCTTGAATGCCAAGCAGTTTTCCATCTACCGGATGATACATAAGTTTGATATGAATCGGTTTGGCGCCGGGAAAATAACCGACATGATGGCCAGGATGCAAATAAATGGCCTGATAATCCTGATTGCTTCTCAACAGGCTCTTTTCATTAGCGCCACACATTGCCATCGTGATATCGAAAACTTTACAAACAGCCGTCCCTTGAACGCCACGGAAAAATTGTTTTCTTTGCGCCAATGGCTGGAAAGATTCCAGAATGGAAGCTGCCGCTATACGTCCTTGCCGGTTGGCAGGGCCTGCCAATGGCAACGGATGGCGATTACCCAGCACCCAATCCTTGTTTTCTACCACATCGCCAATCGCCCAGATGGCGGGATCATTGGTTCGTTGCTGCTCGGTAACCATGATGCCGCCATGATCTCCAAGTTTTATACCCGCCTGTTCAGCCAACTGTGCTGCCGGGCGGACACCAATCGCCAATAACACCATATTGGCCTGAAGGTCATTTTGTCCCTGACAATGCACAGTTATATCATCATTGTTCTGGCTGAATCCTGTCACCTCTGTATTCAGCAATACTTTAACACCATGAGCCTCCAGACTCTGTTGAACATAACAGGCCATTTCCGCATCCAATGGTGACACAACCTGGCCGCCCCGCTCGATTAACGTTACCTCCAGACCAAGCCTTACCAGGTTTTCCACCATCTCCAGGCCAATAAAGCCGCCGCCGATAATCACCGCCCGCCTGGCGTTTTGACTGGCGGCTTTCAATCGCTGGCTGTCCGGGATGGTTCTCAGTTGATAAATTCCCGGCAGATCGATGCCGGGTAAGGGGGGCTTGATTGGCGATGCGCCTGTGGATAAAACCAGCGCATCATAATTCTGTTGATAAACCTCACCCGTTTGTAAATTTTTGATTTGTACCGTTTTATTCAAGCGATCGATGGCCATCGCCTGATGCCGGGTTTTAACCCGAATATTGAAACGTTTTTCAAATTTCTCCGGCGCCGCAACAATCAAATTTTTCTGCTCTGTAATGACATCCCCAACATAATAGGGCAATCCACAATTGGCGAATGAAACATATTCGCCTTTATCGATCAGATAAATCTCACAGCGCTCACACAGCCGTCTTAGTCTGGCCGCACAAGAAGCGCCACCTGCAACACCACCGATAATCACAATATGTTTTTTTGCTTTATTCATAGCTTTTCCGGTTTCCAGGAATATGATTCACACAAAGAGTATACAAGCAAACTACACTTAACCGCGTATTTCATCGAAGCGCTGTAACAAAGTCAAAACCGCTTTGCTGACATATTCCTTCAATTGTTGCTGGCTGATATCAATAGCCATATTCTGATAAACCATTCCCCGCCATATCAATTTTTTGCTTTCAGGGTCGATCACATCCAATACAAAAGTACCCCGCTGGTATTCGTAAGTCTGGATTTCAGGGTAATACGTCCAAGGATATCCGTATGGGTAGCCGTAGTATCCATAATAGCCGTAACGCCAGAACAAAGGATAGTTATAATAATTATCCCTCTGTACATGACAAAAATTAACTTATGACAAATGAGTCTCATGTATTCCAGTGACAAAAGGTATGGGTTGCAAAAGAGCAATCACTTTTCTAATCATCCTTTTTGATTGAGATAAGACATTAAACAAGGTTGAGCGGATACAATCTAATCCATATCGAAACAGGCTTTGCGCGAGCCGCTGATGTGTTTTGGTTTTTATTGGTAACTCGCAATCATGTTTCCATTCGCCTGCTTTATGTGACCAACAGAAAGCAATAACGGGAAGTACTAACAATTTTTTGATCCGAAGATAACCGACTACACGCGTTTCCTCAAGTTTGAATCCCCGTCCTTTTAAACCGCCGAAAAGCGTTTCGATTTCCCAACGCAAGCCATAAATTTTAATCGCATCAGGATTCAAATGCTGACAGACGATGATTAATAACTCACCATCACTCAGCCGTAACCCACTGAGATAAATTGAACAATTTCCCAAATAGCGCGCTGTTGAGAGGTGTCGTGTGCTACCCGGCTTAAGCCCATAAAACAAACGCTCTACGCGTATTCGCTGGCCTTGGGCATTGGTTGTCCAGGCGTTGTTGCGAATACGGATATAAAAGGGAATCTCTTGCTCAAACAACCAGCCCATCCATTCGTCTCCAATAAACTCCCGATCAGCCAAAAGACCTTTGATGTGATGTCGGCCAAACTGCGCAATAAAGCGTTTCATCAGCGCTATACGTTCCTTCGTATTAGAGTTGCCCCGCTTGTTTAAAGGCAACCAATACACCGGAATGGCGGCACCCCGATAAACCACGGCAAGCACCAGCAGATTAATATTGGTTTTACCCCACTTCCAATTCGTCCTGTCTAACGTCAGATAGTAATCCTGATCAGTGAAACCAAACAGTTTCATGATGAAATGAGCGACTTCATTGTAATCCAGCCAATGGTCACTGAAAAATCGTTGCATCCGTCGATATCGTGAGGAAATTTTTGCCCGACTGGGAAAGAATACGGCGAGCTGGGCCAGATTGACCGTGCTAACTGCCATCAAAGCAATTAACATACCCACAAAACAAACGATTCTTGCCTTGTTCCATTGAAAGTGCTCAGTTAATATGACGGTCAGCTCGTTGATTTGTAATGTCCCGTTATTCATATTCGCTAAAACAAAATGCGGTATTTAATTACATTTCAACGAGCTACGCCAGCTTTTAATATTTTTTGTCATGTACAGAGTAATTATCCAATACAGTCACACGCGTCTTGTCTTTCATGATGATGCGGTAGGTCAGCAGAAAATCGGCGCTTTTTTTGTCAGTTATATGATAACCATGAGTTTGCATCCATGCATCGACATCCTGACGAATACGATCATGCAACATGCTGTCACTATCGATGATACTGTTCCCGGTAACCGGCGTTTTGTCTGATAACCAGGCATAATTCTCCAGGCGTTTAAAATTTACACGCGGATCATAATCGACATCCACTTTCATCGTTGAACAGGCATTAAGAAAAAGCCAGAAAATAACAGGCCATAATCTGATCGCATTCATAGTTTCACCTCGTCAATATCAGTTTAATCGACAGCCTGATATCTGATAGTTCAATATTTTTTCTTCATATTCTTTGTTCTATTTCCATGCGTATAATAAGCAGATGATCAACCGTATTTATATTGAACAAGCCATTGTTGACCACCCTCGGGTCAAACAAATATGTCAGCGTTTTCCCCGGGCGCAACAGATTGATTGTCATCGCTATGGCGAGGTATTCAACCCCAAGGCACAGAATTTTCGCCTGCAAAAACTGCAACCTTCCTTGATTCTGGCGCACAAGCATCGGGGGTTTGCCTTGCCGGCGCCTCCAGGATACGGCATAGGCGCCCGGCATAACTACTATTTTTCGCATATGCTGAATTGTTTGTATGACTGCCGTTACTGCTTTTTACAGGGAATGTATCAATCGGCCAATTATGTTCTATTTATCAATTACGAAGATTATATGGACGAGATTCGCCAGATTACCAAGCAACATGCGGGTGAACCGGTGCATTTCTTTTCCGGTTATGATTGTGACAGCCTGGCCTTTGAGCCTGTAACAGGATTTGCCGATTATTTTTTACCGGCCTTCGAAAAACTGGACAATGCCTGGCTGGAACTTCGAACCAAAAGCACTCAAATACGGCGTCTGCAACAACATAGGCCCTGGCCGCGTTGTATCGTCGCCTTCAGCCTGTCGCCTGATGATGTCGCTGAAAAACTCGAACATAAAGCGCCGCCCTTGCAGAAAAGGCTCGATGCGATGGTGAAATTGCAAGAACAAGGCTGGCAGTTGGGATTACGCTTTGATCCATTGATTTATCAACAACACTATCAACACGATTACCGCCAGCTTTTCGATCAGGTTTTCAGCCGCATCGATGTGGACAACATTCATTCGGTCAGTCTGGGTGTATTCCGCTTGCCGGAAAAATATTATAAAAAAATCTATAAGCTGTACCCCGAAGAACGGCTGTTCGCCAGCCCGTTACAACAAACAAACGGCATGGTCAGTTATCGTCAGGATCTGGAGACAGAAATGACAGAACAATGTCAGCAAATGCTGCTGGACTATATCCCTAAGGAAAAGTATTTCCCATGCACGGTTTAACTCGCACCATATTGGTCACTGGCGCCAGCTCCGGCATTGGCCGGGCGGTATGCCGCCAATTGTTATCACAGGGGCATCGGGTGATCGGCAGCAGTCGGGATATCAGTAAATTCAGCCATTCACATCAACACTTTTTTCCATTTGAGCTGGATTTGATCCACCTGGAACAAACAGCCGAGCGTTGCAAAAAATTACCGCAACAATATCCTGAACTGGATGCGGTGGTGTTTGCCGCAGGCCTCGGCCATTTTGCCTCGCTGGAAGAATTTTCCTGGCGGCAAATTGAACAATTGATGACGGTTAATTTTACCGCCCAGGTATTCATGACCAAGGCGCTACTACCGAAACTGAAAAGACATGCGCACGCCAATCTGATTTATATCGGCTCGGAAGCCGCTTTAGAAGGAAGCCGCAAAGGGACAATTTATTGCGCCAGCAAATTCGCGTTGCGTGGATTTACTCAAAGCCTTAGGGATGAATGTGGTAAAAGCCCGGTTCGGGTTTCACTGATCAACCCCGGCATGGTGCGCACGCCTTTTTTTGATTCACTGGATTTCATGCCGGGCGAAGCTGAAAAGCAGGCGCTTTGCAGCGAAGATGTCGCCGAGGTTGTCAGTTATATTCTGTCAGCCCCACCGCATGTCGCCATTGATGAAATCACTCTGAACCCGGTCAATAAGGTTATCCGGTTTAAAAAATAGTATCATCTTGTAAATTGTATCCGGGTTAACATCGTGAAAATTACTTTAGTCAGCCATGCAAATTCAAAGATCGACCAGATAGAAAGCCTGAAAAGACAATTCGATATTCATGTCTTTAGGCCAGGTGACTCATTGTCATTTTACGACCTGGTTATTTTCGATGCCAATCAGGCTGAGAACATTCTCTGCACCGAAACGGCGTCGCCCTGGATGGTGATCAATGAAAAAAGTATTCACCACACACTGAAATATTTTCAGGCCGGTGCTTGTGCAGTACTCGATCAGCTTTATCCGGTTGAAAATTTTAGCCGTTGCCTTAAAAAAATCAGCAGCGGACACCTCTATATTGAGCCAGAAATCATGCAAATCCTGGCCATGCGTCAAATTCATAAACACTGACGCCATTTTCCTCTCTGAGCTCGCGTGAATTTGATGTTTTTTGTATGCTGGCTGAAAACTGCTCATTATCGACTATTGCCAGCTCTTTAGGCGTCTCCAAGAAAACTGTTTCCAATTGTCATGCGCAAATCAAACAAAAACTGGGGCTTGCCGATGGCCATGCCATCAAACGGTATGCAGAAAAACATGGCTTGATTTAAAAGATTCCAGCAAAATTCCCATAAATCGGGAATTTTTCCTTTTTTTCATTCAGGAGCTTACTATGAAAAAAATATTATTGACATCCCTGGCAATTCTTGCCACATCAGCCGCAATAGCCCAGGATCAAGGCCTGGAGAATTGTATCGCTGCCGCACAAAAACAAAAATCCGGCGACATGCTGAAGCTGGAAAAACTCAATCTCAAAGGCAAAGCCGTCTATGAACTGGAGATTGCCGATGCCAATGGCTTTGAATGGGAGTTTATGTGTGACGCAAACAGCGGCAAAATCATCGAAACGGAACGAAGTCAGCTCGGTAAACAGCCAAGCATTTAAAAGCAAAATGAAAGTAACCGAGGAAGATGCGGCAAAAACAGCATTAAGCGCTTATCCGCGTAATTGAAGAAAACGGTGATGCATCGTATGAGTTTGACATCGTAAACGACAAAGGCGTGGAAACCAAAGTTGAAGTCGATGCGTCAAGCGGTAAAATTATCGAAGTCGCCATTGAAGAATGGGAAATCGGCGAGGAAAAAGACGAACAAAGATAATAACCCGCCTCTCAGGTCATAACTATCTACACTTACTGGTTCCCAAGTTCCTGCCTGGGAACCAGTAAAAACCCGGCGTCAGTCTGACACCTGGCTATTTTTATGGTTTTACCGCAATACCCCACGGATAGAGTCCGACAGCGACAGAGCGCGTTACTTTCATTGCTTCCAGATCGATAATGGAAATATCATTACTAACGCCATTGCTGGTATAAAGCCGTTTTCCATCCGGTGAAAAAGCCAGGTTCCAGACTCGCTGGCCAACCAGAAAATATCTTTCCACTTGCAGGGTTTGCGCATTGATCAGTGCGACACGATTGGCTGGCCCTAACGCCACGTAAGCCCACTGCCGATTCTTATCGACCACCACGCCCACCGGCTGGATATGGTCATCATTGACGCCGGCAATTTCAAAATGCAATGTCTTGATGATTTTATGTGTTGCGACATCCATCACGCTGAGCGTTCCACCCAATTCAGATGTCACCCACAATTGCTGGCTGTCGGCAGTAAAGAACAATCCTCGTGGACGCGGATCGACCAATGTGTTGTCAACAATGGTCAAAGAGTCCTGGTCAATCCAGTGCACCATATTAGTCGCTTCCGATGCACAAGCTGCCCACTTGTTATCAGGGCTGACAGCGACAGGCTCGGGTTCCACCCCAACGGTAATTTCCTTAATGGCCTTGGCCGATTCAATATCGATGACAGTCAGTTGATTGTCGTCTTCATTGGAAACATACAAGCGTTTACCATCCGGGCCAATGGCGAATGTCTCCGGATCCTCGCCTGACGGCAATGTCCCGACCACTGCATAACTTATCGTATCTATGACCTGAATCGTATCGTCATCACTGGTTGCAATATACAAATGCTTAAAATCCTTACTGATACTGATGCCACGAGGCCGCTGACCTATGGGGACTGTTTTAAGCAGTTTGCCGGCAATTGGGTCAACCACCGCCAGAGCATTGTCTTTTTCCAGCGTCACGAAAACGGTTTCAGCAAGCACCTGACCAGATGCAAACAACAAAGCGAGATAAATAAAATGTTTCATAAATATCCTTGACAGGTTTTTAATGAACGGAATTGATCAACCCCTCACGGGTCGCAATCAAAGTCATTTCCGCAATGGATTTGGTTCCAAGTTTTTCCTTGATGGCGGTGCTGTGGTTGCACACTGTCTTATAACTTAAACACAGTTTTTCGGCGATTTCCCGTGCTGTCATGCCATTGGCCAGCAAACAAAAAATATCAAACTCCCGGGGAGACAATTGTTTGACCAGGGTTTCTTCATCATTCGCCGCCATTGATGCCGCCAGCTTTTGCGCCAGTTCAGGCGCAATAAAGGTCTCGCCCTGACTGATTTTACTCACCGCCTCAGTCAACATTTCAGGGATACTGTTTTTCACAATATAGCCTTTAGCGCCCGCTTTTATGGCGCGCATAACATAAATCAATTCATCATGAATGCTGAATACCAGAATCTTGCATTCCGGATTCCGGCTTAACAGTCGGCGAATGGTTTCAAAACCGCCTATCCCCGGCATGGACAAGTCCAGCACAACGACATCCGACCGATGCTGGCTGTACATTTGACAAGCCGTTTCGCCACGTTCACATTCATAAACCCGATCGATATGATCCGATAGCCCTAAATAAGTTTTCAACCCGGTGCGGACGACAGCATGATCGTCAATCAACAGCACGCTCAAATCGCCACCCACTTCTCACTCCTTCAGATACAAAATCTGCAAATCACTCACTGATGTTACGCAGATTGTAACTACTCAGCGTATTTTACCAAAAGCATCAGGTCACTGAGTAAATTCCGGTAATTTCCCCTTAAATACCAGTACCAACGCTTCAGAGGCACTGACATGATGTTTACGACAAGTGGATAGATATCCCCGAATACGGCAGAAGGTGATGGCACCCTGCTCACTCCTGAAACACCCCGATATTTTTTGCTGCACCCTGGTCATGCGGATATCATTCTCACCGAGATTATTATAGAAGTTACGCATTGACAGGCAATGTTAAACTATGGGTTTAAAAAATCCCAAAGTCAATGCAAGGCAAACCTTGATAAGAGAAATAACACGCCCCTCAACAGCCTGCTGTACATTACCCATGTATATTGGTTTTTTATTAAGTGAGCCGAAACAAGCTAGTTGTCGACGATTAGGAGAAGTCATGTCAATATCACATGATAGCGTAAATCGATTTCTAAATCGGGAGCATTACACTGGGCGGGATTTATACAATGAAGCCAGCGCAAGCCTGAATTTAAAGGGCGGAACCTTGAGTGTTGACGATAGTGTTCTTGATAAACCTTATAGCCAATATATGGCATATGTCAGTTATTTTTGGTCGGGAAAACATCATAGAGCAGTCAAGGGAATCAATCTTATCACGTTGTACTACACAGACATTCAAGGAAAACACCAACCACTGAATTTCCGGGTGGTCGATAAGGCGGAAGGAAAGACAAAAAATGACTATTTTCAAGACATGCTGACCGAAGTATTAGCTTGGGGACTAGAACCTGGTTTTATAACAGGAGATAGCTGGTACAGTTGCGTGGATAATCTTAAATTGATAAGAAATCATCAGACAGGATTATTCTTTGCAGTGGAAGGTAATCGATTAGTCTCTGTTGAAAAAGGTTCATGGGTTCAAGTCAGGCAATTAGAAATCCCGGAAGACGGCTTAATGGTTTGGCTCAAAAATTTTGGGTATGTGAAATTATTTCGGACGACCTTGAAAGAACAAGTTCGCCATTACATAAGTTCACTACCTGATGAAGAAAAAACCGCTGTTTTTGACAAGAAAGCATTTACCGAACAACATGATAGGCATTGGCAGATTGAGCAATATCATCGGGCAATAAAGCAGGTGTGTAATATTGAGCGGTTCCAGGTTCGCAATAAAAGAGCAATAAATAATCATATTTTTTCTGCAATTTGTGGCTTTGTTCAATTACAAAAATTGAGCTTTGCAGACGTGATTAATAATTGCTATGGCGTACAGCGGAATTTATTCAACGATGTTATGGCTTCGTTTATCGACACCTTTATGCCAAATATGAATCATTTAAACCCAAAATTCCGATCTGTTGTCAATGCGTAACTTCTATATTAGTAAATGGCACATCTATTTCTCTCATAAAGCGTAAGACATCATCCTGGTAATTGATCAGCCGTTCCAGTAAGTTTCTGGATTTACTGCGCTTGAGGCGCCCACGTTTGGGTTTACCGGGCAACGGGGTTGGTGGCGGACATTCAATTTGTGCTTTCTCTAATAAATCTCGATATCGTCGTCGATAACAGGCCGCTTTTCTTGCTTCAAGCTTCCCCCCTGCATCATCGACGACCTGATTGATCTTTTTTAACAGGGTTTCCATTTCTTTGGCCCACTGCTGTCCATCCTGCTCCCGGGCACGGGTCAGTTCACGCAGATGATGCGCATTGCACAAGGCATGAGTGAAGGGGGACTTGTAGTAAGGCTTCCAGTGATCGTGGCATAAAATGCCATGAAAGTCAGGCAGGATGCCAATGACATCCATCGCTTCCTTGCCCCGTTTTACATGGGGAAAATAATGTGTCCATAAATCATTAGAAGCACAATGCAACCAGTATAGAAGTTACGCATTGACAACAGATCGAAATTTTGGGTTTAAATGATTCATATTTGGCATAAAGGTGTCGATAAACGAAGCCATAACATCGTTGAATAAATTCCGCTGTACGCTATAGCAATTATTAACTGATGTTACGCGGTCTTGAATTGTTGCAATTCAGCAAAAGCCTGCCGAATAGCCTTGATATATAATTTAGCCTTCAAAGCAAAATGATTGGTTTGGTGTTTTATTTTGAGACACTCCAGTTTAAAGACCGCCATAATGGCCATAAAAATATGATTGTTTTGTGTTGTTGGGGTACGAGTAGGCGACTTTGCCAACCCGGCATTGGATTTCAATGATTTATGAAATTCTTCGACTTTCCAGCGTTTCTGATAGATTGCCGCAACCTTTTTACCCGTTAATGTTAAATCACTGCACACCAGATTAACGGTTGCCGTACTGCCGTCTTTGTTTGTAAAGATTCGCCGGACAATCAGGACTTCATGTGGGTAGCCTTTTAGCCAGCCGCGTACTGCTTGTTTATCCTCTAATGCAATGTCACTGACACGGGTAAATTTTCCTTGTTTCTTGTCGTCAACGCTCAACGCCACCAAACGATTATCCTTTAAAGCCCCAATGAAATGTTTGTCTTTGTCAACAATAAACTCCAGATTCTCTTTAGCCGTAAACCAGCTATCCATCAACACATAGCGAAATTGAAGCCGATTGTTCAAACACTGTTGAATCATCGCACGCATCAGCTCATTTTTGGTCACCGTAGCCATTCGTTTAACCTGCTTTGTTTTGATATCACAAAACTGAATCGGTTTTTTGACCACTTCAAAGGCTACGGGTATCGAAACATTGCCCGTATGATACAAGGCATTCAATAGATTGATGCCTTTGACTGACCGCCCCTGGCAATGGTCATAATGCCAACAAATGACTTCATTCTCGTCTGTCCATTGCTTCTCCTGGATTGTATCGTCAAAAATCAAACACCCTGATTCTTCTTCAATCTTCCGGACTGTTCGTTTAACCTCCAGCCAGAGGTCTTTTGATGTGTACGTCCTGGACGATAAAAAACGCGTGATACTATCATGGCTAACTTCTCCATCTAACATTGACGACAAACCCGTCGCCGTCGCATAGCTCGTATTGCTGATTAAATAGTCTGTGTACAGGTCTAATTTCTCTTTGTTCATCCTCAAATTTTATCAATTATCCAGCGTAGCGCGTAACATCAGTAAGTAAAAAAACTGCTTGACACGATTTTAGCGTTATTTTTGATTTTCTAACGGCAACACCTGGCGCAAGAGGTTTACTGTATTAGCCTGCGTTAGTTGAGGCGTGTTGCCTTATAAGCACTGCCCGATAGCCCTGCTGCCGTGCATTTCTAAAATACGATGACGGGCAACACAGAGGCAAAAATTCGTATTTCAAAAGCCATGAGACAAGAGTCCTGTACTTAAACCCACAGGCCGTTTCATTGAAGATTGATTCCATTGATGTAGAGGCTGCCATTACCAATGCCCGGCAGCTGATTGAAGATGAAGCCGATTTATCTCCGGCGCTGCGGTCTTCGCTGGAGATATTGTTGTTGCTGGTCACGCTCTTGATGCATCGGCTCGGACTTAACAGCAGTAACAGTTCCAGGCCGCCATCAAGTGATCCTGATCGTAAAAGGAAAGCACGGGCTGGATCAAAAAAACCAGGTGGTGGACAGAAAGGGCATATTGGCACCACGCTGGTTAAAGTCGATGATCCCGATGACGTTATCTCCATCAAGATTGATCGCCGTACCTTGCCAGCCGGAAGCTACACGGCAGATGGCTTTGAAACCCGGCAGGTATTTGATATTGATATTTCACGGATTGTGACGGAATATCGTGCGCAAAGGCTTATCGATGAACAAGGTCGTCGGTTTGTTGCTCCTTTTCCCGAGGGCGTAACAAAAGCCGTGCAATATGGTGACCAACTCAAGGCGCACGCCGTGTATCTTTCGCAGTACCAATTATTGCCCTGCCAGCGCATCAAGGATTATTTTTCCGATCAATTACAGATCCCCATCAGTGAAGGTTCGTTGGTTAATTTCAATCAACCAGCCTTTGAGAAGCTGGCATCCTTTGAGCCGATTTGCAAGCAAAGACTGGCGGCAGCTTCTGTTGTACATGCCGATGAAACGGGCATTAACATCAATGGCGCCAAGTACTGGTTGCATTGTGCTTCTAATGATTTATGGACACATTATTTTCCCCATGTAAAACGGGGCAAGGAAGCGATGGATGTCATTGGCATCCTGCCTGACTTTCATGGCATTTTATGCCACGATCACTGGAAGCCTTACTACAAGTCCCCCTTCACTCATGCCTTGTGCAATGCGCATCATCTGCGTGAACTGACCCGTGCCCGGGAGCAGGATGGACAGCAGTGGGCCAAAGAAATGGAAACCCTGTTAAAAAAGATCAATCAGGTCGTCGATGATGCAGGGGGGAAGCTTGAAGCAAGAAAAGCGGCCTGTTATCGACGACGATATCGAGATTTATTAGAGAAAGCACAAATTGAATGTCCGCCACCAACCCCGTTGCCCGGTAAACCCAAACGTGGGCGCCTCAAGCGCAGTAAATCCAGAAACTTACTGGAACGGCTGATCAATTACCAGGATGATGTCTTACGCTTTATGAGAGAAATAGATGTGCCATTTACTAATAATCTCGGTGAGAATGATATCCGCATGACCAAGGTGCAGCAAAAAATATCGGGGTGTTTCAGGAGTGAGCAGGGTGCCATCACCTTCTGCCGTATTCGGGGATATCTATCCACTTGTCGTAAACATCATGTCAGTGCCTCTGAAGCGTTGGTACTGGTATTTAAGGGGAAATTACCGGAATTTACTCAGTGACCTGATGCTTTTGGTAAAATACGCTGAGTAGTTACGTATCTTTAATGGTCAGTGTTTTTGTCATTAGCAGTTCAGGTTCTCGCGTTGCATTATTGGCTTTGGTGTTGTCGTTACCGTTAATGCTCATCAGCCGCTGGCGCTGGATAAAACAGGATAAAAAACGCTGGCTTGTCATTGCGTTGCTGATTGCCAGCGTTGCTGGCGTTAGCCATATACACGAAAAAAATCGCGGCATGAGTAATGCGATGAACAAAATAACCGCGATGAATGCCGGCTTTTCCGGCTCTGTCCGTTTGGGTATGTACAGTATCGCTCTGGACTTGATCAAGGACAAACCCTGGATGGGACATGGTATTGGCAGTTTTGTTCGCGTCTGGCAGCTGGCGAAACCGGCGTTTTATGCCCGTCACCCTACAGCCCGCTTACCTGAAAAAAGGGTCGGCCATCCACATAACGAGTTGATTTACTGGCTGGTCGAGGGCGGCGTGGTAATGGCTTTCAGCCTGGCCCTGGTTGCATTGGTTACATTATTGTCGCTATGGCGCTTGACTGTTTCAAGGCGTTACGCCTATATGGCCTTGTTAATCCCGATCGCCTTGCATACCCAGGTTGAATTGCCGTTTTATATATCGTCTTTACACTGGTTTTTATTCCTTTTTTTATTGTTTATGGCATTAACTCCATCAGCAACTGTTTACAGTGCGCCATACTTGTCAAAAATTCAGTCACCGCTGCAAATATCCGCCTTGTCTTTATTTGTGATTGGGGCGGCTTTTCTAGTACACAGCATGGCATCCAGCCTTGAGATCAAACATTATTTACAGCATCGCTTGGCAAAAACAACGCCTTTTCCCAGAGGCGTGAATAACCCCTATTTCAGTCAGCGTGTTTCCGAGCATATGATGCGTTCTTTGCTGTTTATCAGCATGAAAGCAGGAATTAAAAAGAATGCCCGGAATTATGCTGACTGGGGCGAAAAAACATTAAAATACAACCCTCATATCGTCATTTATAAATCTACCGCTATGGCTTTTGAGTATTTGCAAGAAGCTGACAAACAATGCGCCATCGCCACAGAAGGCAATGCGGTTTATCCAATGGACAAGATGTTGAAAAAAATGGCAAAACAATGCCGCTTACAATAGATGTACCACCGGCTGTACTTTCTTAGAGATTTTATGCAAACAAAAAGCCTGCGCTTTCAGATTACTTCCCGAATTTTGTTATTGTCACTGTGCATCATGTTATTAGGCGGGGGTATCGCAATATGGCAAGCTCGCAAGGCGGTCAATAACGAGGTTGCCTCTTCCATCAATCTGGCCCTGCAACTGGTGCGTCTGGTGTTCAGTGGTGCGGCGCATAGCGATATCGATGAAACTGACTGGATTTATCGGCTGAAAGGTTTGAAGCAAACCCGACACCTGGATATTCAGCTGAAAATGCCTTCCGGCCGTGTTATCGAAATCACCGCAGATAAAAAAAAGCTGGAAAGACCTGACTCGCCGCCACAATGGTTCATAAACCTGGTCAGCAGCCAGTACCCGAAAGCCGAATATCCCATTAAAACCGCAGAGGGCAAACTGCTTACCTTGATTATCCAGGCCAACCCGATGGATGAAATCACAGAGGTCTGGGATGAAAGTATCGCTTTTTTTATCACTATCAGTCTGTTGGTAGTGCTTACCTTTCTGGCCGTAAATTATGTTTTCAATAAATCCTTCAAGGCTATAAATACCATTGTCGATACGCTGAAACAGATAGAAACGGGTGAATACAGTAAAAAACTGCCAGATTTTTCCACCCAGGAATATGATCATATCGCCCGCGCCATCAATCATATGACCGATGTTCTGGAAAAGGTGCGCCAGCAAAACCAGTCTTTGACCCAACATTCTCTTAAAATACAGGAAGAAGAACGCCAGCGTTTGTCCCAGGAATTACACGATGAGTTAGGCCAGTCATTGACTGCCATTAAAGTCATGTCGGCAACGGCCGCACATAAAAAAGCAGATGTTCAAAGGTTAATGCAATCGGTAGCCGAAATCTGTGACCATTTGATGCGGGTGGTTCGTTCAATGATGCAGCAGTTACATCCGTTGATTTTGACCGAGCTGGGTTTGAAGGAAACCCTAGAAGATTTAATCAATCATTGGCAGGAGCGTAACAACGATATAAAGGTTGGATTCGAATGTGACGAGGATGTCACTTATCTAGATCATAGTATTGCTATCCAGCTGTTTCGGGTGGTGCAGGAGTCTTTGACCAATATCAGTCGTCACGCTCGGGCGAGCCGTGTATCGATTGTATTGACGATTGAAGAGAAACCAGAACATTGTTTACACCTGAAGATCAGCGATAATGGCAAAGGTTTTGACGCAAACCATATCTCGACAGGATTCGGTTTGCTCAGTATGAAAGAGCGGGTGAAATCATTAGGAGGCGAGTTTTCGATTAAATCAAATCCCGAACAAGGAACCACTTTACAGATCACTGTAGTTGCAAACGATGGGTTTCGCTAACGCTCTCGGCAACTGCTCCTGCGTTGCTCTACCTCCTGCATCCATGCAATCGTACCCATCCTACGCTAGATAGATAATGATTTAAATAGATTTAACTTAATGGCAGTGAGGCGAGAGCTTGGGATCCTGCAAAAATAGCTTTTGGCTCAGCCATGAAAAGGGGCGGGTAAAATGGCGTCATCGGCACTTTCCGGCTACACTGAAAAGTATGACCGCTTTTACCGCCACTTAACCCAATGTTTGCCAGACTTCTTGTTTACATCGCTTATTTTTTAAAAAATTCTTCACGATACCAGCGTACCAAGCACTTTTTTATGATTTTTTAGAAAATCCCAAAAGTAAAAACAAAACCCGTTTCGATCTGTTTATGATCACCCTGGTGATGATCAGTGTCTCGACACTGGTTTATCAGGTTGAACACGAACTGGGGGAATGGGGGCTCTGGTTGGAATACTTTGTCGTCACTGTATTTATTATCGAATACCTGCTCCGCATGTGGGTTTATTCCGACAGCCATCGATTAATTACCGATTATTACGAGCACTGCGAATATCTCTCGATTCGCTTCAGTGTAATCAAGGCAATCAGAAAAGTCATTCGCAGTAAATTGGAATATATGTTTACACCGGTGGCGATTATCGATTTGCTGGCGATCCTGCCCAGCTATCGTTCCGTTCGGATTTTACGCATCTTTCTGATATTCCGGCTGTTCAAACTGCTTCGCTATTCGCAAAACATGAAAATGTTTGCCGATATTATTCGCAGCAAGCGCTTTGAACTGCTGACTCTGATGGTCTTTTTAGGCTTTCTGGTATTTATTGCCAGCATCGCCATTTATCTGTTTGAAAACCCGACTGCCGGCGGCCAGGTCGGTCATTTATACGATGCGATTTACTGGGCTATTGTCACTATCTCCACTGTCGGTTATGGCGATATTACGCCAATGACAACCGGTGGCCGTTTGGTCACGATGGTGCTGATTCTGGCCAGTTTAGGGGTGCTGGCCTTTTTCACCTCCATCATTGTCGCCGCCTTTAACGATCAAATTGATGTATTGAGAACCAACCGGACATTTTCAGAAGTGGAGCGGCTGTCTGATGTCATTATTATTTGTGGATTTGGCCGGGTGGGGCAACAACTTGCGGAGTTATTAGCCAAAGATCTCTGTACATGACAAATCAACGAGCTGACCGTCATATTAACTGAGCACTTTCAATGGAACAAGGCAAGAATCGTTTGTTTTGTGGGTATGTTAATTGCTTTGATGGCAGTTAGCACGGTCAATCTGGCCCAGCTCGCCGTATTCTTTCCCCGTCGGGCAAAAATTTCCTCACGATATCGACGGATGCAACGATTTTTCAGTGACCATTGGCTGGATTACAATGAAGTCGCTCATTTCATCATGAAACTGTTTGGTTTCACTGATCAGGATTACTATCTGACGTTAGACAGGACGAATTGGAAGTGGGGTAAAACCAATATTAATCTGCTGGTGCTTGCCGTGGTTTATCGGGGTGCCGCCATTCCGGTGTATTGGTTGCCTTTAAACAAGCGGGGCAACTCTAATACGAAGGAACGTATAGCGCTGATGAAACGCTTTATTGCGCAGTTTGGCCGACATCACATCAAAGGTCTTTTGGCTGATCGGGAGTTTATTGGAGACGAATGGATGGGCTGGTTGTTTGAGCAAGAGATTCCCTTTTATATCCGTATTCGCAACAACGCCTGGACAACCAATGCCCAAGGCCAGCGAATACGCGTAGAGCGTTTGTTTTATGGGCTTAAGCCGGGTAGCACACGACACCTCTCAACAGCGCGCTATTTGGGAAATTGTTCAATTTATCTCAGTGGGTTACGGCTGAGTGATGGTGAGTTATTAATCATCGTCTGTCAGCATTTGAACCCTGATGCGATTAAAATTTATGGCTTGCGTTGGGAAATCGAAACGCTTTTCGGCGGTTTAAAAGGACGGGGATTCAAACTTGAGGAAACGCGTGTAGTCGGTTATCTTCGGATCAAAAAATTGTTAGTACTTCCCGTTATTGCTTTCTGTTGGTCACATAAAGCAGGCGAATGGAAACATGATTGCGAGTTACCAATAAAAACCAAAACACATCAGCGGCTCGCGCAAAGCCTGTTTCGATATGGATTAGATTGTATCCGCTCAACCTTGTTTAATGTCTTATCTCAATCAAAAAGGATGATTAGAAAAGTGATTGCTCTTTTGCAACCCATACCTTTTGTCACTGGAATACATGAGACTCATTTGTCATAAGTTAATTTTTGTCATGTACAGAGGCCAAAGATAAACGTAACTACTCAGCGTATTTTACCAAAAGCATCAGGTCACTGAGTAAATTCCGGTAATTTCCCCTTAAATACCAGTACCAACGCTTCAGAGGCACTGACATGATGTTTACGACAAGTGGATAGATATCCCCGAATACGGCAGAAGGTGATGGCACCCTGCTCACTCCTGAAACACCCCGATATTTTTTGCTGCACCTTGGTCATGCGGATATCATTCTCACCGAGATTATTAGTAAATGGCACATCTATTTCTCTCATAAAGCGTAAGACATCATCCTGGTAATTGATCAGCCGTTCCAGTAAGTTTCTGGATTTACTGCGCTTGAGGCGCCCACGTTTGGGTTTACCGGGCAACGGGGTTGGTGGCGGACATTCAATTTGTGCTTTCTCTAATAAATCTCGATATCGTCGTCGATAACAGGCCGCTTTTCTTGCTTCAAGCTTCCCCCCTGCATCATCGACGACCTGATTGATCTTTTTTAACAGGGTTTCCATTTCTTTGGCCCACTGCTGTCCATCCTGCTCCCGGGCACGGGTCAGTTCACGCAGATGATGCGCATTGCACAAGGCATGAGTGAAGGGGGACTTGTAGTAAGGCTTCCAGTGATCGTGGCATAAAATGCCATGAAAGTCAGGCAGGATGCCAATGACATCCATCGCTTCCTTGCCCCGTTTTACATGGGGAAAATAATGTGTCCATAAATCATTAGAAGCACAATGCAACCAGTACTTGGCGCCATTGATGTTAATGCCCGTTTCATCGGCATGTACAACAGAAGCTGCCGCCAGTCTTTGCTTGCAAATCGGCTCAAAGGATGCCAGCTTCTCAAAGGCTGGTTGATTGAAATTAACCAACGAACCTTCACTGATGGGGATCTGTAATTGATCGGAAAAATAATCCTTGATGCGCTGGCAGGGCAATAATTGGTACTGCGAAAGATACACGGCGTGCGCCTTGAGTTGGTCACCATATTGCACGGCTTTTGTTACGCCCTCGGGAAAAGGAGCAACAAACCGACGACCTTGTTCATCGATAAGCCTTTGCGCACGATATTCCGTCACAATCCGTGAAATATCAATATCAAATACCTGCCGGGTTTCAAAGCCATCTGCCGTGTAGCTTCCGGCTGGCAAGGTACGGCGATCAATCTTGATGGAGATAACGTCATCGGGATCATCGACTTTAACCAGCGTGGTGCCAATATGCCCTTTCTGTCCACCACCTGGTTTTTTTGATCCAGCCCGTGCTTTCCTTTTACGATCAGGATCACTTGATGGCGGCCTGGAACTGTTACTGCTGTTAAGTCCGAGCCGATGCATCAGGAGCGTGACCAGCAACAACAATATCTCCAGCGAAGACCGCAGCGCCGGAGATAAATCGGCTTCATCTTCAATCAGCTGCCGGGCATTGGTAATGGCAGCCTCTACATCAATGGAATCAATCTTCAATGAAACGGCCTGTGGGTTTAAGTACAGGACTCTTGTCTCATGGCTTTTGAAATACGAATTTTTGCCTCTGTGTTGCCCGTCATCGTATTTTAGAAATGCACGGCAGCAGGGCTATCGGGCATTGCTTATAAGGCAATACGCCTCAACTAACGCAGGCTAATACAGTAAACCTCTTGCGCCAGGTGTTGCCGTTAGAAAATCAAAAATAACGCTAAAATCGTGTCAAGCAGTTTTTTTACTTATTTACGCTGAGTAGTTACAGATAAACAAAACTTTGTCATTATCGATCATTCGGAAGCACGCATAGAAGAAGCGAAACAATCCGGTTATCTGACGCCACCCATAATGATATTCTCGAAAGGCTGGGAATAAACAAGAATGTAACGACCGTTATCTGCGCCACAGGGGATGATGTCATCAATGTTTATATCACATTGACCTGCCGTCATTTAAGCCAGGATGTACAAATCATTTCCCGCGCCAATCGTCATGAAAATCTGGCCAAGTTTTACCAGGCGGGCGCTGATACGGTCATCGAACCTTTTATCATTTCCGGTTTGTTGGCGGCTGAATATATTGGCCAGCCAGTCGCCTTTGAAGCGATTACCGGTATTTTGCACGAACAAAAAAATATTTTGCTGGAAGCGATCAAAGTCAAACCCAGCAGTATTTTGGAGAACCAGAAAATTGGCGAACTTGACCTGGCCGCAAAAAAACTGACCCTGGTCGGCGTGATCAGCCACAATCCGTTACATCTCAAACATAAAAACAAATACCCGATCAAACATCAGCATTTTTATTTTAATCCACCTGCTTCATTCAAATTACAGGCCGATGATATTACCGTGGTGCTGGGACGCGATTACAGCATCAGCCATTTTCGTGATCAGGTTGAACAAAGTCATTTGTTGGGGTAAATCATGAGTCGTTACGCAGTATTTGGATATAACCGGATGTCGGTAGAAGCCATCAACCATTTAGACTGTGATTGCGTTATTGTGGTTGACCAGGATCCGGAGCGTTTAAAACATGCCGAAGAAAATGGTCTGAACACGGCTTATATCGATTACCGCAGCGATGATGATTTGAAATCCATCGGCATTGGTAAAGATACCGAAACCTTGTTCTGTTTTTTCGCCAAAGATAATGTTTTTTTAACCCTGGCGGCCGGGGCCAATAAGTTGATCGATCCTTATCATATCTGTGGCCGCAAAATTTATGATTGGATTAAAAAACCGGAAATCACCAATATAATTGACCATACCGTTTTCGGCCGGCTGGATCTGCATATCGCCGAGGTGGAAATTCCTGAAAACTCGCCTTTCGAAGATATTTTAAGCAGCGAATTGAATTTGAACGAGCGTTATAATTTAGTTCTCATCGGGGTGGTCGATAAAGAAATCAACGATGAACTGCATTTCGCCATAGGCGAGCAGGATCATTATCTCGATGCCGGTGATATTCTGGTCATATTAGGGCCTTCACGCGATATTCGAAATTTCAGAAAGGATGTTAATGATGTTAGAGAAACTTAAATTGTCCTCTCGCCTCTGGTTTGCCTTGGGCGCTTTGGCCTGTTTCAGCATGTTGGGAATAGGCGCTTATTTTCAATTTGTCGAATATCTGGAGCCCTGCCCGCTGTGTATCTCCCAGCGCATCATGATTTTATTGACCGGCCTGATTTTTTTAATCGCCGCCATCCATAATCCCACTGCCTGCTGGCGTAAATTCTATGCTATTTCGGGTACCATTACCGCTTTAATGGGGGCCGGCATTTCCATCCGACATACCTGGCTACAAAATCTGCCGCCCGACCAGGTTCCGGAATGTGGACCTGGATTATCCTATATTTTTGAGAACTTTCCGCTGACCGAAACAATCAGAGTGATGCTGAATGGCACAGGCGACTGCGCCGATGTGCTATGGACATTTTTGGGCTTGAGTATCCCCGGCTGGACACTGGTCGCTTTTTTAATGCTGGCGACACTCAGTCTGTTGCAGTACTGGAACGATCCAACACAAACAAATGAGGACAACAAGTGAAAAAGTTTTTAACAACGGTATTGTTAGTATGGTTTTCCTCACAATCGATGGCGACGCCACCCACTCTGGATGAGGTTTTGCAATCACCTCATCGCCCGGCCGAACATAAAGCCCGCGATGTCTATAGACATCCAAAACAGACACTGAAATTTTTTGATATCAAACCTTATATGACCGTGGTGGAAATCTGGCCGGGCGCCGGCTGGTACACTGAAATACTGGCGCCCTATCTACGGGAAGAAGGGCAACTATACGCCGCCCATTTCTCACCGGATTCGAAAATCGATTACTTTAAAAACAGTGCGATCAAATTTCGTAAAAAACAGGCGGCGCAGCCGAAAATTTATGATCAGGTAAAAATTACTGTATTGGAGCTGCCAAAATTCCTGGACATTGCACCAGCAGGCAGCGCTGACAGGGTGCTGACCTTTCGCAATGTGCATAACTGGTTGAAAGCCGGTGTCGAAGATGAGGTTTTCTCCGCCATGTATAAAGCCTTGCGTCCCGGTGGCCTGTTAGGGGTTGTCGAACATCGCGCCAGTGAAAAGACGCCAGTGGATCCACAAGCAAAGTCCGGTTATGTGCATGAAAAAACGGTGATCACTATCGCCGAAAAAGCAGGATTCAAATTACTGGATAAATCAGATATCAACAGAAACACAAAAGATAACACTGATCACCCGAAAGGCGTATGGTCACTGTTGCCAACATTACGCTTGGGTGAACAGGACAAAGAAAAATACCAATCTAGAAGTTACGCATTGACAACAGATCGAAATTTTGGGTTTAAATGATTCATATTTGGCATAAAGGTGTCGATAAACGAAGCCATAACATCGTTGAATAAATTCCGCTGTACGCTATAGCAATTATTAATCACGTCTGCAAAGCTCAATTTTTGTAATTGAAGAAAGCCACAAATTGCAGAAAAAATATGATTATTTCTCTGTACATGACAAAAAATATTAAAAGCTGGCGTAGCTCGTTGAAATGTAATTAAATACCGCATTTTGTTTTAGCGAATATGAATAACGGGACATTACAAATCAACGAGCTGACCGTCATATTAACTGAGCACTTTCAATGGAACAAGGCAAGAATCGTTTGTTTTGTGGGTATGTTAATTGCTTTGATGGCAGTTAGCACGGTCAATCTGGCCCAGCTCGCCGTATTCTTTCCCCGTCGGGCAAAAATTTCCTCACGATATCGACGGATGCAACGATTTTTCAGTGACCATTGGCTGGATTACAATGAAGTCGCTCATTTCATCATGAAACTGTTTGGTTTCACTGATCAGGATTACTATCTGACGTTAGACAGGACGAATTGGAAGTGGGGTAAAACCAATATTAATCTGCTGGTGCTTGCCGTGGTTTATCGGGGTGCCGCCATTCCGGTGTATTGGTTGCCTTTAAACAAGCGGGGCAACTCTAATACGAAGGAACGTATAGCGCTGATGAAACGCTTTATTGCGCAGTTTGGCCGACATCACATCAAAGGTCTTTTGGCTGATCGGGAGTTTATTGGAGACGAATGGATGGGCTGGTTGTTTGAGCAAGAGATTCCCTTTTATATCCGTATTCGCAACAACGCCTGGACAACCAATGCCCAAGGCCAGCGAATACGCGTAGAGCGTTTGTTTTATGGGCTTAAGCCGGGTAGCACACGACACCTCTCAACAGCGCGCTATTTGGGAAATTGTTCAATTTATCTCAGTGGGTTACGGCTGAGTGATGGTGAGTTATTAATCATCGTCTGTCAGCATTTGAACCCTGATGCGATTAAAATTTATGGCTTGCGTTGGGAAATCGAAACGCTTTTCGGCGGTTTAAAAGGACGGGGATTCAAACTTGAGGAAACGCGTGTAGTCGGTTATCTTCGGATCAAAAAATTGTTAGTACTTCCCGTTATTGCTTTCTGTTGGTCACATAAAGCAGGCGAATGGAAACATGATTGCGAGTTACCAATAAAAACCAAAACACATCAGCGGCTCGCGCAAAGCCTGTTTCGATATGGATTAGATTGTATCCGCTCAACGTTGTTTAATGTCTTATCTCAATCAAAAAGGATGATTAGAAAAGTGATTGCTCTTTTGCAACCCATACCTTTTGTCACTGGAATACATGAGACTCAATTGTCATAAGCTAATTTTTGTCATGTACAGAGTGATTATTTATTGCTCTTTTATTGCGAACCTGGAACCGCTCAATATTACACACCTGCTTTATTGCCCGATGATATTGCTCAATCTGCCAATGCCTGTCATGTTGTTCGGTAAATGCTTTCTTGTCAAAAACAGCGGTTTTTTCTTCATCAGGTAGTGAACTTATGTAATGGCGAACTTGTTCTTTCAAGGTCGTCCGAAATAATTTCACATACCCAAAATTTTTGAGCCAAACCATTAAGCCGTCTTCCGGGATTTCTAATTGCCTGACTTGAACCCATGAACCTTTTTCAACAGAGACTAATCGATTACCTTCCACTGCAAAGAATAATCCTGTCTGATGATTTCTTGTCAATTTAAGATTATCCACGCAACTGTACCAGCTATCTCCTGTTACAAAACCAGGTTCTAGTCCCCAAGCTAATACTTCGGTCAGCATGTCTTGAAAATAGTCATTTTTTGTCTTTCCTTCCGCCTTATCGACCACCCGGAAATTCAGTGGTTGGTGTTTTCCTTGAATGTCTGTGTAGTACAACGTGACAAGATTGATTCCCTTGACTGCTCCATGATGTTTTCCCGACCAAAAATAACTGACATATGCCATATATTGGCTATAAGGTTTATCAAGAACACTATCGTCAACACTCAAGGTTCCGCCCTTTAAATTCAGGCTTGCGCTGGCTTCATTGTATAAATCTCGCCCAGTGTAATGCTCCCGATTTAGAAATCGATTTACGCTATCATGTGATATTGACATGACTTCTCCTAATCGTCGACAACTAGCTTGTTTCGGCTCACTTAATAAAAAACCAATATACATGGGTAATGTACAGCAGGCTGTTGAGGGGCGTGTTATTTCTCTTATCAAGGTTTGCCTTGCATTGACTTTGGGATTTTTTAAACCCATAGTTTAACATTGCCTGTCAATGCGTAACTTCTACAATCCATTGGGGAAAGCGACAGAATGACGTTAAAATTTATCAAGCCTTTTAAAAAGACTGAGAAAACCGATTGATATGGATTCCCACGCAGGAGCGTGGGAATATTCAATTAAACCTTTCCCATCTTCAATCGATACAACGCTGAAATATCTTCCTCGCCATATCCTTGCGCCATCAATTGCCGATAATCTTCCAGCGTTTTTTCCACCAGCGCTAAATCTGTGCCATTGTGTTTCGCCATGTTCAAACAGATTGCCAGATCTTTGTGATGCAAGGCAAGCTTAAAACCAGGCTTGAATTCACCTTTAACCATGCTTGGGCCACGATGCTGCAAAAACCAGTTACCCGCCGCGCCGCCGCTGATCACATCGATGACTTTTTCCATCGCCAGGCCTTGTTTTTGGCCAAAACTCAGCGCCTCGGTCACTGCCTGATTTATGCCGGCCGCCATAATCTGATTGACCGCCTTGGTCGCCTGGCCGCTGCCCACATCGCCCATATGCGCCACTTTCCGGCTCATTGCATCAAGCCAGGGATGCACTTTTTCCAGCACTTCTTTTTTACCCCCGACCATCATCACCAGCGTTCCGTTTTTAGCGCCTTCCACACCGCCGGAAACCGGCGCATCAAGAAATTCAACCTGTTTTTCTTTTAAAATTACCGCAGCCTGTCTGGCCGTTTCAACACTGACGGTAGACATATCGACCACAATACTGCCCGGCCGTACTGTTTGGGATATTGCTTCGATTACGGACAATACATCCTGGTCGGCCGATACACAAAGGAAAATCAACTTACATCGACCGGCCAGTTCCTGGATAGTTTTCGACTGTTCAATCATTAGTTGCTGCGCCAATGCCGCGGCTTTGTCTGGGCTCCGGTTGAACACTGTTTGCAATAATCCGGCTTTGGCCAGATTCATCACCATTCCTTCGCCCATTGCTCCTAATCCGATTAACCCTGCTCGCATATTATTTCTCCAAATAAGTATAGGCTTTCAAGCCTTCCATCAGCTCTGCATAAAAACGCTGTTTATCGCCATCATCGATCTGGCTGCTGTTGAGTTTTTCCTGATAGGCATGTTGCAATGCTTGCCGGTTGATATACACATAATCCAGCAAGTCACTGACATGCTCGCCTTCCAGGAAGTCACTGATATGATAATCAGCTCCTTCAAGTTCAACATTGACTGAATGGGTATCGCCAAACAGGTTATGCATATCGCCTAAAATTTCCTGATAACCCCCTAACATAAAAAAACCGAGCAAGTATTCTTCACCAGTTTCTAATGTGTGGACAGCCAGCGTTTTTTCTATATTTTGCCGCTCGACATAAAACCCTATTCGACCATCGGAATCACAAGTCAGATCATGAATAACGGCACGGCGCTGCGGTTTTTCATTCAGGCGATGAATGGGCATCACCGGAAAAATCTGCTCAATGCCCCAGGCATCCGGCATGGATTGAAACAAGGAAAAATTGGCAAAATACTTATCGGCCAGTTTTTCTTCCAGTTCATGCAAAATCTCACGATGACTATAAACAGACTCGTCCAGTTTTTCCCGAATTGCCTGCGCCTGTTGAATATATTGTCGTTCGTGATCGGCCAGTTTTTTGATATCGATATCACCCTGCACAAACATTTGTCGCTTCTGGGCTATATCGAACTGCATGTCATGCCATATTTCCACCAGATTACTACGTTTGGATCGAGGAATATTCGCTCTTTCATTCGGCCAGGATTCAACTTCGGTGATATTGCTTATCAACACCGCATGATGCGCTGTCATGGCGCGACCGGATTCGGTAAAGATATCCGGTTGTGGCAATTGGTGGCGGCGGCAACATTCCGCAAAAGCATGGACGATATTCTCGGCATATTCTTCCACCGTGTAATTCATCGAGCAATCCCGCCGCGAACGGCTGCCATCATAATCAACGCCCAATCCTCCGCCGACATCGATGGTTTCAATGGGAACGCCCATTTGCCGCAACTGGATAAAAAACAGGCCGGCTTCTTTCAGCGCCAGCTTGATGTCCTGAATATTGGCGATTTGTGATCCCATATGAAAATGCAACAATTTCAGACAATGACACTTTTCCGCCTGTTGTAACTTATCGATCAAGCGCAACAATTCTGTCGCGTGTAATCCAAATTTGGATTTTTCCCCACCACTGTTCTGCCATTTTCCGGCACTGATGGTGGACAAGCGAATTCTGACCCCTAATAAGGGTTCGACACCAATATCGGCTGCCTGCTCCAGAATCAGCGTCAGTTCTGACAGTTTCTCGATAACGATATAAACCGATAAGCCCATTTTCTGGCCGATCAGGGCCATGCGAATATAGGCCTTGTCTTTATAGCCATTGCATACTATCGCTCCGTGCTTCGACAATCCCAAAATGGCCAGCAGTTCCGGCTTGCTGCCCGCCTCCAGACCGACAGCGCCCGCAGCGATAATGTTTTCCACCACCGTACCTTGTTGATTGACCTTAACCGGGTAAACTGGCAGATAAGCACCCTGGTAATTCTGTTGCTGGCAACTTTGCCGGAAGGCCTCCTGCAAACGATAAATTCGATCACGCAATATTTCCGGAAAGCGCACCAATACCGGTAATGACAGAGACCGTTTTTTCAGCGCCTTGGCCAGATCATATAAATCAATAAAAGCGGCATCATCTTGCTTAGGCTTGACGCAAACATGCCCTTTCTGATTGATAAAAAAGTATCCTTCTCCCCAAAATGGCACGGCATAATGTTGCTCGGCCTGATCAGCTGTCCAGTTTTTTTCAGTCACGACTATTCCATTTAATCTGGTGAATGGTTATGCTGGAACATTGTACGTAACTTCATTTAAAAATACAGAGTACACATGGCGGAAAAACCCAAAATACTGCAGCGCAAAACCGTCGCCAGCAGTAAACTTTTTCAAGTTGAAGCATTGTCGCTGGAATTTTCCAATGGCGAACAACGGGAATATGAACGCCTGATTCGCGGTAAAGGTCATGGTGCTGTATTGATAGTGCCCCTGCTGGATAACGACACCGTTTTGCTCATCAAAGAGTACGCTGCAGGACTTCATCGTTATGAATTAGGCCTGCCCAAAGGCAAACTGGATGCCGGTGAAAACAGTCTCGCCGCCGCTAATCGTGAATTGCAGGAAGAAACCGGCTATGGCGCAAACAATCTGCACTTGTTGACCAGCCTGTCTTTAACATGAAATGATCCATATCGAATGCGCAAGGAGTTCTCAGCCGTGAAAAGGCTGCTTATCCATATTCAATGAAGTAAGCTGGCTTACCCCGGTTGTGTTATATAACCGAATTTTATCAGCGCTCTGATCCAGCGTGGTGCATTGCGTTTGACAGCCATTTCTTCGTAGTCGATGGTCGAATCCCGGAAATACTCGCCGCGACTAATCATGAAGTAACATGTCCGCAAAAGTTTGTGAGCCAGCGCAATGATGGCGCGTTGGTGACCTCGCCTAATCGCCAGTGATGTATATTTTGCCTGGAAAACCGATCGGGTTCGGCTGGCGGCATGGGCGCATTCGCAAAGCAGGCGACACACATATGGGTTTCCTTTTCGCGTTCGTCCTGATTTGCGTTTGCCGGCAGACTCGTTGTTGCCGGGGCATATGCCCACCCATGACGCCAGCCGATCCGCACTGCCAAAGACAGTCATATCCGTTCCGATCTCAACAAGTAGCATGGCTGCTCCAATCAAATCAACACCGGGAATAGTCTGGAGCAATTGCAAAACCGTTTTCTCCTTCTCCAGTCCGGCCAGCAGTTGTGCATCGAATCTGGCTATGCGTGCTTCCAAATCCTGAATATGCTGCATCAGTTCATTCAGTACGAAGCGATGGTGCTCGCTCAGCTCACCTTGCAGCGCCTCCAGTATATCGGCGCGCGGCGCTTTGAGACGATTGCTGGCCAGCTTCAACACATCATGCGCAGGCTGTCCTTCAATCAGCGCGTTAACCATGGCGCGCGCGGATTGCCCATGTACATCGCCGACCACCACGCCAAGCCGGATGCCGCCGTCGGTTAATACCTTGTGCAGTCTGTTCTTCTCAGCAGACAGCATCGACACCAACTTCTGTCGTTGACGTGAAATCAGGCGTAACTGCCGCATCTTTTCCGGTGGCACGAATGAACCGCGCAGCAGTCCGGCACGGGAAAGCATCGCCAGCCATTGCGCGTCGCCGATGTCCGTCTTGCGTCCCGGCACATTCTTCACATGCCGGGCATTGACGACCCTGGCGTAAATACCCACATGTTCCAAAGCTGCATATGGGCTTTTCCAGTAGATGCCGGTGCTTTCCATCACCACCTCATCCGGTGCGACAGACTGCACCCAATCGGCTAATGCACGTCGATCACGTTTGAATGCGCCAAACTGCCGATGCTCTGTCTGAATACCACCATCGGCCTGTTCAACCATGGCGCAGGCGGTAATCGCTTTTGGTGAACATCCAACCCGATGACTCGCTTGTGTATTGCAGTGAGTTCCATTTTTTCCTCCTTTACTCTATGATTGAGCCTGGAAGGTGGCGGTTGCCTGGATGATCTGCCTGAGGGCGATGTAAATCGTCAACGGCCCTTTTAACATTCGCTCTTAAAGAAGCAATCCGGGGTTCGAGTCATCCATGGCAGGCTACGTTAGCAGTCGGGCTCTAAGGCTCCAAAGTAAAGCGCAGTCTTTAACCGCCATCTTCCACAAGGAACTCTACAACATTTCATCATGCGGGGTGGCAATTCTTGCGATGATCGTTAGGTGGAATACGCATCGTCAGCAGTAACACTTTCGCTCCAGCCGCCTGACATAATTGAATAATCTGGGCTAAATTCTGCTTCATGATAACGGGTGACAAACCGCGCAAACCATCATTAGCGCCCAGTTCAATGATCACTACATCAGGCTGCCTTAGGGTCAGTACCTCAATTACTCTGGCCAATCCTCCATCTGTGGTTTCGCCACTGATACTTTCGTTATAGACTTTAACCTCGGGATTTATTTTCTTGAGGTGATTTTGCAACAATGCAACCCAACCCTGACCTGTCTCCATTCCGTAGCCGGCACTGATGCTGTCGCCTAACACAACGATTGATTTTGCTTGAACAGTCACCGACAATATCATCAATAACACCATTACGCCTAAGGTTCTTATGCCGACCATTTCGTCACATACTCCGATCATTAAAACTATTAATATTAGCAAAATAGTAGAAACCCGTGATGGGCCGTTGACTATTTTAACCTCGATCAACCTGACTATTGATCGTGGCGCCAGTGTGGCTATCCTCGGCGCTTCAGGTTCTGGCAAATCGACATTGCTGAGTTTGTTGGCCGGGCTGGATACAGCCAGTTCGGGTGATATTCTGATTGCCGGCGAAAACTTGACCACTATGGATGAAGACGAACGGGCCGAGGTTCGCCGCGAACTGATCGGCTTTGTGTTTCAGTCGTTTCAATTGCTGCCAGGACTGACCGCTCTGGAAAACGTCATGCTGCCGTTGGAACTGATCGAGGACCCACATGCTGAAGAAAAAGCCCGGATCATTTTGCAACATGTCGGCTTGAGTGAACGTCTGACTCACACGCCACGGCAATTATCCGGTGGTGAGCAACAACGTGTTGCTTTGGCCAGGGCTTTCATCACCCGCCCAGTGATATTGTTCGCCGATGAACCGACCGGTAATCTGGACAGCCGCACCGGTCAGCAAATTATCGATTTATTGTTTGAACTGAATCAGGAACACAACACAACCTTGGTGCTGGTAACCCACGACACCTCATTGGCCAAACGTTGCCAGCGTCGTATCGAAATTTCAGCCGGTCGATTATTATGAATTTCATCCTGTTGGCGAGAAAATTTTTATGGCGTGATGTCCGTACAGGCGAACTGACTTTACTGATTCTGGCCTTGTTGATCGCCATTGCCAGCACTACCGCCATCAGCCTCTTTTCTGACCGTTTGAACCGTACCATGTCACTGGAAGCTGCGACCTTTCTGGCTGCTGACCTGGTTATCACCAGCCCGGAGCCAATTACAGAGCAATGGCTGAAACAGGCTGCTGAAATAGGCCTGGCAACGGCGCGAACGGCCGAGTTTTCGACCGTTTTAATGGAAAACAATGAAATTCTGCTGGCCGGTATCAAAGCGGTAAGTTCCGCCTATCCATTACGCGGTGTATTAAAGACTATCGACGAAAAATATCAGGAGTCGACCCGTCTCCATGGCCCGAAACCAGGCCATGCCTGGGTGGAAAGACGGGTATTGTCCGCCTTGAAACTCAAACCCGGCGATCGCCTGCAAGTGGGTGAAAAAAAACTGATCATCAGCCAGATACTCAGTTATGAACCTGATAAACGCGGCGATCTGTACAGCCTGGCAGCCATGTGCATTATTTTTATCAATTCAAGGGCCCAACTGATGCCTTGCTGGCCTTCAGCAGACAGGTCAAACCGCACCTCAATGCTTCCCAGCGCATCATGGATATTCATCAGGACCGGCCGCAACTCGGCGCCGCATTGGAACGAGCGCAACGTTATCTGGGCTTGTCCAGTATCGTTGTGGTGTTGATTGCCGGCGTCGCTATCGCCATGAGCAGCCGCAGATACAGTCAGCGACATTTTAATACCAGCGCCATTTTGCGTTGTTTGGGTTTGAAACAACAGCAAGTGCTGACAATTTTTGTTCTGCAGTTTTTTATTTTAGGCCTGGTTTGCAGCCTGTTTGGCATTTTACTGGGGTGGCTGGGCCAGGAAACCTTATTCTGGTTATTGCGTGATTTATTCCCCAGCCAGGTTGCCCAGCCCGGCATAACGGCCCTGTTGTTTGGCGTTTTGATCGGCCTGGCTATTTTGTTTGGTTTTGCTCTGCCGCCTTTACTGCGTCTAAAACACGTCCCCCCTTTACGTGTATTACGACAAGAGACCTGGCGCCATTGCCCGCCAAAGCCTGGCTGGTCTATGGGCTGGCCCTGGTTTTGGTGGCTGGATTGAGTGCTTTTTATACCCATGACACGAAAATGACCATCACCTTGCTGGGTGGCAGTCTGTTATTTTTGATGATACTGAGCTTATGCCTGAAAGGGTTGTTATCGGCCAGCCGACGTTTACTTCCTTTTTGTTCGTTGCCAGTAAAAATTGCGCTGCGTCACCTGAGCCATCCAGGACAAAAGCCGGTTCCACAAATTCTGGCCTTCAGTCTGACCCTGGTCGCCATGTTGATCAGCCTGACCGTCAGGACAGATCTTTTGGATGACTGGAAAAAACAACTGCCCGAGCATGCCCCCAACCATTTTGCCTTGAATATTTTTCCACACCAAAAAGCGATGCTGGAACAATTATTCAAACAACAACAGATTCAAACCAGTGCTTTTTATCCCGTGGTTCGCGCCCGCCTGATCAAAATCAATGCTGTTCCGGTCAAACAAATCGTTTCCAAAGATTCTCAGGGTGAACGAGCCACTCATCGTGATTTGAGCCTGACCTGGAATAATGACATTCCTGAAGACAACCATATTATCGCTGGACAATGGTGGAATGACTCAAGCACCCCCAATCAAGTTTCAGTGGAATCCAAACTGGCCAAAAGCCTTAAATTAACACTCGGTGACAGGTTGACTTTCACTATTGGCAGTCAGCAGCATGAAGCCGTTGTCACCAGTCTCAGAAAAGTGCGCTGGGATACCATGAAACCAAATTTCTATTTCATTTTTTCACCAGGCTCGTTAAATAAATATGCCTATACTTTTATCACCAGTTTTTACCTTGCGCCTGAGCAAAAATCTTTTTTAAATACCTTAGTCAAACAATTTCCCGCAACGACTATTCTTGAAGTCGATCAGTTACTGGCCCAATTCAAGAAAATTCTGCAACAACTGACCGCAGCGATCAATTTGTTGCTGGTTCTTGCCTTACTGGCCGGATTTACCGTTTTGTTAGCGGCCATTTATGCCTCCCTGGATGATCGTATCTACGAAGGCGCACTGTTCAAGACATTGGGCGCCAGCCGTTCATTGATACGACGGGCACAATTTTATGAATTTTTGTTATTGGGCCTGTTTTCAACGGTTTCGGCGATCATATTGTCCGAAGCGATTTTGTTCGCCCTCTATCATTTTGTTTTGCATCTGGATTTTCATCTGCTATCTTCTGTCATCACCCTGATTGCTGTCAGTTTATTGATTGCATTGACTGGTTTTATGGCGGTCAGAAAGGTCGTGACGCTACCGCCCATGCGAATTCTTCAACAATAAACCCCATCTATGTCATTTAAATTTCAAGCTCTAGTACTTCTTTTTATTCTGCCATTTTTTCAATACGCCATTGCGGAAACGACAGATGCAGAAGATGAAGAAACTGTAATTTCGGTCATTGAACTGGACAGCGTCATGCAAGAAAAAATGGGGCTTGAAACGACGACAGTTCGGCCTGTCACTCAGCCAGTTTATCAAACCACTTATGGCAAGGTACTGGATTTAACACCGTTATTGAATTTTCGTCGTGACTGCCTGATTAATAAAACAAAACTGCATGAAGCACGCCAGCAATTCAATCTCAGCCAAAAAGCATTGAAGCGGCTGGAACAAATGGTTAAAAACAAGGCAGCTTCATCTCGAAAACTGGAACAACAGCATCGTCAATGGCTGGCTAACCAGGCTTTGTTGCAACAAAGCCAAATCAAATATACTTCATTGTTGGCTGAGAGCCATTTACGCTGGAACAGGCTGGCCGATATTTTTTGCCAACCACAAGGCTGGGTAAACGAACTTTTGTCGGGCAAAGACAAAATTTTGGCTATCACCAAACCCAATAATGACATCGTAACGACTATCGACAGCCTTCAGTTGAGCTTCAATCAAAATGAGCAAGCTGTTTCTGTGCAATTGCTGGATAACATCGATTTGTTTGACCCTGTTAATCAAACCACCTATCTTTTATATAAAACGTCGACACAGCAATTACACCCGGGTCAGCATTTCTCGGTTTACCTGCCCTTGGCGAATGATTCTCATAGCGGTCTGTTAATTCCCAAAAATTCAGTGATATGGCATCTGGGCCAGGCTTTTGTTTATATCAAGGTTGATCAGGAACATTTTCAACACCTCACTATCGAACAAGTTATACCCATTCCTCAAGGCTATCTTGTCAACGATGATCGTCTGGCAGGGAAAGAAATAGTCGTAACCGGTGCGCAATTACTATTATCGGTGGAATTTCGTTCGCAAATAGCCGATGAAGATGACGATTGACCGGTTAGTTGAAATATCGGAGGAAAATCAGTAAAGTCTGATATGCTACATGTTTAAATGAGGGTAAATAACAATGACAATAAGCAAACAACTAATAAGCATTGTCTCTCTGTTACTATTTTCAAGCCTGACACTGGCTTATAGTACAAAATCAGATGATGATGCCTGTAAGAAACCTAAATTCAGAACCTTCGAACCTGAATACTTGTCTGAAGTCGAGCCAGGTTCGAAAATCTCTTTTCATGTTTCACATAATGCCGACCCAACGACTATTAAAGCAGAAACCAGAGGATATCCAATCAAATTGGAAATTGTCGATAAAAATGCATTCTTTATCGCCACTGGCAACCTCCCGGCCGAGCTTGAAGATCAATATGCTCGCATTAGTCTCAAAGCGCGTGATAAAGAATGTTTGGGACAAGGCGGCTGGTTATTGAAAATAAAACCGGCATCAACAACCCCGGCCCCTGACCAAACCGACGATTCAAACGAACAGAACAATCAAGATCAACCATCTCAATAATCAGAGGATTATCATGAAAAAATCAGTTAAAAAACCTTTAGTCACAGCGGTCAGTACAGCTGTCGCCAGTTTAGCGGTTCCAGCAATTCATGCCGAAACCAACCCGTTCGCCATGAATGAGCTGTCTGAAGGCTATATGCAAGTCGCCCAGTCTGATAATGCCGCAGAGATGAAATGTGGCGCGAATATGAAGAAAAAAGTTGAAGGCTCTTGTGGTGAGGGTAAATGTGGTGAAGCCAAATGTGGAGAAGGAAAGTGCGCCGGAAACTTGGCTAAAACAGGCGGTGAGTCTTCTGCATTGAATTTGCCAAAAAATTATACCGTTAAAAAATATCAACCTAAAACTAAGGAAGCTGCTTGTGGTGAAGGTAAATGTGGCGCCATGATGGAAAATGGCAAAATGAAAAAAGGTATGGAAAATAGCTGTGGCGCCATGATGAAAGGCAAGGAAGGTTCTTGCGGCATGGGTGGTGATTCATCCGGTGGCATGGGTGGCATGGACATGTCAGGCATGAAGATGAAAAATGGTGAAATGTCATGCGGCGCGATGATGGAAAAAATGAAAAGTGGTGAAATGTCCTGTGGCTCCATGATGGAAAAAATGAAAAGCGGCGAAATGTCCTGTGGCGCCATGATGAAAAAAATGAAAGGTATGGGTAATATGGGCGGCATGGATGGCATGAAAGGTATGGGAAACAAAAAAGGGGCAAATGAAATAACAGTGGATGAAAAAACCGCTGCAGGTGAATGATTTTTCAAATGGCGTGTGTTGTATTTTATTTACGAAATTCAGCAGATAAACTACACACACGAGATAATCCTCCTTTTTGTTTGATCCGGGATAGAAATGTCCCGGGTTGACACACCTCTTTGCAATATGGGTGTTCTTATGGACACATGTCTAAATAAAATTCATGATGCAGGCTTGGGTTTAAGACGGTTTTTTTTAAACGAATGCCTGCAACATCCCCCCGAGAATGTCTCATTTTATGAGGTAGCTCCCGAAAACTGGATGACTATCGGCGGCAAACTGGGCAAACAGTTTCGTGCCATGACGGAGCAGTTTGATTTTGTTTGTCATGGATTATCCTTATCTATCGGCAGTCAGGATCCTTTAGATGAAACCTTTGTCAAATCCATCAAACAGTTCATGCAGGAACATCAAATCAAGTTCTATAGTGAACACTTGAGCTATTGCAGCCATGAAGGGCATTTATATGATCTGATGCCCATTCCATTTACCGAAGAAGCCGTTATTCATGTGGCGGAACGCATCCGGCGTGTACAGGATATTCTGGAACAAAAAATTGCCATAGAAAATGTTTCCTATTACGCCGCCCCTGGCAAAGAAATGGAAGAAATAGATTTTTTCAATGCAGTGATTACAGAAGCTAATTGTGATATTTTAATTGACCTCAATAATATCTATGTCAACAGCATCAACCATCAATATGATGCCGAAGCGTTTTTAAAAGCCATACCCGCTGAAAGGATAGCTTATGCACACATTGCTGGTCACTATGTCGAATGCGATGATTTTTTGATTGATACCCATGGCGCTGAAGTCATTGACCCGGTCTGGAGTTTATTGGCTAAAGCCTATGAACTTTATGGTGTTTTTCCAACACTACTGGAACGTGACTTTAACTTGCCCCCGCTATCGGAATTACTTGCTGAAGTTGAAACTATACGCCACATTCAACAAGCCTGGTTAAATCAACATGAAAAACGCAGTGCCTGAGAAAAGCTTCCAAACCACACAGGCGACTTTTTCAGCCTATATCCGTGACCCTTTCAACAATCCAAGGCCGGTTGGTGTCGATAAAAAGCGTATTGATACTTATCGTGAATTATTTTTCAACAATATTGAAAGTTTTTTAAGCAATAATTTTCCGGTATTACGCAGCTTGTTAAATGATCAGCAGTGGTTTGAGCTGGCGCAGGATTTTTTTTCCCGCCATTCTTGTCAAACGCCCTATTTTTCAGAAATCCCGGAAGAATTTATCGACTTTTTACAAGAAAAACGCAACTCCCCGGATGATTTCCCTTTTTTATTGGAACTGGCGCATTACGAATGGGAGGAAATGGCTCTTTCCACATCAAAAGAGGAAATACCTCAAGGCACGAATCAATCTGCACCTGTAATAGACCAACAGGCAATCAGCCTGTCACCTCTGGCTTGGCCTTTGGCCTATCAATATCCCGTTCATAAAATTTCGTCTCAGTTCATTCCTTTACAAGCGCCAGAGCATGGCACTTTTTTACTCGTTTATCGTGATCCTCAGTATGAAGTGCATTTTATTGAAATTAATGCATTGACGTTCCAGTTATTGCAATTGATCGAACAGCAGCCAGATCAACAGGCTCTTGCTTATTTAACCAACCTGGCTAAATTCTTGCCACAGACTGACCCTGAGCTTATTTTAAAACATGGCATGAATACCCTGATGGAACTGGCTGACAAAAGTATAGTGCTTACACGGCAAACAAATGAATCTCAGCCAACCTGAGTTTTTGTAGGGAATCGTTGTCCATTTTGCGGGGCAGATAAATCACTGAGGACTAATTCAGCGATTCCGCAGGGAACGAGTGAAAAAGTATTCAGTCTATAAACTCAATAAAACATTTTGCTTATTGTATAATCAGGCAATTGCAAAAAATTTATAGGATGGATTACCAAGGCGGTGAATCCACTCTACATCAATATAAACAGTGTTTTTCATAAAAAATCAACAAACTATCCATTAAAGCAAAATGGGTTAGGAAATCGCTGATTTATTCACGATTCCAGCGGTGCAGGGATGCGCCGCCAAAATAGATGGTGGTAAACCATTGATTTTGATAGCAAAGCAGAAATCGTTGTCCGCTTTGCGGACGCTGACAGTATGGATGATTTGTCAGCGTTTCCTTAGACAAACAGGAACTTGAAATAAAATGAGTTCTAGGAGGCTGTCCGAGAATAGAAGCCGTTGCGAGGGAAATCTGACTCAAATCAGCTTTTCCGTAGTAGGTTCTCTATTCTCGGACAGCCTCCTAGCGTGTATCTTTCAATTTAAAAAGTAAAATTATGTCAAAGAAGTACAAATTCGCTCTATTCGTCGTCAGTTTAATCGCATTGATTGCATTTCAGGCCAAAGTCATTATGCCTTTGGTGCTTGATGTGGTCGCATCAGACCTGTTTTTAAATGATGCACCAACCGAAAAAGACAAATCGCAATCCGGACAAATGCTCGGTTATGCTTTCGATCAATGCAATATTTATATATCCAGTGAAGTCGATTCCGATGTATCAGTGTCTTATTCCACTGAGCCTCTCAATGCCTGGGATATCGGCGGGCATCAATATGTCATCAATGCCAATATTGATTTGATGCCGGAAAGTGGATCACCATTGACTGCACGATATGTTTGCCGGATTAAATTCTCCGGTGATGAGATGAATCAAGCGGAATTCACTAATGTAGATAACTGGTCAGTCGATGGCATTAGTGGCCTGGATGATTATTTATAATTTCCATTTGAAATATGGCCTAAAAAATTGCTGATTATTTGTTCAACCTTTCCCGAGGGTTAGCCCCTTCAAATAGTCAATTAGCAACTGTCTGATATGGAGTAAAAAGCAATGAGTAATGACATGACAAAGAAGTTAGGGCCATTGGCAGTACTTACCGGTAGTTGGGAAGGTGAAGAAGGGATTGATGTTTCTCGTGTGCATGGTGAAGCACAAACAAGTCAATATCGAGAAAAAGTGGTTTTTGAACCCCTCGGCCCGGTCAATAACGGGCCACAGGAGTTATATGGTCTGCGCTATTCCATGACCGCATGGCGCATAGGTGAAACTGACGCTTTTCATGAAGAATTAGGCTACTGGCTATGGGATGCTGGAAATAAACAAGTTTTGCGTTGCTTTATGGTGCCGCGTGGAGTTCTGGTCAATGCTGGCGGCGATGTCGAAGCTGATAGTAAGCGTTTCCATTTGTCGGCCGAAATTGGATCGGAAACTTATGGAATTTTATCGAATAAATATTTGCACGAATCACGAAAAACATTGAAATATTTTCTCGATCTGACTATTCACGAGGATGATTGTTTCAGTTACCAGGAAACCACTCAGCTATGGATACCCGCCGAAGAATCAATTTTAACATGAAATGATCCATATCGAATGCGCAAGGAGTTCTCAGCCGTGAAAAGGCTGCTTATCCATATTCAATGAAGTAAGCTGGCTTACCCCGGTTGTGTTATATAACCGAATTTTATCAGCGCTCTGATCCAGCGTGGTGCATTGCGTTTGACAGCCATTTCTTCGTAGTCGATGGTCGAATCCCGGAAATACTCGCCGCGACTAATCATGAAGTAACATGTCCGCAAAAGTTTGTGAGCCAGCGCAATGATGGCGCGTTGGTGACCTCGCCTAATCGCCAGTGATGTATATTTTGCCTGGAAAACCGATCGGGTTCGGCTGGCGGCATGGGCGCATTCGCAAAGCAGGCGACACACATATGGGTTTCCTTTTCGCGTTCGTCCTGATTTGCGTTTGCCGGCAGACTCGTTGTTGCCGGGGCATATGCCCACCCATGACGCCAGCCGATCCGCACTGCCAAAGACAGTCATATCCGTTCCGATCTCAACAAGTAGCATGGCTGCTCCAATCAAATCAACACCGGGAATAGTCTGGAGCAATTGCAAAACCGTTTTCTCCTTCTCCAGTCCGGCCAGCAGTTGTGCATCGAATCTGGCTATGCGTGCTTCCAAATCCTGAATATGCTGCATCAGTTCATTCAGTACGAAGCGATGGTGCTCGCTCAGCTCACCTTGCAGCGCCTCCAGTATATCGGCGCGCGGCGCTTTGAGACGATTGCTGGCCAGCTTCAACACATCATGCGCAGGCTGTCCTTCAATCAGCGCGTTAACCATGGCGCGCGCGGATTGCCCATGTACATCGCTGACCACCACGCCAAGCCGGATGCCGCCGTCGGTTAATACCTTGTGCAGTCTGTTCTTCTCAGCAGACAGCATCGACACCAACTTCTGTCGTTGACGTGAAATCAGGCGTAACTGCCGCATCTTTTCCGGTGGCACGAATGAACCGCGCAGCAGTCCGGCACGGGAAAGCATCGCCAGCCATTGCGCGTCGCCGATGTCCGTCTTGCGTCCCGGCACATTCTTCACATGCCGGGCATTGACGACCCTGGCGTAAATACCCACATGTTCCAAAGCTGCATATGGGCTTTTCCAGTAGATGCCGGTGCTTTCCATCACCACCTCATCCGGTGCGACAGACTGCACCCAATCGGCTAATGCACGTCGATCACGTTTGAATGCGCCAAACTGCCGATGCTCTGTCTGAATACCACCCTCGGCCTGTTCAACCATGGCGCAGGCGGTAATCGCTTTTGGTGAACATCCAACCCGATGACTCGCTTGTGTATTGCAGTGAGTTCCATTTTTTCCTCCTTTACTCTATGATTGAGCCTGGAAGGTGGCGGTTGCCTGGATGATCTGCCTGAGGGCGATGTAAATCGTCAACGGCCCTTTTAACATTCGCTCTTAAAGAAGCAATCCGGGGTTCGAGTCATCCATGGCAGGCTACGTTAGCAGTCGGGCTCTAAGGCTCCAAAGTAAAGCGCAGTCTTTAACCGCCATCTTCCACAAGGAACTCTACAACATTTCATCATGCGGGGTGGCAATTCTTGCGATGATCGTTAGGTGGAATACGCATCGTCAGCAGTAACACTTTCGCTCCAGCCGCCTGACATAATTGAATAATCTGGGCTAAATTCTGCTTCATGATAACGGGTGACAAACCGCGCAAACCATCATTAGCGCCCAGTTCAATGATCACTACATCAGGCTGCCTTAGGGTCAGTACCTCAATTACTCTGGCCAATCCTCCATCTGTGGTTTCGCCACTGATACTTTCGTTATAGACTTTAACCTCGGGATTTATTTTCTTGAGGTGATTTTGCAACAATGCAACCCAACCCTGACCTGTCTCCATTCCGTAGCCGGCACTGATGCTGTCGCCTAACACAACGATTGATTTTGCTTGAACAGTCACCGACAATATCATCAATAACACCATTACGCCTAAGGTTCTTATGCCGACCATTTCGTCACATACTCCGATCATTAAAACTATTAATATTAGCAAAATAGTAGAAACCCGTGATGGGCCGTTGACTATTTTAACCTCGATCAACCTGACTATTGATCGTGGCGCCAGTGTGGCTATCCTCGGCGCTTCAGGTTCTGGCAAATCGACATTGCTGAGTTTGTTGGCCGGGCTGGATACAGCCAGTTCGGGTGATATTCTGATTGCCGGCGAAAACTTGACCACTATGGATGAAGACGAACGGGCCGAGGTTCGCCGCGAACTGATCGGCTTTGTGTTTCAGTCGTTTCAATTGCTGCCAGGACTGACCGCTCTGGAAAACGTCATGCTGCCGTTGGAACTGATCGAGGACCCACATGCTGAAGAAAAAGCCCGGATCATTTTGCAACATGTCGGCTTGAGTGAACGTCTGACTCACACGCCACGGCAATTATCCGGTGGTGAGCAACAACGTGTTGCTTTGGCCAGGGCTTTCATCACCCGCCCAGTGATATTGTTCGCCGATGAACCGACCGGTAATCTGGACAGCCGCACCGGTCAGCAAATTATCGATTTATTGTTTGAACTGAATCAGGAACACAACACAACCTTGGTGCTGGTAACCCACGACACCTCATTGGCCAAACGTTGCCAGCGTCGTATCGAAATTTCAGCCGGTCGATTATTATGAATTTCATCCTGTTGGCGAGAAAATTTTTATGGCGTGATGTCCGTACAGGCGAACTGACTTTACTGATTCTGGCCTTGTTGATCGCCATTGCCAGCACTACCGCCATCAGCCTCTTTTCTGACCGTTTGAACCGTACCATGTCACTGGAAGCTGCGACCTTTCTGGCTGCTGACCTGGTTATCACCAGCCCGGAGCCAATTACAGAGCAATGGCTGAAACAGGCTGCTGAAATAGGCCTGGCAACGGCGCGAACGGCCGAGTTTTCGACCGTTTTAATGGAAAACAATGAAATTCTGCTGGCCGGTATCAAAGCGGTAAGTTCCGCCTATCCATTACGCGGTGTATTAAAGACTATCGACGAAAAATATCAGGAGTCGACCCGTCTCCATGGCCCGAAACCAGGCCATGCCTGGGTGGAAAGACGGGTATTGTCCGCCTTGAAACTCAAACCCGGCGATCGCCTGCAAGTGGGTGAAAAAAAACTGATCATCAGCCAGATACTCAGTTATGAACCTGATAAACGCGGCGATCTGTACAGCCTGGCAGCCATGTGCATTATTTTTATCAATTCAAGGGCCCAACTGATGCCTTGCTGGCCTTCAGCAGACAGGTCAAACCGCACCTCAATGCTTCCCAGCGCATCATGGATATTCATCAGGACCGGCCGCAACTCGGCGCCGCATTGGAACGAGCGCAACGTTATCTGGGCTTGTCCAGTATCGTTGTGGTGTTGATTGCCGGCGTCGCTATCGCCATGAGCAGCCGCAGATACAGTCAGCGACATTTTAATACCAGCGCCATTTTGCGTTGTTTGGGTTTGAAACAACAGCAAGTGCTGACAATTTTTGTTCTGCAGTTTTTTATTTTAGGCCTGGTTTGCAGCCTGTTTGGCATTTTACTGGGGTGGCTGGGCCAGGAAACCTTATTCTGGTTATTGCGTGATTTATTCCCCAGCCAGGTTGCCCAGCCCGGCATAACGGCCCTGTTGTTTGGCGTTTTGATCGGCCTGGCTATTTTGTTTGGTTTTGCTCTGCCGCCTTTACTGCGTCTAAAACACGTCCCCCCTTTACGTGTATTACGACAAGAGACCTGGCGCCATTGCCCGCCAAAGCCTGGCTGGTCTATGGGCTGGCCCTGGTTTTGGTGGCTGGATTGAGTGCTTTTTATACCCATGACACGAAAATGACCATCACCTTGCTGGGTGGCAGTCTGTTATTTTTGATGATACTGAGCTTATGCCTGAAAGGGTTGTTATCGGCCAGCCGACGTTTACTTCCTTTTTGTTCGTTGCCAGTAAAAATTGCGCTGCGTCACCTGAGCCATCCAGGACAAAAGCCGGTTCCACAAATTCTGGCCTTCAGTCTGACCCTGGTCGCCATGTTGATCAGCCTGACCGTCAGGACAGATCTTTTGGATGACTGGAAAAAACAACTGCCCGAGCATGCCCCCAACCATTTTGCCTTGAATATTTTTCCACACCAAAAAGCGATGCTGGAACAATTATTCAAACAACAACAGATTCAAACCAGTGCTTTTTATCCCGTGGTTCGCGCCCGCCTGATCAAAATCAATGCTGTTCCGGTCAAACAAATCGTTTCCAAAGATTCTCAGGGTGAACGAGCCACTCATCGTGATTTGAGCCTGACCTGGAATAATGACATTCCTGAAGACAACCATATTATCGCTGGACAATGGTGGAATGACTCAAGCACCCCCAATCAAGTTTCAGTGGAATCCAAACTGGCCAAAAGCCTTAAATTAACACTCGGTGACAGGTTGACTTTCACTATTGGCAGTCAGCAGCATGAAGCCGTTGTCACCAGTCTCAGAAAAGTGCGCTGGGATACCATGAAACCAAATTTCTATTTCATTTTTTCACCAGGCTCGTTAAATAAATATGCCTATACTTTTATCACCAGTTTTTACCTTGCGCCTGAGCAAAAATCTTTTTTAAATACCTTAGTCAAACAATTTCCCGCAACGACTATTCTTGAAGTCGATCAGTTACTGGCCCAATTCAAGAAAATTCTGCAACAACTGACCGCAGCGATCAATTTGTTGCTGGTTCTTGCCTTACTGGCCGGATTTACCGTTTTGTTAGCGGCCATTTATGCCTCCCTGGATGATCGTATCTACGAAGGCGCACTGTTCAAGACATTGGGCGCCAGCCGTTCATTGATACGACGGGCACAATTTTATGAATTTTTGTTATTGGGCCTGTTTTCAACGGTTTCGGCGATCATATTGTCCGAAGCGATTTTGTTCGCCCTCTATCATTTTGTTTTGCATCTGGATTTTCATCTGCTATCTTCTGTCATCACCCTGATTGCTGTCAGTTTATTGATTGCATTGACTGGTTTTATGGCGGTCAGAAAGGTCGTGACGCTACCGCCCATGCGAATTCTTCAACAATAAACCCCATCTATGTCATTTAAATTTCAAGCTCTAGTACTTCTTTTTATTCTGCCATTTTTTCAATACGCCATTGCGGAAACGACAGATGCAGAAGATGAAGAAACTGTAATTTCGGTCATTGAACTGGACAGCGTCATGCAAGAAAAAATGGGGCTTGAAACGACGACAGTTCGGCCTGTCACTCAGCCAGTTTATCAAACCACTTATGGCAAGGTACTGGATTTAACACCGTTATTGAATTTTCGTCGTGACTGCCTGATTAATAAAACAAAACTGCATGAAGCACGCCAGCAATTCAATCTCAGCCAAAAAGCATTGAAGCGGCTGGAACAAATGGTTAAAAACAAGGCAGCTTCATCTCGAAAACTGGAACAACAGCATCGTCAATGGCTGGCTAACCAGGCTTTGTTGCAACAAAGCCAAATCAAATATACTTCATTGTTGGCTGAGAGCCATTTACGCTGGAACAGGCTGGCCGATATTTTTTGCCAACCACAAGGCTGGGTAAACGAACTTTTGTCGGGCAAAGACAAAATTTTGGCTATCACCAAACCCAATAATGACATCGTAACGACTATCGACAGCCTTCAGTTGAGCTTCAATCAAAATGAGCAAGCTGTTTCTGTGCAATTGCTGGATAACATCGATTTGTTTGACCCTGTTAATCAAACCACCTATCTTTTATATAAAACGTCGACACAGCAATTACACCCGGGTCAGCATTTCTCGGTTTACCTGCCCTTGGCGAATGATTCTCATAGCGGTCTGTTAATTCCCAAAAATTCAGTGATATGGCATCTGGGCCAGGCTTTTGTTTATATCAAGGTTGATCAGGAACATTTTCAACACCTCACTATCGAACAAGTTATACCCATTCCTCAAGGCTATCTTGTCAACGATGATCGTCTGGCAGGGAAAGAAATAGTCGTAACCGGTGCGCAATTACTATTATCGGTGGAATTTCGTTCGCAAATAGCCGATGAAGATGACGATTGACCGGTTAGTTGAAATATCGGAGGAAAATCAGTAAAGTCTGATATGCTACATGTTTAAATGAGGGTAAATAACAATGACAATAAGCAAACAACTAATAAGCATTGTCTCTCTGTTACTATTTTCAAGCCTGACACTGGCTTATAGTACAAAATCAGATGATGATGCCTGTAAGAAACCTAAATTCAGAACCTTCGAACCTGAATACTTGTCTGAAGTCGAGCCAGGTTCGAAAATCTCTTTTCATGTTTCACATAATGCCGACCCAACGACTATTAAAGCAGAAACCAGAGGATATCCAATCAAATTGGAAATTGTCGATAAAAATGCATTCTTTATCGCCACTGGCAACCTCCCGGCCGAGCTTGAAGATCAATATGCTCGCATTAGTCTCAAAGCGCGTGATAAAGAATGTTTGGGACAAGGCGGCTGGTTATTGAAAATAAAACCGGCATCAACAACCCCGGCCCCTGACCAAACCGACGATTCAAACGAACAGAACAATCAAGATCAACCATCTCAATAATCAGAGGATTATCATGAAAAAATCAGTTAAAAAACCTTTAGTCACAGCGGTCAGTACAGCTGTCGCCAGTTTAGCGGTTCCAGCAATTCATGCCGAAACCAACCCGTTCGCCATGAATGAGCTGTCTGAAGGCTATATGCAAGTCGCCCAGTCTGATAATGCCGCAGAGATGAAATGTGGCGCGAATATGAAGAAAAAAGTTGAAGGCTCTTGTGGTGAGGGTAAATGTGGTGAAGCCAAATGTGGAGAAGGAAAGTGCGCCGGAAACTTGGCTAAAACAGGCGGTGAGTCTTCTGCATTGAATTTGCCAAAAAATTATACCGTTAAAAAATATCAACCTAAAACTAAGGAAGCTGCTTGTGGTGAAGGTAAATGTGGCGCCATGATGGAAAATGGCAAAATGAAAAAAGGTATGGAAAATAGCTGTGGCGCCATGATGAAAGGCAAGGAAGGTTCTTGCGGCATGGGTGGTGATTCATCCGGTGGCATGGGTGGCATGGACATGTCAGGCATGAAGATGAAAAATGGTGAAATGTCATGCGGCGCGATGATGGAAAAAATGAAAAGTGGTGAAATGTCCTGTGGCTCCATGATGGAAAAAATGAAAAGCGGCGAAATGTCCTGTGGCGCCATGATGAAAAAAATGAAAGGTATGGGTAATATGGGCGGCATGGATGGCATGAAAGGTATGGGAAACAAAAAAGGGGCAAATGAAATAACAGTGGATGAAAAAACCGCTGCAGGTGAATGATTTTTCAAATGGCGTGTGTTGTATTTTATTTACGAAATTCAGCAGATAAACTACACACACGAGATAATCCTCCTTTTTGTTTGATCCGGGATAGAAATGTCCCGGGTTGACACACCTCTTTGCAATATGGGTGTTCTTATGGACACATGTCTAAATAAAATTCATGATGCAGGCTTGGGTTTAAGACGGTTTTTTTTAAACGAATGCCTGCAACATCCCCCCGAGAATGTCTCATTTTATGAGGTAGCTCCCGAAAACTGGATGACTATCGGCGGCAAACTGGGCAAACAGTTTCGTGCCATGACGGAGCAGTTTGATTTTGTTTGTCATGGATTATCCTTATCTATCGGCAGTCAGGATCCTTTAGATGAAACCTTTGTCAAATCCATCAAACAGTTCATGCAGGAACATCAAATCAAGTTCTATAGTGAACACTTGAGCTATTGCAGCCATGAAGGGCATTTATATGATCTGATGCCCATTCCATTTACCGAAGAAGCCGTTATTCATGTGGCGGAACGCATCCGGCGTGTACAGGATATTCTGGAACAAAAAATTGCCATAGAAAATGTTTCCTATTACGCCGCCCCTGGCAAAGAAATGGAAGAAATAGATTTTTTCAATGCAGTGATTACAGAAGCTAATTGTGATATTTTAATTGACCTCAATAATATCTATGTCAACAGCATCAACCATCAATATGATGCCGAAGCGTTTTTAAAAGCCATACCCGCTGAAAGGATAGCTTATGCACACATTGCTGGTCACTATGTCGAATGCGATGATTTTTTGATTGATACCCATGGCGCTGAAGTCATTGACCCGGTCTGGAGTTTATTGGCTAAAGCCTATGAACTTTATGGTGTTTTTCCAACACTACTGGAACGTGACTTTAACTTGCCCCCGCTATCGGAATTACTTGCTGAAGTTGAAACTATACGCCACATTCAACAAGCCTGGTTAAATCAACATGAAAAACGCAGTGCCTGAGAAAAGCTTCCAAACCACACAGGCGACTTTTTCAGCCTATATCCGTGACCCTTTCAACAATCCAAGGCCGGTTGGTGTCGATAAAAAGCGTATTGATACTTATCGTGAATTATTTTTCAACAATATTGAAAGTTTTTTAAGCAATAATTTTCCGGTATTACGCAGCTTGTTAAATGATCAGCAGTGGTTTGAGCTGGCGCAGGATTTTTTTTCCCGCCATTCTTGTCAAACGCCCTATTTTTCAGAAATCCCGGAAGAATTTATCGACTTTTTACAAGAAAAACGCAACTCCCCGGATGATTTCCCTTTTTTATTGGAACTGGCGCATTACGAATGGGAGGAAATGGCTCTTTCCACATCAAAAGAGGAAATACCTCAAGGCACGAATCAATCTGCACCTGTAATAGACCAACAGGCAATCAGCCTGTCACCTCTGGCTTGGCCTTTGGCCTATCAATATCCCGTTCATAAAATTTCGTCTCAGTTCATTCCTTTACAAGCGCCAGAGCATGGCACTTTTTTACTCGTTTATCGTGATCCTCAGTATGAAGTGCATTTTATTGAAATTAATGCATTGACGTTCCAGTTATTGCAATTGATCGAACAGCAGCCAGATCAACAGGCTCTTGCTTATTTAACCAACCTGGCTAAATTCTTGCCACAGACTGACCCTGAGCTTATTTTAAAACATGGCATGAATACCCTGATGGAACTGGCTGACAAAAGTATAGTGCTTACACGGCAAACAAATGAATCTCAGCCAACCTGAGTTTTTGTAGGGAATCGTTGTCCATTTTGCGGGGCAGATAAATCACTGAGGACTAATTCAGCGATTCCGCAGGGAACGAGTGAAAAAGTATTCAGTCTATAAACTCAATAAAACATTTTGCTTATTGTATAATCAGGCAATTGCAAAAAATTTATAGGATGGATTACCAAGGCGGTGAATCCACTCTACATCAATATAAACAGTGTTTTTCATAAAAAATCAACAAACTATCCATTAAAGCAAAATGGGTTAGGAAATCGCTGATTTATTCACGATTCCAGCGGTGCAGGGATGCGCCGCCAAAATAGATGGTGGTAAACCATTGATTTTGATAGCAAAGCAGAAATCGTTGTCCGCTTTGCGGACGCTGACAGTATGGATGATTTGTCAGCGTTTCCTTAGACAAACAGGAACTTGAAATAAAATGAGTTCTAGGAGGCTGTCCGAGAATAGAAGCCGTTGCGAGGGAAATCTGACTCAAATCAGCTTTTCCGTAGTAGGTTCTCTATTCTCGGACAGCCTCCTAGCGTGTATCTTTCAATTTAAAAAGTAAAATTATGTCAAAGAAGTACAAATTCGCTCTATTCGTCGTCAGTTTAATCGCATTGATTGCATTTCAGGCCAAAGTCATTATGCCTTTGGTGCTTGATGTGGTCGCATCAGACCTGTTTTTAAATGATGCACCAACCGAAAAAGACAAATCGCAATCCGGACAAATGCTCGGTTATGCTTTCGATCAATGCAATATTTATATATCCAGTGAAGTCGATTCCGATGTATCAGTGTCTTATTCCACTGAGCCTCTCAATGCCTGGGATATCGGCGGGCATCAATATGTCATCAATGCCAATATTGATTTGATGCCGGAAAGTGGATCACCATTGACTGCACGATATGTTTGCCGGATTAAATTCTCCGGTGATGAGATGAATCAAGCGGAATTCACTAATGTAGATAACTGGTCAGTCGATGGCATTAGTGGCCTGGATGATTATTTATAATTTCCATTTGAAATATGGCCTAAAAAATTGCTGATTATTTGTTCAACCTTTCCCGAGGGTTAGCCCCTTCAAATAGTCAATTAGCAACTGTCTGATATGGAGTAAAAAGCAATGAGTAATGACATGACAAAGAAGTTAGGGCCATTGGCAGTACTTACCGGTAGTTGGGAAGGTGAAGAAGGGATTGATGTTTCTCGTGTGCATGGTGAAGCACAAACAAGTCAATATCGAGAAAAAGTGGTTTTTGAACCCCTCGGCCCGGTCAATAACGGGCCACAGGAGTTATATGGTCTGCGCTATTCCATGACCGCATGGCGCATAGGTGAAACTGACGCTTTTCATGAAGAATTAGGCTACTGGCTATGGGATGCTGGAAATAAACAAGTTTTGCGTTGCTTTATGGTGCCGCGTGGAGTTCTGGTCAATGCTGGCGGCGATGTCGAAGCTGATAGTAAGCGTTTCCATTTGTCGGCCGAAATTGGATCGGAAACTTATGGAATTTTATCGAATAAATATTTGCACGAATCACGAAAAACATTGAAATATTTTCTCGATCTGACTATTCACGAGGATGATTGTTTCAGTTACCAGGAAACCACTCAGCTATGGATACCCGCCGAAGAATCAATTTTTAACCATACCGATGAAAATACTCTTTTCAGGATATAAATGCCAATAAGCTATATCGGTCTATAGCAAAGTAGCCCGGATGAAGCTTGCGGAATCCGGGCTACGTACTATACCGGACGATAGTATTCCATCAAGTCCAGATCCTCGGCAATTTTTTTATACGCAATCCGGCCATCGACAACATTGACTGCTTTGGTCAACCAGGGTTTTTCCATAAACCCTACAACGCCCTTATCGGCCAATAAATGAATATATTCAATCGTCACTCGGGTCAGTGCCAGTGTGGATGTCCGCGGGTAAGCCCCCGGCATATTGGTGACACAATAATGAACTACACCATGCTTGATAAAAACGGGTTTCGAATGCGTGGTTGGCCTTGAAGTTTCAATACAACCACCCTGATCAATACTGACATCGACAACCACCGACCCAGCTTGCATCTGTTTGACCATCTGTTCGGTTACAATCTTCGGTGCTTTCGCTCCTCTGATCAAAACCGCACCTACCACCAGGTCCTGTTCCTGAACAGCCTTAGCGATATTTTCTGGATTGGATAATAAAAACTGCGCTCCAGTTAATGTTGTTTGTTCAAGCAGCTTGAATTTTTTGCCATCAAGCCCTGCTACAGTCACTTCTGCACCCAACGCCAAGGCGCACCGGGCCGCATGTTGACCGACCACACCATCACCGATAACAAGCACTTTACCCAATTTCTCACCGAGTATCTGTGCCAGCAATACACCTCGGCCCTGATTGAATTCTGCCAGATAAAAGTTACCCATCAATACTGACATATTTCCGGCAACGGCGCTCATCGGCACTAATGCGGGTAATTGACCCTGTTCATTTTCCAATGTTTCATAGGCTAGGGCGGTGACATTTTTCTCCAGTAACAGCAAAGTCAGTTTTTTATCTGCCCCGGATAAATGCAGATAGGTAAATAGAATTTGTCCATTCAAAAAATCATATTCTGATGGCTGTGGCTCTTTGACTTTAACCACCAAATCGCTTGCCCATGCCTGTTCTTGAGACACTATTTCAGCGCCTGCTTCTTTATATTGCCTATCACTGAAACTGGAACCATTCCCTGCATTATGTTCGACCACAACATGATGACCACTCATGATTAGCCGCTCAACACCCGCTGGCGTCATCGCCACACGCATTTCCTGGTTTTTAATTTCTTTAGGGACGCCTATTTTCATCATTAACTGTGCATCAATGCAAAATAAAAAGCACCTGATAAAGCTGCTTCTGCGTTTAAACAAATTTTTACCGGCATATTTTTCAGCAGATCATGGTAACGGCCTTTATCCAAAAAAGCCTGCATAAATGTTCCATCCATCATCAGAGGCAGATTTTTTGCCCCAATTCCGCCTGCTAAGATGACACCGCCATAGCTCAGTGTTTTCAAGGCCAGATTTCCCGCTTCAGCACCATAACAGCGACAAAATATACGCATGGTTTCTACACAAACAGGATCTTCCTTTTTTATCGCCTGTTGGCTGATTACCGAAGCTTTATCTTCTCCTTTAAAACGCTGTTCAGTCGATTCATTAGCGGAAAAAGACGAGCCTTGAAGCAAAAAATCATAAATATCAACGATGCCCATGCCCGAAACGACCCGTTCATAACTGATATGCTGTCCATACAGAGTCTGTAAATAGTTCCGTAATTGAAACTGTTGCTCATCCAGCGCCGCAAAATCAGTATGTCCACCTTCGGTCGACATAACAATGGTCTGTTTATCTTGCCTGACAATAATCGCTTCCCCCAAACCGGTTCCGGCTGCCAATACAGAGATGTGACTGGAATGATTCTCAATACCTGAATTAAGAATGCTAAAGTCAGTGTCAGGCAGATTCAACAGCCCCCAGGAGGTCGCTTGCAGGTCATTCAACAAAGTAACTTGTTTTGCGCCGGTTTGTGCCTTGATTGAAGCTTGAGTCACACGCCAGGGTAGATTGGTGGCAGTGCAATCCCCGTTGACAATAGGGCCTGCGACACCTAAACAAACTGCTGAAAGGGTGGGATGATGCTGGGAAAGGAAATGGTCCAATAAATCCGAAAACTGCTCAAATTTACCACTGGAATAGTGTTGCTTGACCAAACATTCACCCTGTTGGCTGTAAAGCGCCAACAGGGTTTTTGTACCGCCTATATCACCGGCTAAAATCATTTGCTTTCATTATGCTGATTAAATACCTTGAATTGTCCCTTTTTGTCATAACTGATCACTTGATAAGGATCTTTGCGATCCCCCATTTCCATACCCGGTGTTCCAGCAACCATGCCAGGCACAGAAATACCTGAAACATCAGGCTTCCCTGTCAACATTTTTTTGATATCACTGGCAGGAACATGGCCTTCAATCTTATAACCATCAACCACAGCGGTATGACAGGACGCCAATGGCTTGGGAATACCTAATTCGGCTTTGACAATAGACATATCATCAGTAACGATATCGGTTACTTTAAAGTCATTGTCTTTTAAATGCTGCACCCACTTTTTACAGCACCCACAGGTCGAACTGCGGTACACCGTAATCTCTTTCTGTTCGCTTTCCGCCGCAACCGGCATAGACAGTTCTGTTAATAAAGCGATTAACGATAATGTTTTTTTAAGCATAACAAATCCTGATTCAAGTTTGAGTTTTCTCACCATGTAAAGTGATAACCAGCCGCCTGTTACCGCCATAATTACGGTGTTCGCACAAATAAATGCCTTGCCAGATACCCATGTTCAAACGTCCCTGATGAATGGGAATCGTTAAACTGCAACCGAGCATACTCACTTTTCAAATGTGCCGGCATATCATCACTACCTTCGTCCATATGAAGATAATAAGGTTCATTTTCAGGTGCAAGCCGGTTAAAAAAACTTTCAAAGTCATCTCTAACCGTCGGGTCGGCATTATCGTTAATAGTCAATGAGGCTGAAGTATGTTGAATAAACACCTGCATCAAACCCACTTCAATTGAGCCTACTTCAGGAACTTGCTGCAAAATTTCCCGGGTAACCAGATGGAAGCCCCGGGGTTTTGCTTTTAAACTGATGGTTTTCTGAATCCACATCGCTCAGGCCACTGATCAGGTAATGACATCCGGTTCGGTGCGGCCGGTACGTTTTTTCACTTCACTCAATTGTTCTGCTATTTCGATCAATTCCGCCAAGGCAAGCTGCGCATCCTGATTTTGTTTTTCGGCATCAGGCTCGAATTTTTCCAGATAGATCCTCAAAGTTGCGCCGACCGTTCCAGTCCCAGATAAACGAAAAACGATTCGGGAGCCATCGGTAAAACCAACACGAATTCCTTGACGATGGCTGACACTGTGATCGACAGGATCGGTATAGCTGAATTCATCGGCAAAAGCGACATTATAATTGCCAAAACTTTTTCCTGGCAGTTCATCGAGATGATTACGTAAAAATTCGAAAATTCCATTGGCAATTTTACTATCCACCGCCTCATAATCATGCCGGCAATAAATATCCCGGCCATATTCCCGCCAGTGATCTTGAACAATATCGGCGACAGGTTGACGCTTGCGGGCGATCATATTAAGCCAAAACAATACAGCCCACAGACCATCTTTTTCCCGCACATGGTCTGAACCTGTACCAAAACTTTCTTCACCACACAGAGTGATTTTTCCAGCATCGAGCAAATTACCAAAATACTTCCAGCCGGTCGGTGTTTCATAACAAGGCAAATTTTTCGCTTTGGCCACACGGTCTAGCGCTTGACTGGTCGGCATAGAACGGGCCACACCTTTCAAACCACATTTATAAGCCGGAATCAATGTCGCATTAGCCGCCATAATGGCCAGACTGTCACTGGGTGTGACGAAAAAATTGTCGCCCATGATCATATTACGATCACCATCACCATCAGATGCTGCGCCAAAAACTGGAGCGTTATCTGAAAACATGCGTTTGGTCAGTTCCTTGGCATGCGCCATATTGGGATCGGGGTGTCCACCACCAAAATCTTCCTTGGGTTCAGCATTGATAACTGAATCTGGCGTTGCCCCCAGCATGTCCACCAGGATTCGTTTGGCGTAAGGACCGGTAATTGCATGCATGGCATCAAAACACAGTGTTAAATAACCGGAGCTGATACAGTTTCTCAATAAATCAAAATCAAAAATTTCCGTCATGAGTTCAGCACAATCATCGACCGGGTCGATAATTTTCACAACGACTCCGTCAATATCTTGTGTTCCGATGTGGTCTAAATCCACATCATCGATACTGGCAATTTTATATTCAGTAATCTTTTTTGTATTTTCATATAGGGCATCGGTAAATTTTTCCGGCGCCGGCCCACCGTTACTGACATTGTATTTAATGCCAAAATCTTCCTTAGGCCCACCTGGGTTATGACTGGCTGACAAAATAATGCCACCAAAGGCCTTATATTTTCTAATGATATTCGAGGCTGCCGTGGTCGATAGCAGCCCTCCCTGGCCGATAATCAATTCGCCAAAACCATTGGCGACCGCCATTTTAATAATGGTTTGTATGGCTTGCCGATTGAAGTAACGCCCATCACCACCGATAACCAGTTTTTTTCCGGCAAAATCATCCAATGAGTTAAAAATAGATTGGACAAAGTTTTCAAGATAATTAGCTTGCTGAAACACAGTAACCTTCTTGCGTAAACCTGAAGTACCGGGTTTTTGATCTTCGTAAGGAGTCGTTTTGACGATTTTTGTTTTCATAATCAATCCTGAATGAGAAAATGAGTCTTGTTTTTATTTTTTAGCGTCATGTTCGGTCTTTCGTTAAATTACACCAATATCGTTTCAATTTGTAGAGTTTTATGACATTAAGCCGTTATGTGTTCTTTTTCTCTGTACATGACAAAAAATACTCTGTACATGACAAAAAATATTAAAAGCTGGCGTAGCTCGTTGAAATGTAATTAAATACCGCATTTTGTTTTAGCGAATATGAATAACGGGACATTACAAATCAACGAGCTGACCGTCATATTAACTGAGCACTTTCAATGGAACAAGGCAAGAATCGTTTGTTTTGTGGGTATGTTAATTGCTTTGATGGCAGTTAGCACGGTCAATCTGGCCCAGCTCGCCGTATTCTTTCCCCGTCGGGCAAAAATTTCCTCACGATATCGACGGATGCAACGATTTTTCAGTGACCATTGGCTGGATTACAATGAAGTCGCTCATTTCATCATGAAACTGTTTGGTTTCACTGATCAGGATTACTATCTGACGTTAGACAGGACGAATTGGAAGTGGGGTAAAACCAATATTAATCTGCTGGTGCTTGCCGTGGTTTATCGGGGTGCCGCCATTCCGGTGTATTGGTTGCCTTTAAACAAGCGGGGCAACTCTAATACGAAGGAACGTATAGCGCTGATGAAACGCTTTATTGCGCAGTTTGGCCGACATCACATCAAAGGTCTTTTGGCTGATCGGGAGTTTATTGGAGACGAATGGATGGGCTGGTTGTTTGAGCAAGAGATTCCCTTTTATATCCGTATTCGCAACAACGCCAGGACAACCAATGCCCAAGGCCAGCGAATACGCGTAGAGCGTTTGTTTTATGGGCTTAAGCCGGGTAGCACACGACACCTCTCAACAGCGCGCTATTTGGGAAATTGTTCAATTTATCTCAGTGGGTTACGGCTGAGTGATGGTGAGTTATTAATCATCGTCTGTCAGCATTTGAACCCTGATGCGATTAAAATTTATGGCTTGCGTTGGGAAATCGAAACGCTTTTTGGCTGTTTAAAAGGACGGGGATTCAAACTTGAGGAAACGCGTGTAGTCGGTTATCTTCGGATCAAAAAATTGTTAGTACTTCCCGTTATTGCTTTCTGTTGGTCACATAAAGCAGGCGAATGGAAACATGATTGCGAGTTACCAATAAAAACCAAAACACATCAGCGGCTCGCGCAAAGCCTGTTTCGATATGGATTAGATTGTATCCGCTCAACGTTGTTTAATGTCTTATCTCAATCAAAAAGGATGATTAGAAAAGTGATTGCTCTTTTGCAACCCATACCTTTTGTCACTGGAATACATGAGACTCATTTGTCATAAGTTAATTTTTGTCATGTACAGAGGTTCAGCATGGAAGGAGTCAATGCTGAGATATGGATACAAATCGATACGCAAAAATTGCAGCTCAATATCAAGAAGGACAATAAAACTATAAAGACCTTGAAAAATATTGCCATTGGCCAGGGCGGAGCCGGCCAAAAATTAAAACGCGGGGATAATATCACCCCTATTGGCATTATAGAATTGCCTGGATTAACTATAAAAGTCCTTTTTACCGTTTTTTTGGTTTTGATTATCCATCGATAAAAGACGCTTTCGTCGCCTTGAATAAAGGCTTGATTGACCATAAAACTTATTACCGGATAACCGATAGTCATGTGAAAGGAGAAATCCCCCCTCAAAATACGCTATTAGGGGGACAAATTGGCATTCATGGGCTGGGTAAAGCTGATTTAAAAATTCACCGTTTGATGAATTGGACACATGGCTGTATTGCACTAACCAATCAACAGATCGATATTCTCAGCCGTTGGGTCGAAATTGGAACACGCGTTGAAGTAAAATAAAACTGGAAAGTCAATAAAAAACAAGGCAGAATTACAGAAGCTACAAGGTTTGGCTGTATGAATCTTTAAGCAGGATTTCATAAACCTTGTTTACGATTACCTATCTTTTTTACACTTTTGAGGAACGCATCATGAAAACAATAAAATTTGCATCTGTTTTAATCATCGCTGGCTTGGCGACAGGTTGCGCCAGCACATCTGATATCGATAATCTGCAGTCTCAAATCGATACCCTGAAAACTCAGATTTCAACGGCGTCTTCCGATGCTGCTAAAGCTCAGGCATCTGCTGCCGAGGCTGCAGCCAGAGCGGCGGCAGCAGAAGCTGCTGCTAACCGTGCTGCACAATACGCACAGGAAACCAACAGCAAACTGGATAGAATGTTTATAAAATCCATGATGAAATGAAATAAAATGTAATCATTTTAGTGGCTAAGCCAGGCAATTGTTATTGTCTGGCTTTTTTATATTTTTCAGACTTTACTCATCAAAAATATCTATATCTTCTGTTTTAATCGGCCGCTCAAATACGGCTACTGGAATACCATTGGCCTCCTGTAAAGCTTTTTTCAAAGCCGCTCCACGCACCACCGGTAAAACTCCGTCATTGGCTTTTTCGATCAAATCCAAAGCATGATCCAGTTTGCTCTGGTAATCTTCCAGGTGACCATCTAACGACGGATGCACTTCTATATAAAGCGTATCGTCTAACCACCCAACCTTAATAGGTTGATTGACGATATACACCGGCGTCTTGACTTTTATCATCGGAAACAGTCTTTCAATATCTTCCGGATACATCCGAATACAACCATGGCTCACCCTCATTCCTACACCATAGGGTTTATTCGTACTATGTATCAAATAACCGGGAATCGCCAGACGCATGGCGTAAAGCCCAAGCGGGTTATCCGGGTCCGCCGGCACCACATCCGGCAAAGGATCACCTTTTTCGACATGTTCTTTCTTTATTGAAGCGGGAGGGATCCAGACCGGACTTCGCTTTTTGCTTTGAATCCAGGTCTTGCCTAACGGCGTATCCCAGTCTTGTCTGCCTATACTGATAGGATGAGTAATCACAACCGCTTGCTCACCTTTCCTGGGCTTTGGAAAATAATATAATCTGAATTCAGGCAGGTTGAGAATCAGCCCATCCCGAGGAGCATCAGGCAAAATATAACTATTTGGAATACGAACCTTGGCTCCTTCGCCTGGCAACCACCGATCAACGTCGGGATTGGCCAATAAAATCTGATTTTGGCCCAAATCATATTGTCTGGCGATATCCAACAGGGTATCCTCGTATTTGGCGATAGCATATTTAATTTTATGCGGGGGATCGCCTATCAGACTATCCTGGGGATTGGCCGGTAGCGGAAATGTCGTTGCCTGAACACAGGCCGCCGCTAAAAAACTAAAGGCAACAATTAATATTCGCATTGCTTGTTTTTTGTAGATAAAAACCTCTTAGCTTATCAAGGCTGGGACGCGATTGCCAAAATCCTTCCACTTTTAAGGAGTTTATTATGGGATGCTGTGATGATCCAACAGAACATGAAAAAATAAGCCGCAGTGATTGGGTATTGTTACAAGAACAATACGGTAACCTGCAACGAGATTTATTCACCAGTGATCCAGAAAAAGTCATGCTCAGGCATCTGCCAACCAGCAGCACTTACTTGCAGGAATTGGCAGCCTTGCGCGCCCATTTTGATTCTGTACGCAAAGCAGCAATTAACCTGCTGGACAAACAAAGTCTCAAAATTCTACAACGAATTATTGACCAGGACGGTGACAGTGAAATAGGATTGGCTGCCAGGCAACGTATCGAAGCATTGGAAAATGAAAAAGGACTGTTGGGGAAATTATTCAATCACTGATGACGAAACAACATGAATCCCGGCAACGAAAGATTTTAATCATTGTACTGGCGATTAATTTAATCATGTTCCTGATTGAAATTTTTGCCAGCCTGCTTGCTGATTCGACAGCCCTTTTTGCCGATTCACTGGATATGCTGGCCGATGCGCTGGTTTATGGCGTCAGTCTTTTCGCCATTGGTCGAACGCTTTCATTTAAAGCTCGCGTGGCTTTAGTCAGTGGTGTGGTGGAATTGCTGATGGGTCTGGCCGCCCTGTTTGAAGTGACAAAAAAATGGCTGTATGGCAGTGAGCCTGAATCTGACATGATGATGAGTATTGGTTTCCTGGCATTGCTAGCTAACATCGCTTGTGTGTATCTTATCGCTACTTACAGGCATGGCGATATTCACTTGCGCGCCAGCTATATTTTTTCCAAAAATGATGTAATCGCTAATATAGGCGTTATCAGCAGTGGCGCATTGGTTGCCTGGTTAGGGTCAAACTGGCCTGATTTGTTAATCGGGCTCATTATTGCCTTGGTGATTATTTCAGGTGGGATAAAAATATTGCGGGAATCCTGGCAAGCCATCAATTGTGACTGAACTCATCCACAGATTCCGGTCCATTGGCAGCTTTTTTGTTTTGATGCAGTATGCTTCCACCGACAATAAATGCCATCAATAAAACATAAACAATGGCGGCAATACGTCTGGCCTTTTTTGCGCCAGTAATATCTCGCTGGTTCATTTTACAACTCCTGATAATACCAATAACTGCATTATACCGAAGTCCAATCAAGCCACCATGGCCTGTTCGTATTCATCCAGTTCATTCAATAGTCTAATCGTTCTGTATTGTAAATCCTTCTGATTCAAAGTCAGCAAAATTTGTGAGTCAATATACGCTTCTTCGCCCAAATACTCTTCTTCATCTAACGATCATCGCAAGAATTGCCACCCCGCATGATGAAATGTTGTAGAGTTCCTTGTGGAAGATGGCGGTTAAAGACTGCGCTTTACTTTGGAGCCTTAGAGCCCGACTGCTAACGTAGCCTGCCATGGATGACTCGAACCCCGGATTGCTTCTTTAAGAGCGAATGTTAAAAGGGCCGTTGACGATTTACATCGCCCTCAGGCAGATCATCCAGGCAACCGCCACCTTCCAGGCTCAATCATAGAGTAAAGGAGGAAGAAATGGAACTCACTGCAATACACAAGCGAGTCATCGGGTTGGATGTTCACCAAAAGCAGATTACCGCCTGCGCCATGGTTGAACAGGCCGATGGTGGTATTCAGACAGAGCATCGGCAGTTTGGCGCATTCAAACGTGATCGACGTGCATTAGCCGATTGGGTGCAGTCTGTCGCACCGGATGAGGTGGTGATGGAACGCACCGGCATCTACTGGAAAAGCCCATATGCAGCTTTGGAACATGTGGGTATTTACGCCAGGGTCGTCAATGCCCGGCATGTGAAGAATGTGCCGGGACGCAAGACGGACATCGGCGACGCGCAATGGCTGGCGATGCTTTCCCGTGCCGGACTGCTGCGCGGTTCATTCGTGCCACCGGAAAAGATGCGGCAGTTACGCCTGATTTCACGTCAACGACAGAAGTTGGTGTCGATGCTGTCTGCTGAGAAGAACAGACTGCACAAGGTATTAACCGACGGCGGCATCCGGCTTGGCGTGGTGGTCAGCGATGTACATGGGCAATCCGCGCGCGCCATGGTTAACGCGCTGATTGAAGGACAGCCTGCGCATGATGTGTTGAAGCTGGCCAGCAATCGTCTCAAAGCGCCGCGCGCCGATATACTGGAGGCGCTGCAAGGTGAGCTGAGCGAGCACCATCGCTTCGTACTGAATGAACTGATGCAGCATATTCAGGATTTGGAAGCACGCATAGCCAGATTCGATGCACAACTGCTGGCCGGACTGGAGAAGGAGAAAACGGTTTTGCAATTGCTCCAGACTATTCCCGGTGTTGATTTGATTGGAGCAGCCATGCTACTTGTTGAGATCGGAACGGATATGACTGTCTTTGGCAGTGCGGATCGGCTGGCGTCATGGGTGGGCATATGCCCCGGCAACAACGAGTCTGCCGGCAAACGCAAATCAGGACGAACGCGAAAAGGAAACCCATATGTGTGTCGCCTGCTTTGCGAATGCGCCCATGCCGCCAGCCGAACCCGATCGGTTTTCCAGGCAAAATATACATCACTGGCGATTAGGCGAGGTCACCAACGCGCCATCATTGCGCTGGCTCACAAACTTTTGCGGACATGTTACTTCATGATTAGTCGCGGCGAGTATTTCCGGGATTCGACCATCGACTACGAAGAAATGGCTGTCAAACGCAATGCACCACGCTGGATCAGAGCGCTGATAAAATTCGGTTATATAACACAACCGGGGTAAGCCAGCTTACTTCATTGAATATGGATAAGCAGCCTTTTCACGGCTGAGAACTCCTTGCGCATTCGATATGGATCATTTCATGTTAACAAAATTCCGCTCTGCTCTATTTCATTCATAATGTGTCTCGTTGTAAATACCACTGACATTATGCAAAGACAATATGAAAAATTGATGACAATATTTTGTCACAACAATACTCTTTGCCGCTTGGATCCCCAGTTTCCGGGCTGTTCCATAAACCTTCCAGCACAAACCGTACCACATTTTTCGCAGCGGCCTTGCTCATCCAGTCCCCATTCGGACAGTTCATACCAATCCCGACCAATCAGCAAATGTCCACATTGATGGCAATAGGTGCTTTCAGCCGCCTTGTGATGCACATTGCCTACATAGGCATAACGGACACCATTTTTTAACGCTATATCTCGCGCCATCAATAATGTACTGACGGGAGTTGGCGGGGTGTCCTGCATTTTCCAGTCTGGGTGAAAAGCAGTGAAATGCATCGGGACATCGGGGCCTAATTTTTCGACTACCCATTGCGTCATCGCTTCCAATTCTGCTGGTGAATCATTCTCGCCAGGAATCAATAAGGTAGTCAGCTCAACCAGACAGATGTCTCGTGTTTAATATATTCCAAAGTTTCTAAAACGGGTTGTAGATGTGATCCAGTAATCTTATGATAAAAATCTTCGCTAAATGCTTTTAAATCAACATTGGCCGCATCCATTACGGCATAAAACTCCCTACGGGGTTCTGGACACACATAACCCGCCGTTACAGCAACTGATTTAATGCCTTTCTCCCGGCAAGCTATTGCTGTATCAATAGCATATTCATGAAAAATTACCGGATGTATAGGCAACACTTAAACAGCCTGCCTCTGCAGCCGCTTCTGCAATGGTTTCGGGGGATGCCTGGCTCATCAGGGAGTCCATCTCCCGTGATTTACTGATATCCCAATTCTGACAAAACTTGCAGGCCAAGTTGCAACCAGCTGTACCAAATGAAAATACCGCACTGCCTGGATAAAAATGGTTTAACGGTTTTTTTTCAATCGGATCAATACAGAACCCACTTGAACGCCCATAACTGGTCATAACAATTTCATCATGTAGATTTTGCCTGATAAAGCACAATCCACGCTGCCCTTCATGCAGCTTGCAGAACCTGGGACATAAATCACACTGCAGACGACCATCATCCAATTTATGCCAGTATTTTGTCGCGACAATGTTTTCACTGATTAAAGAATGCATAACGCTCCCCCTTGATTTTTTATAGTTAGAACCTATAACTTAAGATATGGGGTTTTTTATTGATATAGAAGTTACGCATTGACAGGCAATGTTAAACTATGGGTTTAAGAAATTTGATAAGCCTGCTGTCGATCTTTTATTACAATTGCCTTTTGTTCATTTACTGGACCAGGCACACAGTCTGGAACACAGCCTGGAAGTACAACTGCCTTTTCTGCAAATGGTTTTGAACGATTTTCAACTGGTACCGATTGTGGCTGGTGATGCGACGGCTGATCAAGTTGATGCAGTACTGGAAACTATCTGGGGAGGGCCGGAAACTTTGATTGTCATCAGTTCCGACCTAAGTCATTACCATGATTATTTTACCGCCCAGCAAAAAGACCGTCACACCACGAAACTGATTGAGCACAAACAATATGAACAACTGGATTTTGATTCCGCCTGCGGCAGAGTGCCTGTTTCAGGGCTTTTAAAACTGGCCAGAGAACATGGCTTTAAGGTAGAAAACATTGATTTACGAAATTCCGGCGATACTGCTGGCGACAAAAACCGGGTAGTAGGGTACGGAGCTTATGTCATTAACGAAACCACAGCAACAAATACTGCTTGATATCGCGCGCCAGTCTATAGAAAACGGCTATCTGGCAGGACATCCATTGAGTATAGATATTCGGGATTATCCGCCTGAATTACGGGTTCCCAGAGCCACTTTTGTGACGCTGGAAAAGCATCATCAACTTCGGGGCTGCATTGGTATGCTGGAAGCTGTATTACCATTGGTTGAAGATGTAGCGGAAAATGCTTTTTCAGCGGCTTACAAAGATCCTCGCTTTCCACCTGTAGAGCGCAGCGAAATTCCGGAACTGGATATTTTTATTTCCATTCTCAGTGAACCTGAACCCATATCATTTGAATCCGAAGCCGACCTCTTGAATCAGATACGTCCCGGCATCGACGGGCTTATTCTGGTTGAAGATGGTTATAAAGGAACATTTTTACCTTCAGTTTGGGAATCATTACCCGACAAGGTCCAGTTCTTAAGACATCTTAAAAACAAGGCGGGGTTACCCGCCGATTATTGGTCGGATAGCATTAAAGTTTACCGATATACAACTGAATCTTTTGGTACTGGCGAAAAACATTGAAACCCTTTTGTTACAGATACATCCTTACACCTGTAGAAGTGCCGATCAAATCATCCATACTGTCAGCGCCCGCAAATGAGATTTCCGTTTTGCTCGCGAAATAAATGGCTTGAATTTAATGGTTTTGGCGACACATCCTTGTGCTGCAGGGAAGCGTGAATAAATCAGCACTTCCCTGTAAGACTGTTTAGCTCACCAGAAATTGGCGCATCATGCCTAAGTCTTCGTGTTCCAGATTATGGCAATGATAGAGAAACAGGCCTTTAAAGTCCTGAAAAGGTTTGATGATTTCAATTTCTTCACCCTGCATGACCAAAACGGTATCTTTCCAGCCGGAATCGATAAATCCTTCTTTGACAGTATCATATTCGTCTTTTCGCATACCTTCCATTTTTCGCGAAATAATCTGATACTGCTGGCCGTGCAAATGGATAGGGTGTGCCATTGACAACATCATGCCGCCTCCCATTCCTCCGCCCATCATCCCCATGCCTCCACCAGACATGCCTTTCATGCCACCCATCTTCATTTTTTGATCATCATCCCCAGCGTGCTCTTCTTTTTTTATGCCATGATCATGAAATATCTTGATTTTTTTTAATCGAGCCAACCGGGACTTTTTCAAAATCAAAAATTTTATCCAGTGAAAATGATTTTCCATTGAGCATCGGTCTCATCGGCTTCATGGAAATCGCGATGGGAATTGGGTTTTTGGCATTATCGACATCCCGTTCGGTCAAACGTTGAAAATTGACCAGTTTTTTCGGTAGAGCAGGGGAGTCGCTGACTTTTTCGGTAACATGAAATGTAGCTATAGGAAATTTAGCACCTTGTGCCAAACTGCCACTCATCATTCCCATACCACCACGCATACCCTTCATGTTACCCATCCCCCCTTTATGCATTTTTTCGACCATGGGAGGCATGGCGCCGCTGTAAGGCAGACTGTACAACACTAATTTGGAACCTACTGGCCGACCACTAAAATCCAGCCATAAATCTACCCGTTCACCCGGCGCCAACATAATATACGGACGAGTTTCAGGTTTTTCCAACAAACCGGCATCGGTGCCAATCGCAGTCAATGGCGTTCCATCATCCCAGCCCATTTTATAAATCCTGGAATTGGAACCATTCAAGGCTCTGAACAGGTAGGCCCGCGACTTGACCTTGAATTCGACATTGGGCTGACCGTTAACGACGATGGTATCGCCCAGAAAGCCCATCATTTTTCCATGCATGCCATGTAAATAAGTCAACTGATTACGGTTGTTGAAAGTCCGGTCTTGAATCACCAGGGGCATATCATATTCACCACGAGGAAGATCCAGTTTTTGTTCTTCCTCGTCGGTGACGGTGATAATTCCCGCCAACCCTTGATAAACCTGTTCAGCGGTCAGCTCATGCGTGTGCGAATGATAAAAGCTGGTGCCGGCGCGGTTCATCACTTCATACTCATAAACAAATTGTTCACCCGGTGCAATCGAATACATCGGATGGCCGTCACTTTTTTGTGGAACATGCAAGCCATGCCAATGAATGATGGAAGGCTCGTTCAATTGGTTGTTAAAATAAATTCTGACTTTTTGCCCTTTCTGATAATTCAAAATCGGGCCAAGATAATTCCCTCTTAAATGTTGCAACGTGTTTTCAGGCCCTTTTAATAAACGGGCATAATATTTTTGTACATTTGTAGTCGGACCATTTTTCAGCACTTGTATATGGGCCTTGCGCGTAGTGAATTCTATTTCCACATCGGGATTGAACCAGGGCCAGCGCATAAAAACTCACCCAAAAATCACTTGAGTCCTGAAGTCATCGCTGAGGGCTGCCTTGAAGCGCTTGCGCTTAATGCTCAGGCGCGACGGTTCGCGCTTGAGCCAATTGAGCGCCAATTGGCGGATGATATTGAAGTTGCCCGGTGATTCGCCCTTGCGAATTCGTGACTCGTCTTCACGAAACGTGACATCCAATACCCAATGCAGGCTGTTCTCCACGCCCCAGTGGGAGCGCACAGCGTTGGCGAAGGTTTCAACACTATCAAGCGTGGTGATGTAGTAGCGACGCTCAATGGTTTGTCGTTCGCCGATCTGGCGTTCACACGCCACCATGCCAATGCCCTTGAGTCCTTGCCAGCGCCGGGGCGAAGGCAAGGTGTCCAGACAATCAGCCAGGTAGTAGCGGCGCTGTTCAATCCGGCCGTGTCCGACATCGACCTGTTCGTGGTGGCCCAGTAGCGCCTGACCGTCCTCAACACCGCCATCCACCGCCACGGCAAAGTAATCCACGATCGCTTCATGCAAGGACTTCTGGTTGCCCTTGACCGCCAGGGCGTAATCAGCCCCTTTCTCGACGATCTTGCCAGCAATCTTTTCCTGGCATCCCATCGCGTCAATGGTCACGATGCAGCCTTTAATTTCCAGCATGGCCAACAGTCGGGGAATGGCGGTAATTTCATTGGACTTCTCCTGTGTTTTGACCTGACCCAGGGAGAGCCCCGTCTGGCTTGCCCAGGCGCTGACCATGTGGATCGCGCCCATCTTGTCCTCCTGATCAAAGGACCGGCGCGCCGTTTTGCCGTCAATGGCAACCACTTCCCCCTCGGTCAGTCTGGCGACACTTTGCACCCAGCGACTGAAACAGGCGCTGACTTCCTCGGCCGGCAACCGTGACATCCGGCGGGCAATGCAGTCGTGCGAGGGGATTCCGTTTTCCAACGCTATCCATTGCCGCAGCCAGTCTTGTTTCTCTTTGCCGAAGGCTTCTATGGCCTCCCGGCCTTCAGCGCCACTGACCACCGCGCAGATGGTCAGTACGATAATATCCAGCAGTTGATGACGCTTGTGGCGTTCAATTCGCGGGTCTTCCAGGCTTGAAAAGGCTTCTTGCAGGCTCAGGGACATTTTGATTCCTCATACAGTTTTGCATGAATGATACTGAACTCGCTGTTTTAATAGGATCTTTTTATGCGCTGGCCCTGGGGATTGAACCCCGGTGTCGGTACACTTTTTACTTTCCCGGTATAATAGGAAAATGCCACCCTTGGCATAGCCGCCGCTGCAGCTCCAATTGCTGAAAGCTGCATGAAACGGCGTCGATTATATTGATTTGACTTGGACATCACCCTTCCTCCTGTATGAAAAACCCGGTGCTGGCAGCCTGATGACTCGCTTTGATGGATAATCATCTGTTTCCCACACGGAAAAACATCTTTCAAATGCAGGGTGAATTCGCCGTCAGGCAATCCACCTGTCAACGGTTTGTTTTAGGGGAAGCGCTGATTAAATCAGCGCTTCCCCATTTATCCTTCAATACAAGACTGATAAGATACCAGGATCCGAGCTATATAAGTATTTTATTATACTCTGAAGATACGCTTTTTCAAGCATTTTTACAAGCCATAATCGAACAGTTTTTTTACTTTTTATCGCCCTTATCGATTGTTATTTTCATAGAAGTTACGCATTGACAGGCAATGTTAAACTATGGGTTTAAAAAATCCCAAAGTCAATGCAAGGCAAATCTTGATAAGAGAAATAACACGCCCCTCAACAGCCTGCTGTACATTACCCATGTATATTGGTTTTTTATTAAGTGAGCCGAAACAAGCTAGTTGTCGACGATTAGGAGAAGTCATGTCAATATCACATGATAGCGTAAATCGATTTCTAAATCGGGAGCATTACACTGGGCGAGATTTATACAATGAAGCCAGCGCAAGCCTGAATTTAAAGGGCGGAACCTTGAGTGTTGACGATAGTGTTCTTGATAAACCTTATAGCCAATATATGGCATATGTCAGTTATTTTTGGTCGGGAAAACATCATAGAGCAGTCAAGGGAATCAATCTTGTCACGTTGTACTACACAGACATTCAAGGAAAACACCAACCACTGAATTTCCGGGTGGTCGATAAGGCGGAAGGAAAGACAAAAAATGACTATTTTCAAGACATGCTGACCGAAGTATTAGCTTGGGGACTGGAACCTGGTTTTGTAACAGGAGATAGCTGGTACAGTTGCGTGGATAATCTTAAATTGATAAGAAATCATCAGACAGGATTATTCTTTGCAGTGGAAGGTAATCGATTAGTCTCTGTTGAAAAAGGTTCATGGGTTCAAGTCAGGCAATTAGAAATCCCGGAAGACGGCTTAATGGTTTGGCTCAAAAATTTTGGGTATGTGAAATTATTTCGGACGACCTTGAAAGAACAAGTTCGCCATTACATAACTGATGTTACGCGCTACGCCGGATAATTGATAAAATTTGAGGATGAACAAAGAGAAATTAGACCTGTACACAGACTATTTAATCAGCAATACGAGCTATGCGACGGCGACGGGTTTGTCGTCAATGTTAGATGGAGAAGTTAGCCATGATAGTATCACGCGTTTTTTATCGTCCAGGACGTACACATCAAAAGACCTCTGGCTGGAGGTTAAACGAACAGTCCGGAAGATTGAAGAAGAAACGGGGTGTTTGATTTTTGACGATACAATCCAGGAGAAGCAATGGACAGACGAGAATGAAGTCATTTGTTGGCATTATGACCATTGCCAGGGGCGGTCAGTCAAAGGCATCAATCTATTGAATGCCTTGTATCATACGGGCAATGTTTCGATACCCGTAGCCTTTGAAGTGGTCAAAAAACCGATTCAGTTTTGTGATATCAAAACAAAGCAGGTTAAACGAATGGCTACGGTGACCAAAAATGAGCTGATGCGTGCGATGATTCAACAGTGTTTGAACAATCGGCTTCAATTTCGCTATGTGTTGATGGATAGCTGGTTTACGGCTAAAGAGAATCTGGAGTTTATTGTTGACAAAGACAAACATTTCATTGGGGCTTTAAAGGATAATCGCCTGGTGACGTTGAACGTTGACGACAAGAAACAAGGAAAATTTACCCGTGTCAGTGACATTGCATTAGAGGATAAACAAGCAGTTCGCGGCTGGCTAAAAGGCTACCCACATGAAGTCCTGATTGTCCGGCGAATCTTTACAAACAAAGACGGCAGTACGGCAACCGTTAATCTGGTGTGCAGTGATTTAACATTAACGGGTAAAAAGGTTGCGGCAATCTATCAGAAACGCTGGAAAGTCGAAGAATTTCATAAATCATTGAAATCCAATGCCGGGTTGGCAAAGTCGCCTACTCGTACCCCAACAACACAAAACAATCATATTTTTATGGCCATTATGGCGGTCTTTAAACTGGAGTGTCTCAAAATAAAACACCAAACCAATCATTTTGCTTTGAAGGCTAAATTATATATCAAGGCTATTCGGCAGGCTTTTGCTGAATTGCAACAATTCAAGACCGCGTAACATCAGTTACATAAGTTCACTACCTGATGAAGAAAAAACCGCTGTTTTTGACAAGAAAGCATTTACCGAACAACATGATAGGCATTGGCAGATTGAGCAATATCATCGGGCAATAAAGCAGGTGTGTAATATTGAGCGGTTCCAGGTTCGCAATAAAAGAGCAATAAATAATCATATTTTTTCTGCAATTTGTGGCTTTGTTCAATTACAAAAATTGAGCTTTGCAGACGTGATTAATAATTGCTATAGCGTACAGCGGAATTTATTCAACGATGTTATGGCTTCGTTTATCGACACCTTTATGCCAAATATGAATCATTTAATCCCAAAATTTCGATCTGTTGTCAATGCGTAACTTCTATTTCAGTTGCTTCAACACCCCACATGATCAAAATGGTATTCCTCGGATGGTTTCTTTTCCATCAGTATAAAACTATAAGAAAAATCAACGCTTGGGTCATTCTCTATCGTGGTTTGTTGTTGTACCGACCACTGACTGTCATCGATTTCAGGGAAATAAGTATCGCCAATAAAATCACGATGTATTTGGGTTAAATAAAGCCGGTCAGCTCGCTGCATGGTTTGTTGATACAAAGTTTCGCCGCCGATAATAAAGGCTTCCCTGTGATCGCTGCGACAGTGGTTTATCGCGGCGTCAAGCTCTGAAAAAACCAGGCATCCTTCCGCGCTGTAATCTTCATTCCGGCTTACAATTATATTGCTCCGGCCCGGTAATGGCCTGCCGATGGCTTCGAAGGTCTTACGCCCCATGATGATGGGCGATCCCATAGTGGTTTGTTTGAATTTTTTAAGATCGGCGGATAAATGCCAAGGCATTTGTTTGTTATGCCCAATCACGCGATTTTGAGCCATCGCGACTATCAATGATAATTTCATGGAATCAGTTATGATATTTTTTATTCTTTAAAGTGACCATCATACTATGAAAAATATACTGCTTGTAATGACCGGCGGCACTATCGGTTCAATGACTAATGGAGACACCATCAACACCTCCAGAAAAACAGCTTCGACATTATTGGATTTGTTCCAAAAATATTACTCTAAAGCGAATAATGTTCAATTTAAACCATTACAGCTAGCGCCTATTCACAGTGAAAACCTGCAAGCTGATTTTTGGCGAGATTTGATTATCGCTATCGAATCGGAAAACCTTAAAGCATTCGATGGCGTCATCGTCACTCATGGCACCGATACGCTGGCGTTCAGCGCCGCGATGCTGGGTTTGTATTTTCATCAGTTGGAGATTCCCTTGTTGCTGGTTTCCAGCCATCTGCCACTGGAACATCCTGAGGCCAACGGCGTGAATAACTTTATCTGTGCGGTGGATTATATTATGCAACAACAACCGGCTGCTGCTTTGGTGCCTTATCAAAACCCGGGACAAAGCATGGAGGTTCATCTGGCTACGCGGCTGCTTTCTTGTTTACCGTTGAGCTGTGATTTTGTCAGCGTTCAAGACAAACCGTGGATGCGTTATCAGGAAGGTGAATTTTTCCGCGTTGATGAAAAAAGGCATGAAAACCATCATGCTTTTACGTTAAGTCCTCGACTGGATAAAAAAATATTGTTGATCAAGCCTTACCCTGGCCTGGATTATCGCTGTTTCAATTTGCAACAAGTCGATTGCGTGTTGCACGATCTTTATCATTCCGGTACGGCTTGCGCCACCGATCCTTCCGATCCCCATTCCCTGCTGTACTTTTTACGCCGCTGCCAGACCGAACGAATCCCGCTGTTTTTAGCCCCGATTGTCAAACAATCCATACTGTATCAATCCAGCCGGCAATTACAAGACCATGGTGGTGAATTTATCTGTAATATGCCATTGGAAGCTGCTTATGCAAAATTACTGCTGGCGTTGGGAAATTTTGACTCGCCCTGGGACATTCGTCATTTTCTCGACTGCAATATTGCCGGCGAAATAATCAGCGGGAATGCCTGATCTTTTGTCTGACATGCCACAGGGTTTTAACATTCGACTGAATTTTATCCAATGTCAGACTGATGGCGATTTCTTCTGCGCCGGCCAGCAAACACAGCAGACAAGAAACGCGGAAAGACAGTAACCACTCAAACCACATCAACAAAAAATAACTGATGCCCATGCTGGCCACCGCCAATTTGACCAGCCAGGTATGATAGCGGGTGAGATCCTTAAACTTTATCCAGCCCACAATCAATGGTGTTAAATAACTTAGCACAATGATCAAGACATAGAATTTCTCTTCAATGATCAGCTCAGGCCTGAGCCACTATGTTGCAATGACAATGGTAGTGTAAATCAATACATCTCCCCAACTATCCAGTAAGGCGCCTAATTCGCTTTCCTGATGCAGTAAGCGGGCTGCCATGCCATCGAGTACATCGCTGATAAAGGTCAATAGCAAAAGAAACAAAAACGCTTGTTCTTTACCATGCCAGGCCAGCATCAATAAAAACGGCGCACTGCAAACACGAAACAAAGTGAGCAGATTGGGTAATGTTCCCAATTGTCCAACATCAATTTTCAACATCGTCAAATTCCAGAGTAGCCATTAATGGTGCATGATCAGACAAGCGGTTCCAAGGACTGTCTTTCAATCGTTCACAATGTATCGCTTTAAAGCCGCGATAATAAATACGGTCCATGGTTAAAAACGGCATAAAGACCGGAAAGGTGCGAGCATGTCGCAGATGCAGACTTCGATAGGCTTCCTGTAAACCAAAATAGTGGTAAAAACGTTTTTCCGCCTGACCGGTCCAGTCGTTAAAATCTCCGGCAATGATCAACGGCGCTTTTTCAGGCACGCATTGTTCTATTAGCTGGCAAAGCCGTTTGAATTGTCTTCGCCGCTCCATACCAATCAAACCCAAATGGATACAGATAATATGCAATTCCTCATTTTTAGTATCCGCCAGGCGAATCACACCATGCAGCAAACTGCGACTGGCCCAGACAAAAGGTGAGACATTGATGTTTTCCCAGCGACATAAGGCGAACTTGCTTAAAATCGCATTACCATGATGGCCAGTCGAATACACGGCGTTTTTTCCATATACGGCATGCGGCCAGGTTTGCTCGGCCAAAAATTCGGTTTGTGAACATTGCGGCCAGTTGGGATACTGATGGGGATGTTCTGAATGTTCTCCCTGCATCTCTTACCGAAAGAGGATATCGGCTTCGGTCTCACGCAGCGCATCCCTGATCTGATGCAGTATAAAAGCCCGGTTGCCAATATTGAATCCTTTATGAATATTGTAAGTGAGAATTTTCAATCGTTGCATGGTGGCTGTATCTTTTCAATAAGGTCGTTTACGAATATGTAACCAGTACAGTATAGGAGATAACAGGGCTTCGAGAATGGAAAACAACAGCACCACAATTAATACATCAAGTGTGGATAATGGAAAAATATGTTGTAGAAAAAATGCAGGCAGCAAGGACTCAGGAACCGTATCGACCACTCTGAAACAACTGCTTTCCGGATAAGCCAGACGTCGTTTGATAAAACTGGATAGCAGATCTCCCAGCATGGAATAAAGGGCGAATAACCCCCCGTCTTCCCAGGACAGACCCATCACCGGCGCTGCAAGCACCCCCTATAGTGGACCCCGTAATCCGGACAATAGTTTAAACTATGACTATTGAAAAAAGAGGTACAAAAAATGAGCGAAAAAAAACGGAAAACCTTTAGCGGGGCGCAAAAGGCCAAAATCGCGCTGGAAGCGGTTAAGAACATCAAAACGATCAATGAGATTGCTCAAGAGAATGAAGTCCATCCATCTCAGGCAAGCCAATGGAAAAAGGAACTGTTGGCCAATGCGGGAAGCCTGTTTGAAGGCAAACGCGGGCCGAAAGCGGTGAAGGCGCAAGACAATCCGGACCGTCTGTACGCCAAAATCGGGCAGTTGAATATGGAACTGGATTGGCTTAAAAAAAAGTCCGGGATCAGCCTATGATCACGCGTCAAAGCTGGGTGGATCAAAAAGATGAGTTGGCGTTAAGTCGGCAATGCCAGTTATTGAACGTTACCCGCTCAGTAATCCATGAACAGAAAAAACGCCAACAACAGCCGGTGTCTGCTGAAGATCAGCAACTGTTGCGGTTGCTCGACGAAGAATATACCCGGCATCCTTTTTATGGCTCACGCCGTATGACAAAGTATTTACGCGGCCTTAACCATCAGGTCAACCGCAAACGGGTTCAGCGGCTGATGCGCATACTGGGGCTGGTCGGCATGGCGCCGGGCCCGAACACCAGTAAGCCGCATCCTGAGCATAAAGTCTATCCCTATCTGTTAAGAGGCGTCGAGGTGACACGCCCCAACCAGGTTTGGAGTACCGACATCACCTATATCCGGCTGCCGCAAGGATTTGTTTATCTGGTGGCCATCATGGATTGGTACAGCCGAAAAGTATTGGCATGGCAACTTTCCAATACCATGGACAGCGCGTTTTGCGTAAATTGTCTGGAGCAGGCCATCAAGACCTATGGCACACCGGAGATATTTAATACCGACCAGGGCGCACAGTTCACCAGCGCGGACTTCACCGGGGTATTGAGTCAGCATGGCGTGACCATCAGCATGGATGGCCGGGGACGGGCCCTGGACAATATCTTTGTTGAACGACTCTGGCGCACAGTGAAATATGAAGAAGTTTATTTGAAGCAATACGGTAACCTGCAAGCACTGTCAGCGGGGTTGACGGACTACTTTGCCTTTTACAACAGCGAACGACCGCATCAGTCGTTAGGCTATGAAACGCCAGACAGGGTTTATCAATTCGCCACGGGAGGTGGCGCTAAAATCGTGGATAAATATAATGCCGGCACTGCCAAGCAGACGCCGGGTGAAAATATGGGCCAGAGCCATTGAGCCTGACTGTTATGAGGGTTCTATCTTAAATTCTCTAATAATTTGTCTGGACAATGGGGTCCACTTTAATAACCGACTACACGCGTTTCCTCAAGTTTGAATCCCCGTCCTTTTAAACAGCCGAAAAGCGTTTCGATTTCCCAACGCAAGCCATAAATTTTAATCGCATCAGGGTTCAAATGCTGACAGACGATGATTAATAACTCACCATCACTCAGCCGTAACCCACTGAGATAAATTGAACAATTTCCCAAATAGCGCGCTGTTGAGAGGTGTCGTGTGCTACCCGGCTTAAGCCCATAAAACAAACGCTCTACGCGTATTCGCTGGCCTTGGGCATTGGTTGTCCAGGCGTTGTTGCGAATACGGATATAAAAGGGAATCTCTTGCTCAAACAACCAGCCCATCCATTCGTCTCCAATAAACTCCCGATCAGCCAAAAGACCTTTGATGTGATGTCGGCCAAACTGCGCAATAAAGCGTTTCATCAGCGCTATACGTTCCTTCGTATTAGAGTTGCCCCGCTTGTTTAAAGGCAACCAATACACCGGAATGGCGGCACCCCGATAAACCACGGCAAGCACCAGCAGATTAATATTGGTTTTACCCCACTTCCAATTCGTCCTGTCTAACGTCAGATAGTAATCCTGATCAGTGAAACCAAACAGTTTCATGATGAAATGAGCGACTTCATTGTAATCCAGCCAATGGTCACTGAAAAATCGTTGCATCCGTCGATATCGTGAGGAAATTTTTGCCCGACTGGGAAAGAATACGGCGAGCTGGGCCAGATTGACCGTGCTAACTGCCATCAAAGCAATTAACATACCCACAAAACAAACGATTCTTGCCTTGTTCCATTGAAAGTGCTCAGTTAATATGACGGTCAGCTCGTTGATTTGTAATGTCCCGTTATTCATATTCGCTAAAACAAAATGCGGTATTTAATTACATTCCAACGAGCTACGCTAGCTTTTAATATTTTTTGTCATGTACAGAGATTTTGTAAACAAAGTGGGGATCGATGATTTAAGACAGGCCTTCAACACATTTCGACTGATTATCGGTGCGCCGTTTATCAGCATCAACAAAATCAGCGCTTTCGCAATACAAAACCAACAAAGCGCCGACTGTTCCATTAGCTACACCGATATTGGCGCCTTGATGGGCGGGTGGCTTTGGTAATCGAGCAGTCGAAAATCATCAAAGCGATAATCAAAAATACTGTTTGCCTGATTAAGTTCCAGAGTCGGTAGAGAAAAGGGAGAGCGCTTTAATTGTTCCTTCGCCTGCTGCAAATGGTTCAGATATAGATGCACATCCCCACCGGTCCAGACAAACTCACCCACATCCAAATTCGCCTGTTGAGCGAGCATATGGGTCAAAAATGCATAACTGGCTATATTGAACGGCAAACCCAAAAACGTGTCACAGCTGCGCTGATAGAGCTGACAGGAGAGCTTTCCATCCGCCACGTAGAACTGGAACAGGGTATGACAGGCCGCCAGTGCCATTTTGCCTTGTTCGACATTTTGCTGGGGGCTGATGGATTCATCCGGCAAGTCAGCGACGTTCCAGGCAGAAACAATCATACGCCGGCTGTTGGGGTTGTTTTTCAACTGATCCAGCACCACAGCAATCTGATCAACTGTTTCACCGTTAGCCAGTGGCCAGCTGCGCCACTGTTGTCCATACACCGGCCCCAGATTACCCTCATCATCGGCCCATTCATCCCAAATGGTGACGCCATGCTCATTCAAGTAGGCGATATTGGTATCGCCATTCAAGAACCATAACAGTTCATGGATAATTGATTTGACATGGACTTTCTTGGTGGTGATCAGCGGGAAACCTTGTTGCAGATCAAAACGCATCTGATGACCAAAAACAGACAAAGTCCCACTACCGGTACGATCGCCTTTCTGTATCCCTTGCTGAAGAATCTTGTCAAGTAACGCCAGATATTGTTGCATGGTCTTTAAACATCCAGGTTACTGACATCCAGTGCATTCTTGACGATAAAGTCGCGGCGTGGCTCTACAACATCCCCCATCAGAGTGGTGAATATTTCATCAGCAGCGAAGGCATCTTCTATCGTGACTTGCAATAAACGGCGGCTATTGGCATCCAAAGTGGTTTCCCATAACTGATCCGGATTCATTTCCCCCAATCCTTTGTAACGCTGGATATGTTGACCTTTTTTCACTTCCCGCATCATCCAGTTATAAGCCTGTTGAAAGTTTTGCACTGGCTGTTTTCTCTCGCCCATTTGCATGTAAGACTCTTCTGTAAACATATCGACAGTATCAGCAGCGTAATGAGCGATTTTTTTATAGTCCATGCTGTCAAAAAATGCTTTGCTGACTACAAAAGATTTAGTGTTGCCATGTCTACGCTTATCCACTTTGATAACAAAATCATCGGCTTCCTTCCAATCCAGTTGCAGACTGAAAACCGCTTTGTCATCGTTGTCATTCAAACGCTCTTCCAATTGTTTGATCCAGGCTTGCAACATCTCAATATCCTGCACATTACTTTCATCCAATGGCGGCATAAAGGTCAATTGCTGCATAAACATTTCATCATAACGACGCGCCAATCGCTTGATGACCGATAATACCTCGATATACTCCATCGCCAGTTTCTCCAAACCCTGACCTTGAATCGGTGGAGTGGAAGAGTCAGTAAACAACTGTGCCTTGTCCAGGGCCAACTGCACCAAATACTCGTTTAACTGAATATCATCTTTGACATAGTGTTCCTGCTTGCCCTTTTTGATCTTATACAGCGGAGGCTGAGCGATATAAATATATCCATTCTCGATCAAATCGGGGAATTGACGGTAAAAGAAAGTTAACAGTAATGTCCTGATATGTGAGCCATCCACATCGGCATCAGTCATGATGATGATACGGTGATAACGCAGTTTACTCAGATCATATTCTTCCTTGCCAATGCCACAACCTAATGCGGTGATCAGCGTGCCAACTTCATCCGATGAAATCATCTTGTCGAAACGCGCCTTTTCCACATTCAGGATTTTTCCTTTCAGTGGCAAAATAGCCTGCGTTCGTCTGTCCCGGCCCTGCTTGGCAGAACCGCCGGCCGAGTCCCCTTCCACAATGAACAATTCAGACAAGGCCGGATCTTTTTCCTGACAATCGGCCAGTTTACCCGGTAAACCAGCGATATCGAGGGTGGTTTTTCGGCGCGTCATTTCTCGAGCTTTGCGCGCCGCATCCCGCGCTCTGGCCGCATCGATAATTTTATTGACAATGGTTTTGGCAGTTTGCGGTTTTTCCAGTAAAAACTCATTGAGTTTTTCACTCATGGTCGATTCCACCAAGGGTTTGACTTCCGATGACACCAGTTTGTCCTTGGTCTGCGATGAAAACTTGGGGTCTGGAACCTTGACAGATAACACGGCCGTCAAACCTTCACGCATATCATCGCCACTGGTCGAGACCTTTTCTTTTTTCGCCAGACCATTGGCTTCAATATATTGATTGATGGTGCGTGTCAGTGCGCTTCTGAAGCCTGCCAGATGCGACCCGCCATCACGCTGAGGAATATTGTTGGTGTAACAGAAAATATTTTCCTGATATGAATCATTCCATTGCATGGCGACTTCGACAACCACCCCTTCCTTCTCAGCGGTAAAGTGAAACACTTCGTCAAACAAAGGTGTTTTGTTTTTGTTCAAATGTTCAACAAAGGCTTTGATGCCTCCTTCATACTCAAACACTTCTTCCTTGCCGCTTCTTTCATCCTTCAGTGCAATACGCACCCATGAATTCAGAAATGACAATTCACGCAAACGTTTGGCCAGAATTTCATAATGAAACTCCACATCAGAAAAAGTTTCCTTACTCGGCTTAAAGGTAATACTGGTTCCGCTTTCTTCTGTATCGGCAATCGCTTTTAATGGTTCTACTGGCTCACCCATACGGTATTTTTGATAATACAACTTGCCATCTTTTTTGATCTTCAAGATCATTTCTTCTGACAAAGCATTGACCACCGACACTCCAACACCATGCAATCCTCCGGACACCTTGTAAGCATTATCATCAAACTTACCACCAGCATGCAGGACAGTCATAATCACTTCCGCAGCCGAACGTCCCTCTTCCTCGTGTATATCGACCGGAATCCCCCGACCATCATCCGATACTGTTACCGAACCATTTTCATGAATAATCACTTCAACACCCGTACAGTACCCCGCTAACGCCTCATCGATGGAATTATCCACCACTTCAAAGACCATATGATGTAAACCGGTTCCATCGTCGGTGTCGCCAATATACATTCCTGGGCGTTTTCTGACGGCATCCAGTCCTTTTAGCACCGTGATATTGGAGCTATCGTAATGATCGTTTTGTGTACTCATAAGGGTTTTCCAGTAATAAAGTTGGTGTTGCACTAATCATAATGATTACAGCGCAGGCAGAGATCAAACGCTTAATGATGAATTTTATCAATCCATCAACGCAGACATCTTTGTCCTGATTTTAAAATGTTTCACGTGAAACATCATTTTCTGTGACATGCCCATGTTCCACGTGAAACATTTTGGTTTCATTGGGCAAATGCCAGTTCGGCAAGTCTAAAAATTCATTGGCGGAAATAAAAGCCTGGTTATTTTGCTGTATCAGGTATTTTACCAATTTTGCACGGTTTTCTGTATCCAATTCAGCCGTTAAATCATCAATCAAGATACATGCTCGTCGATCTTTTTGGTCTAACAGCTGAACTTGCGCCAACAAAAGAGAAAGCACCAATAATTTTAGTTGTCCGCGCGAGACAAAATCCTTAACGTTGTATTGATTCAATTTCAACAAAAAATCGGCACGATGAGGACCACTATGAGTAAAACCATAGCGTATATCTTTTTCTCTATCCTGTTGCAAGGCGGTGATTAAATCGACTGCATCCGGCCAGCCACTCACAAATGAAAATTCTATTGGTTGCTGATGCAAAAAAAAAGCGGCTACATGGCAAAAGACCGGTTCCAAATATTGCATATAGCGCTTTCGATATTGCGTCAGCAATTCTCCATAATGGGAAAATTCACGATCCCAGACATCCAGTTGTTGAAATTGTCTGGCTTTCAACAAACTGTTTCGCTGTTTCAAAACTTTTTTAAATCTTCGCCAACAATCCAGATAATGTGGATCATCATTGAACACGCCCCAGTCAATAAACTCTCGACGGTACTGTGGGCCACCATCCAATAATTGATAACTTTTAGGGTGAATAATCTGAATCGGCAAACAGTAAGCCAAATCTGCCTTGCTGCAATCATCCTGGTTAATTCTGCACTGCGTCTTGTTTCTGTCTACCTGAATACCAACCCGCGTGGCGGAGTGAGAAGACTCACTAATCATCGCGGAAACAACAAAGTCAGATTGGTTGAAACTTATCGCCTGATGGATTTTTGCCGTTCGAAATGACCGTCCCCGGCCAAGAATAAAAATCGCCTCCAACAACGAACTTTTTCCACTGGCGTTTTTACCGCTAATCAGATTGAGTTTTTCAACCGGTTCAATGGAAGCCTGCTGGATGTTTCTCAAGCGAAAAATATCCAGTTTCTGTACACTCATCGTTGTTGTTATAGCTGCATCGACATGACGATAAATTTATAAGGAGAGTTTTCGACTTCTTCAATAAAACAACAACTATTGTTAGCCGCTATGGTTAACGACATCATTTCTGAATCCAGATTGGAAACCGCTTCCAGTAAATATTGCGAATTAAAAGAAACCGAAATTACTTCACCAGAATATTGCATGACCAGTTCTTCTTCGGCTTCATCATGTTCCGGATTGTGTGCACTGATTTTCATCAGATTTTCAGAAATATCCAGTGTAATACCTTTGTATTTTTCATTAGCCAGCACTGATACCCGGGTAAGCGCGTCTTTTAGCAATTGTGTCTGAATCAAAACCGGAGAATGGAAAGACTGATTAAAAACGCGACTGAAATCAGGATAATTGGAGTCAACCAACTTAGCGATGAACACCATGTTTTGATAAGTCAGCTTGATATTGTTTTCCGAGAAAAAAATACTCAGCTGTGTATCAGGGTCATTCAATAAGCGGCCTAATTCCAACACACCTTTTCTCGGTAAAATAATTCGTTCCTCATATCCAGTCGGGTTCTCCAATTCATCTTCAAAAAAGGACAAGCGGTGACCATCGGAACCGACTACTTTTATTTTTGAATTGCTGATATTGACCAGCAAGCCATTCAAATAATAACGAACATCCTGACTGGCCATACAAAAAGCCGTTTTATTCAGTGCTTTTTTAAATTTTTCCGTACTGATGGTGAACTGATGTTGATAATCTGTTTCCACAAACTCAGGATAATTATCGGCGGGTAATGTCGATAAACTGAATCGTCCTCTCCCTGAGTTCATCAACAATTTATCGCCTTTTAATTGAAATTTAATATCCGCTTCACCAGGCAATAAACGGCAAATATCCAGAAATTTTCTGGCGGGTACTGTGATCTCGCCAATTGATTCCGGTTGTACCGGAATTTTAGCCACCAATTGAATTTCAAGATCGGTACCGGTCAATGTCAATTGCTGGTCATCAAGTTGCATCAATACATTCGATAGAACCGGCATCGTTTGACGTTTCTCGATGACGCCTACTATTTGTTGTAAGGGTGGCAGTAGTTGTTCTCTATTTATAATAAATTTCATATTATTGTCTTATTATTACTATTAGTCGCTTATGATCTTGTGGAAAACCAATAAATACTGTTAAAAAACATAAACATGTCGGACCAAAAAAATGTGATTAACCAAGACCAATCATTGTTGATAAAGCTGTGTGTAAATAAACACTGTTTTCACTGAACAGCTTATCCCCAGCTTTCTCATGGTTAATGTGACAACATTCTCAACAGGTTCTGGTAATCTTCAGCAACCTTGATATCACCTTCCCGTAACTTGCTGATGCGCTTACAGGCATTCATCACCGTAGTGTGGTCTCGCCCCCCAAAAGCATCACCAATTTCCGGGAAACTATGCGATGTCAATTCCCGAGCCAACGACATGGCAATTTGTCTGGGGCGGGTAATCGATTGTTTTCGGGATTTTGAGGATAAATCCGCTAAACGAATTTTAAAATACTCCGCGACTGTTTTTTGAATATTATCAATCGTCACCAGTTTGTCTTGTAACGAAATCAAATCGTGCAATGCTTCTTTGGTGAAATCAACCGTAATCTCGTCACCAGTAAAACGGGCGTTGGCAATGACCCGGCGCAAAGCTCCTTCAAGATCCCTTACATTGGAAGGAATTCTTTTGGCGATAAAAAAAGCGACATCCTGGGGTAGTTCGACCTCCTGCTGTTGCGCTTTTTTGATCAAAATAGCCGCACGGGTTTCCAGATCCGGTGGTTCAATAGCAACCGGAAGCCCCCAGCCAAAGCGGGATTTCAAGCGATCTTCCAATCCATCAATTTCCTTGGGGTAACTATCGCAAGTTAAGACAACCTGGTGCTTTTTATCCAGTAAATTATTAAAGGTATGAAAAAATTCTTCTTGAGAGCGTTCTTTACCTGCCAAAAACTGGATGTCATCCATCAATAAAATATCGACATTACGATAATATTCCTTAAATGTGTTGATGGTGTTTTGCTGCAAGGCCTTGACCATATCTCGGACAAATTTCTCCGAATGTAAATAAACTACATTCGCAGACGGATTTTTTTCCAGTACGGCATTACCAATCGCATGCATCAAATGCGTTTTACCCAACCCCGAACTGCCATAAATAAATAGCGGATTGTAGGATTTACCGATATTTTCAGAGACCTGAATCGACGCTGCGCGAGCCAATTGGTTGGATTTACCCTCTACAAAGCTTTCAAAGGTAAAAGCCCGATTCAAATAACTGGGCATTTTCTTTACAGGGGCAAAAGTCTTTTCAATCGATTTTTTTATTTGCGACGGCGGTGAAGATACGATGGGTTTTTTAGTACCGATCTCGAAATGCAACAACATTGTCCCATTGGAAAACTCGTAAACGGAGTCTTCCAGTTTGGATAAAAAGTGTTGCTTGACATGTTCAATAATAAATCGGTTCGGCGCCAATAATTTTAACACCTCTCCTTCTTCAACGGCTTGAAGTGGCCTGATCCAGGTACTGAAGTCGGTACCTGGAATTTCGTTTTCCAGTTTTTTTAAACAGTTTGACCAAATAGAACTCATGTTTTTGTAAGCAATTCCAATAGTAAAAAACCGATGAATTTATCGGCAATAACAGAGATTGTCGTTATATTGTAATTAAAGGCAATACGACTTAAGAAAATTAGATAAAGCACAGGTTGCTTTATCTACACTGGCAAATTCGAAGAATCAGTAACAGTCTAACTGAAACCAGAGTCATTTAAGGAACTGCTGATAAACCAGTGATGATTGGTTCAGTGTTTAACTTAAGTGAAACTGATTTTTTTGATGTTTCCAGGTTGTTAATCATAACAAATAAATCTTTTAACTTATAATTATTATTAGCTTTTGACAATCTTGTGGATAAGCTTGTTTAGTTTAATAAATTCAGTTTGTTATGTAATGTTGAAAAATGCGCTTCCAGGACGGTAAAGCTTGTGGAAAAAACGACTGTTTATCAGCCCCACAATTTATCCCCAGTTTGATCAGAAGTTGGTGACAGCTTAATCAAAGCATGCCTGTATCAGGCAATCGCAGATGTAATTACTCGCGGCACAGCGCTAATCACATTTCCATTTTGCGGTCGTTGACGAATCAGGGACGATTTGTTCAGCGATTCCTTTGAGGCTTAAGACAAAAATTATTAAAGAGAAGCTATTGTGTGGATAATGAATTAATCAAAAACAAAGGTAGATTTTATGGATAAATTAACCAGCATGAACGTATTTGTTAAGGTGGCCAAAGCCGGCAGTTTTGCGGCTGCCGCTCGTGATCTCGGGATTTCCAGGGCAATGGCGACCAAACACATTATGCATCTGGAAAAAGAATTGCATACCCGACTTTTTAATCGCACCACACGAAGTCTGAGTTTGACTGAAGCTGGGGAAGCCTATCTGGAGCGTTGTCAACAAGTATTGCTGGATGTAGATGAGATGGAAGCGGCCATAACCCATTTACAACATGAGCCACGCGGTATTTTGAAAATTTGTGCGCCTCCTGTGATCGGAGCGACACAAATTGCCCCTGCTTTGACCGATTACATGAAAGAATATCCACATATCGGTGTGGATATGACCTTGCATGGCGGGCATACTGATTTGATTGAAGAAGGTTTTGATATCGGTATTTGGCTGGGGCAATTAACTGACACCAGCCTGGTGGCGAGAAAACTGGCCAGTTCCCAATTGGTGGTTTGCGCTTCACCTGATTATCTGGCCCAACATGGGACGCCAGAAACGCCCGAAGAGCTGGAGGAACATAGCTGTCTGGTGAACTGGGCTATTGCGCCGCGAGATAAATGGTTGTTCAAGGGAATTTTGGGCCAAATGGAAATCAAGGTCAGCGGCAGAATGCAGGCGAATATGGCCGATCCAATACGCATTGCAGCGGTCAATGGTTTAGGCATCGTCATGCTGCCTCGTTACATCGTCGGGCGGGATATTGAAAAAGGCAAATTACAACCGCTACTGGAAGACTACGCGATTGACCCTATGCCGATTCATGCGGTATATCCGCATCGTAAATATTTATCCACCAAAGTCAGAGTGTTTATTGAATATCTGCAAGGCTGGTTGCCCGGGCGGGTTGGAATGACAGAATGAATACATTGCAGGATAAATGGAATATTCTTTATCAAAGTACCGATATTGCGGCACAAGCTGCGGAAGTTCTGGCGAACAATCGCTTTTTGTTGCCTAAAGATGGAAAAGCGCTTGATCTTGCCTGTGGTCTGGGCGGAAATGCGCTATTACTTGCCCGGCAAGGACTTGAAACAGAAGCCTGGGATATATCCAGTGTCGCTTTGGAGCGGCTGACGGAGAAATCTCGTTCCTGTAACCTGCAAATTCAGACAAAACAGGTTAAAATAACGGCTGAAACAATGTCCCGTCAGGCTTTTGATGTCATTGTCGTCAGTCGTTTTCTTGATCGCTCGTTATGTCAAGCCATATCAGCAGCACTGAAACCCAATGGTCTGTTGTTTTATCAGACTTTTGTAGTCGATAAACTGACTACTTCCGGTCCATCAAACCCCGATTACCTGCTACGACGAAATGAACTATTGTCATTGTTTTCGTCCTTGACGCAGGTTTTTTATCAGGAATTTTCATTGATTGGCGACTTGTCGCAAGGCAACCGGGATGAAGCTTTATTTATTGGACAAAAACGTGTGAATGAAGATGATTGAGAATTTAAACCCCAAACAATGTTGGGAACTGCTTCAGAAAAATCCTGATGCAGTGTTGGTTGATGTTAGAACCGCAATTGAACATTCGTTTGTAGGGCACCCGCCAGGCGCCATTCATATAGCCTGGAAGGAATTTCCCGGAATGCAAGCCAATGAAAATTTCATTGAGCAAGTCAAGAAAGTGGCGCCTGATAAATCAGTGCCCGTCTTGCTGCTTTGCCGTAGCGGCCAACGTTCGTTAGCAGCTGCCGAGGCGCTGGAAAATGAAGGTTATCAACATTTAATCAATATTGTCGATGGCTTTGAAGGGCCTTTGGATGACAATAAACACAGGGGAAACAGGGCTGGTTGGAAATATGATGGACTGCCCTGGGAACAAAGTTAACACAATTTTTTAAGGAATCACTGATCCATTCGAGATTCCAGGCGGTGTATGGATACGCCGCTGTAATCAATGCTTTTTAAACTTTTTGCACTAAGCAACTTATATATTTTAACGTGATAGATAAACTGAGAAACATTGCGATTATCGCACACGTTGACCACGGTAAAACAACCCTGGTTGACCAATTATTAAAACAATCTGGCACTTTCGCCGCCCATGAAAAAGTCGATGACCGTATCATGGATTCAAACGATCTGGAAAAAGAGCGCGGCATTACCATTCTGTCGAAGAATACCGCGATTGACTGGAACGATTACCATATCAATATTGTTGATACACCAGGACACGCCGATTTTGGTGGTGAAGTTGAACGAGTTTTATCGATGGTCGATTCTGTATTACTGCTGGTTGACGCTGTGGACGGACCGATGCCGCAAACTCGTTTCGTCACGCAAAAAGCTTTCGCCATGGGCTTGAAACCGATTGTCGTCATCAACAAAATTGACCGGCCAGGCGCACGACCAGACTGGGTTATCGACCAGACATTCGATTTATTCGACAAACTCGGCGCAACCGATGAACAACTGGATTTCCCTATTGTTTACGCCTCGGCTTTGAATGGTTACGCCAGTTTGACTGATGATGTAACTGAAGGTGATATGACGCCGTTGTTTGAAACCATCGTGGAAAAGGTCAGTCCA